>NZ_JZKF01000012.1 GCF_000962825.1 Actinoplanes rectilineatus
ACGATGATTCACCGTGACTATTTCTTGGGTTTCCCCCAGGACGGCCGCTCCGAGCCCTCGACTTCAGGTCCCGTTCGCTCGCCCGTCTCCCTGGCGGCTCGGAAAACATTACAGCCTCAACCCCGCAACGCCAAATCGGGGGGTCAGCGGCCGTCCGGGGCATGCAGAGCCCGCCGGAAGCGTCCTGGCGCCATCCCGAACTCACGGCGGAACGCGCCCGCGAACGCGAACTCCGACGCGTACCCCACCCGGCGCGCCACCGCGGACAGCGGCGCGTCGGACTCCCGCAGGAGCTGGGCGCCCCGGGTCAGGCGGCGGCTGATCAGGTACGTCATCGGCGGGGTGCCGACCAGGGTGGTGAACCGGCGGGTGAAGGCCGTCCGGGACAGCCCTGCGGCCCGGCTGAGCTCGGCGACCGTCCACTGCTCCTGCGGGCTCTCGTGGATCGAGCGCAGCGCCGCCGCTATCCCCGGGTCGGCGAGGGCCGGCCAGGAGGGTTCCGGGGCGCGCTCGTTCCAGAGGCGCAGCACGTGGATGAGCATCAGGTCGACCACCGCCGGCCGGGTGACCTCGGTGCCGGTGCGCGGGGTGTCCATCTCCGCGGCCAGGACCTCGACCAGCGCGGCGAGGCGGCCGTCCGGTGTCACGGTCACCACCGCGGGCAGGGACCGCAGGTAGGGGTGGACCGTTCCGCCGTCGTCCAGGCGGTAGGCGCCGCAGATGAACTCCATGTCGACCGGCCCGTCCGGCGGGCGCTGCGGGCCCATCGTCGCTAGCGGCAGGGTCGCCAGCGGCACCGGCTCCGTGGCGAAGCCGTGTGGTGCGCCGTACGGTGCGAGCGCGATGTCGCCCGGTCCGACCGCCAGCGGCGGCAGCTCCTCGGAGATCAGCCAGCCGTGACCGCGAAGGATCACATGGAAGCCGACGCCTTCGAACCCGGCGAAGCGTCCGGCCTGCTGGACGGGTGTCTCGATCCGCCGACCGTAGGCGCGCCCGATCCGGAGTGCCTCGACCGCCTCGCTGATCACGTCCACGCAGGGGAATCTAGTCGCGGCGCACACACGCGTATGTCCGCGGTCCACCGGCGCATGGTCTCCGGCACATCCGCGCGGTTGAGTGAAGATCATGTTTAACGACGAGCAGGACCGGCTCGCGCCGGAGACGGTCGAGGCGCTGCGCAAGGCCGGGGACTTCGCGCTGGGAGCGCCCGGTACCACCGCGCGGTCGATCCTCGACCGGCAGATCGAGATCGGTCGTACGGATCCGTCGGCCTCCTGGGTGGCCGGCGTCGGCGTGGTGTCGAGGGTGCTGGCCCGGAGGTTGGCCGGTGCCGCGGAGCAGGAGGAGTTGTTCGCCGATCCGGACGCCCTGTTCTGCGGATCCGGACGTCCGGACCGGGGCACCGGCGTCCGCGACGGCGACGACGTGCTGATCACCGGGGCGTGGCCGAACGTGTCCGGCTGTGAGGACGCCACCTGGGCGGGTCTCGCGTTGATGATCGACGGCGTGCCGCACTTCGCGAACGTCGCGGTCGCGGATCTGACGGTCGACCGGACCTGGCGGACGGCCGGCATGCGGGCCACCGGCAGCCACACCCTGGTGGCCGACGGCGTGCGGGTGCCGGCCCGGTTCGTCACCGGGTTCCGGCCGTTCAGCGTGGACGACGTGATGCTGTTCGCGCTGACCGTCATCGGTCCGGTGATCGGTGCGGCCCGCGGTGCGCTGGACGTCACGCACACGATGTTCGCGTCGGGGCGTAAGCCGTTCATGACCGCGTACGCGTCGATGGGTGAGTCGGCGGGCGCCCGGCACTGGCTGGCCGAGGCGACCCACCTGATCGAGCGGGCCGAACGGGCCGCGTTCGCCATCGCGGCGGCGGTGGACGCCGACGGCGAGGTCCCGTCCGCCGATCTGCCGCGCTGGCACATGGATCAGGCGGCCGTGGGGCGCGACTGCCGGGCCGCGGTCGACCTGCTGCTCGATCTGCACGGGGCGGGCGGGTTCGCCCTGGACAATCCGGTGCAGCGGTTCTGGCGGGACGTCGCGGTGGCGAGTCGCCACCCGCATCTCAACCCGTACCTGGCGGTGGAGAAGTACGGGACCGCCCTGGTCTGAACGGTGCTCACGGCGTACCCCGGCAATGGGTTCGCAGAGGGACCGCCTCACCGCGCCTGGAGGAAGGTCGCGACGTCGGCGGCGATCTCCGCCGGGTACTCGCCGTTGATCGCGTGTGAGGCCTGCGGGTAGGTCTTCACGGTGGCCGCGGTCAGCGTCCGGGTGGCATGCGCCGCTGCCGCGTCCGCGTCGTGCATCCGGGACCGGCCGGCCATCAGGACCAGGGTGGGCACGCGCAGCCCGGCCAGGCGGTCCGGGTCCGGCCGGGTGGGTGCCGAGAGCTTCATCGTGTACGCCTGGAGCCCCTGCTCGATCATGTCCGCGACCGGGACGTCCGCCACCGGGGCGTCGTTCGCCGTCCAACTCGCGAAGTCCTCCCGCCAGGACTCGGGTGCCCAGCGCACGCTGACCGGGATTGATCGCAGCACGGCACCGGCTGACAGGTTGGCGAAGGTGAGGATCGGGTCGAGCAGGATGAGGCCGGCCACCTTCTCGGGGCGGTGCAGGGCCAGGTTCATCGCGGTCCACCCGCCGAACGACAGGCCGAACAGGTGGATCCGTGGTTCCGGCAGTGCCTGGAGGACTTCGTGCAGCCATTGCGCATGGTCATCATCGGTACGAATGGGGCGCTGCTGGATGCTGAGGCCGGGTTCGCCGAGCAGGTCGACGGTGTAGACGTCGCGCAGGCGCAGCAGGGACGGCAGGTTGTCGGCCCAGACCGGTGAGGCGGAGGCCCGGCCGGGGAGCAGGAGCAGCGGATCGCCGCCGGCGCCGGCGAAGTGGTAGACGCGCACGATGCCGTAGCCGGTGCGGATGTCGAGGGTGCGGTCCGGGGGTGGGCAGGTCGGCCGTCGCAGCGCGGTAGGCGGCGAGGAACCGGTCCTGGGCTTCGGTCGAGGTGAAGTAGCCGACCGGGGACGGGTCGCGGAGGGCATAGGCGGTGACCGACGCCAGGGTCACGACTGCGGCGGCGGCTCCGAGCAGAAGCTTCCTTACCATGCGGTCAGAATACTGACCGGCTGGTAGATTCTTCAACCGCACGGTCATCGGTACGGTGGTGCGGTGCCCGCCAAAACGCCCGCCAAAACGCCCGCCAAAGCGCTCACCCTGACCGAACAGGCCCGCCGCGCCCAACTGATCGGCGTGACCGTCGACCTGATCGCCCGGCATCACTACAGCGGAACCTCGCTGGCCCGGATCGCGGAGGCGGCGGGCATCTCCAAGGCGGCGGTGCTCTACCACTTCCCGTCCAAGGACGCCGTGGTGCGGGCCGCCTACGACTCGGTGATCGAGGCCCTGACCGGCCACATCGGCGCGGCGATCGGCACGCGGACCGGCGCGGCGGCGCTGGAGGCCTACATCCGGTCGCTCGTCGGTCACCTGCGCGACCACCCGGCGCACACCCGCATGATCGTCGAGGCGATCAGTGAGGACGCCGAGGTCGAGGACACCCCGCACGCCCCCGGCCGGCAGGCGTCGGTGGCGGCGCTGATCGCCGCGGGCCGCGACGCGGGCGACTACCGGCGTGACGTCGACCCGGCGGTCACCGCGGTGATCGTGAACGGCGCCCTGGACGGCATCGTCTCGGAGAACCTGGCCGACCCGGCGTTCGACACCGCGGCGGCCGCCGAGAACCTGATCGACCTGCTCCGCCGGTCACTGCGCCCCTCCCCACCCGGCGAAGACACGTCTCCCGTCGCCTAGCCTGGGGTGATGGAGGAACGGCCGATCCGGATCGGGCTCGCACTGGGCGGCGGGGCCGTGCGCGGCGCCGCCCACATCGGGGTGCTCGACGTGCTCGACCGGGCCGGCCTGGAACCCGCGGTGATCACCGGCACGAGCGCCGGTGCCCTGGTCGGCGCGCTCTACGCCAGCGGCCGCAGCCCGTCGGAGATCGCCAAACTGGCGCAGACGCTGCGCTGGGCGCGGCTGATCCGTCCCGGGCTCACCCGCAAGGCGCTGTTCGAGACGTCGAAACTGGCGGTGTTCCTGGACGACACGTTGAGCAGCCTGACCTTCGAGGAACTCGAACGCCCGTTCGCCGCGGTCGCCTGCGACCTGACCACCGGCCGTGAGGTCGTGATGCGCGAAGGACCGGTGGCCAGCGCGGTCCTGGCCAGCGCGGCGATCCCCGGCGTCTTCCCGCCGGTCGACCGGGAAGGGCACCTGCTCGTCGACGGCGGGCTGGTCACCATGGTCCCGGCGGCGCTGGCCCGGGAGATGGGCGCGGACATCGTGGTCGCCGTCGACGTGTCCGGCCCGCTGCCGCGCCGCCCGCCGAACACGCTGATCCACATCATGGTCGCGGTGAGCACCCTGCAGCCCGGTGGCGGCGACCGCCTCGAGGAGGACGCCGACCTGGTGCTCAACCCGGAGGTCGACGAATACGCCTTCTGGGAACTGTCCCGCATCCCCGAATTCGAGCAGGCCGGCCGGGACGCGGCGACCAGGGCACTGCCGCTGCTGCGGGCGCTGGTCGCGGAGGCGGAGGCGCGTCGCGCCTGGCATCGCGACCGCTGACACCCTGCGGGGTACGCGTCAGCGCCGTCCCGCGTGTTCCCCCAGGGCCTCGACCGCGTACGCCGCCGGCATCGGGTGATACAGGTGGAACCCCTGGCCCCGCTCGCACCCCAGGTCCCGCAGGGTGCGCGCCTGCTCGGCCGTCTCGATGCCCTCGGCGACCACCTCCATCGCGAAGATCTGCCCGAGCCGGATGACCGCCTCGGCGAGCTGTCGCGCCGTCGCGTCACCGGGCAGCCCGGCCGTCAACGATCCGTCGATCTTGAGGATGCCGATCGGGAGACGGCGCAGGCAGCCCAGCGCGGAGTAGCCGGTGCCGAAATCGTCGACGGCGATGCGTACCCCGGAATCCCGCAGTTCCTCGAGCCGGGTGACGAGCTTGTCGTCGGCGTCGAGCACCACCCCCTCGGTGATCTCCAGGATCAGCCGCTCGGCGGGGAACCCGGTGTCGTCGAGGATCGCGGCGACCACACCGGGCAGGCCCTCCTGCATCACCTGCTGCGCCGACAGGTTGACACTCAGGTCGAGGTGCGCCGCCGCCGGAATCCGGTCGTGCCACTCGGCGGCCTGCCGGCAGGACTCGCGCAGCATCCACTCGCCGAGCGGCACGATCACCCCGGTCTCCTCGGCCAGGTCCAGGAAATCGGCCGGCGGCAGCAGTCCCCGCTCCCGATGCTCCCAGCGGACCAGGGCCTCGACGGCTGTCGTCTCGCCGCTGCCCAGCGCCACCACCGGCTGGTAGTGCACGATCAGGTCGCCGTTCTCGATGGCGCTACGCAACTCGGCGGCCCGCCCGCCCGGATCCAGGTCCGGCGTGTAGACCTGATAGCGCGACCGGCCGGACCGCTTCGCCGTGTACATGGCCAGGTCCGCCTGCCGCAGCAGCAGGTCGGGGCTGACCGGATGCAGCGCGTCGTGGATCGCGACACCGATGCTCGCCTCCACGCAGAGCACCACCTCGCCGAAGACGATCGGCGTCCGCAACGCCCCGACCAGGCGCTGCGCCACCCGCTCCACGGCGCCCCGGTCCGGCAGATCCCGCAGGATCACGGCGAACTCGTCACCGCCGAGACGGCCGGCCGTGTCCCCGGCACGGATCGCGGTCCGCAACGTGACCGCGGCCGCCTCGAGGACCGCGTCACCGGCTTCGTGCCCGTACACATCGTTGATGGGCTTGAACTTGTCCAGATCGATGAGCATCACCGCGTGGCAGCGGCCGCTGCGGGCCGGCTGCGCCGCCAGCGCCGCGATCCGGGTGTTGATCAGAGCACGGTTGGGCAGGCCGGTTAGCGGATCGGTGACCGCGAGATCCTGGTTCTCCCGGAGCACGTACATCTGCCGGGCGATAACCAGCGCGGTCATCAGGATCGCCCCGATGATCATGCCGCCGAGCGGGTACATGCCCTGCTCACGGGCCAGATAGCCGAGAATGCCGTAGGCCAGGGCGATGGCGCCGTAGGGCAGCCAGTTCACCCGGGCGGACCGGCCGTTCTGATCCGGGGCGCCCCGGCCCGACCAGTAGGTGCGATGCGCGGCCAGCACCATCAGGAAACCGCCGCCGAGCCAGAACAGGTCCGGCCACGAACCGCCGGCGAACCCGACGTGCAGCTGCAGATATCCGTAACCGACATCGGCGATGACGAACATCGCCACCGCCCCGGCGAGCATCACGATCGCCGGATCACCGCTGCCGGTACGCCGCATCAACAGCATCGCCAGGGCCAGCACCAACAGCAGATCACCCATCGGCAGGGCCGCGGAGTAGGCGACCTGCCCGATCGGCACGTTCCGGCTGACGAAGATCGGCCCGAGCAGCAGATACCACAACACCATGAACGTGCCGGCCGCCACGATGAGCGCGTCGAGCGTCAACTTGATCCGGTCGATCCGCGACCGCCGGGCCGCGGGCATCAGCAGCAGGCCGACGAACATCAGCGGGACATAGAGGATCATCCAGTAGTCGGCGTACGCGGGATAGGCGGTGCGGTGCATCATGGCGTCCTCGACGAACCACGACACCTGCGACGCGAACCGGCAGAAGAACGCGGCCGTGATCAGGACCCAGGCCCGGCGCGCCTGCACGGTCCGGCCGCCGTGCACGACGACCCGCAGCGCGAGCAGCGTGAACACCAGCGAGATCGGCACGTGGATCAGGTCGGTGAGGTACTGCCGGGTCTCGTCGTCACCCCAGCTGCCCAGGTAGAACACGAGGAAGGCGGCGAGCATCAGGCCGGTGCCGGCGACCGCCGCGTTCGCGACGCGGTCACCGGTCGACTTCACACGCGCCACACCCTGACATCGGCATCACCCGGCGGAGACTGAGCCACTGGTCGTGGCGGTTCGGCGCGTGCCGTGCCGGGAATCGTAAGTTAGGTCATGACCTCCTCCGAGCTGCTGGACATCCGCCGCATCTACGTCGAGCCGGCGGCGGCGGAACTGCCCCGCGGCAAGGAGGTCCTGGCCCGGTTCCCGGAAGCGACCCGGGTCGAGGTGGAGAGCCACCAGCGGATCCCGGAACTGTACGGCGACGAGACGAACGTGAACCGCTGGGTGCGCATCAAACGGGAAGCCCTGGTCCTCGGCGTGAAGAAGACGTTGACGGCCCGCCCCAACGGCCGGTCCGCCGACTTCATCGCACCGTCGACGGCCAACGGGTGCGCGATGGCGTGTGCCTACTGCTACGTGCCCCGGCACAAGGGATACAGCAACCCGGTCACGGTGTTCGCGAACATCGACCGGATCAGCGGGTACGTGCGGCGGCACGCCGCCCGCCAAGGGGTGAAGACGACACCGAACGCCTGCGACCCGCACTCCTGGGTCTACGACATCGGCGAGAACTCGGACTGCAGCGTCGACGCCCTGATCAGCGACAACGTGCGCGACCTGGTGGAGATGTTCCGCTGGATGCCGGCGGCGAAAGCATCGTTCGCCACCAAACACGTCAACCCGCAGATGCTGGACTGGGACCCGCGGGGACGCACCCGGATCCGGTTCTCGCTGATGCCGGCCCGCGACGCGAAGATCCTGGACATCCGCACCACGCCGGTCGCCGCCCGGATCGCCGCGATCGACGACTTCGTGGCCGCGGGATACGAGGTGCACGTCAACTTCAGCCCGGTCGTGGTCCGGGACGGCTGGCTGGCGGACTGGGCCGAACTGCTGGACCAGCTCGACGCGGGCATCGGCGCGGCGGCCAAGGAGCAGCTGGCCGCGGAGGTCATCTTCCTGACCCACAACCGGGACCTGCACGAGGTCAATCTCGGCTGGCATCCGAAAGCCGAGGAGTTGATCTGGCGTCCCGATCTGCAACAGCCGAAACGGTCGGAGAACGGTTCGTGGAACGTGCGGTACCGGACCGGGGAGAAAGGTGGTTACGTAGCGGCCCTCGTCGGCCTGATCGGCGAACGTACGCCGTACTGCCGAGTGCGCTACGCCTTCTGATCACCGGCATCGTCCGCGCCTCTCCTCTCGTGGCCACCGGCCTCGTCGATACGTCCGGACCGCATCCGTGTCACCATGCCGGCGGTCTCGATCACCCGCTGGTCGTGGCTGGCGACCACCACCAGGGTGCCGTCGTCGACCGCCGCGGCCAGCGCTGCGAGAACCAGGTGCACGTGGTCGTCGTCCTGATGAGCGGTGGGTTCGTCGAGCACCGCCACGGCCGGGCCCAGGACGAGCGCCCGGCCCAGTGCGGCACGCTGCTGCTCCCCCAGCGACGTCTCGCGCACTCGGCGGCCGGCGATCCCGGCCAGCCCCAGCCGCTCCAGCAACCCCGCACCCCGGTGCCCGGACTCCCGATCGTCGATTCTCTGCTTCCGCAGGCCGATCGGGAGAAGCACGTTCTCCGCAACAGTGAGGTCGGGTTCCAGGGCGAGACGTTGCGGCAGCAGGGAGATGTCCACCCACGGCGGTGTGCCGCGCAGGGGCCGCCCCCGGAACAGCACCCGCCCCTGCGACGGCGCCATCACCCCGGCGATCAGATGGCACAGCGTCGACTTTCCCGACCCGGAGCGGCCGGCGAGAACCGCGAGGGTCGCGACAGGTAGTTCCAGGTCGATGTCCTGAAGAACCCTGGTCCGCCCCCGCACATGGCTGACCCCCTCGACCCGGATCACGGCGCCTTCTCCGCGGGATGCAGCTCGACATGTCCGTCCTGGACCGTGACGACGACTCGCCCCTCGGGGAACAGTGCCAACGCCTCCTCCGGCAACTGCAACCGTCCCAGCCCGTCGACGGCCATGGTCCGCTGGTGCTGACCGGCGCTGTGCTCCCCCGACAACACCCCGTGGCGCAACCGCAGGACGGTGTCCGCCGCGGCCATCGCCCGCGCGTCGTGGGTGGCCAGCACCACCGCGCTGCCCTGCACCGCCCGCGCCCGCAGCAGCCGCAACACCAGCGCCGCCGACTCGTCGTCCAACTCCGCCGTAGGTTCGTCGGCCACCAGCAGCGCGGGCGCCCCGACACCGGCCGCAGCCACCGCCAGCCGTTGCTGCTCCCCACCGGACATCAGCGCCGGCCGGGTACCGGACCGCGCCCCCAACTCGACCTCGTCCAGCGCCGCAGCGACGTCACACCTCACACCCCGCAACCGGGCCATCTGCTCGATCTGCCCCCGAGCGTCCAGCTGCGGGAACAGACTGTGCGTAGGCCGCTGCGCCACCCACCCGACCTCGGTCCGCCGCAGCCGGTGCAGTTCCCGCCGCGACAGCGCGGACACCAGCCGCCCCCGATGCCGCAGTTCACCGCCGGCCGGCCGTTCCCGCAGCGCGAGCAACGCCAACAGGGTCGACTTGCCACTGCCGGACGGTCCGGTGACAGCGCTGATCCGCCCACCGGACACGGTCACGTCCACGCCCCGCAGCGCCTGGGTGGGCCCGGTGGGCGCGGCATACAGCTGGAGCAGGTCACGCCCCTCCAGCAACGCCGGCCCCGTAGTCACGACAGCCTCCCCACCATCATGGACGGCACCTCCGTCACCACGAACGACGTCCCCACCATCACGGACGGCATCTCAGTCGTCACGGTAGGCGTCCTCCTCGGAACTCGCCGACCGCACCGTGGTCAGCCCGATCGCCAGCAGCGTCGCCACCACCGCGACGATCGCGGTGACAGCCAGGCCGTTCGCCGAGATCTCCAGCGTGTACGCGGGCAGCAACCCCGGCTGGTCGTCCAGCAACCGCGCGCCCAGGGGCGTCAGGGCGGCGACCCCGGCCACGGCCGCGGCGAACGCGACCGCGGCCAGCAGCACGAACTCGAGTGCCCGGGCCCGTCCGACTCCGCGCCGCCCGAGCCCGGCCCGGGCGAGCATCAGGTCCGCCGGCCGGCGCGCCGCGGCCGTACGCTGCGCATAGATGCCCAAGGTCAGCAACGCCACCAGCGCCAGGTATCCGGCGATCGCCACCTGGTAGCCACGCGCCCGCCCGGTGGCAACGTAGGCCGCGTCCTGCCGCAACTGGTCCGCGGTGTCGATGCGTTCCGGGACGGTGCCGTGCGCGTCGGTGATCGCCTGCGCGCCCGCACGCCCGGACGAGTTCCACAGGAAGGTCCGCAGGAACAGCATGCCCTGCGGTTGCCGGGTCCGCGGCCGCAGCCGGGGGTCCTCGGCGCCGAGCCGGGTGAACATCGGGTCGGCGGCGACCACGTACATCGCCCGCCCCCGCATACCCGGGAACGCGTCGACCCGCGACGCCACCTCCAGGTCCTGGATCTGCGGGCCGGCCATCATCCGTACCGTCGGAACCCGCGCCGCAGCCGGATCGGCCACGACGATCGCCCGCGGGCTGCCGTCATCGGCCGCGGGCCGTGCGGCCAGTTCCGTCAGTGCCGCCCGGGCCGCCGCGAGTTCCGGGCCGTTCCCCCAGAGCGCGACCTCCCCGAACCGGGCCGGATCGACGATCAGGAGATCCTTCTGGTAGTCGTCGAGCGGCGTCGTGACGTCGGCCAGCCAGACCACCGTGTTGCCCGGCGGCAGCGACGGCGTGCGCACTCCCGGCACCGGCTCGGCAACCGAAGCCGGATCCGCCGGGTCCGGCACGGGCACCGGAATCGCATCGGCGTCGAGCACCCACGAGCCCTCGATCGTCGCCACCGCTTCGGCGCCCGCAGCCACCGCCACCCGGTCCTGAGCCGACATCCGCGTCGCATGCACCGCCGACAGCGCGAACAGCAACATCCCCAGCCCGGCGGTCACCACCAGGACGGCAAGCCGACGTTCGGTGCCACCCGCCCCCAGGCGCCGCCGGGTCAGCCAGAAGACCACCCGGGTCCGACCCGCCGGCGGCGTCGCCCCGGCCCGGCGGTGGGCAAGCCTGGTCGGCAGCCATCCGCCGATCACCCCCACCGAACACAGAACCAGCAGGGGTACGAGCAGATCGACTCCCCTGGTGCCGTCGGCCGGGCCACTCGCGCTCACCAGGCCGCCGGCCGCGACCAGTGCCACGGCCACCACCATCGTTCCCCACGGCAGCGCGCGCCGAGCGGTCGCGGGCGGGGCCGGTCGTACCCGCCGTGCCGCCGCCACCGCCCCGACCCCGGCCACCAGCGCCAGCCCGGCCAGCACCGCGCCACCACCGGACAACGCCGCCGGCTGCAACGATGCGGTGATCCGTCCCGGCGGCCCCAGCCGCTCCACGAGCTGCCACGCGACGAGCCACCCGGTCACCGCGCCCAGAACCGCCGGGAGCAGGTGCTCCAGCAGCCACAGTCCACCGATCCGAGGCGCGGACATGCCCACCGCCACGGCGTGCCGCAGTTCCCGCTCCCGTCGCCTCGCCGACAGCAGGGCCACGGCCAGCACCGACGCGAGGCCCACCGCGACGGCCGCCCATTCGACCGGCCGGGTCCGCTGCCGTACCGCATCGGTGGTCCCCGTGGCGTCGTCCGCGATCCGCTGGATGCCACTGGCGAACCGCAGCGCGAGCGGATCGTCGTTCTCGGAGAACAGGTCGGTCGCATATCGCCGCCGGAGGGCCTCGACCCGGTCCGCGGTTCGACGAGCCTCGGCCAGCGTCACCCCGGGCGCCAGCTCCGACTCGGCCGACCAGAACAGCTGGTCACCGACCGCCTCGGCCAGCCGCTCCACCGTGGCCACGTCACCGACCAGCAGGTACGACGGCAGGGTCCGGTACTCGGTGTCCCCCGGCACGTCACTGCGCCGCAACGCCCACTGATGCCGGCCCACCGGATCCGCGGGCAGCCGCCCACCGGCGTCCACCGCAAAGATGCCGTCGACCGTCGCCGTCACCCGCTGCGCCTCGCCGTCCGTCCCCCGCGTCACAGCGACGACGATCTCGTCCCCGGCTCGGACTCCCAGCGACTCGGCCACCGGCTGCGGCAGCCACAACCCGCCCCGCGCCGCATCGTCCCCGGCCCGCGGCCGGCCATCCGCGGTCGGTCCCACCGCCACCAGGTCTTCCGCGGGCGCCTCGACCGCGAACAGTCGCGCCCGCTCCGCTCCGCCGCGTCCGGTGACACCGTCAGTCCCACCCGATCCCGTGGCGTCGTTCCCGCCGCCCGCCCTGGACTGCCCGGCCACACCGACCGTGGAACTCCAGAACTGCGGCCGCACCAGCTCCGCGCCGATCGACCCGCCGGTGAGATCCGGCTCGGTCAGGTGCGGCACCTGTCGCAGATCGTTCGTCACGGGCACCTGGTCCAGGCTGCGCGGCCCGACGTTCGCCGACACCCGCACCACCGCCGCGTCGTTCTGCTGTGCCGACGCCGGAGTCTGATCCCGCCGAGCTTGGAAGGCCGCGTTCCCGGAAGCCTCCGCGAACATGCCCGGCGCCGCCCCCGCGGCCGCGACGACAGCGAACGCCGCCACGATGAGCACCGACCAGGACCGCTGGCGCAACCCGCCGAGGAGCGCGGCCAGCACGAGCCGGTCAAGGACCCACGACTTCACGGACGCCACTCCCCCTCCTCAGCTCATCGATCCACAAGCGACCGTCCACCCCGTCCACGACCATCCCGACATGCGCCGATGCCGATTCCTTCGCGCGGTGCACCGAGGCTACGACACCAGACTCCGGCGCGCTGCCCTGTCACGAGGGCCGTTTTCCAAGGTCAATGGCCTTCACCCCGGACACCCCACCGCCCATCTCTCACGATTCGCCCATCGATTCGCCCATCGACCGGAGGGACGTTCCGGTGAACCGGATTCCCGGCGGTGACCAGTAGGCCGGCCCCGCAATCCGGCTTCGGCGCCCCACCATCGCGTTCGCCAATGCGCCGGCCCGTAACCGCGGATCCCCTTCGTCGTTGACCGTTTCGGTGTTCCGCCATCACACCCGGGCGCATATCGACCGGCCGACCGCCGCGCACGCCCACCGTGGTGATCGCCCAGCCCAGCCCAGCCCCGCCACGCCACGCCCACAGCACCGACCGACGTCCGTCAGGGAGCACACGGTGGCCGAAACGGATCCTCCCCAGTCCGGTGGAGGGCGACCTCGCCGAGGCTCATGGCCCCCGGCGCTGGCAGTGCTCGCCGGCGCCACGCCCATGCTCGCGGCCGTCCTGATGAATCAGCCGGTCGCGTCCGGCGAGGAGATCCGTGCGCCAGCCCCGGTGCCGCCGGTTTCCTCCCCCGAGCCGGCAACCCCGAATGGCCCACCTCGCCCCGGATCATCACCCCCGGCGCTGTCACCATGCCCCTCCCCGCCCTCTGATACCGAACCCGCCACCGGCACGACCACCGCGTGCGCACACAGCGCCGCGCTCTCGGAACAACTGACCGCACATCCGCACACCGCCGTGCACTCCATTGCGCCCGGGACCACCACCCGTTCATAGTCCAGAGCCTGGCCCGGCAGAAGGCACCGGACGACAGGCTCACGACGCCGCGTGGCACCACGACGGGAAACGAGACTCCGGCCGCCCACGGCACTGCTGCCGGCCGCCCCGAGGACCAGGCCGGACACGGTCACGGCACGTGTGGTTCGATTCATGCCCGCCATCGTGACGTTCGGGCGGCGCGGGCGAATCCGTTCAGATGCGTAGGGCGCGTACGAAAATCTGCGTACGACAACTACGTTCATAGGCTGACGCGGAACGCCGACGAATCCGGCAGGCTCGGCCGCATGCAGAGACAACCGGCATGGCTGATGTTCGTCGTTGCGGTCGCCGTGGCCGCGGTGCTCAGCGTTCCCTACCTGAGTCTCGACATCGGCGACAGCCGCATCGCGGTTCGTGACGACGTGCACTACTACACCCTGGTCGCACACGTCATCACCGCGTCGGTGGCGCTCATCATCGGCCCACTGCAGTTCGTCGACCGGGTCCGCGCCCGGCGCCGGCTGCACCGGGTGATCGGGCGGACCTATCTGATCGTCGGCGTGGTGGCGTTCGGCGTGACCGGCATTCCGGTCGCGCTGTGGTCGGGACGGCCGCTCACGCAGGTCAGCCTCACCCTCGCGTCCCTGCTCTGGCTCGTCACCGGTGTCCTCGCCTACCGGTCGGCCCGCCGCCGCCAGTTCCTCGAGCACCGGGAGTGGGTGATGCGCAACTATGCGCTGACGTTCCTCGCGGTCACCGCACGCATCGTGGTCCCGCTGCTGTTGTTGTCGCAGGTGCCGTTCGGGCGTGTCGCCCCGGACAGCATCGGCGACCGGGCGGTCTCGATGATTCCACTCGGTCAGACCCTGGGCTGGATCGTCAACCTGATCCTGGCCGAGGTCCTGATCAGCAGGTCCCGCCGTCGTCGACGACCAGCCCTCGTCGCGGATCGCCCGGGGCGGCCGGAATGACAACGACGGGACGGATCGACAGGACGGCACCGCATGCAGCGCAATTTATCCCACCGGCTTGCGGGCCACCGCTCCGAACAACGAGGCGTCCACCGGTGCGGGGTTCTCGTCAGCGGCGGGGTCGGGGCGCCACTCGCTCAGCGCCACGATGCCCGGGTCGATCAGTTCGAGGCCGGTGAAGAACTGCGCGAACTCGGCACGGCCGCGCGGGTGCACGTCCGAGCGGCCGGTGCGCAGGGACTCGTCCCAGTTCGCCTTGAGTTCGGGGGTGAGGAAGTCGGTGGTGGCGCACGTCATGACCAGGTGGCTGCCGGCGGGCAGCGCGTCGAGCAGGGTGCGGACGATGCCGGTTGCCTGCTCCTGCGAGGGCAGGAAGTGGATGACCGCGACCAGGATCAGGCCGACCGGCTGGGTCAGGTCGAGGATCTCCAGGGAGGAGAGGATGCGCTCGGGGTCACGCAGGTCTTCCTCGAGGTAGCGGGTCTCACCCTCGGGTGCGCTGGTGAGCAGGGCCCGGGCGTGGGCCATCACCATCGGGTCGTTGTCGACGTAGACGATCCGGCTCTGCGGGGCGATCCGCTGTGCCACCTCGTGGGTGTTGTCGGCGGTGGGCAGGCCGGTGCCGATGTCGAGGAACTGCCGGATGCCCACCTCACGCGCCAGGTGACCGACGGCGCGCTGCAGGAAGGCCCGGTTGGCGCGGGCCGCGATGCGCGCCGCGGGGTAGGACTTGGCCAGCAGGTCGCCGGACTCGCGGTCGGCCGCGAAGTTGTCCTTGCCACCCAGCCAGTAGTTGTATCGGCGGGCCGGGTGAGCGGCTCCGGTGTCGAACTTCTCGAGCGTCACGCGGCAGATCCTAATAGGATCATCGACCGGCGGGAAGGCCGGTCAGAGCTTGCGCATCACGCATACGACCTTGCCCAGAACGACCGCGTCGTCGCCCGGGATCACCTGGTAGAGCGGGTTGCGCGGGACCAGTTCGACGCGCTGGCCGCGGCGGCGCAGAACCTTCACGGTGGCCTCGCCCTCGATCATGGCCGCGACGATGTCGCCGTTCTCCGCGACGGGCTGGCGCCGGACCACGACCACGTCGCCGTCGCAGATCGCGGCGTCGATCATCGAGTCGCCTTTGACGTTGAGGGCGAAGAACGTGCCGTGGCCGACCATGGCGGCGGAGACGGTCAGGTGGTCCTGCACGTTCTCCTCGGCGAGAATCGGCGTGCCGGCGGCGATGTCGCCCAGGACCGGCACGGTCAGGACGCGTTCGCCGACCGGTGGCCGCACGTCGACCGCACGCGATCCGTTGGGCTCGCGGCGCAGCAGTCCGTGCCGTTCGAGGACTCTGAGGTGGTGGGACACCGAGGACGGGGAACCCAGCCCGACCGCGGCACCGATCTCGCGAACAGTGGGCGGGTATCCACGATCGCGAACGGAATCACGGATGACCGAGAGAATGCGTTGTTGCTTGGCGGTGATGGGAGCCTTCGAGTCGTCACCGCTGTCGATGCTCATGGCCCGCACCTTACCTGACGATTAGATCAGATGTACGAAGCGCGACCGAAATCGCACGTTCGGGGGACCGCTCCCCCGCCATGTGGATCATCCCTCGGTGCCGCCCACGAGAACGGGAGCACTGCGGACGGCAGGGCTCACCGTCGCCACCACGGCGGTCACGACCATCGTCGCGGCCAGCACACCGATCGCGCCGGACGGCCCGATCCCGGTCACCAGGTATCCCGCTCCGAGTGACCCGATCGGCATCACGCCCCAGGACAATGTCATCGACGCTCCGCCCACCCGGGCGCGCAGTTCATCCGGGACGAGCAGTGTCAGGTAAGACGTCACCACCACGTTCCACAGCGGCCCGATGAACGCGGTCGCCGCCCCGATCAGGCCCATCACCAGTGGTTCCCCGGTGAGCAGGAAGAGCGGCAGCAACGCGGCCCACACCCAGTTCACGCCGACGATCACGGTCCGCGGGGTGAACCGATGGTGCAGCCGGCCGGCGGCGAGTGCACCCAGCAGCCCACCACCGCTGTAGATGCCGAGCATGGTCCCGACCTCCGCGGCGGAGGCACCGTGATCACGTGCCAGCACGACCAGGACCAGCACCAGAGCCTGGAACACCAGGTTGCTCACGGCGACCAGCAGGATCGCCGCGCGGATCAGCGAGTGGCGCCACATCCAGCGCAGTCCGGCGGTGGTCGCCCGCCACAGTGGCTCGGCCGACCCGGGCGGCCGGCTCCGCAGATCGGCACGGAGAAAGAGCAGTGCGACGAACGCCAGTAGGGACGACAGCGCGTCGGCGGCGAACGGAAGCGCCCGGTCCAGGCCGAACAGCACCCCGCCCAGCGGCGGACCGGCGAGGGAGGCGCCGCGGCTGCGGGCCTCGTTGTGGGCGATGGCGGTGGGCAGTTGCTCCGCCGCGACGATCCGGGGCAGCGACGCGCGCTCGGCGAGGCCGAAGAAGACGAAACAGGCCCCCTGCGCGAAGGCGACCATGCACATCTGGGCCACGGTGAGCACCCCGAGCCACAGCGCGACCGGGACGGTGGCCATCGCCAGGGCCGCGGCGATCTCGCTGACCAACAGCACACGACGGCGGTCCCACCTGTCGACCAGCGCACCGGCCGGCAGGTTGACCAACAGGTACGGCAGGGTTCCGGCCGCCCCGACCAGACCCGCGTCGGCGGCCGACCCGGTGGTGGCGAGCACCAGCAACGGCATCGCCGTGCCGGTGACCGCGGCGCCCAGACTCGCGACGACCTGACCGGTCCAGAGCAGGCTGAAATCACGGTTACGCCAGAGCGTGGTCATGTCGGTGTCGGGAACGCGTGGAAGAGCACGGTGACGTGCCGGGCGTCCCGCGGAGCGGTTGCGGGCTCCCGATGCCAGCTCTTGAGAAACGTCACGTACTCCTCCCCGAAGCGGGTCAGTTCCTCCGCCGTCAGCACTGTGGAGCCGAACGAATGCGTCGCCGCGTCGGCGAAGACACCGTGCACGCCGCGGTCCGCGAGGTAACTGTGCAGGTCACGTTCGGCCTGTTCCATCCACTGATTGCCGAGTTCCGCAGCGGCGGCCGCCACCGCCGGGTCCTCCGCTCCCCGGGGCAGCCGGATGTCCTGTGGCACCGGCCGCCAGTACTTGCGGCGTCCCGAGGAGCGCTCCCGGTCCTCCTCGACGAATCCGTACCGTTCGAGTTGCCGCAGGTGATAGCTGGTCGCACCTCGGTCGGCGTCGAAGATCGTCGCGAGGTCGGCGGAGGTCGCCGACTCGTTGCGATGCAGCCAGGTCAGCATCCGCTGGCGCAGCGGGTGGGCGAGCGCCTTGAGCGCATCCACATCGGACAGGAGGCGGGGTGGCTGTTCGGACACAATGAGAAGGTATCAATGCAAAGAAGTCTTCTCAATATGTCGCCGACCGGCCGCGGCGAAACAGGGACCAGACGCATCAGCGGGCGAAGAGCAGGAACAGACCCGCCCAGGTGCACCCGATCATGAACAGGGCCAGCGGCATCTCGTCCGCCAGCACGGCCAGAGGTGGCCGGTCCGGCGCGTCGGCCAGAGCACGGTCGTGCGCCACGATCACCCCCAGCGCGTGACCCGCCAGGATCAGCACGATCTGTGCCCCGGCCACCACCTCGGGCAGGGGCACGACATCCCACCGCGCGTCGCTGCCGGCCAGCAGGAGCACGCCCCGCGGACCCTCGACGAGCAGCAGCGACAGGTAGTGCGCGAGGGTGTACCCGACGGCGATCGGAATCAGCGACGCGACGACCCGGCGGCCGGCCACGAACACGACCGCGCAGATCAGCACCAGTGTGATCGTGCCGAGCAGGATCGGGTGCCCGGCACGCTGCACGAATCCCGCCCACCACGGCGAGGCCGTGGCGCTGTCGAACACCGTCGAACCCCACCACACCGCGAGGAACGCCGCCGGGCCGAACCCCGGATGCAGCGGCAGGCCGAGCCCGGAGAGCGGCTTTCGCCGGCGGAGTGGGGCGAGCCGCCGGAAGGGACTGAGCCGACCGGCGAGGGTCGAGTACACCTCGAAGCAGTCGCCGCGCGCGAACCACTGCTGCCCGCGCAGCGTCGCGAGGAAGAGCTGCGCGGCCGCGTACCCGGCAAGGAACGCACCGACCGCACGGGGATCGCCGTGATCGGGGGCGATGAGCTCGAACCAGACGAAGACCAGCAGGAACACCGCCGCCGGCCAGGATCCGCCGACCGTGCCGGGCGGCAGCGGGCGCAGCCCACCGGCGGGCAGGCGCAGTATCCGGAACACCGTGCGCAGCGGATTGACCGACCGCCACACCGGCCCGAACACGACACTGACCGGCACGAGGCCGACCCACAACCAGACGAACAGGGCGTGCGCCGCCGGGTTCAGCGGACCGTGCGGGCCGGTGAAGGCGTTGACCAGCAGGTACACCGACAGCAGGAGCACCAGGCCACGAAGCCAGGCCAGCCGCCGCCCGGAGCCGCGCTCCCGCTGGTCATCCGGGTCGCTCGCGAGATCGCCGGATGCCTCGGTGAGGCGGGGCCGGCGCCACCAGATCGCCACGATCAGGAAGGAGAGCACCACGGTCGCCGCGCCCGCCTGCAACACCAGGTCGAGAGGCAGCGGCAGGTCCGCCGCGCTGCCCACGCCGTGTGCGAGCACCCGCACGTCACGATCCGTGCCGGGCGCGACCGGGATCATCGGACCTCGATCTGCAGCAACAGCGTCTCCGGATGGGCCTCGACGTCGAACAGGCCGCTCCGCGTGGCCACGAACAGCACGCATCCGGGTTGGTCCGGCCGTACCGGGAAGACCAGGTCGTATCCGTGCACGTGCACTTCGGCGTCCACGTCCGCGCTCACCCCGAGCTGCACCGTGCCGCCTTCGGCCACCTCGACCCGGTGCGGCGCCGGTTCCGCCCGTCCGGCACGCAGGCCCGCGTCCACCCGGACCGCTCCGGCTGCCGGTGAGCCGCAGACCGCGGGTTCCGCCCGGGCCGCTTCCTGCCGTGCACACCCGGCGACCGTCAACGCCACCAGCAGGATCAAAAGATTTCTCCGGGTACGCGCCACACCCCACCGACCGCAACCGATCCGTCCCGCCTCTTCCCCGCGACGCGCCCGCCCTCTGCAGGACATCCTGGTCGGGCCGATCCGATCGGGACCGCGGCTCATGACGGCCCCGGCGATGTCGACTGTCGTGCGGCCAGGTCGCGGAGGACGCCGGCGCCGGCCACCGCGACTCCCGTGCCCAGTCCGAGGGCGACGACGACCAGGGCGCGTTCGACGTTCGCCGCGCCCGCGAACGGCAGGACGGCCCGGTGGAACGCGGTGACGTCGGGCAGCACGAACACCGCCGTCAAGGCTGCGCCGGCGCACACGGCGAGTACTCCGGCGGCCCGTCCTCGCAACGTCGTCCAGGCACCGCCCAGGATCAACGGCCAGGCGAGCAGGTTGATGCCGGCCGCGCTCAGGAACGTACCCGCCATCGGCGCGGATTCCACGGCCAGGGTCGACCCGGCCACGTGCCCGATCGACGCCACGGCCGCGACCGTCCCGCAGGCGGCCAGCAGCAGGTCACCCCGCTTGGCGAGACGCCGGGCAGAGCCGGTGGCGGCACGGGATCGGCGGGCCAGGAGGACGACTGCCGCGGCCACGGCCAGTACCGCGGCCCACCAGAGCGGCGAGAGGGGCGGTCGGCCGCCGGTCAGAACGCCGGTCACCGTCACCGGGGTGCCGCCCGCGGTCAGGGTGATCGTCCACGGCACCACGGCGCCCGGTGCGACCGAGCGGCCGTCCGGGGTGCAACGGGTGTCCATCCAGGTCAGTGTGGTGCCGGGGGCGGCCACGGCGGGGGTCGCCGTGCCGCCGCCCGGGGACACCGTCACCGGGGTGGCTGTCGCGTTGTGCAGGCGGAGCCGGGCACCGTTCTCTATCGCCTCGACGGTCAGGCCGGGCACTGCCGGGCTCACCGACACGACGGTTCCCTGCGCGTCGGTCGCCGTCAGGCCGCCCGCGTGGGCCGCTGCCGGGCCGCCCGCCGAGATCAGGCCCGCCGCGACCGCCAGCCACACCGTCACCCACCTGCGTGCCGTCACACCCCGCCGGACAGGCGCCGCCGGGAAGACAGGAACACTCACTCCGGCAGGTGCTGGACGCTTCGGGTCACCAGCACCGTCGCCGCGCCGGTCAGGGCCGTCAACGTCAGCAAGCCGGTGATGATGTGGATGTTGAAGCCGACGCTTCCCTCGATCACGGTGCCGGCCGCCAGAACCGTTCCCCACGCCGCGGGCGGCGCGATCAGGCCGAACAGGGTCCAGCGGGCGTTCGGCGACAGCCGCACCAGCCGGTTGGCGATCCGGAACGCCGCTTCCAGGACCAGCACCGTCACCGCCAGGGTGACCGCCGGCCACCACGAGTCCTCCGAGTCGAACATCAGGTGCATCAGCAGGGCCAGCACGGCGATCGTCGCGCCCGGCAGGCCCCGTGGGATCCGCCAGCGGCGGCCGATCATGATCAGCGGCAGGAGGAGCAGCACGGTGCTGAAGACGTAGCCGTGGATCAGTTGGGAGTCCGGTGAGAACACCGGGAACCGTTGCGCGCCGCTGCCGATGTGGCGGAACCCGATCGCCGAGGCGTGCAGGGTGTAGATGTGCACCGGCAGGGTCGCCAGCAGCGTCGACAGGCCCAGCAGCCAGGCGCCGCCCGCGCTCAGGGTCCGGCCGGAGCTCGTCGCCAGCATCAGGGCCGGGCCCATCGCCACCAGCACCATGCCGAGGATGATGAACTCGTGGCTGGGGCTGACGAAGATCTCCATGTCGCGTTCGATGCCGAACAGGTTGTGCCACAGCGTGTCGACGCCGCCGCCGACCAGCAACGACGCCATGCCCGCCAGGGGCAGGCGCAGCGCGTTCGGCAGGGCCAGCACGTCACGGTAGGTCGGGATGCCCGGCAGCCGGGACCGCATGATCCACACCAGGGTGAGGCCGGAGACCGCGATGCCGGAGTAGAGCACCCCGTGCCACGGTGTCCAGAACGTCTCCAGCTCGGGGGTGGTGGCGTGCGCGTACGCGTCCAGCTGCAGCCCCGCCACCAGCCAGAACGAGGCGGCGAGCAGCACCCAGCGTTCCCGTGCGCTGAACGGTTGCGGTGGTGCCTGACGCACCTGTTCCACGGACGTCGTCACGTTTCCCACCTTCCACCGGCGAACCACGAGTGAAGAGACCTGAGCCCTCCGGGTACACCATGCCGTATCGGGGTCGACAAAGGATGGACGCACGTACCCTTCCGGGATGCGCACACGCCGATGGATCATCGTGGCCGCCGTGACCGTGACGCTCGTGGCGGCCGCCACGGTGGGCCTGGCCGTGGGGGCGCCGGTGGTCGCCGCGGCCGCCTGCCCGCAGTGTTACGGGCTGAGTGAGATCGCCGACGGGGTCTACGCCGACCGGGACGACGACGCCTACCGCCGCATGCTGGACGCCGCCGACCGGCGGATCAGCACGTTCTACGGCGGCCGGGTCAGCGACCCGCGGGTGCTGATCTGTTCGACGTCCGAGTGTTACCGGCGGCTCGGCGGCGGTGGGGAGAAGGGCCGGGCGCTCGGCCGGTGGTCGCTGATGCTCGCCCCGGCGGGCGCGAACGAGGTGATCGCCACCCACGAGCTGGCGCACGCCGAGTTGCACGAGCGGCTCGGCTCGGCCGCGTCGGACGTGCCGGACTGGTTCGACGAGGGCCTGGCCGTGCTGATCTCCGATGACGAGCGGTATCTGCGGCCCGAGTCCGAGGCGGACCGGTGCCTGCTGCCCTGGGAGGAGGCCCTGCCGGTGGTCAGCGCCGACTGGGCCGCGGCCACCCGCGACCTCAACGACCGGTCGTACCTGCAGGCCGCCTGTGTGGTCAGTCGCTGGGTCTCCGAGCAGGGCGGTTCCGAGGCGGTGCTGCGACTCGTCGACGATCTCCAGGCCGGCAGGAAGCCGCCGTCGGCGCCCTGGTGACCACGGATCCCGCGTCGGTCTCGGTCACGCGGGTCGGGGTGTGGCCGGCGCCCGGCCCCGCACGGTCCGCCGAGCGGCTCAACCGGGTGGCGTGCCCGCCGATAGGGCAGGGGTAGACCGACGACAGGGCCGGTGGTGAGCCGGCGGACCTCGGCGCTGCGCACCCTAGGGTTCGCGGCGCTGTACCTGCTGGCCACCTACGCCGGCCGGCTGACCGTCATGGACGCCACCAACCTGAGCCTGGTGTGGCCGGCGGCCGGCGTCTCCGCGGTCTGGTTCCTGGTGCAGTGCACGTCCCGCTGGCGGTTCCTGGACGTCCTCGCGCTCGCCGCGGTCACCATGGTCGTCAACGTGGCGACCGGCGCGCCCGCGCCGCTGGCCGCCTGGTTCGTGGTGGCCAACCTCGTGCAGGCGCTCGTCTTCGTCCGCCTGTTCCGCCGCTGGCTGCCGCACCTGTGGGGTGGCGGCGGGGACCGGCCGCTGGCGCGTACCGCCGAGCTGTGGCGGCTGGCGACCGCGTCGTTCCTGGCCACGGCGTGCGGGGCGCTGCTCGGGCCGACCGGGGTGTGGCTGGTCGAGGGCCACTACTCGTGGCCGGCCACGGCGGTGTGGCTGACCCGTAACACGGTGAGCATCCTGCTGATCGGGGTCACCGGCCTGCGCATCGGTCATCTGGTCGCCCATCATCTGCTCGGGCCGGGCTGGTGGCGGGTGCTGCGGGACCGGTGGTCGGCGGCGCACCCGGCCCGTCAGGTGGAGTACCTGGCGGTGCTGCTGCTGTCGGCCGCCGCGTACGCCACGGTGTTCGGCATCCACCAGACGCTGCCGCTGGCCTTCGCGGTGATCGTGATGACCGTGTGGGCCGGTTCCCGGCTGCACACCGCTTTCGTGGTCGTCCACGATCTGCTCTTCGGCACCGTCGCCATCCTGTGCACGTTGCGGGGTTACGGGGTGTTCGCGCAGATCGCGTCGCATCCGGCCCGCGCCCTGGTCGCCCAGGCGTTCGTCGGCATGATCGCGGTGGTGGGCCTGGCGCTGGCGCTGGGCCGTGACGAGCGGGCCGCCCTGATCGCCGAGATGCGCGCCGAGAAGCAGGCGGCCGGGAATCAGGCCGCCCTGATGAACGCGATCGTCGACGCGATGACCGAGGGGCTGACCGTCATCGACGAGCAGGGCCGGGTGCTGTTGCGCAATCCGGCGGTCCGGGACCTGATGGGCACCCCCGGCGGGGACCGGGTGCCGGATCCGGGCGACTACGGGCTGTTCCGGCCGGACGGGTCGCCGCTGCCGCCGGACGAGATGCCGTACCGGCGGGCGCTGGACGGGCAGATCGTACGCGGGCAGGACGTGCTGGTCCGCAACGCGAACGTGCCGGACGGGCGGATCCTGAGCATCAGCGCGCAGGCCCTGCCGGGTGATCTGGACGGGGTACGCTGCGCGGTCACCGTCTTCCACGACGTCACCGCCGAGCGGCGGCACCGCGGCGAGCTGGCCTCGTTCGCCGGGGTCGTCGCGCACGACCTGCTCAACCCGCTGGCCACCGTCGAGGGCTGGACCGAGAGCCTGGCGGAGACGTTCCTCGACTCGCCGCACCCGGACGCCGCCGAGGCCCGCGACGGCCTGGCCCGGGTGTCGCGGGCCGCCGTCCGGATGCGCAACCTGATCAACGATCTGCTGGCGTACACGACGGCCCGTGACGCGGTCGCCGCACCGACGATGACCATGCTCGGTGAGGTGGTCCGTGACATCGCCGTCGCCCGCATCGACCAGGCCGAGAGCACCGGCCGGCCGGTGCCCGTCTTCGACCTGGGTGAGCTGCATCCGGTGCACGCCGACCCGGTCCTGCTGCGCCAGTTGCTGGACAACCTGATCAGCAACGCGATCAAGTACACCGCCGCCGGGGTCGTCCCGCACCTGCGGATCCGCACCGGGCAGGCCGGCGGGTTCGTCACGGTCACCATCGACGACAACGGCATCGGCATCCCGGAGGGGCAGCACGCCGGCATCTTCGACGACTTCCACCGCGCCCACACCGGCGGCGGGTACAGCGGCACCGGCCTGGGGCTGGGCATCTGCAAACGGATCGTGGAACGGCACGGCGGCACGATCGGCGCGTCCGCCAACCCGGACGGTCACGGTTCCCGGTTCACGTTCACCCTGCCCGCGGACGCCACCGCGGTGCCCGCCACGGCGGCCCCGCCCGCGGCGCGTACCGAGGAGCCCGCTCCGGTGCTGCGGGCGGCGCTGCAGCCGCTCGACCCCGGTGAGCCCGTGCCGCCGCCGGCCGCGACGTTCGAGAACGCCGCCCGGATCGTGCTGGACTATCTGCACGAGCGGATGCCGCTGGCGTTCTGGGCGGTGACCCGGGTCGAGGACGGCCGGCAGACCTATCTCTATCTGGACGCCGACAACGGGTACGGGCTGCGGCAGGGCTCCGGCCAGGCGTGGCAGGACACGTACTGCATGCACATGGTCGCCGGGAACGCCCCGACGGTCGCCCGCGACGCCCAGGCCGTGCCGCAGTACGCCGCCTCGCCGTCGAACCGGCACCTGACCGTCGGCACCTACGCCGCGGCGGTGATCACCGAACCGGACGGCAGCCTGTTCGGCGCGATCTGCGGCATGGATCCGCAGAAACACGTCGACGACCCGCGGATGTCGGGCGCCGAGTCGCTGCTGGCGATGCTGGGCCGGCTGCTGAGCACCGCGCTGGCCGCCGACCGCGCCCACGACCGGTCGGCGAACTGGCTGCTGCGTACCGAGCTGGGCACCGCCACCGACCCGGTCACCGGGTTGCCGGACCGGCAGGCCTGGGAACGGGTACTGGCCCTGGCCCAGCACCGGCGGGAGTTGCTGCCCGCCCCGGCCGTCGTCGCGGTGCTGTCGCTGGACCCGCTGCACGCGGTCGCCGACGGCGGGCACACCTATCTGCAGGCCACCGCGCACGCCGCCCGCCGTACGCTGCGCGACAGCGACGTGGTCGCCCGGATCGGCGACACCGTGTTCGGCATCGTGCTCACCCGCTGCGGACCGGACAGCGCCGACCTGGTGATCGCCCGCCTGCACCTGGAGTTGTCGGGCGCCGGGGTGCGGGCCGCGGTCGGCTGGTCGCCGGTCGGACCGGACCACGACGTCACCGCCGCGCTGCGGGCCGCCCAGGCGGACGTCGCGACACCGCACTGACCGGACGATCGGGCGGCCGGACCGGAACACCGGTCGGCGGACCCGGGCCGCCCCTCGATCGCGGGAAACGCCGGGAGCAGTGGTTTTGCGGAACTGTTCGCGACGCGTACTCGATGGCGGTTTTGTTCTTTTTTGTTCTGACACAAGAAATTCACGTCCGTCATCATCTGGAGACTTTCGGTTCCCGTATCTCTATGACGTCCGACATGGACGTACCCCGAGATGGGAGCTCGCATGGAATCGTTCGCCCGTCCCCTCGTCCCCCGCATTCTGGCGTTGGCGGCCACGGTCGCCGTCGCCGTCGGCCTGATGGCTGCCCCGGCCCAGGCCGCGCCGACCGGAATCCCCTCCACGGCAACGGCACAGACCTATCTGAATGCGCTGACCGTCGCCGCCGAGGCGAATGCCAGCACCTACGACCGGGATCTGTTCCCGCACTGGATCACGATCTCCGGCACCTGCAACACGCGCGAGACCGTGCTCAAGCGCGACGGCACCAGCGTCGTCACCGACTCGGCGTGCGCCTCGACCTCCGGGTCGTGGTACTCGCCGTACGACGGCGCCACCTGGACCGCCGCGTCCGACGTGGACATCGACCACGTCGTGCCGCTCGCCGAGGCGTGGCGTTCCGGCGCCAGCGCCTGGACCACCACCAAGCGGCAGAGTTTCGCGAACGACCTGACCCGCCCGCAGCTGATCGCGGTGACCGACAACGTCAACCAGTCCAAGAGTGACCAGGACCCGTCGACGTGGCAGCCCTCGGTGACCTCCTACCGCTGCACGTACGCCAAGATGTGGATCGCGGTCAAGTACTACTGGGCGCTGACCCTGCAGTCGGCGGAGAAGACCGCCCTGCAGACCATGCTCAACACCTGCTCGTAGTATCCGCGCCTGCCGTGTCCCGTGTCCGCGATCGGTCGTTGCACGGGGCATGGCAGGCTGGGTGCTGGTTCGGTGTCTGGGCGTGCTGCGCGCGGAGATCGACCGGCTCGCCCCGGGCCGGGACCGGAGCAGCGACGGCAGCGTCGGCGACCGGGCGCACCGCGACACGGTCAGCGACCACAACCCGGACGACACGCCGGGCGCGCGGACACCGTTCACCGACGCCGACTCCCGCCCCGAGGTCCACGCGATCGACGTGGACGCGAGCGGCCCCTGGCCGGCCGGATGGTCGATGGACCGGATCGTCGCCACCGTCGTGAACCGGCATCGCGCCGGGCTCGACGACCGGCTGCAGAACGTCATCCACCGCCGGCGGATCTGGTCGCGGTCCTGGGGATGGACGGCTCGCCCCTACCAGGGGGCCGGCCCGCACACCGGCCATGCGCACTTCTCCGCCCGGTACGTGACGGCGCGGGAGGACGACACCGGACCGTGGGGGCTGACCGGCCCGGACGAGGGGGACACCATGACGAAGAGCGAGTTCCTGGCACTGCTCAAGGACCGGGACGTCCGGGCGGCGCTGTGCTCGGCGGTCCTGACGACCGACGACGTGCTGACCGCGCCGCCGGGTTCCCGCAACCCGGACGGGACCGTCAACCGGTACTGGTCGGCGACGTCCTACCTGCAGCAGACCCTGGGAGCGGCGCGCACCCGCACCGCCCGGGATCACGAGGCGCTGGCGGCGGCGGTGGTCGCGGCCCTGCCCGGCGGCGGTGTCACCGCGGCCGAGGTGGAACAGGCCCTGGTGAAGGTCTTCTCCGCGGACAGATAGACCACAAGGGCGTCCAGAATGTCACTGACGGGGGTAGTGGCGTTGTTGACGATGGCGGCGACGACCAGCGTTTCGCCCGGATTTATCGTGAGATAGCCGGACAAGGCGTTCACGCCGGTCAACGTCCCGGTCTTCGCCCGTAACCGGCCGGCCGCGGGCGTGCCACGGAACCTCGACCGCAGCGTCCCGCCCACGAGTGGATCCGGGTCACCGGCCACCGGCAGGGCGGCCAAAAGGTCCGGGAACCACGGGCGGCTCCGGGCGGCGGTCAGCAGGTTCGCCAGCTGGTGGACGGTGAGCCAGTTGCGGCGGCTGAGACCCGAGCCGTCGCCGAGGGTCGTGGTGGACATGTCCACGGTCAGCGCACCGAGGGCGGTACGCGCCGCGGCCAGGCCGGTCGGCCAGCTGCCCGGCGTTCCGGGCGAACCGGCCCGGCCCATCGCCTTGACCAGGAGTTCCGCGGGACCGTTGGCGGAGCGTTTGAGCATCGGCCGGACCAGGACGGCCAGCGGGGCGGAGAGCTGCGCCGCGACCGTCCGCCGCCGCGCGCGGTCACTTCCGGGCACCACCACGCGGGTACGCCCGGCGACCGTCACCCCGTGCCGCAGCAGTGCCCGCCGGAACAGCCCGGCGGAGACGGCCACCGGATCGGCGACGGCCACCAGTCGCGTGCCGGCCGCGCCCCGCTGCGGGACCGCACCGGTGACGGTGACCGTGGCGGAGCCGTGCGCCCGCGTCACGCGGATCGTGTCCGGCGACCCGGGCGGGCCGGTGGTGGCGGCGTCGACCAGGGCGACCGCCGGCGGGACCGTCACGAGCCGCGGCGGCCGGCCGGGCCGCGCGCCCGGGGCGTACCGGACCGCCACGGCCGCGGTGTCCCCGCCGGGATCCGCGGCGAACGTGAGGGCGGAGACCGGCGCGGCGAAGGCCTCCGGCTCGTCCTGCCACGACCAGTCCAGCCCGTACGGCACCCGGTCGAACCAGGAGTCGTCGGCGACCAGGCCGCCGGGGACGTGGGTGATCCCGGCGGCGGCCACCGCGGCGGCCAGGGCGTCGTAGCGGGCGGGGGTCATCGTCGGATCGCCCTGCCCGGTGAGGACCAGGTCACCGGCGGGACCGGTGGCCACGCCGGTCCGGAACCGGTAGGCCGGGCCCAGCACCTCGAAGGCGGCCGCCGCGGTGAGCAGCTTCTGGTTCGACGCGGGCAGCACCCGCCGGTCGGCGTCCCGGGCGTAGAGCGTGACACCCTGCTCGGCGTCGCGGACCTCGACCGCCACGGTGGCGCCGGCCAGCCGCGGATCGGCGAGGATCCGGTCGAGTCCGGCATTGCGCCCGCTTCCTCGCGCGCACGACGGGGAGGCCCGGCCGGACGCCGGAGCCGGCGGCGGGCCGGAGCCGCCGGCCAGGACAGCGGTCAGCAGCAGGGCACACGCGGACGCCGGTCGCATGACGCGATCCTCACGGCCCGCGTACCCGGACGTGGGGTTTTTCGCGGCGTTTCATCCCTTATCGGGGGTACGGCGGCGGTCTTGCGGGCGGCGGGTCCCCGGATCCGTTCAACTTCGGCCGCCGGCGACCGACAGTGGCGGCGAAGGGGGCAGCCTTTGAACACCGGATGGCGGCAGCGATGGGGCACGGCACTGGCGTTCGCCCTGCCCGTCTCCGGCATCGCCCTGATCGCCCTCACCGGCCGCCTGCACCACACCACCACCCTGATGCTGGCCATCGTCGGCATCAGCGTCGCCGTCACCTCCCGGCGCATCGCGGCCACCGCCGGGCTGCTCGGATGCGCGGGCTGGGCCGCGACAGTCGCCGCCGAACCCCGGCTGCGCACCCCGGAACTCGGGTACTACGCCGGTCAGCTCATCCTGGCCGGCCTGCTCGGCACGCTGCTGCACCACGTCCTGCGCCGCCGGCAACGGCAACTCGGCACCGCCCGTGACCAGGCGGCCGCGGTCGCCGGGCGCTTCGAGAGCCTGTTCCACGCCTCCCCTGCCGGGGTCGCCATCGCCGACGACCGGGGCACCCTGATCGCCGTCAACCCGGCCTTCTGCGAACTCGCCGGGCGCACCGAGACCGAACTCGTCGGCGACAGCGCCCGCCCCTACCTGCAGGGTGAGACCGCCATCGGCGGGGAACGCCGCTTCCTGCGGCCGGACGGCTCGGAACGCTGGGTGTGGCTCAGCGCGGGCGCCGACGCCGGCGGCCAGTGGACCCTCATCCAGCTGCAGGACGTCACCGCCGCCCGGGAGACCGACCGGCTGCTGGCCGCGGTCTCCACCACCGCCCGCCGCATCCGCGCCGGCGAGGACGCCCGCGACACCATCATCGCCGCCGTCCTCGACCTGGCCGGCGCGGACAGCGTCGCCCTGCTCGAACTGCAGGACGACACCCTGGTCGCCACCCGCACCTCCGGCAGCGACGTGCTCGGCACCCGGGTGCCGCTGGACAGCGCCTCGATGGTCGGGCTGGTCTACCAGAGCGGCGAACCGGTCTTCCTCGCCGACCCGGCCCAGGACCCGCGGGTCTCCGCCGCCCTGCTCCAGCGGGTCGGCGCGGCCTCCATGATGTGGCATCCGGTGGTGTCCGGCGGCGTGGTCGTCGCGATGCTCGTCGCCGGCTGGAGACACCGCATCGCCTCCATCGACGACCACCGCACCCGGGCGGTCGCCCTGCTCGCCGACGAGACAGCCCTCGCCGTGGAACACGAGCGTCTGCTGCACCGCCTGGAACACATGGCCTTCACCGACACCCTGACCGGCCTGCCCAACCGGCGGGCCTGGCAGGACGACCTGCGGCGGGCCCTGGACCGGGCCCGGGCCGGCGGCCGTCCGCTGACCGTCGCGGTGGCCGACCTGGACCACTTCAAGCGGTACAACGACACCCACGGCCACCAGGCCGGCGACGACATGCTGCAACGGGCCGCGGCGGCGTTCGGCGCCCAACTGCGGCCGGGCGACCTGATCGCCCGCTGGGGTGGGGAGGAGTTCGCGATCACACTGCCGGACTGCACGCCGCGGGAGGCGGACGCGGTGCTGGAACGGGTGCGGGCGGCGACTCCGGGCGCGGAGACCTGCAGCATCGGGCACGCCACCTGGGACGGCACGGAGTCCGTCGAGCGCCTGCTGGAACGAGCGGACACCGCGTTGTACGCCGCGAAGAACGCCGGCCGTGACCGCGTCCACGCGGCCACCCAGGTAGCCGCCCACGTCTAGGATCACGCGGGTGACGCCGTTGACGATCATCAAAGGGGACGCGACCAGTCCGCAGGCCAAGGGGCCGAAGATCGTCGCGCATGTGTGCAACGACCTCGGCGGGTGGGGCAAGGGGTTCGTGGTCGCGGTGTCACGGCGGTGGCCCGAACCGGAGCGGGCCTACCGGCAGTGGCATCGCGGGCGGGCCGGCAACGACTTCGGGCTCGGCGCGATCCAGGTCGTGCCCGTGGCTCCGGACGTCGCGGTGGCCAACATGATCGGGCAGCACGGGATGCGTACCGGCAGCGGCGGGCCGCCGATCCGCTACGACGCGGTCGAACGGTGCCTGGCCGCGCTCGCGACCGCGGCCGCGGAACGTCAGGCGTCCGTGCACATGCCGCGGATCGGGTGCGGGCTGGCCGGCGGCAAGTGGACGCTGATCGAGCCGCTGATCCGTGCCGCCCTGTGTGAGCGGGACGTGCCGGTCACCGTCTACGACTTCTGAGCGTCCAGGATGTCCAGGGTCCGCTGGTCGGGTCCGTCGTAGAAGGCGTCCAGGACCTCCTCGAACAGGGCCGGGTCGTCGGCCGCCCGGGCGAACAGGGTCATCGACGACCGCAGTTTCAGGTCGTCGGGGCTGCCGAGGATCCGGGTGGCGCTCGTGCCCCGGTGCCGCAGCAGCGCCGACGCGCACGCGGACAGCCGGGGCCCGAGGACCGGGTGGGCCAGGTAGGCGCGGGCCTGCGCCAGGTCGCGGATCGCGTAGCGCTGCGCCGTCGGGCTCATGCCCAGCCCGGCCACCTGCGGGAAGACGAACCACATCCAGTGGCTGCGTTTGCCGCCGGCGGTCAGTTCGGCGAGCGCCTGTTCGTGGACACCGTCCTGGGCGCTGACGAACTCGTCGAGGTCATTGACGGGCACGCCGCGTCTCCCGGTCGTTGGCCTTGCGGATCGCGTCGACCAGTTCCGGCTTGGTCATCCGGGACCGGCCGGTGACGTCGAGGCGTTTCGCCACGTCGAGCAGGTGGGCCTTGCTGGCGTTGGCGTCCACCCCGCCGGCGGTCTTCCCCGCGCGGCCCTCGTCGCTGGGGCCCTTCTGTTCCTTGGTCTCCCAGTGGTCGCCGATCTTCTCGAAGGAGTGTTTCACGGCGGCGAAGGCGGTGCGGTGGGCGCGTTCGCCTTCGCCGTACTGGTCGACGGCGGAGTCGTGGGTCTTGAGGAAGGTGTCCTGGGCCTTCTTCGGGGACCGTTTCAGGGTGTCGGGAAGTTCCTCACGTGCTGGCATGAGCTGGGGATGCCCGCAGACCACGGCCGCAAACGCCCCGGATCAGGCGAAGCGCATCATCCGGGCGCCGGGGGTGGCCGGGCCGCGGCGGCGGGCGGCACCCAGGCCGCTGACGCCCTCGACGGCGGCCTCGACGATGTCGCCGTCGGCCAGCACCACCGTCTCCCCGCCGGCCGGCATCCGCAGGATCACCTCGCCGTGGTCGCGGATCTCGCCGCCGGCGACGGTCAGGCCCGCGGCACCGGTGATCAGGTAGCGGTCCAGGTGCGGGTGCGGCGCGGCCAACAGCCGGTCGTCGCGGACCGACAGGACCCAGGGCAGGCTCACCGATCCGCCGACCCCCGCCACCAGGCAGCGCCGCCCGGCCGCGTCGGCGAACGTGACCGGCATGCCGACGCCGCCCCAGCCGAACACGCCCCGGGCCCGCGCGGTGAACACGGACCCGTCGTAGCCGCCGATGCCGAATCCGATCCGCCCGTCGGCGTCCGGACGCAGGTCCACCCAGTCCGGCCCGAGGGGGAAGAACCGCTGCCCGGCCGGCGCCTCACCGGCCTCGCCCGTCTCGGTCCACAGCACCAGGTCGTCGGAGACCGCCGAGCCCTGGGAGTGGAACAGCCGGTAGCGGCCGCCGTCGACGGCCACGCCGAGCAACTCGCCGAGCTCCCCCACGCGCGGGGTGAAGTGCAGGCGCGGTGTCATGACTCTGAGTAGCACTGCCGTGTTCCACCGCGCCAGAACCTCGGCCTGCCAGAAAAGCCGGTAGTGTTCCCCGCACCCATCACCGTCGATATCGGGGGATCATCGTGCCTTACACGCCGGGCGAGGCGGCCGGCCGGATCGGGGTCAGCATCGACACGATCCGCTACTACGAGAAGATCGGCCTGTTGCACGGCATCCGCCGCACGTCCGGGGGCCGCCGGGTCTTCGACGACGACGACCTGTCGCGGCTGGGCCTGCTGCGCTGTCTGCGCGACTCGGGCATGCCGATCGCACGGTTGCGCCGGTTCGCCGAGTTGCTCAGCACCGGCGGCACCGACGAGCAGCGCGCCGCCCTGCTGGAGGAACACGACCGGGAGATCGACGAGAAGGTCACGCGGTTGCGCCGGGAGCAGCAGCGGGTCAAGGAGAAGATCGCCTGGTACAAGGGTCTCCAGAGCCCTGTCCTAGAAGCCGAGGAACTCCTCGATCGCGGCGGCGGTGTGGATGTCGTGCCCGGTGCGGCCCATCAGCGCGGGTGAGTCGACCGGTCCCGGGATGGTGTGGCCGCCGCCGTGGACGGTGTACAGCGTGACCGGCGGTCTGCCCTCCTGCCGGTAATCGGTGCGGCTCACCGAGGTGCGGCCCGGGGCGCTCGCCGGGAGGTCGGCGGTCTGCGGCGGCGTGGTGATCCCGTTGCGCCCGGCGAAGTAGGCGGCGGTCTGCGGCGAGGACAGCATCGCCCCGCCGGACCGGAACGCGATCTGCGCCCACTTCGCCATCTCGCCTCCGGCGTACGGCACGATCCGGTCCTTGGTGCCGTGGATCAGCAGCACCGGCCGGGGCACCACCGGCAGCCCGGGGACCAGGAAGTTGTCCGCCGCGGGCTGCTGGGCCGCGACGACCACCGCGCCCGCGACGACGTCGGGCCGTTCGTGCAGGAGACGGATCACCAGGCCGCCGCCGTTGGAGTAGCCCACGGCGTACACCGGAAGGCCGGTGCCGTGCCGGTGGGCGACCGCCGCGGCGAAACCCACGTCGTCGATGCCGCGGATCCGGGCCTTGGCCCGGCTCTGTTTGCGGGCGTCGTTCCACTGCCGGCCGATCCCGTCGAGGTAGGCGACCGCGCTCCGCCGCAGCCCGTCGAAGGCGTTGCCGGTGAACGTCCGGTGGGTCGCCGCGGTCTGCCCTGATCCGTGCAGGACCAGTACCAGCCGGTCGTGCCCGCCGTCCGGGGTGATCAGGGTGTAGGTGCGGGTCAGCCCGCCCACCTCGATCGTCTGGTGCGTTTGCATGGTCTCCCCGATCAGCGTTGCGGATAACCTATCCACTTCACCGTAGCATCAAGCGGATGACCCATCCGTTTATCCTCGGTCACATGAGCCTGCGCAGAGACGCCGCCCGCAACTGGGACCAGATCGTCGAGACCGGCCGCCGCCTCGTCGACGAGGGCACCCCCCTGCGCCTCAACGAGGTCGCCCGCGCCGCCGCCGTCGGCGTCGCCACCGTCTACCGGCACTTCCCCACCCCCGAAGCCCTCCTCGAGACGATCGCCCTGCCCGGCCTGGAAGCCCTCGCGGCCCGCGGCGAACACGCCCTGACCGAGGACGACCCGGGAACCGCGTTCACCGGCCTGCTCCTCGCCGGCATCGACGCCCTGCTCGCCGACCCCGCCATCCCACCGGTCTTCTCCGCGCCGGACCACGTCCTGCCGCGCACCGCCGAAGTGGTCGCCCGGCTCGCCGGCCTCAACACGCTGCTGCTCGACCGCGCCCAGCGCGCGGGAGCGATCCGCCCCGGCCTCACCGCGGCCGACATCACCCGCCTGATCTGCGGAATCGTCTACGCCGCGACCCTGGAGCCGGACGCCGCCGCCCGCCCGGCACTCACCCACCGCTACCTGGATCTTCTGCTGACCGGGCTCCGGACATGAGGTCATCGACACAGGTTGTTTTCGGCGGGCCCCACTCGGGGAAGGAGGCGGCATGAAAATCTGGCCGGGCAACCCGTATCCGCTGGGCGCGACCTACGACGGGGGCGGGACGAACTTCGCCATCTTCTCCGAGGCCGCCACCCGGGTGGAACTGTGCCTGTTCGACCGGGACGGCACCGAGACCCGCATCGACCTGCCCGAACGGGAAGCCCTCGTCTGGCACGGCTACCTGCCGCGGGTGGTACCCGGCCAGCGGTACGGCTACCGCGTACACGGCCCCTACGACCCGTCCCGGGGCCTGCGCTGCAACCCGTCGAAGCTGCTGCTCGACCCGTACGCCAAAGCCATCGACGGCGACTACCGCTGGGACCCGGCGCTGTTCTCCTACGAGTTCGGCGACCCCGGGTCGTACAACGACGCCGACTCGGCCCCGTTCGCACCCCGCTCGGTGGTGGTGAACCCGTTCTTCGACTGGGGCAACGACCGCCCGCTGAAGGTCCCCATGTGGGAGACGGTCATCTACGAGGCACACGTCAAGGGCATGACGGTCCAGCACCCGGACATCCCCGAAGACGTCCGCGGCACGTACTCCGGCCTCGCCCACCCGGCGATGATCAAGTATTTGAAGGGTCTCGGCGTCACCGCCGTCGAACTGATGCCGGTGCACCAGTTCGTGCACGACAGCACGCTGATCGAACGCGGACTCACCAACTACTGGGGCTACAACACGATCGGCTTCTTCGCACCCCACAACGGGTACGCCTCGTTCGCCGGCGGCGGCGGCCAGGTGCAGGAGTTCAAAGCCATGGTCAAAGCCCTGCACGCCCAGGGCATCGAGGTCATCCTGGACGTCGTCTACAACCACACCGCCGAAGGCAACCACCTCGGCCCGACCCTGTCGTTCCGCGGCGTCGACAACCCGGCCTACTACCGCCTCGTCGACCAGGACAAGAGCTACTACTACGACACCACGGGCACCGGCAACAGCCTCAACGTCCGCCACCACGAATCCCTGCGCCTGATCATGGATTCGCTGCGGTACTGGGTGACCGAGATGCACGTCGACGGCTTCCGGTTCGACCTGGCCGCCGCCCTGGCCCGCGAGTTCCACGAGGTGGACCGCCTCGCCGCCTTCTTCGACCTGGTCAACCAGGACCCGGTGGTGTCGCAGGTGAAACTGATCGCCGAACCGTGGGACGTCGGCGACGGCGGCTACCAGGTGGGCGGCTTCCCGCCGAACTGGACCGAATGGAACGGCAAATACCGCGACTCGGTCCGCGACTTCTGGCGCGGCGAACCCGCCAGCCTCGGCGAGTTCGCCTCCCGCTTCACCGGCAGCTCCGACCTCTACGAAGTCGACGGCCGCCGCCCCATCGCCTCGATCAACTTCGTGACCGCGCACGACGGGTTCACCCTGCACGACCTGGTCTCGTACAACGACAAACACAACGACGCCAACGGCGAGGGCAACCGCGACGGCGAAAGCCACAACCGGTCCTGGAACTGCGGCGTCGAGGGCCCCACCGAGGACCCCGAGATCGTCACCCTGCGCGAACGCCAGAAACGCAACTACCTGGCCACCCTGCTGCTCAGCCAGGGCGTCCCGATGATCGCCCACGGCGACGAACTGGGCCGCACCCAGCAGGGCAACAACAACGTCTACTGCCAGGACAGCGCACTGTCGTGGATGGACTGGGAGGACGCCCGCGGCTACGACGTCCTGACCGGTTTCGTCCGCCGCCTGCTGCAACTGCGCGCCGAACACCCGATCTTCCGCCGCCGCCGCTTCTTCACCGGCGACCCGGCCGGAGACTCGAAACTGCCCGACATCGCCTGGCTGCGCCGCGACGGCGAAATCATGACCGAGGCCGACTGGAACACCCGCAGCGGCATGACCATGACCGTCTTCCTCAACGGCCACGGCATCCCGGAACGCGACGCCCTCGGCGAAGAGATCAAAGACGACTCGTTCCTGCTGCTGTTCAACCCGCTGGGCGAGGACGTCGCCTTCACCCTGCCGTCACGCGACTACGGCCGCACCTGGGAGACCGCCGCGAACACCGCCGACCCGCTGCTGGCCGCCCGCCGCAAGACCTTCCGGGCCACCACCCAGGTGACGGTCCCCCGCCACACCCTCGTCGTCCTGCGCTGCCGCTACTGACAGATCAACCCCGTCACCGGGTACGCGGCGCGCTGCGCACCGTCGCAGCGCGCCACCCGGCGGCGCCCACCGGTCACGGCGAGAACGGCAACGCCACCTCGTCCGAGACCTCACACCCCGAGCAGGGCGGCTCCACCAGGTCGGCGACCGGAATCGCGGCGCCGTCCCGGCTGTGACCCACCAGCTTCCCGTCGGTCGCGCCGTCCACCTCGTAGATCCGGCCGGACCGCTTCTGGCCCAGGTTCGCGTCCTCCGGGACGGACACCACCAGAGGAGTGTCGCCCTCCGGGTTGATCCGCTGACGCGGGTAGTACTCGCTGTGCCCGTTGACGTCGTGCACCCGCAGCACGAACCACAGCCGGTGCCCGTCCGCCGGGCCCCGCTGCACCGTCGCGTTCAACCGCACGGTACGACTCCCCGACTCCCTGGCCCACAGGTCGACGTCGGCACCCGTCAGACCGTCCTCGCGGCCCGGACCGTTCACCACGAACAGCACCGCCGCCCCGGCCCCGACAACGACCGCGACGGCGGCGCCGTACAACAGCAGATCCCGGCGCCGGCTCGGCGGCGCCTCCGCGTCCGGCCCCTCCGCGTCCGGCGCCTTCCCCGACCGGATGGTCGCCAGCAACGTGACGACCGGAACGAGGTAGGCGACGTGGATGCCCAGCGTGCTGGCCAGCGCGTCGGCGCGGGCCAGCGACCCGGCGCTGATCTGAAGAGCGACGACGACCGCGGCGACGCCCAGCCCGAGACTGAGCACCACCCAGAACGCCGATCGCGGCAGGCGATTCATGGCCCGCACCGTATCGACGCCCACCCATGATCACCGTCGCCCGAAAGGGGAGACCCGCCACCCGTCCGGCCCCCTCCTCCGCCGACCCGCCCCCGAGACGACTCGGGGGCACGGAATACGGGATCTGCCGGGGTCCGACCCGGATGGCCCGGCCGTCGCACGGCGGCAGAGTGAACCCGTCCACGGGGATCCACATCGGAGGTTCACCATGCAGCGCCGCGCCCTGCTCTCGGCCGCCCTCGCCGGCGGCACCCTGGCCCTGACCGGCACACCGGCCGGCGCCGTCGACCGCACCGGCACCGGGACCGGCACGATCGGGCCGGCGGGAGCCGCCGGCACTGTGCGCACGGCCGGCACCACGATCAACCGGGAGGCGCTGGCCGCCGCGATCGAACCGCTGGACGCGGGGGCCAGCGGCGCGCTGGTCCGGGTCGAGGGCAGCGACGGCCGATGGCGGGGACGGGCCGGGGTCGCCGACCTGCGGACCGGGGCGCCGGTGCCGTGGGACGCCCGGTTCCGGATCGGCAGCATGACCAAGACGTTCACCGCGGCCGCGATGGTGCAGCTGGCGCAGCACGGCCTGATCGACATCGACGCGCCGGTGCGGCGCATCCTCCCGGACCGGCTTCCCCCGGGGTACACGGGAACAGTGCGCCAACTGCTCGACCACACCCACGGGCTGCAAGCCGTCGCGATTCCGCACAAGACGTGGAGCTGGTTCAAGGAACACCGCTACGACACGTTCGCACCCGGTTCGCAGGTGCTGTGGAACGAGCCGCCGCCCTACACCCCCGGCGAACGGCAGGACTACGGCAACGTCGGCTACATCGTCGCCGGGCTGGTCATCGAACGGGTCACCGGGCGCCCGTACGCGGACGCGATCCGCCGGGGCATCCTGCGCCCCCTGGGCCTGCACCACACCTACCTGCCCGGCACCGACACGGCGATCCCCGGGCCGCACGCCCGCGGCTACGAACTCGTCGACGGGGTGTACGAGGACGTCACCCGCGCCAACCCGTCCCTGCAATGGGCCGCCGCCGAGATCATCTCGACGACCGGCGACCTGGACCGTTTCCTGACCGCGCTGCTGGGCGGCCGGCTGCTCCCCCGGCGCTGGCTGGAGGTGATGCTGACGGTTCCCGAACACGCCACGTCGTGGCCGGACGGCGCCGACCCCACCTACAGCGCCGGGCTGAACCGGATCCGGCTCGGCGGCTGGGAGCTGTGGGGCAAATCCGGTGACCGTCCCGGCTACAACAACGGGATGGGCGCCACCCTGGACCTGTCGCGGCGCCTGGTCTACTCGGTGAACACGCTCACGATGGGCGGCGACCTGCCGGTGGTCTCGCAACGCATCGTGACCGCCGCCCTGTCCTGACCGCCGCCGGACCAGTCCCGCCGGAAGAATCCAGATGGGCGGACACCGGTGGTCACCACGTCTCAGGAGAGCGGTGACCACCGGACGGGCGGCGCGGATGCCTGGGCGCGACAGCGTCACCGAATGTGGGTGACGGCAGACCGGCTGGGCCCGGCGGCGGCGCTACGGCCTGGACGGCGCAGCACGGCCGCATGGTAGGCACGCGACTATGCCGACGCGTACCATGTCAAGATTTTGATCTCAGGAACGCGCCCGCGGCAGGCAGCACTTCTTGTACTTCGCACCGGAACCGCACCAGCAGGCGGCGTTACGCTCCGGCGGCCAGTTGATCGCGGCCGCGGTGAGCGTGCGGGCGTAGGCATCCCGGACCGGCCGGGCGGCAGGGTCACCGTCGGCGCCGGCGTAGGCGGCCAGACCAGCCACCGAAGCGGGCAGCACATGCAGGCCCGCGCCCGACTTCAGCGACATGTCCCGCTCGATCCGGGCACGGTGCTCGTCCCAGTCCGGGCCGTAGCTCTCCGCCAGCTCCGGCCAGCGCTTCGCCAACGCGTCGAACTCGGCCCGCGGCCAGAACAACGGGTCGCCGGCCACCGCGGACTCGGCGCGCGCCACCGTGCCGGCCAGCTTCGCCTCCAACCGCTCAGCCAGATTGTCGTGCGCGTCGTGCTGCAGGCCCAGCACATGCCGCAGCCGGTGCCGCTGCTGCAACAGGAAGAACAGCAGTCCCGCATCGGCCGAATCGGCGGGCTCCGTACCACCACGCTGCGCCAGCGACTCCTGCACGGCGGCGGTCAACCACTGCTCCGCCTCGCGGGCCCGGCCACCGGCGACCAGGGCCGCACTGATGTACGCGGCGGCATCCGGATATTGAAGGATCAGCGGACGCAGCGGCTCCAACTCGGCGAGCGCCTCGTCGTCACGGCCGGCACGGAACAGGATCCGGGCCCGCAGCGCGTGCGCGGCAGCGGCCGGGCTGTCGTCACGCCCGGCGAACGCCGCGACGGCCTGATCCACATAGGTGAGGGCGGCATCGAGCTTGCTGCGGCTCTCAGCGATCTCGGCAGCCAGGGTGAGCGCGGGAGCAGCATCGCCGGGATCGGCGAAACCACCGGACCCGGCCGCATGCGCCAGGTCGGAGGCGATGCCGAGCGGGTCGGCGGCGCCCAGGACGGAGAGCCGGATGTCGGCGAGGTCTGCGCTGGTCAGATCAGCTTTCAAGGACACCTGGTCACGGTACTGCGTGGCAGAGCCTCACGGCCGTTGATCTGGGTCTCACTTCGCCCGGACGAGGCGGCCGCCGCAACCGTCCGGCAACCGATCAGCACCCGTCCGGCAACCGGCGCCGCGAGTCCACATACGACGACTGGTCCCCCATCCGCGAGTAACCTGCCGGACCCGGGTAGAACAGGGGCTGTGCCCCGCCGCTACCTGATCCTCGCCATCTGCTGCATGAGCCTGCTGATCATCAGCATGGACGTCACCATCGTCAACATCGCGCTGCCCGCGATCCGCGCCGACCTCGGCGCCTCACTGTCCGGGCTGCAGTGGACCATCGACGCGTACACGCTCGTGCTCGCCAGCCTGCTCGTGCTCGCCGGATCGACCGCCGACCGGATCGGGCGCCGCCGGGTCTTCCAGGCCGGGCTCGTCCTGTTCACCGCCGGCTCCCTGCTCTGCAGCATCGCCCCCACCCTGGGCTGGCTGATCGCCGCCCGGATCGTGCAGGCCGTCGGCGGTTCCATGCTCAACCCGGTCGCCATGTCGATCATCACGAACACGTTCACCGACAACCGGGAACGGGCCCGCGCCATCGGCGTGTGGGGCGCCGTCACCGGGTTCAGCATGGCACTCGGGCCGATCGCCGGGGGCCTGCTCGTGCACACGTTCGGCTGGCCGTCCATCTTCTGGATCAACGTGCCGGTCGGGGTCGCCGCGTTCATCCTGGCCTGGCGGTTCATCCCCGAATCACGGGCCGAGCACCCGCGCCGCCTCGACCCGGTCGGCCAGATACTGGTGCTGACGGCACTGGCGTCCGTCACGTACGCCATCATCGAAGGACCCGCCGAGGGATGGACCTCCCCGCAGATCCTGGGATGCGCCGCGCTGGGCGTCGCCGCCGTCGCCGCCCTGCTGCGATGGGAACCGCGCCGCGACGAACCCCTCATCGAACTGCGGTTCTTCCGCAGCGCCCCGTTCAGCGGCGCCACCCTGATCGCCGTCTGCGCCTTCGCCGGGCTCGGCGGTTTCCTCTTCCTCAACACCCTCTACCTGCAGGAGACCCGCGACCTGTCGGCCCTGCACGCCGGCCTGTACACCCTCCCGATGGCCGGCATGACCATCGTCGCGTCCCCGATCTCCGGGCGCCTCGTCGCCGGCCGCGGCACCCGCCTGCCGCTGATCGTCGCCGGCACCGCGATGGCCCTCGGCATGCTCCTGATGACCGGCGCCGCACCGGACACCCCGATCTGGCGTCTCGTCCTCGCCTACCTGCTGTTCGGCCTCGGCTTCGGCATGGTCAACACCCCGATCACCAACACCGCCGTCTCCGGCATGCCCCGGGCCCGGGCCGGCGTCGCCGCCGCCATCGCCTCCACCAGCCGGCAGGTCGGCAGCGCCCTCGGCGTCGCGGTCATCGGCGCGGTCGTCGCCTCCGGCTCCACCGGCGGCTGGTGGATCCTGTGCGGCCTGGGCCTGGCGGTCCTCACCCTGGGATTCGCCAGCACCGGCCGCTGGGCCCGAACCACCACCGGCCGGGTGTACGCCGAGAAACTCCCCGCCTGACGGACCTACGGAGTCGGTCCGTAGAACAGGCGCAGGACCGCGTCGGTGAGGGAGTCGAGCAGCGCCTCCTCGTCGTGGACGCCGGGTTTGGCGTAGACGTCGGCGAAGGTGGAGTTGCGCATGGCGGCGGCCATCCGGGCGATGAGATCGGGTGGCCCGTTCACCGCACGGCCGGCGCGGGCGTCCCGCCCCAGGCGCTCGGTAATCATCAAGCAGCCCTCGTCGATCAGGCGATCCCGGACCTTCCTCACCTCGGGGGCGGGCTCGGCCGCGAGGAACGCCTCGCAGAGCCAGCGCCCGTCGACCTTCCAGCGCGCCAGCCCGGCCGCCATGCCGCGGCGCAGTTCGTCCCGGCCGAGGCCGTCGGCGTGTGCCCATTCGGCCATCTCCGCGTCGGACTCGGCGACGCGATGCTCGACCAGCGCGGCGAGCAGGGCGTGTTTGGACTCGAAGTAGAAGTAGAAGCCGGATCGTGCGATGCCCGCCGCCGCGGCCAACTCGTCGATCGTGACCTGACTGATCGGTTTGTCCCTGAAGACGGCGCGGGCGGCGTCGACGAGCGCTTGTTCACGCTGGTCGCCCCTGGTCGGGCCGCGACGGCTCTTGATGCTCGACACCGCGGGATCATACCCACCATCCACGGTAATTGACGTCACATCACCTTCAGTCGACACAGTGTCGAAAGCAAACAGCACCGTGTCTAGACTTCGTCGCATGGCCGCTCCGGCCCTGTCGCACAAGGAGAATCCGATGTCAGAAGCACTGAAGGACAAGGTCGCCCTGGTCACCGGCGCCAGCCACGGCATCGGCCGGGCCATCGCGGAACGCTTCGCCCGCGAGGGCGCGGCCGTCGGCATCGGCTACGGCCACGACGAGGCCGCCGCCACCGACACCGTCGACGGCATCCGCAAGGCCGGCGGGCGCGCCTTCGCCGTGCACTCGGAGCTGGGCCTGCCCGGCGACGCAGCCCGGCTCTGGGCGGCCTTCGACGAGTCCGGCCGCGATCACGCACCCGACGGCAAGCTCGACATCCTCGTCCACAACGCCGCCAAGGCCAGCTTCGGCCACCTGCACGAACTCACCGAAGAAGGATTCGACTCCGCCTTCGCGGTGAGCGTCCGAGCACCCTTCTTCATCACGAAACTGGCCCTGCCGCGGCTCCGCGACGGCGGCCGGGTCATCACCATCTCCAGCCTGTCGGCACAGCTCGCCGGGCCCCACTCGATCGCCTACGGCGCCGCGAAGGGCGCGCTGAACTCGTTCACCCTCAGCCTCGCCCAGGAACTCGGCCCGCGCGGCATCACCGTCAACGCCGTGGCTCCCGGTGTCGTCATGACGCGCAACAACGCGTACCTGCTCGACGAGAGCCAGGCCGAGCGGCGAGCGGCGACGGAGGCCCGCAGCGCGCTCGGCCGGCTGGGGCAGCCGGACGACATCGCCGCCGTCGTCGCATTCCTCGCCTCCGCAGAGGGCGGCTGGATCACCGGCAAGGTCATCGACGCCTCGGGCGGCACCGCGCTCTAATGAACTGACCATTCCCGGTCACGACCCGTTCGGGCCTGATCACCGGCACGGCTGCGTCAGATTGCGGAAGCGCCGGTGAGCAGCTCACCCGATCTCTCCGGGAGGTCTGCGATGCGTGTCGACACCCGCCCGCGCACCCTCAAACGCAAACGCTGCTACGTCCTCAACGACGGCCAGGTCTACGGCAAGGGCCGCGCCAAGGCGTTCGTCACCGCCGCCGAGAACGGCATCAAGATCCTCGACAACAACGGCTAACTCGTCAAGCGCTTCACCCTCGTCTGATTCCTGCCTTTTGGGTACGCCCGGAGCACCGTCCCCTGTGATCCTGCCAGTACCGCGTACCGCATCCTAGGAGGCTAGGCGAAAGCCCTGGAGCGGGCCTGGTCCCTCATCCGAGGCGATGGGCGGCCCACTGGGCGGCCCACTGGGCGTTCCAGGCCGCCGGATCCCGAACCCATGCGGGCCCGAGTGGTGAGGACCTGGCCGGCCACTTCGCGGTGTTCTGCGTGGCGAGGTGGTCGAGGTGCCGACGAGCCGTTGTGCCCCACGCGGGCGACTGGACCAGCCGCTGTTTGATCGTCAGCGGACCCATGTCGGAAGCCGCGATGTGATGATCGGCCGAATGGATCGCCTGTCGTCCGTCATGGAAGCCGTTTCGGCTGAGCTGTCCATCACTCAGCCACGAGAGATCGCGCTGTACGCACGTGTCTTCAGCTCGCTGGCCGGCCAGGCCGCCTACGACACTCGCGCATGCGTGCTGATCGTCGAAGAACTGGACCGGCTGAGGGCCGGCTGATCGGTCACCATGCCGATGCGGGAACGGATGTCGAGAACGTGTGGGTGGCTCCGTCCCCGGTGTGACGGCGGCCAGAATGGGCCGTACCCGCATCGAGGAGACCACCATGGCGAAGTACCTGCTGCTCAAGCACTACCGTGGCGCCCCGGCACCGGTGAACGACGTGCCGATGGACAAGTGGGCTCCGGAGGAGGTCACCGCGCACATCGCGTACATGAACGATTTCGCGGCCCGGCTGGAGGGCACCGGCGAGTACGTCGACAGTCAGGCGCTCGCCCCGGAGGGCACGTTCGTGCGGTACGACGGGCCGGGACGCCCGCCGGTCACCGACGGCCCGTTCCCGGAGACCAAGGACCTGATCGCCGGCTGGATGATCATCGATGTGGAGTCGTACGAACGGGCCCTCGCACTGGCCGGTGAGCTGTCCGCCGCACCGGGCGCCGGTGGCCGGCCGATCCACGAGTGGCTGGAGCTGCGCCCCTTCTACGGGGTGACGTCGCCGGCCACCGCGGAATGAACGTGCGGGAGCTGACTCCCGCGGTGATCGCTGTCCTCGTCCGCCGCGGAGCCGACTTCGCGGCGGCCGAGGACGCCGTCCAGGATGCCCTTCTCGAGGCGGTCCGCACCTGGCCGGACGGCCCGCCGCGGGATCCGAAGGGCTGGCTGGTCGCGGTGGCCTGGCGGCGGTTCCTGGACGCGGTCCGGGCGGACACGTCCCGGCGGCGGCGTGAGGATCTGGTGGAGGCCGAGCCGCCGCGCGTCCCGGGGAGCGCGGTCGACGACACGCTCCAGTTGTACTTCCTGTGCGCCCATCCGTCGTTGAGCCCGGCGTCGGCGGTGGCGCTCACGCTGCGGGCGGTCGGCGGGCTGACCACCCGGCAGATCGCCCGGGCGTACCTGGTGCCGGAGGCGACGATGGCGCAGCGGATCAGCCGGGCCAAGCGGACCGTCGCGGACGCCCGCTTCGACCGGCCGGGGGACCTCGGCACCGTGCTGCGGGTGCTGTACCTGGTCTTCAACGAGGGCTACTCCGGGGATGTGGACCTGTCCGCGGAGGCGATCCGGTTGACCCGGGAACTGGCCGCGCGCACCGATGACGAGGAGGTCGCCGGGCTGCTGGCGCTGATGCTGCTGCACCATGCCCGGCGGGCGGCGCGCACCGGGCCGGGCGGTGAGCTGATCCCGCTCGCCGAGCAGGACCGCGGCCGGTGGGACACCCGGATGATCGCGGAGGGTGTCGGCCTGCTGCAGGCCGCCCTGGCCCGGGACCGGCAGGGCGAGTTCCAGGTGCAGGCGGCCATCGCCGCCCTGCACGCGGACGCGCCGACCGTCGAGGAGACCGACTGGGTGCAGATCGTCGAGTGGTACGACGAATTGGACAGCCCGGTGGCCCGCCTGAACCGGGCGGTGGCGGTCGGCGAGGCGGACGGTCCGCGGGCCGGTCTCGCAGCGCTCGCCGAATTGGACCCGTCTCTGCCCCGCTACCCCGCGGTCGCGGCGTACCTGCATGAACGCGACGGTGACCTGGCCCGAGCGGCCCGGTTGTACGCGGAGGCGGCCCGGACCGCCCTCACCATCCCGGAACGGAACCATCTCCTCCGGCAGGCTGCGAGGCTGAACGCCGGTGACCACCCGGCCTCGGGCTGAGGGCGGTCCGGCCGACGTCACCGTGACGGTCGCCGTCCGGGTGAACTCCCGGCGCACCCTCTGAATCGGGGGCACGCCGGGAGCGGGGATCAGAAGCTGATCCGGATGTCGTCGACGAAACCGCGGTAGCCGCCGGTGTTGGCCGGCTGGTCGTACCCGAAGTCGATCTCGACGATCTCCTTGCCGTTGGCCAGCGAACCCAGGTCGACGGTGACGTCGTTCCACTTGTCCAGCGTCAGCGCGGTGCACTGCTCGGCCGGGTGGGGTCGCTTGCCGTTGCTCGCCGGGGCGGTCGAGCTCCGCAGGTTGGACAGGGTGTCCGTGGTGCGGTCGTGGAAGATCAGGTCGATCGCCACGCACTTGCTGTTGTTGCCGTCGGCCAGGTTGTAGCTGTTCGTCTTGCTCTGCGGGTAGACCCGGTAGTGCAGCTTCGTCGTCGGGCCGCCGAAGGTCTGGGCGAGGCCGAAACTCTTCAGGTACGCGTACGACGAGGTCGCGCTGTTGTCCTTGCCGGAGTAGAGCAGGATGTTGCCGGCGCCGGTGCCGAGGTGGTCGGTGCCGACGAACAGTTCCGGGACGGTCACGGTGCTGGCGACGCCACCGATGTTGGCCGCACCGCCGCGCGGTGAGACGCCGCCGGCCAGGGTGTTCGTCCAGGTCGGCTGGGTCTCCCCGGTGCCGAGGCCGGTGCTGAACTTGTCCGTCGCCACCACGTCGGTGATCTTGTAGTCGTCGATGAAGCCGCGGAACCCGCCGGTGTTGGCGGCCTGCTGGTAGCCGACCATGACGGTCCGCAGCACCTTGCCGGCGAACCTGCCGCCGACCTCGACCCGGACCTCGTTCCAGGTGTCCAGGGTCATCGTGCCGCACTGGTTGGCGGGGTGGATGCCGTGACCGTCCTGGTCGGTCAGCCCCGAGTCGCGCAGGGTGCTGCCGTCCGTGAAGATCAGGTCCATCGCGACGCACATGCTGTTGTCGCCCTCGGCCAGGTCGAAGCTGTTCGCCTTGCTCTGCGGGTAGACCCAGTAGGACAGCACGCTGCCCGCGCGCAGCATCACGTTGCCGTAGGTGAAGGCCCGCAGGAACGCGTACGACGACGTGGTGCTGGTGTCCTTGCCGGAGTAGAGCAGCATCTGCGTGCCGCTGTGCGAGCGGGAGTCGGTGCCCAGGAACAGTTCCGGCACCGCGGCCGTGGTGGTGATGCCGGTGACGTTGGCGACGCCGCCGTGGCCGCCGCCGAGGCCGGCACCGGTGGAGTTGCGGTAGTGCGGCTGGTGGTCGCCCGCCTCGAAGGTGCTGCCCAGCGACGGCACGTTGCCGTTGACCCAGGTGTAGAGGTCGTCGACCCGGGTGCCGGTCGCCTCCGGCGTGCCGGTGGCCGCCTCGGCGAGGCAGCCGGCCTGGTTCGAGGCGTGGTGCAGCCCGACCAGTTCGACGGTGCTCGTGCCCTGCCGCAGGACCGGGCCGCCGGCGTCGCCCTTGCAGACGCCCACGCCGCCGGTGGTGGTGACCGTGCCGGCCGCGACGGCGCCGACGGTGGCGGCACCGGACTTGAGCACGTCCGGCACCCATTGGTCGGCGGTCCGGCCGTACCCGGCAAGCACCAGCCGCTCACCGGCGACCGGCGCGGTCCGGGACACCGTCACCGGCGCGATCGACGTCCGGGCGGCCAGTTCGACCAGGGCCAGCGGCCGGGTCGGGTGCGGGATGATCCGGGCCGCCTGGGTGACGAAACCGGTGGTGGTGGCGGTCAGGTCGGCGCGGCCGACGGTGATCGTGGTCGGCAGTTTCGGCGCCCCGGCCGAGACCACCCCGTCGGCGCCCGCGACGCAGGCCGCGTCGGTGAGGACGGCCTGCGGGTGCACCAGCACCGCGGTGCAGCCCCGGTCGGTGCCGGTGGTCCGCAGCTGTGCGGTGAAGGAGTACTGCCCGGCGGTGAGCGTCTCGCCGCCGGTGATCGCCGAGGCCGGTACCGCGGCGGCGGCGATCATGCCCACCGTCACCGCCATCACGAAGGCCAGGCGCCGGTGGACGCGTTGAATCCCCGTCATTCTCTGATTCGCTCCTGTTGGTCGCCAGGAGAGCGGACGGCATGCGTCGGAGCATGCCCGGCTCCCCCGTCGTTCAGCCGACGCGCGCCCGTGGAACGGGCGCGCGCAGTAAGGCTGATCGATGGGAGAATCGATGTCAATCTCTGCGTACGGCGCGCAGTGCGATGTCGACGGACGCCTGCAGGTCGGAGCGGGTGGCGCCGGCCGCGGCGTGCACCGCGTGCCCCTCACTGAGGGCCATCACGAAGCGTGCCACCGCCCGCGGGTCGGCGCCGTCCGGCAGGTCGCCCTCCCGGGACGCGCGGATCAGCCGTTCGGAGAGGGCGGCCTCGGTCTCCGCGCGCCCGGCGGCCAGGATCCCGGCGATGCCGGCGTTCTCCGGGGCGCAGGCCAGACCGCCCTGGATGGACAGGCAGCCGGCCGGATGGTCGTCGGCGGTCAGGCCGTCGGCACTGGCGCGCAGGAACGCCTCCACCGCGGCGTACGCCCGCGGCCGGTCCAGTGCCGCGCGGGCGGCGGCGACCCGGGCCGCGTGGTAGCGGGCGAACACCCGGCGGAACAGCTGCTCCTTGTTGCCGAACGTGGCGTAGAGGCTGGGCCGGTTGATGCCCATCGCCCCGGTCAGCACGCTCAGGGAGGCCCCGTCGTAGCCGTGCCGCCAGAAGACCTCGGTGGCCCGGTCGAGGACGGCCTCCTCGTCGAAGGCCCGGGGCCGGCCGCCGGCGGCGGCGGGTGTCGCTGCGTTCATGGGACGACTCTACCGCTCGGTACAGATCCGGGTGCGCCGATGCGGCATGTTAGGTTCGCCTAACCTAACTTCTAGGTCCACTGTCGATACGGAGACGAAGGAATGTCGATGCCCTCCATCCGCCGCATGGCGCCCCTGGCGATCTGCCCACTGCTGATCCTCGGCGCCCCCGTGCCGGCCTCGGCCGCGGCACCCGGCGAGCGCCCCGGCACGGTCGTCACGACCACACCGCTGCCCGGCAAGGAGGCGCCCGGAAGCACCGCGACGTCGATCACGTACTGGACCGAGAACTCCCTCGACCAGCCCCGGCAGTCGCTCGCCACCATCTACGTGCCGACCGGCACCCCACCGGCCGGCGGCTGGCCGATCCTGGCCAACGCGCACGTGACCGCCGGGCTCGGCGACGACTGCGCCTACACCGACGACTACGGCACCGCCGCCGCGGACGTCAACGTCGTCACCCCGTGGATCACGGCCGGTTTCGCCTTCGTCGCCACCGAGTACATCGGCATCGGCACCGAGGGCTCACACGCGTACCTGGACGCCGGCGCCGAGGCCAACGCGGTGATCGACTCGGTGCGGGCGGCCCGGAGCGTCGACCCCACACTGTCGCGGGACTACGTCGTGAACGGCATCTCCCAGGGCGGCCACGCCACCCTGGCCACCGCGGCGAAGGCCGCCGAACGCGCACCCGAACTCCGGCTCGCCGCCGCGATGGCCGACGCGCCGGCCACCAAGATCGAGGGGTACATCCCGGTCGCCGGACCGTACATCCCGCCGCTGCCCGCCCCGGACTACACGACCTACGTCGCGTACATCCTCGCCGGACTGGAGACCGCCCGCCCGGACTTCGACCTCGACGCCTACCTGACGCCGGCCGGCCGCGCCGTCGTCGACGACGCGCACCGGCTCTGCTACTTCGACATGAACACCCGCACCCAGGGCACGTCGATCGGCCAGATGCTGTCGAAGCCGCTCAGCACCGGCGACTTCCCGGCGGTGCTGAGCGACGTCACCACCCTGCCGGTCAGCGGCTTCGACGCGCCGGTGCTGGTCAACCAGGGCCGGTTCGACGTGGTGGCGTTCCCGTTCCTCACCGACCTGCAGGTCACCGAGATGAAGCTGCACGGCGCGGACGTCACCTACCGTCACTACGCCACCGGCCACAACGTGTGGGCCCAGGCGCTGCCGCACAACATCGCGTTCGCCCGCGCGCACCTCGCCGCCTGACGGTCGCCCTCACCGCCGGTCATTCCCGTTCGGGGGTACGCCCGGAGCACGGTCCCGTGACCCGCGGCGGCTCGGCACCGTCCCGTGATCCACGCCGGCTCGGCACGGTCCCGTGACCCGCGGCGACGGCACGTTCCCGTGATCCACGGCGAGTGCCCATCAGTCCCGTGGATCACGGGACTGATGGGCGCGACCACTCACGCAGGTCGCCCCGGAGGGCTTCGCGGTCCGGACGCGTAGCGGCCGGCGAAGCTCTCCGGGGCCCTCGGCGGGAGCGACGGTCCGCACCACCCACCCCGCTACGACATCGGTCTTCGCTGTTGATCCTTGGTGTGCGGTCTGTCAGGAAGCCGGTGTGGACGGGTCGCCGGGCGGGGCCGGTGTCTCCGCGGGAGGCTGCCGGTCGCCGGAATCCGGATGGACCGGCTGCTGATGGACCGGCGGCTGATGGACCGGCAGCTGGTGGACCGGCAGCTGGTGGACCGGCGGCTGGGGCCACATCGGCGCGAACGGCTGCGCCGGCGGATATCCCCATGCCCGCGCCGGCGGCTGGAAATGCCGTCGTGCGGACGTGGTGAACAGCAGCACGACGGCCGTGACCGCGGCCAGGAATGCGACCCCGCCGGCGAGCGTGGAGGCGAGCTCGACCGCGACCGACAGGCCCTCGGTGTCGAGTTCCTCCAGACGCTCGTAGAACAGTTCGCCCGCCCACTCCTCGAAGTCCCCCGACCCGAAGTCCTGCTCGCCGAAGTCGTCCACCCCTTCGGGCTCTCCGGCGAGCAGGCCGAACAGCAGCAGCACGGCCAGGCTGCCGAGGAGGCAGGCGAGGACGTTCAGCACGAGCGGCACGATCAGCCCGATCAGGCTGAGGACGCGGGCGACGGAACTGCCCCGGTACAGCCCGATCGCGGTGACGCCGAGCCAGGTCGACAGCATCAGCGCCAGCACCACCGTGAACGTCGCGCCGAACGTGTTGCTGCTGCGCTCCGACTGGACGTCGGCGGCCGCGGCGGCGGTCTCGCGCGCGGCGACGTCGATCAGGCCGTCGTAGTGGACCGCGCCGACGACCGTCACCGCCGCGAACAGCACGAGCGCCCCGGCCACCGCGAGTTGCAGGCCGAAGGCCACGGTCACCGTCGCGGGGCGCGACGGAAGGGACGGAAAGGACGGAAAGGACGGAAAGGACGGAAAGGGTGGTGTCACCGGATACACCACGGCAGGCTACGGGCCGGGCATTCACCGCGGCACATCCGGTCGGCTATTCAAGATCAATACCTTTCGCCGGTACGAGTCAGCGGGCCACCGCCCGGAACCACTCCTCGCGATCGCCGGGATCCGGGCCGCGCCGCGGCAGCCGGGGCGGCCGGTCACCGGGCACCGGCGCGTAGTGGTCGAAGTGGGCGGTCAGGACCGCCTCGCCGCCGGTCAGATCGGGCAGCGCGGCGACCACGCCCGGGATCCGCGCCGACGGCAGGGTCCCGGTCAGTTCCAGATAACCGCCGGCCCGCTCCCCACCCGTGACGACGCTGTCGTGGATGACCGCGCCGTGCCGGCCGAGCAGCGCGCTCACCGTGTCGGCCAGATGCCGGGGCAGGTTGACGTCGAAACGTTCGACCGGTTCGCACACCCGGGTACCGGCGCGGGACAGGGCCGCGGTCACCACCACCTGGGCCAGGTTGCGGAAGTCCGCGGCCACACTGGAGATCGACTTGTCGAACTTCTGGTGCGGGCGGCTCTGCCGCGGCCAGTACTGCGAGGACGTCATGGTGACGGTGCAGTCGGTGACCGGCCAGCCGTGCGGGCCCTGCCGCAGGGCGGCCCGGACGCCCTGTTCGGTGGCGGCGACGAACGCCGGGGGCAGCCGTCCCGGTTCGATCCCGGGATGGAACGTGACGTCGTGGCCCGCCTCGACGCGCAGACCGATCCCGGCCAGGTACGGGTTGCCGTGCTCCTTGACCCGGTCCACCGCCTCGGCCGTACCGGTCACCCGCTCGATGCAGGCGGTCAGGGTGCCGGAGAAACGGACCCGGACGCCGTACCGGTCCTCGAGCAGCGCCGCGATGACCTCCTTCTGCACCTCGCCGTGCAGGCGGATGACCGCCTGCGACTGCTGCTCGTCGAGGCGCAGGTCGACGAGCGGGTCCTCGTCGGCGAGTTCGGCGAGACCGGCGAACAGGGCGAGCCGCTGGGCCGGGTCGACGGGTTCGACGAGGGCCTGCCGGGTCGGCGGCGGAAACCGGTAGAGGTGCCGCCGCGGCGGCTCACCGACGTGCTGGCCGATCCGGGCGGACAGCCCGCGGACGGCGGCGATCTGGCCGGCCACGGCGGACGGGCGGACCAGCACGCCACCGGGTTCACTGACGGCGATCTGGGTGACGGTCTGCGGTGCGGCGCCGGACAGGCGTACCCGGTCGCGAACGCTCAGACGCCCGGACCACAGGCGCATCCAGACCCGCCGCCCGTGGTCGTCACGGTCGACCGCGAACACGGTGCCGGCCGCCGGCCCGTCGCTCCCGGCGCCGTGCGGGACCGGCCCATCGCTGTGCGGGTGCGGCCCATCGCTGTGCGGGTGCGGCCCATCGCTGTGCGGGTGCGGCCCATCGCTGTCGTGCGGGACCGGCCCATCGCCGTACGGGCGCAGCGCGGCGCTGTGCGGGTGCGGCTCGGCGCTGTGCGGGTGCGGCTCGGCGCTGTGCGGGACCGGCCCATCGCTGTGCGGGCGCGGTTCGGCGCTGTGCGGGAGAATGCTGGACAGGGTTCGCCGCAGTTCCGGAACTCCGGCGCCGGTGATCGCCGACCCGTACACGACCGGGGTGAGACGACCGTGCCGCACACCGCGACGGAGCGCACGCCGCACGTCCCGGGCGCGGACCCGCTCCCCGGTCAGCCACCGGCCGGCGATGGTGTCGTCCGCCTCCGCCACCGCGGCCACGACGGGTTCGGTGCCGAATCCGGCGGTGCGTACCCGGGCCGCCCGCTCGCCCTGGCCGGTGACGGTGGTCAGCGGCACCGGACAGGCCGCGAGCCGCTGCCGCAACTGGGTGACCACCCGGTCGGCGCCGGCGCCACGACGGTCCACCTTGTTGACGAAGACCATGGTGGGTACGCCGATGCGCCGCAACGCCCGCCAGATGGCGACGGTCTGCGGCTGCACCCCCTCGACAGCGGAGACCACCAGCACGGCGGCGTCCAGCACCGCCAGGGAACGCTCGACCTCCGCGATGAAGTCGGGGTGGCCGGGCGTGTCCAGCAGGTTGACCGTCAGCTCCCCGAGACTGATCGAGGTGACGGCCGCGCGGATGGTGATGCCACGGCGGCGTTCCAACTCCATCGAGTCGGTGCGGGTGGTGCCCTCGTCGACGCTCCCGGGCCGGGCGACGGCTCCGGCCTCGTAGAGGAGGCGTTCGGTCAGGCTGGTCTTGCCGGCGTCAACATGGGCGACGATTCCGAGGTTCAACAGGGCCAAGGCGGGGCTCCACGATAGGACGGTCAGGGGTCCGAAGCGTGGTAGCCGTTCGCATGGTCACTCCTCGTCGTGGACTGCCGGTCACGCCCAACCTGTCACGGCCCCCACCCCCGCGCCACCGGTTTTCACCCGCCGGGTCGGGCCGGCCTTTCCGAGGCGGCCGCCCACCGGCATGTCGCCGACTGAACAGTCGGCCGAGGTCACGAGCGGTTCAGGCGTACTCCGGGCGGGCGATGATTCGTCCGAGAACGCGCATTCTGTGCTAGCGTCGGCTCGTTGCAGTTTTGATTTCCGTAGACGTTTTCGGCGCCTGCTGGGTTTCAGATAACCCGGCCAGGCGCTTTTTTCGTTTTTCGTGTCGTTCCCGACGCGGGCGATCAACGCGGCGGCGCACGGGGCCGCGCAGTGCAGCCCCAACAGCCTGCTAAGGAGCAGACATGGTTACTGGAACCGTCAAATGGTTCAACGGCGACAAGGGCTTCGGCTTCATCGCCCAGGACGGCGGCGGCGCCGACGTCTTCGCCCACTTCTCGGCGATCGCGACGACCGGATTCCGCAGCCTCGAGGAGAACCAGCGGGTGGAATTCGACGTGACCCAGGGCCAGAAGGGCCCGCAGGCGGAGAACATCCGCCCGCTCTGATCGACGTTCTCTCCGGCGGCGGCCACTGTTTCGGTGGGCCGCCGCTCGGCGTTTCCTATCATCAGGCGACCTGACGCCTGTGACACAGCATGGGCCCTGGACAGTCGAGAGTGAGTTCATGGAGCACCATCGTTCCCCCGGCACGACCGCCGGCGCCCGCCGGATCCCCCTGACCTATCGCGTGGTGATGGCGGCGGCCGGGCCGATCATCCGCTGGTGGGGCCGCCTCGAAGTGGTCGGCCTGCAGCACCTTCCGGAGCAGGGCGCGACGATCGTGCCCGCCAATCACGACAGCGCCTGGGACCCGATGGTGATCGCGTACGCCGCCCGTCGCCGCCGGCAGATCCAGGCCCTCGCCAAGGATTCACTCTGGAAGAACCCGCTGGTCGCGCGGATTCTCGACGGGATGGGCCAGATCCCGGTCCGGCGTGGACAAGCCGACACGGACGCCCTGGACGCCGCGCTGCGGTGCCTCTCCACCGGCGGCTGTCTCGGGATCTTCCCGGAGGGCAGCCGGTCGCAGGGCCGCCAGTTGCGGGCCCGCAGCGGCGTCGGGCGTCTCGCCCAGGCCGTACCGCAGGCCCGGATCGTCTGCGCGGCGGTCTCCGGGACAGTGGACATCGCCCGTTTCCCGCGGCGCCCGCGCCTGACGGTGACGTTCTTCGAGCCCACGCCCGCGCCGCCGTCGGAGTCCGCCACGGCCCTGTCCTCGCGGCTCACCGCCGAACTCCGCGCCGTCGCCCCGGTGGCGTCCGGGGAACGCGACGTCAAGCCCTAGACACGTTTCGTCGTCAGGGTCCGCGTGATGACTTCAGCCTCCCACCACGCCCGTAATCACCACACCACCACCGGTGTGGTGACTTCGGGCGTCCAGCGCGCCCGTAATCAACACACCACCACGGGCGTGGTGACTTCGGGCGTCCAGCGCGCCCGTAATCAACACACCACCACCGGTGTGATGACTTCGGGCGTCCAGCGCGCCCGTAATCAACACGCCCCACCACCACCGTGGTGACGGGCGGTCTGGCGCGACGGTCCGGTTGCGGTCGGCCGGGGTGGTCCGGCGCGATTCACTGATCGTCAAGTGCGGGGCGCTACCGTCCGGTCCGAGACCGACACCCGGAGGACGCCGTGCCGCACCGTTACCTGACCGCTCTCGACACGCCGTCCGTCATGGCCGCCCAGCGCGAGTACGGCAGCCACACCGCGATGCGCCGCCTGATCGCCGGGTGGGACACCGGCAGCGTGCTCGGCGAGGAGGAGATCGCGTTCATCGGGGAGCGGGACAGCTTCTACCTGGGCACCACCGGTGAGAGCGGCTGGCCCTACGTGCAGCACCGCGGCGGGCCGCCCGGATTCCTGAAGGTCCTCGACGACGAGGACGGCCACAGCGTGCTCGGCTGGGCGGACTACCGGGGCAACCGGCAGTACGTGTCGGCCGGCAACCTCCGGGCGTCGTCGCGGGTGTCGCTCTTCCTGATGGACTACGCCGGCCGGCAACGCCTCAAGATCCTCGGCGAGGCGCAGGTGGCCGACGCCCGGCACGAGACAGCAGCACAGACGGCCGACGCCCGGCACGAGACAGCAGCACAGGCAGCCGACACCCGGCACGAGACAACGGCACGAGCGGCCGACGCCCGTCGGGACGGGACGGCGGCGCTGCTCGCCCGGGTCGCCACCCCGGACTATGCGGCGCACGTGGAACGGGTGATCACCGTTCGGGTGCACGCCTTCGACTGGAACTGTCCGCAGCACATCACGCCCCGCTGGACCCGAGCCGAACTCGCCCCCGCGCTCGACGGCCTGCACCGTGAACTGGACGAACTGCGCGACCGTAACCGCCGCCTGGCGAAGGAGATCGCCGCCCTACGCCGGCCCTCCTGACCCTGTTCGCGGACGATCAGCGGCGCGGGCCGGGCGACGACCTCCGGCGGCGGCTTCGGGACACCGCTTTTCGCGTACGCCGAAAGCGGTGTCCCGACCTCACCCACCGGTGACGTCGCGCCGGACCGACCAGGCGGCGAGCGCCAGCGAGCCCGCCGTCCAGCCCAGCAGGGCCAGCTGGAACCGGGGCTGGCCGATCGAGGCGAACAGGAAACTGGTGAACGGCAGCGGCTCCTCCAGCCGGCCGATCATGCCCTCGGCGATCACCAGCCAGCCCAGGTAGCCGCCGAGCAGCCACATCGGGCGGCGCACGATGGTCGCGTTGGCGACGCCGAAGACGGCGATCAGGGGGATCGCGGCCAGCGTGGTGAGGTACTGCCCGGGGTGCCCGCCGACGATCGGGAATCCGCTGACCACGCCGAGCGCCAGACCGAAGAGGATCGCGACGAGGCACTGCACGGCGAGGACCACCAGGCGCTGCGGCCGGCCGAGGAAGGTGAGGATGATCGTGTGGTGCTGGTAGTGCTGGGAGGTGAGCACGATGGCGATGCCGAAGGCGCCCAGGCCGGCGAAGAGGGTCCAGAAGTCCTCGCTGAGCCATCCGGTGAACGCCGCCAGCCCGGCGAACAGCGCCAGGATGATCCACGACGAGCGGATCGACAGGCTGCGGTGCAGTTCACTGCGCAGGACCGCGATCATGATGCCTCCGCGAGGTTCAGGAAGATGTCCTCGAGGTGCTGGGTCTGCGCGACGAGTTCGTAGACGGGCACCTGCGCCTGCAGGGCGATGTCGCCGGCCTGTTCCGGGGTGAGGCCGGTGACCAGCAGCGTGCGGCCGTCGGTGGTGACCGTCGCGCCGTGTTCGGTGAAGGCCTTCGCGAGCATCTCGTCGTCGCCGCCGCGGACCCGCAGGTGGTTCCCGCCGAACAGGTCGGCCAGCGGCGACGCCGTCCGGAGCCGGCCGTCCGCGATGATCACCACGTCGTCGACCATCAGCTCCAGCTCGCCGAGCAGATGACTGGAGATCAGCACCGTGCCGCCGGCCGCGGCGTGCTCGCGCAGCAGGCCGCGCAGCCACGCCATGCCGGCCGGGTCGAGGCCGTTGGCCGGCTCGTCGAGGACCAGCACGTTCGGCTCGCCGAGCAGCGCGGTAGCCACCGCCAGGCGCTGGCGCATGCCGAGCGAGTACTCGCCGGTGAGCTGGCGCCCGGCGTCGCCCAGCCCGACGAACTCCAGCAGTTCGTCGACCCGGTTGCGGGGCGTACCGCCGAGCAGCGACTGGGTGATCAGGTGGGCGCGGCCGGTCTGGCCCGGATGGCTCAGGCCCTGTTCCATCACCGCCCCGACCTCGTGCAGCGGTTTCCTCAGGTCCCGGTACCGGTGGCCGTTGATCAGCGCGGCTCCGCCGGTGGCGCGGCTCAGCCCGAGCAGGATCCGCAGGGTGGTGCTCTTGCCCGAACCGTTGAGCCCGAGCAGCCCGGTGACCCGGCCGGGCGCGGCGGTGAACGACAGGTCACGGACGGCGTCCACCCCGCCGTACGACTTCGTCAGTTCCCGGACTTCGATCACGGCGCTCCCTGGGGGGGGTCGGCGGACGGGAGCGCCGATGATGCCATGATCAGTTTCGGGGGCGGGACCCCCGGAGCGGAGTTGGCACGTACCCGCTACTCGTACCGCTACTTGATCGCGTCGGCCTCGGTCTGCTCGATGTCGGCGATCGTAGGCTCCGGCATCCGCAGCTGGGGCCGCCGCGCGGGGAGACGTCGAGGTTGCCGTCGGCGTCGGTGCCGGCGACCAGGACCAGCGAAAGACGGCCGGCGCTCCATGACTTCAACGCTTGACTGAACCGCACGTCACTAACGCTTGCATGTTTAAGTAAACTGGTCCTACATTGGGGGTCATCGAGCGCCGCTGAGAACCGAGGTCCGATCATGCTCATGTCCGACACTCCGGCCGGCGCCTACGACGACCTGCTGGCCCGGGTGCTGCCCGCGGCCCGCGAGCAGCGCGTCTGGGAGCAGGCCGACGGGACCATGCCCACCCTGTTCGTCAGCCACGGCGCGCCGCCGACGCTCGACGACCCGCAGTGGCTGGACGACCTGTTCGCCTGGGGGCAGTCGATGCCCAAGCCGCGGGCCATCGTCGTGGTCTCGGCCCACTGGGAGAACGCCCCGGCCGCGCTGTCCGCGTCCGCCGCCGGCACCCCGCTCTTCTACGACTTCGGGGGCTTCCACCCCCGTTACTACACTTTGCCGTACGCGACGCCGGACGCCACCGACCTCGCCCACCGCGTCGCCGGCGTCCTGGGCACCGGCGGTCCCGTGCACCAGTTCGTGAACCGCGGGCTCGACCACGGCGCGTTCATCCCGCTGATGGCGATGTATCCCGCCGCGGACGTGCCCGTCGTGCAGGTGTCGATGCCCAGCCTGGAACCGCAGGCGCTGCTCGCCCTCGGCCGTCGCCTGCGGGCCCTGCGCGAGGAGGGTGTCCTGGTGATCGGCTCGGGTTTCATGACGCACAGCTTCGCCGTCATGCGCAACCCGCGGCTGGCCGGGCACACCGCCGCGTTCGACGAGTGGGCCGCCGACGCGGTCACCCGCGGCGACGTCGACGCGCTCACCGACTACCGGGCCAAGGCGCCGGGCGCGGACGTCGCCCATCCGACCGCCGACCACTACGTGCCGTTGCTGCTCGCGGTCGGTGCCGCCGACGACCCGACGACGGCCACGTCCGCCATCGAGCGCATCACGTTCGGCAACTCGATCCGCTCGTTCCGCATCGACTGAGCCGGTCGCCTTCCGGCCGGCGGCGGCGGCACCGCCTGAACCGGTGCCGCCGTCTGCCCGCCGTACCGTGAAAAAGGGGTCAGACCGGGGTGGGCAGGATCCGGCCCAGCTCCTGGGTGCAGCGGGTGAGCGCGACGTAGAGGCCGTTCCAGCCTCGCGGTTCGGCGGCGATGCCGTCCGGGTCGACGACCAGCGCCGCATCCCACTCCAGGCCCTTGGCCTGCGTGGCGGTCAGCACCGGCAGGCCGGGGAGCAGGTCGCGCAGCGCCGCGGTACGCGTGACCGGCGCGACAACCCCGACCGATCCGCCCTCCCACCGTTGCCGCAGCTCCGCGACGGCGGCTTCGACAGCGGCGGGCATGGCGGTCTCGGCGACGGCCAGCTCCCACGGGTCGATGCCGGAGGACCGGACCGCCCGCGGCGGGGCGTTGCGGCTCCCGGCCTTCGCGAGCACCGGGCCGGTCAGTTCCATCACCTCACGCGGCGTGCGGTAGCAGATGGTGAGTTCGGCGGCGGTCCACCGCTCCCCCATCGTCGCCGCGACCGCCTCCGCCCAGCTGGTGTGCCGGTGCGACGCCTCGGTCTGGTCGATGTCACCGACCGCGGTGATCGACCGGCTGGGGCAGCGGCGCAGCACCATGTGCCACTGCATGTCCGACAGTTCCTGCGCCTCGTCGACGACGACGTGGCCGTACACCCAGGCGCGCTGCCGCCGGGCACGGTCGGCCGTGAACTCGCCCTGCTGTTCGGGTGCCGCGACGTCGCCGAGCAGGTCCGCGACCGCGTCGAGCAGCGGGATGTCGCTGGACGCCCAGGGGTCCGGTTCGGCGGCCACCAGTGCGGCCTCGGCCTCGGACAGGTCCGGGGTGAGGCGCAGCATCAGCGGTGCGTCGCCGAGCAGGCGCCGCAGGGCCGTCGCGGGGTCCCGGGACGGCCACCAGGTTTCGAGGAACGCGGCGACGGCGGCGCTGTCGGCGATCCGCTCGCGCAGCTCGTCGATCTCGTCGTCGGACATCTGCCCGTCGACGTCGCTGCCGGCGTGCCGGTCCGGGTCGACGCGCGTCTTCGCCCGGCGGTCGAACCGTGCCAGTAGTTCCTCGAGGCCCTCCTCCATCTCGTCGAGCAGGTCGGCACGCCGTTGCGCGACGGCGTCGGCCAGGAGCTGATGCACCTGCTCGGCGAAGGCGGCGCGGGCCCGATGGTACGGGCGACCGGACGTCGCCGAGGTGAGGGCGGCGGCCACGGCCGGCTCCCCGATCACGTACGCCTCGCCCTCCCAGCGCAGGGTCAGGTCCCGGGGCCGTGGGTGCAGCGCCCGGACGTACCGCTGCAGCATCGGCTGCCACAGCGCGCGGCCCTTGATCTCGGACACCTCGCGGGGTTCGTCGCGTTCCACCGTGACGCCGGGAAACAGGGTGTCGCAGGTCGCGGAGACCGCGGCGGTCTCCCCCAGGGCCGGCAGCACCTGCGCGATGTAGTCGAGGAACCGCGGCGACGGTCCGAGCAGCAGCACCGCCTGCTCGGCCATCCGCCGATGGGTGAACAGCAGGTATGCGACCCGGTGCAGGGCGACCACCGTCTTGCCCGTTCCCGGACCGCCCTGCACGATCAGCGGTCCGGACGCGCCGGCCCGGATGATGTCGTCCTGCTCGCGCTGCAGGGTGGAGATCGACGTCGACATCTTCCCGGTACGCCGTTGGTCCAGTGCCGCGAGCAGGGCGGCTTCCCCGACCAGTTCGGTGGTGGACGCGCCGTCCAGGGGTTCGTCGTCCACACCGGTCACCACCGAGCCGGTGGTGCGGATGTGCCGGCGCCGGACCAGACCCTGGGCGTCGACCGGCGTCGCGGTGTAGAACGGCCGGGCCGCCTCGGCCCGCCAGTCCAGCACCAGCGGGTCCGCCTGCTCGTCGTCGTCGCGCAGCCCGATCCGGCCGATGTGACGGACCGTGCCGTCGAGGCCGTCGATGCGCCCGAAGACGAGGCCGTCGCGGGCCCGTGTGATCTCCTCGTGCTGCCGTGCGAGTGTCCGCAGCCGTGCCCGGGCCACGTCGTCCGTGGCGGGCGCCGCGAGTGCGGCGGTCAGATCCGCGGCGACCCGGTCCCGCCGGGCGAGCGCCGCGTCGAGAAACGCCTGTTCCTCGGCGATCGCGTTTTCCTCAGCATCACGACTCATTATTCAGAGCACCTCCGCCGCGCAATGCTAGGAAATCAAACGGCGGATTCCCAACGGGAGAGGGTGTTGTCTCACCTGCTTGCCTTCAGCGCTCCGATGCTGATCTCGCGCCCTGTATTTCATTCTTGACAATCGGCGCCACGCCTGTTCTCGGCGCTGTTATCCACTCGGCGGGATGACGCGGGCGGCGCCATTCTGCGCCCAGGAACAGTGGCCGAGGGCCGACGGGCGGAAACGATCGCCGCCGAGGAACCCGGGCGGCGATCTCCCGCGTGAACCCGGGCCGCGGTCTCCCGCGTGAACCCGGGCCGCGGTCTCCCGCGTGAACCCGGCGGCGAACGTCTCCTCGCCGCCGGGACGGCACCTGACCGCCCGAGCTTCCCGCCCCCGCGTTCAGCCGGCGGCGTCGCCGGTTTCCGTGGTGGTGGGGCCCTCACGCCGGAACACGGCGCCCCTGCTCACGCCACGGACCGTTGCCGCGCCTGGGCAAGTGGTGCCAGCTGGACCGTCCAGGTGCGGGCCGGTCCCACGCTCGCCATCGCCTGACAGAGCAGGTCGCAGCCCAGTTGCGGGCTGCCCTCGGCGAAGCCCCGGTTGATGAGACCGATCGCCCTCGGGTGGTCGCCCGCTGCGAGCGCGTCCCGCAGTCCGGCGGTCAGGACACCCGCCAGGGCGGCATGGAAACTGGCGGTCTCCTTCTCCCGGAGGGTCTTGGCGGGCAGGATCGGCGTCGCCGGGGGGAGCGTCGACGCATTCGACATCAGGGTCACATGATTCTCCGGGATTTCGGTGTAACGGCGGTCCGGCGGTCACATCGCCGCCTGCCGCGCTTTGTCGGCGCCTGAGCGGATGCTTCCGTGGAGTCTGTCCCCGACGAGAGCGCTGCCGGATTCCGGCCATCGGAACTGACGATCGTCTTTGGGGTTTCACTGCTGAACTGATCGACTACCAGCCTACCCGCGCGCTGCGCCCGAGCCGTGCCGCCGCCGGTCATCGGACCGGGTCGCCGGGCCCCGCGGCGGACGGATCCCGCCGATGTGCCGCCCGGAAAATGCGCGCCGCACGGTGAACGGTGACCGCCGGTTGACGGTGATCGACAAATTCTGTGCTACGGTTGCCGTGTTGCAGTTTTGATTTCCGTAGACGTTTATCGGCGCCTGTTGGGTTTCAGAGGACCCGCCAGGCGCTTTTTCGTTTTTCGTGTCGTTCCGACGCGGGTGATCAACGCAGCGGCGTGGGGGCAGCACAGTGCGGCCCCCGACAGCTCGCGAAGGAGCATGAACGTGGTTACTGGTGTCGTGAAGTGGTTCAACGCTGACAAGGGCTTCGGCTTCATCGCCCAGGACGGTGGCGGCGCCGACGTCTTCGCCCACTTCTCCGCGATCTCGGCCAGCGGCTTCCGCAGCCTCGAGGAGAACCAGCGGGTCGAGTTCGACGTGACCCAGGGCCAGAAGGGCCCGCAGGCGGAGAACATCCGCCCGCTCTGATCAACATCTGCGAACGGCGGCCCGACTGGTTCAGCGGGCCGCCGTTCGGCTTTTCCCACTGTTTCCGCGCGGATGAACGCATCCCCCGTTTTCCCGCTCGGTGAAAACATCCGCATCCCCGCCGGAACGCGATTCCCGGCAGAAGTGTCAACTCCTTCACGCCACTACACGGCGCGGGCCTGCCGGAGGATCGTCGGTCGCATGACCACGACAGCAGGTTTCCTCACCGCCCTGACGGTGGCGGGCACCGCCGCGCTCGTGCCCGCCGGCACCGCACAGGCCGCCACCACCGCACAGGCCACCACCACACACGCCGGCACCACCACACACGCCGCCGGCACCGCCGCGCACTCCGCCGGCACCGCCGCGCACTCCGCCGGCACCGCCGCGCACTCCGCCGGCCCCTGCGCGCCGACGCAGCCCGGCACCGGCTTCTACGCCGCCGGACGGGTCGCCTCCGCCCCGGTCACCGTGCCGGCCTCACGATGCACCACCATCGCGGTCTCCCACATCCGGGACGCCGCCGACCCGGACGACACCTGCCAGACGTTCCTGCTGGCGTTCCTGTCCCCCACCGGGGGCGATCCCACCTACACCGAGCCGGTCGAGGCCTGCTCCCCGACACCCGGGCGGCGCACGGTGCTGGCGAGCGGCGTACCCGACGGCACCGTCTTCCGGGTGCTCTACCAGGTCGACTACATCGACCCGGCGATCCAGACCGTCAAGTACACGGTGTGGCGCTGACCCACGACCGGGAAACACGCATCCGGGCGGCCACGGCTGCTCCCGGTGCACCAACCGCGCCGGCAGCCGACGGACGAGCGACAACCGAGCGGGCAGCCGACGGACGGGGCGGCGATCATGCGGGCCGGGGCGGCGATCAGGCGGGTGGACCGGCCAGCATGCCCACCCGCAACAGGCCGTCACGGAACGGCAGGCCACGCCGGACCCGGGTCATCCCCGCGGCGGCGGCCGCCACCCGGGACAGCCGCCGGGTGACGCGACGGCGGCTCCGGTCGTACCCCTGAAGGCCCTCGGCCTGCGCCGAGGCTCCCTGCAGGCACCGGGCGAGAGTGACCGCGTCGATGATCGCCTCGCAGGCCCCGCGCCCGAGGTCGGGACTCATCGCGTGGGCGGCGTCGCCGATCAGCACGGCGGCCCCCGACACGTAGGACGGGAGCGGCGGAGTGACGTAGACGTCGTGGCGCAGTACGCCGCTCTCCTCGATCGCGTCGAGGACCGGCGCCACCGGGGCCGCCCACGTCCCGAAGGTCCGGCGCAGCACGGCGACCTCCGCCCCCGGGTGGAAGCTTCCCTCCGGGGCCGCCGTGGTGGCGAACCAGTTGGTCCGGCCGCCCTCCTGCGGGGTGACGCCGAACTTGACGCCCCGGCCCCACACCTCGGCGAACGCGTCCACCGGCATGTCCGGTACGACACCGCGCCAGGCGGTCCCGCCGGAGTAGCGCGCACGGTACGCCGGACCGAACAGTCGCTCCCGGGTGCGGCTGAACACGCCGTCGGCCACGACGAGCAGATCGGCCCCGCCGGCCTCGGGCCCGTCGACCGGATCTCCCCGCTGGATCCGCGCGCCCGCGGCGATGGCCGCCTCCTGCAGGATGGCCAGCAGCGGGGGCCGGGACAGCAGATGCACGTGGTCGCCGGTCCGCCGGTGCAGCCGCCCCACGTCGATCTCGGCGATCCGGGATCCGTCCGGGCGCAGGAACCGGCCGGCGAGTTGCGGCACGCCGGCGCGGCGCACCTCGTCACCGGCGCCGAGGGCGTCCAGGGCGTGCAGGGCGGCCGGCCAGATACCGAGGGCGGTGCCGGCTGTCGCGGGTGCCCCGTCCCGTTCGCGAACGGTCACCTGCCAGCCGTCGCGTCCGAGGGCGGCAGCCGCCGCCAGCCCGGCGACGCCCCCGCCAATGATCATTGCTTGTCGATGCATGACCTCAAAGTACAACGCCTGTTGTTTTTTCACTATGCCAGTTGTGACAGCTATCGTGGCGCGGTGCCGACTCGCCGCGAACTCCTGCTGGACGCCGCCATCGCCGTGCTCGGCGATCAGGGAACCCGGGCGCTGACCCACCGGGCCGTCGACGCCGCCGCGTCGATGCCGGCCGGCTCCGCCGCCAACCACTTCAAGAGCCGCGACGCCCTGATCAGCGCCGTCGTCGACCGCTTCGCGGAACGCGACCGGGCCGACTGGGAGACGATCGCGGGCTTCGTCCGGCCGTCGACCGCTGAGGAACTCGCCGCGGCGCTCGTCGCGTACGTGCACCGCGCGCTCGGCCCGCAACGGACCATGACCGTCGCCCGCTACGGACTCTTCGTCGAGGCGGCGCTACGACCGGAACTGCGGGGACGTCTCACCGGGACGGCACGGGAGATCCGCGGCTGGGCGGCCGGCTGGCTCCGCGCCCTCGGCTCGGCGGACCCCGACGGCGAGTGCACGGCGGTCCTCGACTACCTGGACGGCGTGATCATGCACCAGCTGGCGTTCCCCGGCCTCGCTCCGGACTGGGAGAACGCGGTCCAGCACCACGTGCGCCGGCTGTACACCACCCGGGATCCGGACGGCCGGTCCACACCGGGGACGCGGTGACCGCGGGCCGGATCCGCGACTCCACCGCGAGGCCGCGGACACCGGCCGAGCCGTGATCTTCACCGTCGACCAGTGACCGGCCGCCCGCGCCCGCCATGGTGACCGGGGCGGCGTCGCGAACACCGTGACACCCCGGCGCGGGGCGGCGGCTCAGTGTCCGGGCCCGACTGCCGAACAGCAGGGAGGTGGGCGGCATCGGGGCCGCCCGAACACCGACATGACTCCGGGAAGGCCCCTCTGCCATGACACCGGAGAACCGTGGGCGCCCCTTCGCGAACACCAGCGTGAGCGTCAAGATCCTGGGCGCGGTCGCCGTCGCCGCCGTCGTCGCGCTCGCGGTCGGGCTGGTCGGCGTCTACGGGCTGCGGCAGGCCAGCGCCGCGGCGGAGCGGATCTACACCGGCAACGTCGCCGGGGTCGACGCCATCGGGGACCTGCGGTCCGCGGTGACGCAGAGCCGGCTCGACGTCGTCAGCCACGCGAGTTCCCAGACGGCCGCGAACCAGGCCACCTATCTCAAGGCGTTCGCCGAGGATCAGAAGACCACCGCCGCCGCGTTCGCCGCGTACCGGGCGAGCGGCCCGGCCACCGAGGTGGCCGCCATCGACGAACTGGCCGACGATTACCAGCAGTATGTGACGATCGCGACCGACAAGCTGATCCCGGCCGCCGAAAAGCAGGCTGCCGCCCTGTGGGAGCAGATCCGCGACGACGAGGTCACCCCGCTGATGACCGAGATGACGGAGGACCTGACCGGCATGGCAGCGGTCGAGGATGCCGATGCCGCCGCCACCAACGCTGCCGCGCAGTCCGCGTACACCTCGAGTTTGATCTCGTCGTTGGTGTTGCTGGTCGTGGGTCTGCTGGCCGCCGGGGGTCTGGGGGTGTTCGTCGCCCGCGGCATCGTCCGGTCGCTCGGGAAGGTCCGGGCGGTGTGTGACAGTCTCGCGGCCGGGGATCTGACCCACACGTCCGGGCTGACCGGGACCGACGAGCCGGGCCTGATGGGTCAGGCTCTCGACGCCGCGATCGGCACCCTGCGCCGGACCGTCTCCACGATCGGCGACTCGGTGGTGACCCTCTCCAGCGCCTCGGAGGAACTGACCGTGGTCAGCGCCGAGTTGCAGTCCGGCGCCGCGGACGCCGCGGCCAAGGCGAACGCGGCGTCGCTCGGCTCGGAGGACGTCAACGCCGGCGTGCAGTCGATCGCCGCCGGCGCGGAGCAGATGAGCGCCTCGATCACCGAGATCGCCTCGAGTGCCGGGCAGGCCGCCTCGGTGGCGCAGACCGCCATGGCGGTGGCGGGCCGCACCACCGCGCAGGTCGCCGAACTCGGCACGGCCAGTTCCGAGATCGGCGACGTGGTCAAGCTGATCACCACGATCGCCGAGCAGACGAACCTGCTGGCGCTCAACGCCACCATCGAGGCGGCCCGCGCCGGTGAGCTGGGCAAGGGTTTCGCGGTGGTCGCCGGCGAGGTCAAGGAACTCGCGCAGCAGACCGCCAAGGCGACCGAGGAGATCACCACCCGGATCGCGGCGATCCAGACGTCGAGCGGCGCGGCCGCCGCCGCGATCGAGGAGATCACCGAGGTGATCCAGCAGATCAGCGACTACACCACCACGATCGCGTCGGCGGTCGAGGAACAGACCGCGACCACCTCGGAGATGAGCCGGTCGGTCGCGGAGGCGGCCACCACGAGCAGCGAGGTGGCCGGGACGGTGTCCGGGGTGGCGGCCATCGCGACCGCCACCGCCGGGGGCGCCGCCTCCACGCAGCGTGCCGCCACCGACCTCAGCCGGGTGTCCGGCGAGCTGACCGCCCTGGTCAACGGGTTCAGGCGCTGACCGGTCAGGGCAGGTCGGACGACAGGTGGGCGGTCGTGGTCTCCCCCACCTGAACGTTCACCGTCACCGCCGAGAGATCGCCGCCCTCCGGGCCCGGCCACCAGGCCGCCCACCAGCCGTTCGTCACGCTGGCCGTGATCACGCCACCGCCGGCGAGACGCAGCGTGACCGCCGTCACGTCCGGCGCGGCCAGCCCGATCATGTTGGACATCTGTTCGTCGTCGTCGCCGAACGAGCTGGACGTCTCCAGGGTGACCGTGCCGGCCGGCGGGGCGACCACGTCCGCCTCGTCGATCAGCGACATCGAGGCCACCCCGGTGTCCCCCACCTGCAGGCATTCGACGATCGTGGCGTTCTTGCGCATCACCAGCAGGGTGGCCTCGCCGCGCTGCTCGGCGACGAGCACGTCGGAGGCCCGGGCCGTCGAGGTCCCGCCGCCGACGTCGTTGGCGGCGCAGATCCGCGCCTGCGGGAGCACGTCGGCGCCGCTGCGGCCGGTGGGCATCGCCGTCCAGGAGGCCACCGCCTTCTCCCCGGTACTGGGCAGCAGGGCCACCGCGCCGGCCACCCCGGCGGCCGCCGCCAGGGCGCCCGCCATCAGCAGCCGGCGCGCCCGGCGGGCGGCCGGTGCACCCGTGATCACCCGTTCCACCATCGCCGACGACCGCGCCCACTGCAGGTCGCTGGGTTCCCGGGCGGGTGCCGGGTCCAGGACCGCGAGACGGTCCAGGTCGCTCATGCGGTCGTCCACGACTCTTGCTCCTTCAGGGTGGTGGGGGTGGCCTCCGGGTTCAGGGCCGCCTGCAGGCGCTGCCGGGCCCGTCCGAGCCGCATCGCGAACGTCGACCGCCGGACACCGAGCACCGACGCCGCCTGATCGGAGGTGAGGCCGTCGAACGCGACGAGCGCGAGCACCTCCCGGTCGGCCGCCTTCAGTTCCCGCCAGGCGCGTTGCAGGTCGATGCGGGCCGCGGTGCCGGGCGCACTGTCCGGTTCGTGGCGCGGTTCGGCGGCGTCCAGGCGCACGTCCAGCGCACGCCGCCGCAGCCAGCCCCGGGTCCGGTTGGCCATCGTCCGGCGGGCCACCGCGAACAGCCACGGCCGCGCGTCCTCGGGCACCTCACCGAAGCGCCGCCACGCGGTCAGGAACACGGTCGACACGACGTCCTCGGCCTCGTCGACCGGGATCCGGCGTTCCACGAACCGCAGCAGGTCGGCGAAGGTGGCCCGGTGCAGGTCCCGGAACCGCTGTTCGGCGTCGGGCCCCGTCACGGAGCTGATCCTTGATGCTTCATACCCCCCACCTGTCCGGGGCGTGGACGTCTGCCACACCCCGCGGTGGTCTTTCTCCCGCTCTTCATGGCGTACGCGCGAAGCCCGGTCAGTGTGGACTGACCTTGATCTTCGGGTCGTCGAGTCCGTCGAACCAGCCCGCGTCCCGGACCATCGTGAGCAGCTGCTCCCGTTTGGCCGCCGGCTGATGGTCGATGAACAGGACCCCGTCCAGGTGGTCGGTCTCGTGCTGGAAGCAGCGGGCCAGCAGCCCCTCACCGACCAGCTGCACCGGGTCGCCGTGCCGGGTGAACCCCTTGGCGATCACGTTCTTGCGCCGCCGGGTGTCGAAGTAGACGCCCGGGATCGACAGGCACCCCTCCGGACCGTCCTGGACCTCCTCGTCCGGGAACTCCAGGACCGGGTTGACCAGGTAGTCGATCTGCCCGTCGCTGAGCTGCGGCGCGAACGCGAAGACCCGCAGGCCGACGCCGAGCTGCGGCGCGGCCAGTCCCGCGCCCCGCGACTGTTCGAGGGTCTCCCGCAGGTCACCGATCAGGGTCTTGAGCTCCTCGTCGAACTGCAGGACGGGGTCGGCGACCTTCCGCAGCACGGGGTCGCCCACTCGCCGAATATCCAGGATTGTCACGCTGCGAACTCCACTCCTCCGGACGAACCAACCACGGCAATCTATCGCCAGGATGCCCCACCGGCCTCGTTCCCGCGCAACACATCGCCACCGTTCCCGCACGACGCACCGCGGCCGTTCCCGTGTCGGCGCACCGCGGCCGTTCCCGTGGCGACGCACCGCGGCCGTTCCCGTGTCGGCGCACCGCGGGATCAGGACGGCTCGCGGCCGTGGGTGGCGACGAGCCGGTTCAGCAGGAGGCTGACCGGGGGTGTCTGGACGGCGCGCATGGCGGCGGTCATCGCGCGGATGCCGAGTCCGGTGTTCGGGGCGTAGATCGCCAGCCGGCCGGGGAACAGTTTCTGGGCGGCGTCGACCCGGGGCCGCATCGCCCGCTCGTAGTCGGGCAGCGCGCCGGGGCCGCCGGCCAGCACCGCGGTGGCCAGTGCCTCGGCACCCTGCAGGGCGAGGGCCGTGCCGAGGCCGCTGAGCGGGCTGGCACACCAGGCGCTGTCGCCGAGCAGGACGGTCCGGCCCCGGTGCCATCCGCCCTCGACGACGATCTGGTCGTAGGTGTCGAGCGCGAAGTCCTCGGCGGTCCGGGCGGCGGCCAGGAACTCGGCGGTGCGCCAGCCGGCTCCGGCGAAGACCTGCTCCAGCAGGGCGAACCGGGCCTGCGGGTCGCGGCGCGACGGCAGCTCGGTGGCCGGGAAGGACAGGCCGATCTCCTGCCGGCCCGGGTGGCCGGGGCGGGCGGCGACGAGCAGCCGGCCGGGCCGGTTGCAGATCAGGAACCAGCCGTCCAGTGGCGGGGTGCCCGGCTGTTCGGTGAGGGTGAACCAGGCGTGCGCGAAGCCGAGCGGCCGGCGGTAGCGTTCCTCCGGTCCGAAGGTGAGCGACCGGACCCGGGAGTGGGTGCCGTCGGCGCCGACGACCAGGTCGTAGTCGGCCGGCTCGTGGTGGCGGAACGTGGCCCGCACCGCGCCGCCGGGCAGCGGCTCCAGGGTGTCGACGGTGTCGCCGAACCAGTGCGTGACGTGCTCGGCGGCGGCCCGGTGCAGCACCCGGGCCAGGTCGGTGCGCAGCAGCTCCTCCTTCGACACGTAGCCCTGGCCGTCGAACGCCTCGACCGGCATGGTGGCCATTAGGCGGCCGGTCTCGTCGATCCAGGCGGCGCCACGCTGCGGGACCAGCCGGGTCAGGCACTCGTCGAGCAGGCCGAGACGGTCGAGCACTTCGCGGGAGTCGCCGCGCAGGTCGACGGTCTGGCCGCCGGTCCGCAGCCGCGGGGCGATCTCGACGACGGTGACCCGCCAGCCGGCCCGGCCGAGCAGGACGGCCAGGGTGTCGCCGGCGATGCCCGCACCGACGATCAGCGCACTCCTCATGAGTCCCCCTCTATTGCGAATGAATTCGCATTAACGGTAGGACCGCGGCGCTCGTTAACGCAACTCCCTTCGCGTTAGAATCGGGGACATGACACAGGCGACCGGCAACACCCGGCCCGGCGGGCGCACCGCACGCACCCGGGAGGCCGTGCACGCCGCCGTCCGCGAACTGCTGGCCGCCTCCCCCGACACGACGATCGGGCTCCCCGAGGTCGCGGCCCGCGCCGGAGTGCATCCGGCGACCGTCTACCGGCGGTGGCGGACCGCCGAGGCGCTGCTGCTGGACGTGGCGTTCACCGACGTCAGCGAGCGCTCCCCGGTGCCGGCGACCGGTGACCTGCGCGCCGACCTGCTGACCTACGCGCACGGGCTGGCGGAGGCGGTGGTCCGGCCGGGTGGGCTCGGGCTGATCCGGGCGTACATCGCGGCGATGGCCGATCCGGTGCTCGGCCTCGCCGGCGCCGACGCGCTGGGGCGACCCCGGATGGAGCAGTTCCAGGCGATGCTCGACGCGGCCGGAGCCGTCGAGCTGACCCCGGTCGACGTCTTCGAGATGATCCACTCGCCGCTCTACATCGCCGCGATGATCCTCAACGGACGGCCACGCCCGGACGACCCGGCGATGCCCGGCGACCCCGGGCGGCTGGTCGCCACCGTCCTCGCCGTCCTGGCGAGCCGGCGCGCCGCCGCCCGGGACGACACCGGCGACCAGGAGCCGCCACGGCCCCGCCGCGGCCCGTCTCAGGACACCGGCAGCAGGTAGGAGCCGCCGCACGCCTCGGCCAGCTCCGCGCCGAAGAGCGCCGCCGGGGTGTACGCCCCCGGCCGCCCCGCACCGGCCAGCAGCCGACCGGCAGCCTCAGCCGGAACCGCGCCGGTCACGTCCTGCGCGTCGCCCAGCCGCAGCCAGCCCTCCCGGACCTCACCGTCCGCCCAGGTCACCACGGCGTGTCCCCAGGAGTGCTCACGGGGACGGCCGGCCGCCGCCACCCGGACCGCGGCGAGACGGCGCCGGGCGAACTCGCGCAGCGCCCGCCAGTTCAGCAACGGCAGCACGACCGGCATCAGCGCCCGGGCCACCCCGCCGGACGGCACCTCGCTCGAGGCCGCGACCACGTGGCGGGCCCCGGAGGCGCGCTGCGCGGCGAGGAGCTCACCGAGGGGCATGCTCGCGGTGGTCACCCCGGTCCCGTCCGGCAGGGTGAGCCGCATCGGGTCGCCGCCGACCCGGGCCGGGGCCAGCCGCCCGTCGACGATCCGCCGGCCCTGGAACCGGCCGCCGCCCTCGACACCGGGCAGACCGTCCAGGATGGTCGCGGCCAGCGCGTCACCGAGCACGCCGGCCTCCATCGCGATCGACGGGACCATGTCCACGCGTACCCGCAGAGGCCGGGGCCGGCCCTCGCACAGTTTGACGACGACGCTCTCGGTGGCGGTCACCCCGAACCCGGCGCCGGTGATCAGCGTGCGCCCGGCGGCGACGGCCGCGTCGTGCCGGGCGAGGGTGGCGCCGACCGCGGCGACGTCGTTGGCCAGGTCGAGGTAGTGGCCGGGGCAGGCGTCCGCGACGACGCCGGCCGTCGCGGTGAACGGCCCGATCGTGTTGACGACCACCTCCGGCCGCTGCCTGCGGATCTGCGCGGCGGCGTCGTCGAGGGAAGCGGCGACCACGGTACGCGCACCGCCCGGTCCCGCCGCCGCGGCCAGGCGGCTCTCGTCCCGGCCGACCAGCACCGTGGGCACGCCCCGCCGGGCCAGTTCGGCCGCCACCGCCCGGCCGCTGCGGCCGGTGCCACCGAGAATCCAGACCTCTGCACTCATCGCGCCGTCACCTCTCATCGGCGGCGCATCGTGATGACACGCCATGTCGTCACGGTACACGGTCATGACATGGCATGTCATCACGGTAGGATCGTCCCGGTGAGCAGATGGCAGCCGGACGCACCGGACCGACTCCGACAGGCCGCCCTCGAACTCTTCGCCGAACAGGGCTTCGCCGCGACGACCGTCCCGCAGATCACCGAACGGGCCGGGCTCACCACCCGCACCTTCTTCCGGCACTACGCCGACAAGCGCGAGGTCCTGTTCGCCGGCGAGAACGAGATGCCCGCCATGGCCGGCGCGATGATCGCCGCCGCCCCACCCGGCGCCGACCCGCTCACCCTGATCGTCGGCGCGCTGCGCACCGTGGCGCAGACCCGGTTCGAGGGCCGCCGGGCCGAGCTGCTGCGCCGCCGCGACATCGTCCGCTCCGACCCCGGCCTCGGCGAACGCGACCTGCGCAAACGCGCCGCCATCAGCGAGGCGGTCAGCACCGGGTTCCAGGACCGGGGCATGCCGGCGATGACCGCCGCCCTACTCGCCGAGACCAGCGTGACGCTGCTGTACGTGTCGATCCAGCAGTGGCTCGACCAGGACGGCGACCGGCCGCTCACCACGTTCACCGACGAGGCCCTGGCCACCCTGCGAACCCTCCTCGCCGGCTGACCGCGGGCGGGCGCTCCGGGCGTACCCGAGAAGGAGCCCGGCCGGTCCCGTCCCGCGTCCCACGTCACCGGGGCACGCCTCCCGGCGGGCGGGTCAGGGGCGAGCCGGGCCGATGATCGCCGCGAGCAGGTCGCGCAGGTGCGCCTGGTCCGCGCCCAGCACGCCGAAGAGGCCGGCGGCCCGGGCGTCGGCCTCGGCGGTCAACTGGTCACGACGACGAGTGCCCTCCTCGGTCAGGACCAGGTGTTTCACGCGCCGGTCGGACGGGCCCGGCCGGCGGGTGACCAGGCCGCGCCGCTCCAGGCCGTCGACGATGCCGGTCACGTTGGAGGCGTCGCAGCCGAGCACGTCGGCGAGGTCCCGCATCGGGGCCGGACCGCGCAGGTTGACCAGGGCCAGGGCCTGGGCGGGGGTGAGGCCCAACTCGGTCGCGATCGCGTTGAAACCCGTGCGGAGCCGGCCCGCCGCCTGGAAGACCAGGTCGGACAGCTCGGCGACCAGCCGACCGTCGGCGGGTGCGTCACTCATGCCCTGATGATACGTCCCATCAATAGTTGAGTTGCTCAAGTATCTGCTACGCTCCCAGAAAGTTGAGTACCTCAATGATTGACGCACTCAAGGAGTGGTGACGATGCAGGCTGGAAGACGCGCGCTCGTGGTCGTGGCAGCGGTTCTCGCGACCGTCCTGGTCTGGGCCATCGGGGAACCGGTGCTCGGCCACGACCTGGTGGTCACCTCGCCGGGTCAGCCGGCCACGGATCTCGGAGCGGCCGAGATCACCTTCGTCGCGGTGCTGGCGAGCCTGCTCGGATGGGCGGCGCTCGCTGTCCTCGAGCGGCTCACCGCCCGAGCCCTCACCATCTGGAGCATCGCGGCGGCCCTGATCCTGGCGGTGTCGTTCCTGCCGTTCACCAGCGTGGTGGCGACGACCGGCAGCAAGGTCGTCCTGGCACTGACCCACGTGGCACTCGCGGCCGTGCTCGTCCCGGGCCTCCGGCGGACGGCGACGAGGACCGGCACCACGACGACCGGCACCACGAGGACACCGGCGACCGACGACGCCACGCGGTGACCCTTGCGAGCACGGACGGCTCCGCGTCCGGCACTCCCCCACGGGTGATCACGGGCGCGTGCTCCGGGCGTACCCGAGAGGAGGCCCGGCCGGAACGGCCAGAATGAGGCGCCGCCGGCAGCGCCGGCTCATCCCGCGACGAGCGGCCACGACCGACGTCGCGATCACCTGTCCACGATTCCGGGATGGACGGCCGGACCAGGTCGACGGCCGTCCGCGCCGGAACCGGCGGCGATCAGTTGCCGTAGCGGTCGTAGGAGACGGTCCAGTCGCCCAGGCCGTTCCAGATCGGCAGCTCACGCGGGGTGTTCTTGACGTCGACGATGTCGCCGTGGATGAAGTTCTCGTAGACCCACTTGGCGTCGGCGGTGCTCAGGTTGATGCAGCCGTGCGAGCGGTTCGCCTGGCCCAGCTGGCCGTTCCACGGGGCGGCGTGCAGGAACTCCCCGGAGTACGAGATGCGGGTGCAGTACTCGATCTCGTCGCCACCGTAGTAGTTCGGGTCGTTGGGGTCGGTGACGCCGTAGCTCGCCGAGCTCATCACGTGGGTGCGCAGCTTCTCGAGGACGACGTGCGGGCCGCCGGCCGTCCAGTAGCTGATCTTCTCGCCGTTGGAGCCGGTGGTGCCGCCGCCCTTGCCGAGGCTGCTCTTCATGGTGCGCACGAGCTTGCCGTCGATGTAGACCTTCGTCATGTGGGTCCGGTTGTCACTGACCGCGATCAGCTGACGGTTGACCTTGAAGCTGGTCGAGGCGTTCTTCGCGCCGTACACCGTCTTGCCGAGCTTGACGCCGAAGGCGTTGACCTTGACCTTGACCGTGGTGCCGGCCGCCCAGTACTTCGCCGGACGCCAGTGCACGGTCTGGTCGTCCTTCCAGTAGAACTTGCCCTCGACGGACGGCGACGTGGTGATCTCGATGGCCTTCTCGGCGGCCTTCTTGTTGACGGCCCGGCTGAACGCGACGATCACCGGCTGGCCGGCGCCGTACGCCTTGCCCTCCTTGAGGATCGCCAGACCGTTCGCCTGGAAGGTCACCTTCGCGGTCTTCGCCGGTTTCACCGTGCTGAAGCTCGCGGTGTGCTCGGTCGGCGTGCCCGTGCTGTCGGCGGCCTCGGTGACCACCTTGTACGTCTTGCCGTAGTCGAGGTTCTCGGTCGAGGTCCAGACGCCGTCGGCGAGGGTGCCCTTGACCTTCTCCTTGCCGGCCGTGACGGTGACCGCGGTCAGGGTGCCGTCGGTGACCTTGACCGTGATCGGGTCGAGCACCGAGACGTCCTTGTCGGCGTCCGCCGGCGTGGTGGTGACGGTGACCGGGGTGACCGGGGCCGCGATGTTGTCGGCGACCGGCTCGACCCAGTTGGTCGACCCGGAACCGGCGGTGCCGCCGCCGGAACCGTTACCGCTGGTGGAACATCCGGCGACGGTGGCGGTCGCCGCCACTCCCAGTGCGCCGATGATGACCTTGCGTCGTTTGAACATGGCTCTCGCAATCGAAGGGTGGCCGCACAGAGATAGACGCGGCCGGCCCCCGAAACGTTGACTGCCGAGTCGATCGAATGATGGAGATCGCACTCTGAGGACTGACATCCTGGCAGAAGTTGATCTGGCGCGGTAGGCCTGGTATCCGACCTCACGGCCCGGCCCGCCACCACCCCCGGCGAGATGTCCCCGTTCGGCCCTGTTCGTAGCTAAGAGCGGTGGAAGGCGGCCCGGTGCCGGCCGAGGACGTCGTCGCCGAAGTCGTTCTCCGGGTCGCGCCACACCGTGTGCACGTGATCGGCGTCACGCTGGGTGTTGTCGTACTCGGCGAGCAGACCCGGGCCCTGCAGGCGGTAGTAGTGCGGACGGCCCCGGCGGGTGTCGCCGGCCCAGGCGAAGTGCACGCCGTCCAGGCGGTCACCGGCGAACTTCGCGGCCTCCCGCTCGGCGAGCTCCTCCGGGATCCGGCCCACGTAGACGTCGAGCAGCGCCCGCAGCACCTCGCGCTGCTCCGGTGACATGGCCGCGGCGGGCAGCCCCTTCGGGACACCGGTCAGTGCCACGGCGTCGCGGTGCTGCTCGGTGACGCCGGCCCGGGCCTCGGCCTTCTCGTGGATGGCGGCGGTGAGCTCCCGCAGCCGGGGGTCGGTGAACCGGCCACGCCACACCTCCGGCAGCGGCAGCACCCGGTCTCCGTCGCTGAGCTGCGACCGGTTGCCGCCGACGATGTCGACCGGGGCCACCGGGCAGATCACGGCGCCGGCCAGCTGCCCGTCGTCCAGCACGGCCAGCAGGTCCCGGGCGAGGTCCTCGGCCGCGCCGAGCGGCCGCAGCAGGTGACCGCCGAGCAACGGTGACGTCGCCGGGTCAGCGCCGAGGAAACACGGCGAGCTGGCCTGCACCCGGCCGTCGAGCACCAGGTGGTGCACCGAGACGTGGTGCCCGCCGAAACGCCACGACCACGGGCCGGACAGCGAGGGCGTGCCGAAGACCGTCAGGTAGTAGAGCTGCGGATCCCGGCCGCGGGGCCGCCCCCAGGAGGCGCTCCAGCCGTCGGCCTCGTCGAGGACGTTCTCCAAGCCCATGATCGTCGCCGCGGTCACGTAGCCGGGACCGGACAGCCCGGTGGCGACCAACCGGTGGGCGGCCTGCTGCTGTTCCGGGCCCATCCGCTGCAGGGGCAGACCGCCGTGGTCGGTCGGCGTGTAGAACCAGCGGCGCCGCTCCTGATCAGCGGGCCACGGCAGGACGGCGTCGGCCCGCTGGGCGGGATCCAGAGCGGCGATCCAGGCCGTCGCGGCGGTCACCATGCGCTCGGCTGCGGTCATCCCCCGATGATCTCAGGACACGGGTCCGGGCGCCTGCGCAAGCGCTGCGCCCGCGTCCCGGGACGCCGGCGTGCTGGTCGGCAACGCCCGCACGGGAACCAGGGCGGCATCGGCGACCGGTGCGCCCGCCCCGGCACCGGCGAACCCGGCTCAGGGCTGCGGCCCGCCGGCGGCGAGCGCCTCGCCCACCCGGGTCCGCGAGGCGACGTCCAGCTTGCGCAGGATGTTCGACACGTGCACGGCGGCCGTCTTCGGGGAGATGACCAGGTGCCGGGCCAGCTCCACATTGGTCAGTCCCTCGCTGACCAGCACCGCCACCTCCCGCTCGCGCGGTGTCAGCGCGCCCGGTCCGGTGACCGCGGCCCCGGCGCCGGCCGGGGCCATGCCCAGGCGGGCACGCATCCGGGTGAGCTGCGCGACCCGCCAGCCGCCCCACCCGGCCAGCAACGCGGTGGCCGCCTCCAGCTCCGTGGCCGCCTGGTCGGGCCGGGCGCCGGCGAGCAGGCAGCGGGCGGCGCCGACACGGGCCGTGCCCCGGGCCGCCGGGGTCAGGCCCGGGGCGCCCGCCGCGGACCGGTAGCCCGCCAGCGCCTCGGCGGTCCTGCCGTGGGACTCGGCTACCTGTGCCTCGACGAGACCGCGGTAGCCGTCCCCGTCGCCGGGCCCGAGCAGAGCCTCGGCCATCAGGTCGGTCCGGTGACCCGGCAGGCCGATCTCCAGCGCGGCCGACACCAGGTCGTGGGCCTGTTCACCGCTGCGCCAGGTCTGCTCGGTGAGGGCGTCGAACAACGCGTCCAGGGCCGCCTCGGCACGGGACGGATCGCCGCGCCGGCAGGCCAGGTGCAGAGTCAGGCCGGGAATCGCCCCCGGCGGATTGGCGGGCAGCGCCGCCAGGGCGGCCACCATCCGCTCGGCCCGGTCCAGTTCACCGGCCTCCAGGTAGAGACCGGTGAGGAAGAACCCGTGATAGTCGGCCCACCGGCCCCGGCGCTGGTAGCCGCGGTCCTGATCGCGGCCCTCCTCCAGCGCCGTGATCGCGGCGGTCAGGTCGCCGGTGTGCACGGCGAGCCGGGCCCGGCCCTGGAAGTACGCGGCCACCGCCAGCGACTCGAACCCGGCCCGTTCGGCGTCGACCCGCATCCGTTCCAGGATCGCGGCGTGCTCGTCCGGCTTTCCGGGCGGGCCGCCCTGCACCAGCGTGTTGAGGGCGCGGGCGGCCAGCACCCACTCGCCCGCCTGCTCCGCCTCGTCGACCAGGGCGGTCAGGATCGCACGCCCCCGCGCGGCGGTCGCCACATGTTCGAGCAACGTCCCGCCCTTCTCCATCAGGGCGGCCCGGCGCACCGCCGGCAGGCCGAACTCGGCGGCCCGGTCCAGAGCGCGGTCCGCCCAGCTCAGGGCGGACTCGTGGTCGTCGCGCAGGTAGGCCGACTGGGCGATCGCGGTCATCGCCCGAGCCTGGTCGGCGCCGGGTGGCAGCTTCGCGATCAGGGTCTCGATCTCCTGGGTGAGGGCACGCATGTCGTCGGTCTCGCGGGTCTCCCACGCCAGGCGTACCAGAAGGTAGAGCGATGCGGCGCGATCGGTGGCGGTGGCGGCCAGGTCCCGCCAGTGCCGGCCGTGACGGACCGCGTCGTCGAGCAGGCCGGCCAGCCACGCGGCGCGGGCCGCCGACGCCAGCAGGCCGGTGTCGCCGGGTGCCTCCTCCAGGCCCATCTCGGCCAGTTGCAGCGCCTGGTAGGCCGAGCCGATGGAGAGGTAGAGCTCGGCGCCACCGCGGGCGGCGCTGATCATGTCGTCGTACCGGCCGGCGCCGCGGGCGTGGTGCGCCACCATGGCGGGGTCCGGAGAGCCCGCGCGCAGCAGCACCTCCAGGGCCGCCTCGTGCAGGCGACGGCGCTGCCGGCCGAGCATCGGCCCACCGATCGCCTCCCGTACCAGCGCGTGCCGGAAGGTGAACTCGTCCTCCCCGGACTCCACCAGCACACCCCGGCCGACGAGGTCGCGCAACACCCCGATCAGTTCGTCCTCGCCGGTGCCGGTCACCGCGGCGAGCAGGTCGAACGGGATCCGGTGCCCGAGTACGCCGGCCGCCTCGACGATCCGCAGAGCGGCCGGTTCCAGGTCGTCGGCCTGGCGCCGCAGCACCTCGGCGAGGCTCCACGGCAGCGGCTGCTCGACGAGTTCCTCGGGCGCGTACCCGGGAAGTGCCCGGACCATCTCCTCCAGGAAGAAGGGATTGCCGCCGGTGCGCTGGTGGAGCGCCGCCGCGGCGCGCGGCGACGCCGGCGTCCCGGTGGCGGCCGCGAGGAAGGCCGCGGTCTGCGAGGGGGTCAGGCGGTTCAGGTGTACGTGGGTGACCGCATGCCGGCGTTGCATCCGGGCCAGCAGGCCGGCGACCGGCTGGCGGCGGGTCACCTCGTCCGGCCGGTACGTCCCGATGAGCAGGCGCGGGCCGTGCTGGTCGGCGATCCGTTCGAACAGGGCGGCGCTCTCCGAGTCGGCCCAGTGCAGATCGTCGAAGACCACGACGGCGGGCGCGTCGCCGATCAGGGCGGTCAGCACGGCGAGACCGGTGTGCAACCGTTCGACCGCGCTCCGCCGGGGGTCGGCGAGCGCCGCCAGCTGGTCCTCGCCGACCCCCGCGTGGCCGTCGACGGCGTCGAGCAGCACCTCGTAGGGCCGGGCGAGAGAGCCGGGCTCGGCCTGACCGACCAGGACCACGGTCGAGTCCGGCACGGTGGCCAGGAACTCGCGGACCAGGCGGGTCTTGCCGATGCCCGGTTCCCCCGCGACGATCGCGACCGCCGCCTCGCCGGTCGCGGCGAGGTCGGTGAGCCGCCGCAGCTCACCGTCTCGTCCGACCATCACCGGTGTGGTACCGCCACGATGGGTTCGCACGACGCCAGGATAGTGGTGGGTCGATCCCGTTCCGCCCGGCGCCGGCGTGCCCGGCGGGCCAGGGTGAGCAGGCGCCCACGGTCGGCCTCGGCGGTGAGTTCCCGGTGGCGGTCGTTCGCCAGTGCCAGGGCCATCTCCGGATACATCATCTCGCGTCTCCCTCGTTCGCTGATGTGTCCATCGTGGTCCGTGCCGGCCGTCGGCACATCGGACGGCGTTGCGTATCCGTGCAGCTCAGAGCGGCCTAGGTATACCTAGTCGGCAGCCGGGCGGGCAGAGCCGGAAATCACGGCGCCGACCGGTAAAGCAGGCGTCCGGACGGCCGATAGGGGGTCGTGACCTCCGCCGCCGTAGCCGCGTCCCGGGTGTCGAGCCTGTCCCTGCGGGTGCTGCTGTGGCTGGGATGCTCCGCGGTCGCCGTGCTCCTGGTGGTGCTCGGCGCCAGCTCGTACGCGCGGATCGAGACCCTGCTCGCCGATCGCGCCCCGGTGGAACGCTCCCACCAGGCGCTGGCGACGATCGCCGAGGTCCGCCAGCAGTTGCAGGACGCCGAACGCGGCCAGCGCGGATTCCTGATCACCGGCAAGGAACGGTACCTGGCGCCCTACACCGAGGCGGTCGGTGAGCTGCCCGCCACGCTGCACCGCCTGCGGGCGCTGACCGTCGGCAACCCCTCGCAGGAGAAGCTGATCGACGATCTGGCGCCGCCGGTCAACGCGAAGATCCGCGAGCTCGCCCGGACCATCCGGCTGCAACGCGACGGGGGTTTCCCCGCGGCCCAGGACGTGGTCAACAACGACAGCGGCGCCATCTTCATGGACCAGATCCAGGGGCTGCTGGGCCGGATGATCGCCGAGGAGCGTGCTCTGCTGCAGGAGTACCGGCGCCAGGGGTCGATCAGCGCGCAGCACACCCAGTTCCTGGTCCTGACCGGGACGCTGAGCGCGCTGCTGCTGGTCGTCGCGGGCGGCTGGTGGCTGGAACGGCGGGTGAGCCGGCCGGTCCTCGCCGTGACCGCCGCCGCGGGACGGGTCGCCGGCGGGGATCTGCGGGCACGGGCCCCGGTGGACGGGCCGGCCGAGGTGGCCCGGATGGCCGTCGCGGTCAACGCCTCCACCGAGGCGCTGGTCAGCGCCCGGAACGAGGCGGTCGCGGCGACCGCGGCCAAGAGCGCCTTCCTCGCCACGATGAGCCACGAGATCCGGACCCCGATGAACGCGGTGATCGGGATGACCGGCCTGGTGCTGGACACCGAACTGACCACGGAGCAGCGCGAGTACCTGACGACGGTCCGGGACAGCGGCGAGGCGCTGCTGGTCATCATCAACGACATCCTGGACTGGTCGAAGATCGAGGCGGGTGAGCTGGAGCTGGAGGACACCGCGTTCAGTGCCCGCGAGTTCCTGGACAGCGCCCTGGCCCTGATGGCGGTGCCCGCCGGGCTCAAGAACATCGAGGTGGTGGGACGCATCGACACCGGCTGCCCGCCGATGCTGCGCGGCGACGCGACCCGGCTGCGGCAGGTCCTGGTGAATCTGCTCTCCAACGCGGTCAAGTTCACCGATCACGGCGAGGTCGTCACCACCGTGCACGCGGAGCCCGGCGACGGGGACCTGCTCACCGTCACCGTCGCCGTCCGCGACACCGGCATCGGCATCCCCGCGGACAAGATCGGCCGGCTGTTCCGGTCGTTCAGCCAGGTCGACTCGTCGACCACCCGGGTGTACGGCGGCACCGGACTGGGCCTGGCCATCAGCCGCCGGCTCGCCCAGGCGATGGGCGGCGACATCACCGTCACCAGCGAGCCGGGCGCCGGGTCGACCTTCACCGCGACCGTGCTGCTGCGGCACTGCCGCACGGCCGGCGGGGACCTCCCGGAACAGCCGGCGATGACCGGCCGGTCGGTGCTCGTGGTGGACGACAACGCCACCAACCGGGCGGTCCTGCGCCAGCAGCTCACCGGGTGGGGTCTGCGCTGCGTCGACGTGGGTTCCGCGGCCGAGGCCCTGGACATGGTCGACACCGGGGCCAACTTCGACGTGGCCGTGATCGACATGAACATGCCGGAGGTCACCGGCGCCGAACTGGCCCAGAGCCTGCGGCGTACGCCCGCCGGGCAGGCCATGCGGCTGCTGCTGGCCAGCAGCATCACCTGGCGGCCGCAGCCCGGCGAACGGGAGCTGTTCGACGCCACCCTGACCAAGCCGACCCGGGCCAGCACCCTGCACGACACCATCGGCTGGGTGCTGGCCGACACCGAGCCGGGCAGCGGGCCGTCCGTCGCGCCACCGCCGGCCGTGCTGCGTGCCGTCCCCGTCGACCAGGCGCGGCCCGGGTCGCTGCGGGTCCTGCTCGCCGAGGACAACCACGTCAACCAGAAGGTCGCCCAGCTGATGCTCGGCAAGCTCGGGCACCGTGTCGACACCGTCGCCAACGGCCGCGAAGCCGTGCAGGCCCTGCGGCAGGCCCGTTACGACGTGGTGCTGATGGACGTCCAGATGCCGGTCCTCGACGGGCTGGCCGCCACCCGGCGGATCCGCACCGACCTGCCCGCCGAGCAGCAGCCGCACATCATCGCGATGACCGCCAGCGTGCTCATCGAGGACCGGACGGCCTGCCGGAACGCCGGGATGAACGACTACATCGCCAAGCCGGTGCGCATGCCGGACCTGACCGCGGCCCTGGCCCCGCTGCTGCAGTCCGCCGACGCGCCGGCGCCCGCCCCGGACGCCGCGGCCCCGGACGCCGTCCTCCCGGCCACGAGTTCGCGGGAGGACGGCGTCCGCGCCCGGCTCGACGACATCGGCGGCCCGGATCCGGAACCCGAGGAACGCGAACTGCTCGCCCGGCTGCTGAACTCGTTCGCCGCCAAGACACCGCCCGCCCTGGACCGCCTCGCCGACTCGCTCACCGCCGGTGACACCGACGCCGTCCGGGAACGCGCGCACGCGCTCAAGGGCTCCGCGTCCAACGTCGGGTTCACCGCGCTGAGTGAGCTCCTCGCCGACCTGGAGGACCTGGCCAACGCCGGGCGGCTGCCGGACGCGCATCCCACCCTGCGCAGCATCCGGGCGGAGTTCCGGCTCGACGAGCCCATCTGCCGAGCCCTGGCCGGTGAACTCCGCCCGGAGGCCCGGCCCGGGACCGCCGACGAGCAGCAGCGGATCACGCGGGCCCGGACCGGCGAATAGGATCGGCGGCTCAGGACGGGCGCCACCGTTCGATCGGCAGCCGCGACCGGGTCAGCAGGCCCGCGCCGGCCATCGCCACCAGCGGGACGACCGCCACGATCAGCAGGTTGAGCCAGGGCACGGTCAGCGGGTACGGCGTCGGCTGCGGCCACTGCGCCGCCCGGCTCAGGTTCGTGGCCGCCAGCACCGCGAACCCCGAGCCGATCCCGGCGACCACCCCGAGCGCCGACCCGAGACCGGCGATCACCCCGGACTGGCTCAACGACAGCATCCGGCGTACGCCCGGCGCGGCCCCCACCGCCGCGAGGGTGGTCAGGTCCGCGCGGCCGTCGGCGGCGGCCAGTCCGGTGGCGACCGCGGCGGCACCCAGGGTGATCAGTGCGGAGGCCGCTGCCAGCAGGTACAGCAACGGTTCGCTGTCGTCGGCCGGGCCGCGTTCCACATAGGAGGTGCGGCTGCCCGCGTCGGTCAGGGCGGCGTCCAGCCGGTCGATCACCGCGACGTCCGGGGCCTCGTCGCCGGCGGCCACCATCCCGGTCACCGCGGTCGCGAACCCGGCCCGGCGGACGGCACCCTCGGAGATGATGTCCGTGCCCGCCCCCGGCATCAGGTAACCGGGCACCACGATCTCCCGGTTCGTGTCCGGCGGGGCGAACACCCCCAGGGTGACCCGGCCGTCGACGATCGCGAACGGGTCGGCGACGATCGCCCCGCCCCGGTCCAGGACGGCCATCGCCGCCTCCAGCTCGGCGCCGGACGCCCCGGTCAGGGCGACCACGCTGTCCCGGTCGCCGACCGCCCGGATGAACAGCGGGTTGATGTGCGTCCGGCTCAGGTGGCTGTCGGCGCAGCGCGGGTCGGCGGCGAGCGCGTCGACCTCGGCCCGGGTGCCCGGCGGGTGCTCCTCGCCGGGGCAGACGTTGGCGTCCGGCCGGCCCGCGTAGAGGTGGCAACTGGTCGAGGTGCGGTCGTGCGGGCAGACCGGCTCTCGGATCTCGGTCACCGTCGCGCCGGGCGCCGCCTCGGTGAGGGCGGCGCGTACCTTCGCCGGGGTGTCGTCGCGGTAGACGTCGAAGCCGAGCCCGAAGGCCACCCCGATGTGCCCGGCGGGCAGCGAGGCCGTGTAGTTCTCCCGCTCCCGGGCGTCGGTGCCGGCCAGGTAGACGCCGATCGCGACGGTTCCGGCGACGGCGGCCATCACCGCGGAGATCGCCGGGGCGGACGCGGCCCGGTTGCGGGCGGTGTCGCGCAGGGCGATCCGGGGCGCCGGCGGCAGGACCGCGCCGAACCGGGCGATCACCCCGAGCAGGGTGGGGGTGCACAGCACCAGGCCGATCTGGGCGACCGCCAGCCCACCGGCGATCACCGGCGGCTGCGCGACGTTCGCGCCCCCGGTGGCGACGGCGGCGCCCACCGCGACCAGCAGCAGGCCGGCGGCCGGCCAGCGGCGGCGGGTCCGCAGCACACCCCGGCGCCCGGCCAGCGCCGGGACCACGTCGGCGCGGGCCGCGGCGACCGCCGGCACGGCCGCCGCCAGCAGACCGGTGACCACGGCGAACACCACGATGCCGGCGAGCAGCGGCGGGTTGAACCGGTAGCCGCCGGCCCGGGCCCCGGCGAACTGTTCGGCGAACGGGCGGGTGACCACGGCCAGCAGCACCGCCAGGATCAGACCGGTCGCGGCCCCGGCCAGGCCGAGCAGCACACCGTCGGCGAGGACCATCCGGCGCAGGTGGGCCCGGGTGCCGCCGTTCGCGGCGACCAGGGCCAGCGACCGTTGCCGCCGTCGCGCGCCGACGGCGAACGCCGGCCCGGCGAGCAGCACGATCTCCAGGATGGCCAGGCCGACGACCACCGGGACCAGGGAGAACGTCTCCTCCTCGTCCGCCGCCAGGGGGACCTCGGCGGCGTCCGGCGGGTCGAGGAGCACGGCCCGCGAGGTCACCGCCAGGCCGGCCTGGTTCAGGGCGCGGACGTCGGCCCAGACGACCGGCTCGGGGGTGTCCACCAGCCAGTCCTGCGGTGCCGCGGCGCCGGGCAGCCCGCCGGGGGCGAAGACCAGCTTCTCCCCCAGGTCGCCGGGGAACTCGACGGTGCCGACGACCGTCCACGTCCGGTCGCCGTCGACGTCCTGGATCGTGTCGCCGAACCGTTCCCGCGCGGCCGGTGACATGGCCACCTCGTCGGGGGCCGCCGGGGCGCGGCCGTCGAGCAGCGTCACCAGGCCGACGTGGATCGGGTCGGTCAGGTCCATCGCGGTGGCGTCGGCCGCGGCGAGGCCCCCGGTCGCGGTCCGCAGGTCCGGGGTGGCCGCCGAGGACGGCACGACGCGGCTGCCGGGCGGCAGCTGGGCCAGGATCTCGTCCTCGCCCGGCGCGGTCCCGCCCTCGTGGACGCCGTCCTGCGCGGGCCGCCACCGGTCGCCGGTGACGTCCTGCAGGATCGGGCCGGGCGGGTGCGCCTGGATCCGGGCGTCCGCCGCGCCGAGGATCCGGGTGGCGCGTTCGGCGGGAGTCGGGGTGAACATGTCGTAGGTGGCGGCCGCGTACCCGAGTCCGCAGACCGGCACCGCGATCATCGCGACGACCAGGGCGGACCGTCCCCGGGCCCGGACGATCTCGCGCCGGGCGACCCGCAGGGCGGTACGCCAGGAACCCGCGAACGGCGTCCTCACGAGTGGTGCTCCAGCAGGTCCTCGGCCGCGGCGAGCGGTCCCGAGGTGTCCACCACCCGGCCGTCCCGCAGGAAGATCACCCGGTCGGCCCAGCCGGCGTGCCGGGCCTCGTGGGTGACGAGCAGGCCGGCCGCGCCCGCGTCCACCCGGTCGCGCAGCACCCGCAGGACGGTCTCGCCGGTCTCCGAGTCCAGCGCGCCGGTCGGTTCGTCGGCCAGCACCAGCCGGCGGTCGCCGACCAGGGCGCGGGCGATGGCGACGCGCTGCTGCTGGCCGCCGGACATCTGGTCGGGGAAGCGCCCGGCCAGTTCGCCGAGGCCGAGGTCGCCGAGGGCGGCGAACGCGGCCCGGCGGGCGGCCCGGACGCCGGTGCCGTCGAGTTCCAGCGGCAGGGCCACGTTCTCCGCGGCGGTGAGGCTGGGCAGCAGGTTGAAGTCCTGGAAGACGTAGCCGGCGGTGCGGCGGCGCACCGCGGCGAGACGGCGGTGCGACAGGCTGTCGAGGGCGACGCCGTCGACCAGCGCCTCGCCACCGTCCGGCAGGTCCAGGCCACCGGCCAGGTTGAGCAGGGTGGACTTGCCGGACCCGGAGGGCCCCATCACCGCGACCAGTTCGCCGGGGCGGACCCGCAGGGTCACGCCGCGCAGGGCGTGCACGGCGGCCGGGCCGGTGCCGTGGGTGCGGTGCACGTCGCGGAACTCGAGGACGGCGTCGCTCATCGGTGCGCCTCCTCCCGGTCCGGAGCGGGAGCGGTGGCAGATGCCGGTGCCGGTGCCGGGCGGCGGCGCAGCAGGGCGGTCTCGCAGTGGTCCAGCCAGCGGATCTCCGCCTCGCACTGGAAGATCATCGACTCCAGGACCAGGGCCCAGGACAGGTCGTCCGGACCGGTCCGGGTCTTCAGCCGGGTGTACTCCTGCAGCGCCCGCATCCCGGCGGTCCGCTGCCCCTGCACCACCGCGGCCACGTCCACCCCCGGCGTGGTCATCGCCAGTGCCAGCTTGATCGCCAGCTCGTCGCGGGGCCGGTCGCTGCGCTCCAGCGGGGTGGCGAACCACCGGTTCAGTTCGGCCCGGCCGCCGTCGGTGATCGCGTACGGCCGCTGGCCCTCGTTCTCCGGCAGCGCCGCCACGAGTTCGTCGCGTTCCAGCCGGGACAGCGTGGTGTAGACCTGTCCGATGTTGAGCGACCAGGTGCCGCCGACGCTCGTCTCGAACGCGGCGCGCAACTGGTAGCCGTGCATCGGCCCGCGTTCCAGCAACGCGAGCAGGCCATGGCGAATCGACATGGATACGGAGTATGCATACCCGGTATCCATGTTGCAAGATCAGCCGCCGGGACGCCTCAGTCCACGGCCGCCCGGATCCGGCCGCGGACCTCGCCGAACCCGATGGTGGCACCGCCCGGACCGGGAGCGGTCGCGGTGATCACCACCTCGTCACCGTCCTCGAGGAACGTGCGGGTGGAGCCGTCCGGCAGCTTGAGCGGCTCCTGCCCGCCCCAGGACAGTTCGATCAGCGAACCCCGCTGCTCGGGCCGCTCACCGCTGACGGTGCCGGAGGCGAAGAGGTCACCGGTGCGCAGCGACGCGCCGTTGGCGGTCAGGTGGGCGAGCATCTGCGCGCCGGTCCAGTACATGCCGGCGAACTCCGGGTGCGACACCGGGTGCCCGTTGAGGCTGATCTCCAGGTGGATGTCGAAGCCCCAGGGCGGGCTCGCGGTGTCGTCGAGGTACGGCAGCAGCGGCACGGCACGCTCCGGCGGGCGGACCCGGGCGGCGCCGAGGGCGGCGAGCGGGACGACCCACGGGGAGATCGAGGTGGCGAACGACTTGCCGAGGAACGGGCCGAGCGGCACGTACTCCCAGGCCTGGATGTCGCGGGCGGACCAGTCGTTGACCAGGCACACACCCAGCACGTGCTGATCAAATTCGGCCATGGACACCGGTTGGCCGAGGGGCGAGCCGGGGCCGACGACGAACCCGAGCTCGGCCTCGATGTCGAGGCGCTGCGCCGGCCCGAAGCTGATCACGCCGTCCGGGGAGCGCCGCTGACCGTGCGGCCGGGTCACCTCGGTGCCGGAGACCACCACCGTGCCGGCCCGGCCGTGGTACCCGATCGGCAGGTGCCGCCAGTTCGGGGTGAGCGGCTCCTGTCCGGGACGCAACATCCGGCCCAGGTTGGTCGCGTGGTGCTCGGAGGCGTAGAAGTCGACGTAGTCGGCGACCGTGAACGGCAGGTGCATCCGGGCCTGCGCGGCCGGCACCAGGTGCGGGCCGAGGACGCCGCGCCAGGCCGGGTCGGTGAGCCAGCCGGTCACCGTGGCGCGCAGCGACGCCCACTGCGCCGGACCGGCCGCCAGCAGCGCATCCAGGGACGGTCCGGCGACCACGGCGACGAGATCGGGGGCCAGCTGCCGGGTGGCCGCGGTCAGGTCCAGGATCCGGTCGCCGATCGCGACGCCGGTCCGGGGACGGGGGTCGTCCGGGGTGCCGAACACCCCGTAGGGCAGGGTGGCGATGCCGAACGGGTGGTCGGCGCGGACGTCGGTCCAGGTCACCGTGGGTCCTCCAGAAGTCCGTATCGGATCAGGCCGTCGACCGGCTCGGTGATGCTGCACGTGCCGAAGCCGGTGAAGTGCCGGCGCACGGCCGCGGCGGTGCCGGCGCCGATCCGGGAGACCGCGGTCGCCACCCGGGCGCCGTCGGCGTCGGCGAGGGCCTGTGCGGCGTCGTGGCCCTGCAGCGCGCGGGCCACAGCCAGGATGACATTGAGGAAGCCGTGATGTTCAAAACCGGTCATCGGGTCGCGGTGCCGGATCGGGTCGTGCAGGCCTGCGGTCAACTTGAAACCGATGTCCGCCCGGACCGCCGCGACGATCGCCGCCGCGAGCGAGGACACCGGCGGGAACGCCTCCGCGCGTACCCCACCGGTTCTGATCTTCAGACGCACGCCCGCGTCACGCAGGGCCGCGAGGCGCGGCACGCTGATCTCCCCCACCGGCATTTCGTGGTACGCGTGACAGGGCGTCCCGTGGTGGCCCAGCATGAGGGCGCCGGCCGGGGCCTCTACCGCGGCCACCTCGATCCCGGCCGCCGACGGGATCCGCTCCCCCGGTTCCCGCAGGATGAGGCTGACCCGCAGCGGCGGTCCGGCACCGGCCGCGGCGACCAGCTCGTCCCAGCGGGCGGCCGGGCAGACGAACGGGCCGAGCAACGGTGCGAGCGGTGACGCCGCCCGCTCGCGGTGCGCCGCGACCGCCGCCGGCAGCGGCACGTCACCCGGCGGGAAGATCGCAGCGTCGTCGAACAGCTGGTGGAACAGCGGGTTCACCGGTTCCCTCCCCCGCTAGAAGTTGCCCCGCTTCTCCTGCTCGCGCTCGATCGCCTCGAACAGCGCCTTGAAGTTTCCCTTGCCGAAGCCGAGCGAACCGTGCCGTTCGATCAGTTCGAAGAAGACGGTCGGCCGGTCGCCGGTCGGCTTGGTGAAGATCTGCAGCAGGTAGCCGTCCTCGTCCCGGTCGACCAGGATGCCGCGCTTCTGGAGTTCGGCGATCGGCACCCGCACGTTGCCGATCCGCGCCCGCAGCTCCGGGTCCTCGTAGTAGGAGTCCGGGGTGGCCAGGAACTCGACGCCCTCGTCGCGCAGCGCGTCGACCGACCGCAGGATGTCGTTGGTGGCCAGGGCCAGATGCTGGGCGCCCGGCCCGCCGTAGAACTCCAGGTATTCGTCGATCTGCGACTTCTTACGCCCCGGGGCCGGCTCGTTGAGCGGGAACTTCACCCGGTGGTTGCCGGACGCGACGACCTTGGACATCAGCGCCGAGTAGTCGGTGGCGATGTCGTCGCCGATGAACTCGGCCATGTTCGTGAACCCGAGCACCCGGTTGTAGAAGTCGACCCACTCGTCCATCCGGCCCAGCTCCACGTTGCCGACCACGTGGTCCAGCGCCTGGAAGATCCGCTTCGGGGCGCCCGGGCGGCGGCGCAGCGTCGAGGTCCGTACGACGTATCCGGGCAGGTACGGCCCGGTGTAGCGGTCCCGGTTGACCAGCGTGTGCCGGGTCTCGCCGTACGCCGCCAGCGCCGCGATCCGGACCGTGCCGTGCTCGTCGGTCTCGTCGTGCGGCTCCACCAGCACGGTGGCACCCTGCGCGCGGGCGTGCGCGACGCACCGGTCGACGTCCGGCACCTCCAGGGCGATGTCGGCGATGCCGTCCCCGTGCCGGGCGTGGTGCGCGATCAGCGGGCTGTCCGGGGCCACCCCGCCGTTGATCACGAAGCGGATCGCGCCGCTCTTCAGCACGTACGAGAGGTGGTCCCGGTTGCCGGTCTCCGGGCCCGCGTAGGCGATCAGTTCCATGCCGTACGCGGACTGGAAGTAGTGCGCCGTCTGGGTGGCGTTGCCGACCGTCCACACGATCGCGTCCCAGCCGGTGACCGGGAACGGGTCGCGGTCCGAGTCGTACTCGACCAGGCCGACGAGTTGCTTGAGGGTGGCGAGATCCAGCTCGGCGAGCCGCTCGGTGTCGGTGAGGGTGTCGTGCACGGACATGGCGCTGCCACTCCCTTCAACGGTGGACGCTGATACCTCGCAGCATTCGGCACCGGGAGTGAGCTGCACAACAAGCCCAGTTTTCACCGGGCAGATTGTGCAGCTCGTCCGCTCATCCGCGCATGGCGGTGTACAGATCGACCAGTCGGGACGTCAGGCGGTGACCGGCACCTCCATCGCCGCGCCGGTCAGCGCGATCGACCGGATCCGGTCCTGCACCGACTGCGCGTGATGCGCCGTGATCAGTTCGTCGGCACCGCACGACTCGGCGAAATCGGTCAGGTAGTCGCGGACCTGCTCCGGCGTGCCGACCGCCGTGTACCGGGTCATCGCGGCCAGGCTCTGCCCGTTCGGCGAGGCCAGGAACGCGTCGATCTCGGCGTCGGTGTAGGCCGGCCCGTTCGCGCCGCGGGAGATGAACGCCCGGGTCCGCGCCCGGTACGACGCCGTCTTCTGCGCCTCCGCCTCCTCGTGGGTGTCGGCCGCGACCACGTTCACGCCGGCGATCACGTACGGCTCGGCGAGCTGCGCCGACGGCTGGAACGTGCGGCGGTACACCTGGACCGCCTGGTGCAGCAGGTCCGGCGCGAAGTGCGAGGCGAACGCGTACGGCAGGCCCAGCTTCGCGGCGAGCTGCGCGCCGAACATCGACGACCCGAGGATGTAGAGCGGCACCGGACGGCCCGCCCGCGGAACCGCCTGCACGCCCGGGATCACCGACTCGCCGGCCAGGTAGCCCTGCAGCTCGACGACGTCCTGCGGGAACGACTCCGCCGACGAGTGGTCCCGGCGCAGCGCCCGCATCGTCACCTGGTCGCTGCCCGGCGCCCGGCCCAGCCCGAGATCGATCCGGCCCGGGAACAGCGTCTCCAGCGTGCCGAACTGCTCGGCGATCACCAGCGGCGAGTGGTTCGGCAGCATGATGCCGCCGGCGCCGAGCGTGATCGACGAGGTGTGCGCCGCCACGTACCCGATCACGACGCTGGTCGCCGACGACGCGATGGAGGTCATGTTGTGGTGCTCGGCGTACCAGACCCGCTGGTAACCGGCGCGCTCGGCGGCCTGCGCGAGGGAGACGCTGGCGTCGAGGCTCTCACGGGCGGTCTGCCCGGCGGCGATCGGCGCCAGGTCGAGCAGGGAGAGAACGGGGGACATCGGGGTGCCGCCTTCCGGGTTCACAGAGCGTGCTGCAGGTGTTCGACGAAAGCGCGGATGCGGTCCTCGTCGCGGCGGTAGTAGTTCCACTGCCCGCGCCGGGTGGCCTGCAGGAAACCGGCCCGCTGCAGGATCGCCAGGTGCGCCGAGACGGTCGAGGCGGAACAGCCGACCCGCTGCTGGATCAGCCCCACGCAGACGCCCGCTTCCTCCCCGGCCTCGATCCCGGGGAAGTGCGCGGCCGGGTCCTTCAGCCACTCCAGAATCGCCAGGCGCGTCTCGTTCGACAGCGCCTTGCACTCCTCCAGCACCCCGGCCCACCGCCTTTCGTCATTTCGCTTAATAACGAAATTAGGCTACGCGGCACCGCTCCGCCACCGGCCATGACGGTCCTCACCCTCGGATTGTGGCTGTTCGCCGACATCGCCCGCGACGGCAGCACCGGACGGTAGAGGCCGTCATCCGCGGTCGTCGTCGACCGAACCGCACTCGGCGCGGTCGGCGACGGCGGGGCGTACCCTCGCGGGATGAACGCGGCGGACGGCCTCAGCCTGGGCACCTGGCGGCGCGACCCCGGCACGGTGGTCCTGCCGGGCGAGGCGGCACCGGACCGCGACCCGGCCGCACTGACGATCATGGCCGAGGCGCATCCGCCCGCGATGGCGCTGGAGTTCTCGCCGCACCGGCATCCGATGCACGAGCTGGTGTGGGTCCGGGAGGGGACGCTGACCTCGCGGATCGGCAATCAGATCTTCACGGTGCCGCCCGGGTTCGGCATCTGGCTGCCCGCCGGTGTCCTCCACGGGGGCCGGGTGACGGCCGGCGCCCGGCTGCACGACGCCTTCTTCGTGCCGGAGCGCACCCCGATCGCGTTCGCCGGGCCCACGCTGATCACGGTCACCCCGCTGCTGGAGTCGCTGCTGGTCCGGCTGGCCCACCAGGATCTCGACGCGGGGGCACACGCCCGGACCGAGGCGGTCGTGTTCGACGTGCTGGAGGCCGCGGACCGGCAGTTCGCGCTGGACCTGCCCGGCGACCGCCGGATCGACGCGATCGCCGAGGCGCTGCTGCGGGACCCGTCCGACGACCGCAGCCTGGCGGAGTGGGCCGCACACCTGAAAGTGAGCGACCGCACCATCACCCGGGCGTTCCGGGAGGCGACCGGGCTGTCGTTCGCGCAGTGGCGGCAGGCGTTGCGCATCCACGAGGCGCTGGCGCTGCTGTCCGCGGGCGCCGAGGTCCAGGAGGTGTCCGAGCTGCTCGGTTACTCGCAGCCGAGCACGTTCATCGCCGCGTTCCGACGGGTGATGAAGGTGACGCCGGGACTGCTGACCAAGGCGTCGCTGTCCGGAATCCCGTATCAGGTGTCCTGAGCGCGGGATTGTCGACAATTTGATCTTGAACTACTCTCCGTTAGGCAAGGCAACCCTTACCTGACGGAGCCGATCCATGCCCTCACCCGCGGTCCTGACCGGCGACCAGCTGGTGCTCCGCTACGGCCGGACCACCGTGGTCCACGGCGTCTCGGCAGGGCTCACCCCCGGGCACGTGACGGCCCTGGTCGGCCCGAACGGCAGCGGCAAGTCCACCCTGCTGCGCGCCTTCGCCCGGCTGCACCACGTCGCCGGCGGTGACGTGCTCCTGGACGGCAGGCCGGCGTCGGCACTCACCGTGCGCCAGTTCGCGAAGGAAGTCACCCTGTTCACCCAGTCCCGCCAGGCCCCGCACGGCCTGACGGTGAGTGAGGTCGTCGCGTTCGGGCGCCACCCGCACCGGCGCCGTTTCGCCGGGACGTCCCCCGCGGACAGGGCCGCGATCGAGCGGGCCATGCGGGTCACCGGCGTGACGGACAAGGCCGCACGGCCGGTCGGCGAACTCTCCGGCGGCGAGATGCAGCGCGTCTGGCTCGCCGCCTGCCTGGCCCAGGAGACCGGCGTCGTCCTGCTCGACGAGCCGACGAACCACCTGGACATGCGCTACCAGATCGAGACCCTCGACCTGGTTCGCGACCTCGCCGACGACCACGGCGTCGCGGTCGGCATCGTGCTGCACGACCTCGACCACGCCGCCCGGGTCGCCGACACCCTCCTGCTCCTGCACGCCGGGCGCATCCACGCGGCCGGCGACCCCTTCGAGGTGCTCACCGCCGAGAACCTCAGCGAGGTGTACGGCCTGCGCGTCGAGGTCGGCACCGACCCGCGTACCGGGCGCCTGCGCATCGACCCCGTCGGGCGGCATCCCGCCCGCACCCCGCACGTCACACCGAAAGAGACGATCGCATGATCTCCGTCAACCGCCGCACGGCCGGCGCCACGACGCTCGCCGTGTTCGCCATGGCACTCACCGCCTGCGGCACCACGAACGTCGACGAGGCCACCAGCGCCCCGTCCGCGCCCGCGTCGCAGACCTGCGCCGACGACACCACGACCACCGCGACCGGCCCGGTGTCGATGACCGACGGTGTCGGCCGCAAGGTCGAACTCGCCAAGCCCGCCGAGCGGGTCGCCGTCCTGGAGTGGCAGCAGACCGAGGACCTGCTCACCCTCTGCGTCAGCCCGGTCGCGGTCGCCAGCCCCGACGGCTACACCCAGTACGTCACCGCGGAGAAGCTGCCCGAGGGCGTCGCCAGCGCCGGCGAGCGTGGTGAGCCCGACCTCGACGCCCTGTACGCGACGAACCCCGACCTGATCGTCATGGAGGTCTACAAGGCCGACGACGAACTGCTGGCCAAGCTGGAGAAGCGCGGCGTCCCCGTGCTGGCCACCATCGGCGCCGACGCGAGCGGGCAGATCGACAACATGAAGAAGGTCTTCTCCATGATCGGTACGGCCACCGGCCGCACCGAACGCGCGGACCTGGTCCTGAAGGACTTCGACGCGCACTTCGCGGCGGCCAAGCAGAAGCTCGCCGCGGCGAACGTACCCGCCACGAAGTTCCTGTTCTTCGACGGGTGGATCGAGGGCGGCAACGTGGTCATCCGGCCCTACGGCAAGGGTGCCCTGTTCACCGAGATCGGCGAGCAGCTCGGCATGACCTCGGCCTGGACCGACGAGATCAACTCGACGTACGGCAGCGGCGGCGTCGACGCCTCCTACGGTCTCGCCCAGACCGACATCGAGGGCCTCACCGCCGTCGGCGACGCGACCCTGTTCTACGCCAACGACGGCACCGCCGAGAACTACGTCACCGAGCTGGCCAAGAGCCCGATCTGGAACGCCCTGCCCGCGGTGAAGGAAGGCCGCGCGCACACCTTCCCGAACAGTGTCTGGGGCGCCGGCGGCCCGAAGTCGAACGAGCAGGCGATCGACGCCTACGTCGACATCCTGACCTCGAAGTGAGCGACACCCCCGCGCCGCGGCCGCTACCCGCAGTCGGGTTCGGCCGCGGCGCGAGCGGGGCGGCCGTCATCGTCGCCCTGCTCGTCCTGGTCCTCACGGTCGGACTGTGGCACCTGACGCAGGGCACCTCGGGGGCCGGCTTCGGGGATCTGCTGCGCTACGCCCTCGGCGCGCGGGAGACCGTCGGCGGCGTACCGGTCGGTGACGTGTTCACCGGCTCCCGCCTGCCCCGCCTGCTGGCCGGTGTCGCGGTCGGCGTGGCGCTCGGCACCGCCGGGGCCCTGCTCCAGTCGGTCACCCGGAACCCTCTCGCCGCCCCGGACACCCTGGCCGTCACCGCCGGTTCCTACTTCGCGTTGTGCGCGGTCGCCGCGTTCGGGATCACGATCCCGCTGGTGGCCTCGGGAGCGGTGGCCTTCACCGGTGGCCTGCTCGCCGCCGGCCTCGTGCTCGGCCTGGCCGGCGCCGGCGCGGGCGCCGCCACGACCCGGCTGATCCTGGCCGGTTCGGCGGTCGCGATGGCCCTCGACGCGGCCGCCGCGATGCTGCTGATCCTGTTCCGGGAGGGCACCACCGGCCTGTACGCGTGGGGCAGCGGCTCCCTGGCCCAACTCAACCTGGACGCCGCCACCCGGGCCGCCCCGGTCGTCGTCGCCGTCCTCGCCGTCGCCGTCCTGCTGGCCCGGCGCCTCGACGTCCTCGGGCTGGGCGACGACGCGGCCGCCTCCCTCGGCGTCCCGGTCCGCGCCACCCGGATCGTGGCGGTGCTCTGCGCCGTCCTGCTGACCAGCATCTCGGTGACCCTGGCCGGGCCGCTGGCCTTCGTCGGCCTGGCCGCGCCCGTCGCGGTACGCCTGGCCGCCGTCCGCATCGGCGTCCTGAGCCGCCACGGTTTCCTGATCCCGGCCTGCGGTCTCGCCGGAGCGTTCCTGGTGCTGCTCGCCGACGTGACCCTGCGCGCGATCATGGGTGCCCAGGCCGCCGCGTCGATCCCGACCGGCATCCCGACGTCGCTGCTGGGCGCCGTGGTCATCGTGATCCTCGCGCTCCGGCTGCGCGACCGGGGTTCGGCGCCACGCGCTCACGTGCCGGTCCGCTCGTACCCCCGCTTCGTGATCGTCATGATCGTCGCCGTCGTCCTGCTGGCCGCCACCGTGCTCGCCGGCCTGCTGGCCGGCAGCCTGTGGCTGCGCACCGGCGACCTCACCCTCTGGCTGCAGGGCACCGCCCCGGACCTGATCGCCCGGGCTCTCGACGACCGCGCCCCGCGGGTCGCCGCCGCGGTCACCGCCGGTGCGGCCCTCGCCCTCGCCGGAACCGTCGTGCAGGGCACCGTCCGCAACCCGCTGGCCGAACCCGGCATCCTCGGCATCACCGCCGGAGCCGGGCTCGGCGCCGTCATCGTGGTGACCTCCGGCCTGCCCGGCGGCCGCACCACCCTGATCGCGGCCGCCGTACTCACCGGCCTCGCCACCTTCGCCCTGATCACCGTGCTCGCCTGGCGCGGCGGCTTCCTCCCCGACCGTTTCCTGCTCATCGGCATCGGCTGCGGCTACGCCCTCAGCAGCGTCAGCACGTTCCTGCTGCTGCGCGCCGATCCGTACGACACGCCCCGGATCTTCACCTGGCTGTCCGGCACCACCTACGGCCGTACGTTCACCGACGTGCTCCCGGTCGCCGTCGTGCTCCTGCTGGCGACCCCGCTGGTTCTCGGCCTCCGCCGCCAGCTGGATCTCCTGTCGATCGACGAGGACACCCCACAGATCTTCGGGGTACGCCGTGAGCACACCCGGCTGGTCCTCCTGGCGATCGCGGCCACCGCGGCGGCCGTCAGCGTCATCGCCGTCGGGGTGGTCGGCTTCGTCGGCCTGGTCGCCCCGCACCTGGCACGAGCGCTGGTCGGCGTCCGCCACGCCCGCATCATCCCGGTCGCGATGCTGCTCGGTGCCCTGCTCGTGGGGGTGGCGGACACGCTCGGGCGCACCGTGATCGCGCCGTCGCAGGTCCCTGCGGGGCTGATGATGGCGTTGCTCGGAGCCCCGTACTTCGTCTGGCTGCTGCACCGCTCCCGCAGCACCGCGTAAAGGACACCCGCCGCCCGGGGATCGCGTGCACCACCACCCGGGCGCAGGGGTGGTTCATCCCTTCTCGCCCGTGCCCTGGCCCTCGCCCTCGGCGACGGCTTCGGTGAGGCGGCCGAGGAAGGCCAGGACGACCTCGCGGTCGGCGGTGGACAGGGCCGCGCAGACCTCGTCGATGCGGTGGATGACCGGGGCCCAGGCCTCGACCGAGGCGCGCCGGGCGGCCGCCGTCTCGGTGACGGTGACCCGGCGGCGGTCGGTGGTGTCGCGGGTGCGTTCGACGTGGCCGTCGCGTTCGAGGCGGTCGATCAGCAGGGTCACCGAGGCGGTGCGGATGCCGAGGTTGCGGGCCAGGTCGGTGGCGCCCATCGGCCCGTGTTGCACCAGCGCGCCGATGGCTGACATGTCGGTGGCGTTCATTCTCATCCGTACGGCCATGCGGCCCACCAGTTCCCGCGAGCCGCCGATCATGTCGCGGACGGCCAGGGTCACGGGGTCGAGTCCGGCGAACGCCTCGTCATCCTGCATGACTGTATTTCATCACACCTTGCAACTAGGTGAGCTGGTAGCTAGTTTCCCTAGACATGTTGAGGTTCCGCCCGTGACCGAAGTCGTCCAGCGGCATGTCCGGCTGCTGCTGGAGGCGCCGTTCCGCGCCGACGCGGCCCGCCGGGCGTACGCCGAGGAACTCATCCGGAGCGGGCGGCGCGTCGTCACCGGCGGCATGGTCTCGGCCACCGGCTGGCAGCTGCACGACTGGCTCACCGGCACGCCGGCCGCGAGCGGCGACGACGGACGGGCCGGGCTGCTCGCGGCGCTCGCCGGGGCCTACCACGCCGACGGCCTGTTCGACGACGTCCCGGCGCCCGACCCGTGGACACCGGGCGTGCCGCCGTCGCTGAGCGCGGCGATCGAGGAGTGGCTGTTCGCACCCGCCACCCCCGATCAGGAGATCGCCGACTTCGTGGGCTGGCCGGTGGGCAAGGTCCGCGAGCATCGGTGACCGTGCTTACCGCGTACCCCGCCGGAACCGGTAGCCGCCCGGCAGCGTCGCCCGCAGGGTCCCCGCATCGATCACGCGGGGAGGCTGATCCCGGTCTGTGCGGCGCAGAGGCGCAGCAGCGCGTCCTGGGTCGCGACGTCGTGCTCGGACGGGCCGGGGGTCCAGGCACGCTCGGTGTCGTAGGAGTCCGGCGGGACGGTGCCGCCGGTGGCGAGACGGGCGAGGCGCTCACCGGCGTGTTCCGGGGTGAGCGGGGCACGGTCGCCGTTGCGGGCCGTCATGGCGGTGGCGACCCAGCCCGGGTCGAAGGCGAGCACGTCGGTCCCGGGCCAGTGCCGGCCGAGGCCGAGGGCGATCAGGACCAGGTGCAGTTTCGTCGTGGCGTAGGCCTCACGCCCGTGGAAGGCGCGGTGGGCGTAGCTCGGGTCGTCGAGATCGAGCCTGCCGTCGCCGGCGAGCGCGGACGAGGTGAGGACGATCCGGCGGGGGCGTGGCAGCAGGGCGGCCAGCGCGTACGCCGACAGGGTGTTCACCTGGAACGTCGACTCGATGCCGTCCTCGGTGAGGTCCCGCTCGGTCGCCGTCATGCGGGCCAGGCCCGCGTTCAGCACCACCGTGTCGAACGGGCCGATCGCGGCCGCCTGCGCCGCCAGCGCCCGGGTCTGTTCCAGCGAGGCCAGGTCACCGGTCACCACCCCGGCGGCGCCGGGCACCGCGGAGGCGGCCGCGCGGCGCTCGTCGCGCGCGTGGACGATCACCTCGTGTCCCTGCTGGACGAGCGCGACGGCCGCCGCTCGCCCGATCCCGGCGGTCGACCCGGTCAGAAGAATTCTCGCCACAGGCGTGGACCCTAACAGCACGGCCGTCCGTCGCAGCGGGCCCGCACCATCGAGATTCGATGATGCGGAGGGGCGGCGGGATCAGCGATCCCGCCGCCCGCGAGGCGAAGAGGGCCTCGGCTGACCGGTTACACCACTTCCCGGCAGGGGTAGTTCGCGATCGTGCAGGTGGTGCCCTCGTTGTAGGTGTCCATGAAGTGGTTGTAGTACGCCGTGTAGAGCGGGTGCGTCGTGCCCGTCTCCCACGCCATCTTCACGAACAGCTCGTCGTTGCCGCTCAGCGCGTCCGCGGTCCAGTTCTGCGATCCGGTGTAGATGCGGTACCGGTACGTGTCGGTGAACTTGCCGTAGAGCGCGAAGTACTTGTCGTGCACGTTGTACTGCCGGCGGATCTTGACGCCGGCGGTGAGCAGCTCGTTGTAGACGGTCGAGTTGACCCAGATGTCGCCGGTGTCCGTGGTGCTGGCCACCATCCAGATCTGGCAGCCGGCGGCACGCATCTTCAGGATCTGGGCGAGCAGCTCGGGACGGCCCGCGGTCACGAAGGCCACGCTGATCCGCAGCCGGCAGTTCTCGTCCGGCGTGACGTCGTTGAGGCGGGTCACGATCGAATCCGTCTGGCCCTCCGCCTCCGGCGAGGAGTATCCGCTCGCCGCGCTCGCCACGAAGTAGCCGCGTGGTGCGAAGGCGTCGTAGTAGTCGTTGCCGTCGAAGTGCGCCTGGTTCCACATGTCGGTGAAGTTCGCGTTCAGTCCCGCGGTCAGCGCCGCGTCGCCGTACACCGTGATGGCGTTGTTGAACGACTTCGGGCCGGTCGCCGTCGTCAGGTTCGCCGAACCGAACCAGGCCACCTGGGTGCGGGCGACGCCGTTCGGGTCGGTGGTGGCGCTGAAGGTGAACATCTTGGTGTGCATGTCACCGGTGGCGCTGGTGCTGATGCAGGCGTTGCCGGTGCCGTACGAACAGAACCGGTGGTTGGTCAGCTTCTTGATGGTGGTGACAGCCGTGGCCCCGGTGGTCGCGTTCTTGCCGTCGAGGACGACGCGCACCGTGACGCCCCGGGTCTGCGCGTCCACCAGTGCCTGCGCGACCGAGTTGAGGGTGAGCGAGTAGATGCTGCCCTGGATCGTCGATCCGGCCGGTGCCGCGTCGATCAGGCGCTCGAGTTCGAGGTGGATGGTGTCGTCGGCGACGCCATCCTTCTCGATGCCCGGGTTGTTGAAGTGTGCCCAGACCGGGTAACCACCGATCGTCGCCGCGGTGCCGGCGGTGGCGAGCGCCGACACGGTGTCGTCAGCGGACGCCGCGGTCGGTGTGATGAGGGCGATCCCGGCCATGAGCAGAGCTGCTCCGGCCCGGAGGACATGGCGATGCCGCACGATGGTTCTCCCCGTTGTTCATGATCAATTCATGGGGAAGTATTGATCCATCGTGGACATCCGTCAATGCCGATGATCACAGCGACCCCGGAGATCGGCACAAACCGATCACGGGTTCAGACCGTCACCCTCGCGCGGCCCGGCGGCAGGCGGGCGCCGGGACGTTCACCGCACGCCGGCGATCACCCCTCGTGTGCACCGGCACGTCGCCAGTTGGGCGCCGATCCCTGAATGCGGGTCAGAATGCCCTGGGCGTGCCGGATGAATTCCGCCGTGGCCGGTGAGATCGCGCCGGAACGGCGGGTGATGAAGGCGAACGTCTCCACCACCGGCGGGTCGAGTGGCACCCAGAACAGGCCCCGCCGGGCGATCATCGAATGGCCGACGTGGAAGGAGACCAGCGAGTCGCCGATGCCCTGGGCGGCGAGTTCGAGGGCGTGGGTCTGGAATTCGACCTCCACGATGGGCTCCAGGACGACGCCGGCGCTCTGCGCCCTGGCCAGCAGCGAGACCCGCAGCGGATCGTCCTGCGACCAGCGGGCCTCGGAGAGGATGAGCCGCCGCTGGACGAGGGTGGCGATGTCGACCGGCTGCTCGGCGTTCTCCCTGGTCTTGGTGACGTAGACGACCTGGTCGGTGAAGACCGCCGGAGACACGTTCAGTTCGCGGTCGTCGATCGGGAGCTGAACGATGCCGGCCTCGATCTCACCGTCGCGGACCAGGTCGGCGACCTCGGCGGAGTTGAGGCCGATGACCCGGATCCGGACGCCGGGATGCTGGGCCCGGAAGTCGCGGATCAGGTCGGTCAACAGGTAGAGATGGGCGCTGTTGAAGGTGCCGAAAGTGACCGTGCCCTGCTCGATGGATTGAATCCGGTTGCTCGTCTCCGCCATTTCCGCGATTCCGGCCAGCACCTTTTCCGCGAGTGGCAACAATTGTTTTCCGGCGTCCGTCAGCAGCAGCCTGCGCGAGGTGCGCGTGAACAGCGGCAGTCCGAGGGTCTTCTCCAGCTCACGGATCTGTTCCGAGAGGCTGGGCTGGGCCACGTGCTGGTCGGCGGCGGCCGCGGCGAACGTGCCGAGACGGACCGCGGTGACGAAGTACTGCAGTTGGCGCACGGTGGGCAAGGCCATCGACGCACCCCTTTCCTCAAGGCTGAGCCTATACCTACCACAAGATCTTGAGGCTTGCCCTTGGTCTGCGCGGTTTGGTGAGCTGTGCGCAGCCAGGACATCACCGCAACGTCAGGGGAAGCCGATGAGTTCACCCGCAGGTACCGCCGTCGTCACGGGTGCGGCCAGCGGCATGGGCCGCAGCACCGTGGAGGCGTTCCTGCGCCGGGGCTGGACGGTCGTCGCCGTCGACCTCGTCGCGTCCACCGCCCCGGCGGGCTCCCCCGGCACGCTGATCCCGGTCGTCGCCGACGTCCGGGACCGCGATGCCCTCACCACCGCCCTGGACGCCGCACTCGGGCCGGACCGCGCGGTCGAGGTGGTCGCCAACATCGCCGGCGTCTACCCGCCCACCACCCTCGACACCTACGACGAGGCGACGTACCGCCGGATCTTCGACATCAACGTCCTCGGCGTCCTGAACGTCACCGCCGCCGTCCGCGGCCGCCTCCGCGAGGGCTCCTCCGTCGTCAACTTCGCCTCCACCGACGCCTTCACCGTCTCACCCGGGCAGCTGCTCTACGGCGCGTCGAAGGCCGCGGTCGTCATGCTCACCAAGTCCCTCGCGCTGGAGCTGGCCCCGGCACGGATCCGGGTCAACGGGATCGCACCCGGCTGGGTCGCCACCCCGGGCAACGCCGCCACCGGCCGGATGGACGCCGCCGCCGCCTCGATCCCGCTCGGCCGGGTCGCCCAGCCCGAGGAGATCGCCGAGTGGGTGTGGCTGCTCTCGGTCGGCGAGCACGCGGCCTTCATCACCGGCGAGACCCTCATGCTCTCCGGCGGCGCCGCGATGCGCTGACCGGAACCTCCCCGACCAGCACGCCCTAACCAGGAAGCGACTCCCACCATGGTTGATTTCTCCCGCACCGCCGTTCGCGTCGCCGCCCTCACCGGTGTCGCGGCCCTCGCCCTGACCGGCTGCACCAAGACGTCGTCGACCACCGCCGCGCCGGCCGCGGACTGCACCCCGCAGACCGCCGGGCTGACCACCTTCACCGCGGGCACCCTGACCGTCGGGGTCCCGGAGAACCCGCCGTACACCAAGCTCACCGGCGCCGAGGCCTCCGGCATGGAGATCGACATCGTGAAGAAGCTGGCCGCGGCCGAGTGCCTGGCGGTCGCCTGGGTGCCGATCACCTACGCCAACGGCATCGCGATGATCAACAACCAGAAGCGCACCGACCTCATCACCGGCGGCTGGTACGTGACCGAGGCCCGCGCCCAGCAGGTCGGCTTCACCACGCCCACCTACTACGACCAGATGGCGATCATCTCGAAGACCGGGGTCGACACGGTCGCCGGGCTGGAGACGATCGGCGCCGTCGGCTCCGGCACCGGCTTCTCCTGGCAGGACGACATGACCAAGGTCCTCGGCGACAAGCTCAAGACCTATCCGAGCACCGCCGAGATGAAGCAGGACCTGCAGGCCGGCCGCATCCAGGCCGCGCTCGACGGGTACGGCGTCGCCGTCGAGGCGTACCGGGGCACCGACTTCCAGGTCAAGCAGTCGCAGGCCGACACCCGGATCGCGATCACCACCGACAAGCCCATCTCGGCGTTCCCGATCGACAAGAACAACAAGGCCCTCTCCGACGCGCTGAGCACGCTCATCGACGGCTACCGCACCGACGGCACGCTCGTCACCGTCGCCGGCGAGTACGGCCTCGCCGCCGACCTGGTGGTGCCCGCCGACGCGGCGGCCACGTCGCTCCGCTGAAGCCAGCCCGGCCGCCGGGTACGCCCGTACCCGGCGGCCGGACCGACCCGAGGGACCACGCCATGACCGAATCCCTGTTCACGCCGGCGGGCGAGGCCGCCACCGCCGGCGTCACCATCGCGAACCTGGCCAAGAGCTACGGCTCCCACCTGGTGCTCGACGACATCTCCGTCACCGTCCGGCCGGGCGGCGTGACCGCCCTGATCGGGCCGTCCGGCTCGGGCAAGAGCACCCTGCTGCGCTGCGTCAACCTGCTGGAGACCCCGGACGCCGGCACGATCACGGTGGGCTCGCGGACCGTACACGCGGGAAAGAAGATCTCCGAGAGGGATCTGCTGGCCCTGCGCCGCCAGGTCGGCATGGTCTTCCAGTCGTTCAACCTGTTCCCGAACCTGTCCGTGCTGCAGAACGTCGTGCTGCCGCAGCGCAAGGTCCTCGGCCGCGGCCGGGAGGAGGCCGAGGCGCGGGCCCTGGCCCTGCTCGACCGGGTCGGGCTCAAGGACAAGGCGCACCAGCACCCGCAGCGTTGCTCCGGCGGCCAGCAGCAGCGGATCGCGATCGTCCGGGCCCTCGCGCTGGAGCCCCGGGCGATGCTCTTCGACGAGCCGACCAGCGCCCTGGACCCGGAGGTCGGCGTCGAGGTCCTCGCCGTCATGCGTGAACTGGCCCACGACGGCATGACGATGATCGTGGTGACGCACGAGATGCAGTTCGCCCGGGACGTCTCCGACCACCTCGTGGTGATGGCCGACGGGAAGATCATCGAGGAGGGCGACCCCGCCGCGATCATGGCCGAGCCCGCCCAGGAACGCACCCGGCGTTTCCTCAGCGCCGTGCTGGAGCGCTGACATGGCGGAGGCACTGTCCGCCGTCCTGATCGGCCTGCCGCTGACCCTGCTGGTCACCGCCGCCGCCTTCGCGATCGGCGCCGTCGGCGGCATCCCGCTCGTGCTCGGCCTGCGTTCCCGGCACACCCCGGTGCGCCTGGTGTTCCGGTTCGCCGTCGACCTGCTCCGCGGCGTCCCCACCATCGTGTGGCTGTTCCTGCTGTACTTCGGCCTGGCCGTCGGGGACTACCGGCTCGACTCGCTGGGCGCGGCGATCCTCGGCCTCGGCGTGGTGGCCAGCGCGTACCTCGCGGAGATGTACCGCGGCGGCTTCGCCGTCGTGCCGAAGGGCCAGCGCGAGGCCGCCCAGGCGCTCGGCCTGGGCCGCACCACCACCTTCCTGCGCGTGCTCGCCCCGCAGGCGCTGCGCACCGCACTGCCGTCGGTCACCACGTACCTGCTGATGCTGCTGAAGGACTCGTCCCTCGCGTCGACCGTCGGCGTGCTGGAGATGACCGCCCAGGCCACCGCCTTCTCCCGGCAGAACGTCGGCACCGCCGGGCTCACCCCGTTCTTCGTGGCCGCCGGCGTCTACATCGCCATCAGCGTCCCGCTCGCGATCGCCGCCCGCGTCCTCGACGCCCGACTGTCCCGGAGTCTCTGATGGAACTGGGCGACTATCTCCCCCGGCTCGGTGACGGCCTGCTGGTCAGTCTGCAACTCACCGTCATCTCGGTGGTCTGCGGGTACGCGCTCGGACTGCTCCTCGCCCTCGGCGTCTCATCGGCGAACCCCTGGGTGCGCTGGCCGACGGTGACCCTGGTGGAGATCGGCCGCGGCATCCCGGCCCTGGTCGTGCTCTACATCGTCTACTACGGGCTACCCGCGGTCGGCCTGCTCTTCGACAGTTTCCCGGCGGCCGCGATCGGGCTCACCGTCACCGCGGCGGCGTACTCCTCGGAGACGATCCGGGCCGGGATCCGCTCGGTGCCCGCCGGCCAGCGCGAGGCCGCCCAGGCGCTCGGCCTGGGCCGGGCCACCGCCTTCGGCCGGGTGATCCTGCCGCAGGGCCTGCGCTCGGCGATCCCCGCCCTGATGGGCCTGGCCGTCCAGTCCTTCCAGACCACCTCCCTGGCCTACTCGATCTCAGTGAACGAGCTGATGGGCCAGGCCTACCAGGCCGGTGCGGTCACCTTCCGCTACCTGGAGGTGTACGCGATCACCGGCCTGCTCTACGCCGTCATCGCGATCCCCGCGACCTGGCTCTCCGTCCACGCCGAACGCCGCCTGTCCCGCGGCTACCTCTCCTGAGAAGGGAACACCCCCCATGACCCGCTACTGCGTCATCGGTGCCGGAGCCGCCGGCATCTCCGCCCTCCAGCAGTTGCGCGAGGCCGGCCACCAGGTCGACTGCTACGAGAAGTCGGACCGGGTCGGTGGTCACTGGAACACCGACTACGACGCCCTGCACCTGATCACCTCCCGGGACACGACCGGCTACGAGGGCTTCCCGATGCCGTCGTCGTACCCGCACTTCCCGAGCCGCGACCAGGTCCGTGACTACCTGCACTCCTACGCCGCCCACCACGGTCAGGAGGACCTCATCCGCTTCGGCGCGGAGGTCGTCTCCGTCGTCCCGATCGCCACCGACGGCCCGGTCGGCTCGGCCGGCTGGACCGTGCACCTGGGCACCGGGGAGCGGATCGACTACGACGGGGTGCTCATCGCCAACGGCCACCTCTGGGACCAGAAGACCCCCGGGATCGCCGAGCACTACACCGGCAGGCAGCTGCACTCCGGCAGTTACCGCAACACCGGCGACATCGACGGCGACCGGGTCCTGGTGGTCGGCGCCGGCAACTCCGGATGCGACCTGGCCGCCGATGCCGCCGCCCACCGGATCGCGGCCGACATCGTCATCCGCGAGGGCACCTACTTCCAGCCGAAGACCTATTTCGGCGTACCCCGGCAGCAGATCCCCTGGATGGGCCAGTTCTCCCCGGAGGAGCAGGACCTGATCGCCCGGCTGCTGGCCCGGGTCTCCATCGGCACCAACGGCGACTACCCCGGCCTGCCCACCCCCGCGCACCGCACCCTGGCCGAGGGCCGCACCGTCGTCAACGACCTGCTGCTGTACTGGATCCAGCACGGCCGGGTCCGGGTCGTCCCGGGCATCGCGAGCATCGAGGGCACGACCGTGCGGTTCACCGACGGCATCGAGCGCGACTACCCGACGATCCTGTGGGCCACCGGATTCCGGTCCAGCCTGCCCTTCCTCGACGAGTCGCTGGTCGCCCGCCGCAACGGCACCCCGCTGCGCTACGGCGCCGGCATCGTCCCGCACGGCCTGGAGAAGCTGTACTACATCGGCCTGACCGGACCCCGGGGACCGCAGATCCCGGTGTACGGCGTCCAGACCAAACTGGTGCTGCGGATGATCGCCCTGCACGAGGCCGAACCCGAGCGGTTCGCCGGCATCGCCGCCTACCTGGGTGAACTCCAGGAGGCCGACGACCGGATCGACATCGTCCGCGCGGTCTGGGACGAACAGCGGGCCGACACCGGGCGCCTACTCGACGCGATGAGGGCCGCCCGCGCCTGACGACGGCCCGTCACACCCCGGCGGTCTGCGGAACGCTTTCGCCCCGCCGGGGTCCGGGCCGTGACGGCGGGAGTACGTCGGACGCCAGCCACGGCCACAGCAGGAACACCCCCGCCACCGCCGCGACGATGACCGCCACCCCGGCGAGGAAGGCGAACCGCCCCGGTGTCGGGGTGCCCTGCGGCTCGGACATGGCCAGCACGGTCATGCCCAGCAGCCCGGCCGGCGCCGCGATCGTGCCGGCCGCCACCAGTGGCAGCACGGTGAACCGGCCGAGCCGGTTCACCGGGGTCCGCTCCGCACGCCGCAGCACCCGGACCACCAGGACCACCAGCGCTCCCCAGCCCAGCACGACCAGCACGGCCGCGATCGTGTCGCTGGGCCGGTGCCATCGCGCCCACACGGTGGCGGTCGCGATCACCCCGGTGTAACCGGCGCCGATCAGCGCGACCACCCCGCGGACCGCCTCGGGCAACACCAGGACCAGCGCGAACACCACCGACGCGGCGGCCGTGGTGTGCCCGCTGGGGAACGAGTTGGCGAACGCCAGACCGTCCAGCTCGGGGCGGGGCAGCCAGCCCTTGAGCACCTGGGTGGTCCCGTTCGCGCCCACCACCAGCACCGCGGCCGCCGCGGCCAGACCGAACTGCCGGCGCAGCACGCCGACCGCGGCCGCGACCACGCAGACCAGCACGAGACCGCCCAGGCTGGTGCCGTACAGCACCTGGCTGAGCACCCGCACCACCCGGGGATCCTGCACGTCGCCGCCGAGCATCGCGGCGGTGTCCACCCACTGCCCGGTGATCGTGCCGACGAACACCCGGTAGGTCGCCGCCGTGCCGAGCACGGCGAGCACCCCGATGATCAGCGGCGTCACCGGGCGCGCGGCGCGTCGTTCCGTCGGTTTCAGGCCGGTCATCGGCGTCACCCCCAAGATCAAGTTAGTGGTCGGGAGGTGCGCATAGTAACCGAGGCGGACCGGCGGCCCGCGCTCAGCGTTCGATCGTCGTCATCCACTCGGCGGCGTGGCGGCCGGCATATGTCACCGGCACGACCGCGGTCGACAACGACGTCCCCGGCGTCGCCGTCGACGGGTTCAGCGTCCGCATGACCCTCGTCCCGGCCGTGCTGCACCATCGGCGGTGACCGTCACCACGAGCAGGGGTATCCGGTGGACGCCCCTGCTCGTCTCATGGCCGGAACGCCCGGCCCACCCGGAACCAATTCTCAACGCCTGTCTACATTTTAGGGGCAGTCGGTTCATCGAACGACCCGGCTGAGGTAGAGAGGAGTGTGTATGAAGCTGATCGTCTTCGGGGCCAGCGGCGGCACCGGGCGTCTCGTCGTCTCCGGCGCGCTCGATCGAGGACACCGGGTGACAGCGGTGGCCCGCCGGCTCGACGGCCTGCCCGCCCACCCCGGACTGACCCTGCACTCCGCCGACGTACTCGGGGAAGGCCGGCCACTGCAGGCGGCCGCCCTCGGACATGACGCGGCGATCTCCGCGATCGGCAGCACCGCCCGCAACCCCGGCGGCATCTACTCGCGAGGCGGCCAGGCCGTCGTCACCGCGCTGGAGGACGCCGGGGTGCCCCGGCTGATCGTCGTGTCCTCCGGTGGCGTACGGCCCCGCGATCCCGGGCTTCCCTGGTGGTTCCGTCTCGCCATCCCGGTCTTCCTGCGCGAGCTGTACCGGGACATGGGCGTGATGGAGGACATCGTGCGATCCAGCGGGCTCGACTGGACGCTGGTCCGGGCGGGCTATCTCACCGACGGCCCGGCCACCGGGACGTTCCGGGCCGAGGACGGCAGGAACCCGTCCGGCGGTTCGCGACTGAGCCGCGCCGACCTGGCCGGTTTCCTGCTCGACCAACTGGACGGTTCGTCCTGGAGCAGGCGCACCCCCACGCTGACCTACTGACACGCGGTCGAGTGCCGTGGGCGCCCGGCGGAGACGTTCCGGGCGCCCACGGACACCTAGCCGAGGTGTGCGGCGCCCGCGCCGGCGGCGGGCCCCTGGCGGCCGGCGTTGATCGCCGCGAGGGTGACGGCCAGGCCGGCGAGCAGGAAGCCGGCCGCCGCGGCGAAGGCGACGGTGTATCCGTGCGTGAGGGCATCCGCGGCACGGTGCAGCAGGGCGGCGTCGCCGGTGGCGATACCCCGGAACAGCGCGGCGTCGGCGTGCGGAAGCCGGGTGTCGGCGGCGGCGGTGGACACGGTGGCCAGAACGGCCAGGCCGATGGCCCCGCCGATCTGCTGGGCGGTGTTGAGCAGGGCGGAGGCGATACCCGTGACCTCATGATCGACTCCCGCCATCACACCGAGCGTCATCGGCAGGAACCCGGCGCCGAGGCCGAGGGCGGTGACGAACATGGCCGGCATCAGGTGACCGGTGTAGGACGAGGACGGTTCGAGCCGGCTGAACCAGAGCATGCCGACGGCGGCGATCGTGAGGCCGGGCCCGGCGATCAGACGCGGGGGAAAGCGCCCGGCCAGACGGGATCCGAGCCCGGCCGCGATGCCCATGCCGAGGCTGAACGGCAGGTAGGCGAAGCCGGCGCGGACCGGACTGTAGCCCTTGACCTGCTGCATGTAGAGCGACAGGAAGTAGAAGGTGGCGAACATGGCCGCGCCGATGAACAGCATCGTGGCGTAGGAGCCGGCCCGGCTGCGGTTGCGCAACAGCCGCAGCGGCAACAGCGGATGCCGGGTACGGACCTGGGTGCGCAGGAACGTGATCAGCAGAACCGCGGCGATGGCGAACATGCCGAGGGTGACGTCGTCGCCCCAGCCCCGGTCGCCGCCCTGGGTGATGGCGTAGACCAGGGCGGTCAGGCCGCCGGTGCCCGTGATCGCGCCGCGCACGTCCAGCTCGCCGTGCAGCTTCTCACCACTGGCCAGCAGCCGGGTGCCGGCCAGGACGGCGAGGCCGATCGGAACGTTGACGAACATGACCCAGCGCCAGCTCAGATAGTCGGTGAGCACACCGCCGAGAAGCAGTCCGACCGTCGAGCCGAGACCGGCCATCGCGGCGTAGACACCCATGGCCCGGTTACGGGCCGCGCCCTCGGCGAAGGTCGTGGCGATGAGCGACAGCGCGGTCGGGGCGACGACCGCCGCGCCGAATCCTTGCAGTACCCGGGCGGCGACGAGGAGGCCGGCGTCGGGGGCCAGGCCGCCGAGCAGCGAGGCCAGAGAGAACACCGCGAGGCCGAGGCGGAACATCCGCCGCCGACCGAACAGGTCACCGGCCCGGCCGCCGAGCAGCAGCAGACCGCCGAAGGCCAGGACGTAGGAGTTGACGACCCAGGACAGAGCCGAGGCCGACACCTCGAGGTCCTTCTGGATGCTCGGCAGGGCGATGTTGGTGATGGTGCCGTCCAGCACCACCATCAGCTGGGCGGCGGCGATGACGATCAGCGCGAGCGCGGGACGGCCCGCCGGGTGGCTCGGGCCGTCGGCGTCACCTGCGGGTTGCAGGTGCGCCGGCCGAGAGGGCGTCGGCATGGGGATCTCCAAAACTAGACAAGCGTTGAGTTCGAGCCGTGCGACAGTATCTCAACGGGTGTCTAGTTTTCGGAGGTGGGTGAGCCGTCCGGGTCGCGCCTCGCCACCGCTCGCTGCTTGTACGATCGGACGCCGACGTACGGAGGTGCGGACATGACCCAGGCAGCCACTCCGGCGCCGACCACCGCCGACTCACCACCGCAGAGTGAGCGCAAGGGCGAACGCACCCGGCGGCGGATCCTGGAGACCGCCCGGCGCCTGTTCGCCGAACTCGGATACGAACGCGCCACCATCCGGGGGATCGCCGCGGCCGCGGAGGTGGACAAGTCCTCGATCCTGCAATATTTCGGCAGCAAGCAGCAGCTCTTCCAGGCCGCCGTGCACTGGCATGCCCCGATCGCGGAGATGACCACCGACGATCCCGCACAGACGGTGCAGAACCTCATGCACGGCATGTTGAGCAGCTGGGCCGCCGATCCGGACAGCCCGATGGCGGTGCTACTGCGGACGAGCATGACCAGTGAGGAAGCGGCCGGTCTGCTGCGGCACCACATCACCACCGAGATAGTCGACGTGATCGCGGCAACGGTCGACGACCCCGAGGCCCGTCTGCGGGCTTCGCTGGCCGGGGCCATGTTGATGGGCATCGCGGCGCAGCGTTACCTGCTGCGCATGCCGTACATCGCGGACGCCGGCCTCGATGACGTGTTACGGCTGGCCGGCCCGGCGATCCGCGAGGTCATCGCCCCGGCGTCCTGACCGCGCCGGCCGGACCCGGAAACCGGGCCCGGCCGGCGCGACAACGCACTTCGCGACGTTCGACGCTCACGCCGCCGTGATCGTGGCGGCGAGGCGCGCCGTCTCGGCGTCGTCACGCCAGCCGGCGGTGGCGCCGCCGTCGATGGTGAAGTTCTGGCCGGTGACCCAGCTCGACTCGTCGGAGGCGAGATAGAGGGCCATGTAGGCGATGTCCTCGGGCCGGCCCGCCCGCTGGATGAGGGCGTTGCCGATCTGCCAGGCCTTGCCTTCGGCGTCGACGGCCTTGTCGGTGGCCGGGGTGCTGATGAAACCGGGCGAGATGGAGTTGGCACGGACACCCCGGGAGGCACCCTCAGCGGCCAGCGCACGGGTCATGGAGATGACGCCGCCCTTGGCCGTGGCGTGGGCGACCTGCGCGAGGGGCTCGATGCCGCGCAGGGCGGAGTACGAGCCGACGTTGATCAGTGATCCGCCGCCGTCGAGCAGCAACGGCCAGGCCGCACTCGTGGTGTGGAAGACGAGATCGAGTTCGACGTTCATCACGTGCCGCCAGAGCGCGAAGCTCATGTTCTCGAACGGGGCGAAGCCGAAACCGGACGCGTTGTTGTAGAGCACGTCGAGTCCGCCCATCCGCGCAGCACCCTCGCGCACCCACCCACCGGCGGCCTCGGGGTCGCCGAGGTCGACGGTGAAGCCGGTGACGTCGAGGCCCTCGGCGCGAAGCTTCTCCGCGGTGGCCTCAGCGGCACCGTGCCGAAGGTCGCAGCCGACCACGGTGGCTCCCGCCGCGGCGAACAGCCGCTGGGCGGCCTCGCCCTGGCCGCCGCCGGTGCCGGTGATCAGGACGCGCTTACCGGACAGGCGGCCGGTCGTGTGTGAGGACATGTCTTGCTTCTTTCGTTGTGGTTCCGGAGCGGTCAGGCACCGGTGGGACGCGGGGCGGTCGCGGCGATCCACGCGATCCCCACGGTGACGTGCATGAGGGCGAGGGCGACCGCGGTGGCGGTGTCGTCCGCGGCGGTGAACGGCATCGCCGCGGTGACCAGCGCGAAGGCGGCCCCTCCCCAGGTCAGCCGGCGACGCGCGGCGGGGAACCGGCGCGCCAGGAGCAGCACGAGTGCGGTTCCGGCGAGCATCGGCACCGCTGTGGAGACGATGACCGCACCGGCGTCGAGGTCGTAGGGTGCGTCGATCTCCAGGGTCGCCCCGGCTGCGGACGCCGCCCACAGCACGAGAAGATCGACGATGACGGCCGCGCCGATAGCCGCGCCGATCCGGATCGGGCCCGGTGCCGCGTCAGGGACGGCGTGGGTGGTGGTGGTCATGCGCTCAGAGCCCTTCACCGGTCACGTACTGCTCGACGGTCGTCGGTGTGATGGCGGGGTAACGGTCGTTCCTGATCGGATCGATCCTGCCGGTGCCGTTGAGCTGGGCCCGGTAGTACATCAGCGGCAGGTACGCGTGGAGGTTCGCGGGATCGGCGCCGTACAGGCCGGCGATGCGGGCGTCCAGATCCTCCATCGAGCCGAGGCGTTCGATGCGCAGGGTCTTGCCGGAGGCCTTCTCGTAGGCGCGTACGAGTTCGTGGAAGGTGAGGGTGTCGCCGGCGACACCGAGGACCCCGCCGATCGGGTTGTCGTCGACGGCGGCGGCCGCGGTGTAGCGGGCGGTGTCGGCGTATGTGGTGAAGTCCATCGGGACCTCGCCGTCGCCCCAGACGTAGGCGGTCCGCGTCGCGGGGTCGATGACACGGATGAAGCCGAACAGGACCCTGCGGTCGAGGAACTGGCCGTTGAGCACGTGGACCACCTCGACGTCACCGGCCGCGGCCTCGGCGATGCCGGCGAAGGCGCGGCGCGCGTCCGAGCTGACGATCTGCCCCTTCGCGACCCGGAACAGGTCGAGGGAGAAGTCGGAGGGGATGAAACGGCGTACACCGGCATCGCGCGCGGCGCGCAGCAGCGCGACCTGCGCGTCGATGATGACGTCCGGCCCGCCCTGCACGGCGGAGATCACGGTGGTGGCGCCGGCGCAGAACGCGGCGAGTGACTGTTCGGCGCCGGCGCTGAGTGCGCCTTCGACGATCTGGACACCCCGGGCCTCGAGGTCGGCGACCTTGTCGCGGCTGCCGGGGCGCACGAGCAGGCGTAGCCGGGTGTCCGGCAGGGCGAGGATCTCGTCGGCGACGAGTCGACCGAGTTGTCCACTGCCGCCGACCAGGGCGATGACTTTGTTGTTCATGGTTTCCCTACCTAGAAGCTTCGCGTCGCGAAGCAATTTACTTCGCGACGCGAAGCTATGCAAGACGGACTCCTCCGCGACCACCGAGGGCGGGCCGGGACCACCGGCAGGAGGCGGGCCCACGGCGTCGGCGCACCGACGCCGGACCGCGTCCGGCCGCCCCGAGGACCGTGTTCGGCGCGACCGTCAGGACAGGGCCGGATAGTCGATGTAGCCGCGGTGGTCGCCGCCGAACGCCGCGCTGAAGTCCGGAGCGTTGAACGGCCCACCGGCCGCGAGGCGGGCGGGCAGATCAGGGTTGGCCAGGAACATCGCACCGAAGGCGATGATGTCGGCGGTGCCGTCCTCGATCAGCGCGAGTTCCTGCGGCCCGGTCGGCGTGCCACCGGTGAACGGGTTGAGGATGAGCGTGGTGGGCCACTCCTTGCGAAGCCGGCCGGTCAGGTCGCGGTGATCGCTCTCCATCACGTGCAGGTACACGAGGCCCAGCGGCGCCAGGCGGGCGATCAGCGCGCCGTACATCTGCTCGACGTCGTCCTCGGCGATGTCGTTGTGGGTGTTGTGCGGGGAGATCCGGAAACCGACCCGCTCGCCCCCGATCGCGCCGGCGACGGCGGTCGCGACCTCGACACCGAAGCGGATGCGGCCCTCGATCGAGCCGCCCCAGCCATCGGTACGCCGGTTGGCGCTCGTGGAGAGGAACTGCTGGATCAGGTAGCCGTTGGCACCATGGATCTCGACACCGTCGAACCCGGCGGCGATCGCGTTGCGCGCCGCGTCGGCGAAATCGCCGATCGTCGCGGTGATCTCGTCCTCGGTGAGTTCCTTCGGCGGGGTGAAGTCCTGCATGCCCTCGTACGTGAAGATCTGCCCGGCGGCGGCGACGGCCGACGGAGCGACGGGAACGAGACCCTCCGGCAGCACGCCGGCGTGCCCGATACGCCCGACGTGCATGAGCTGCGCGAAGATCACTCCCCCCTCGGCGTGAACGGCATCGGTCACCGTGCGCCAGGCCGCGACCTGCTCGGCAGAGTGCAGGCCCGGGGTGTTGGTGTAGCCCTGCCCCACCACCGAGGGCTGGATGCCCTCGGTGATGATCAGGCCCGCGCCGGCCCGCTGCGCGTAGTACGTGGCCGTCATCTCCGTCGGGATCGCTCCGGGGACGGCCGCGCGGCTGCGGGTCATGGGTGCCATCGCGATGCGGTTGGCCAGGCGCTTGCCGCCCAGCACGTACGGGTCGAATGCGGAGGTCATGATCGATTCCCTTTGATGCTCGAAGAGTTACCTGTCTGAACAAGTAAATCAGGCAGGATCTCGCACGCCATGCGGCAGTAATCGATGTCACGCTCTCGAAATTCGCTGCGGTAGACTCGACGATGGCTTTACTGCTCGGCCAGCTATCGGAGACTTTGAGGAGCGCACGTGCCCGTCGAGAAGAGCGCGGACCAGCATCCGCAGGCCTGTCCCGGGACCGGGCCGGCGGCGAGCGTGGCACTCCCGGCCACCGCCCGCACCGGCCCGGTCAGTCATGCGATCTTCCGGGTCGCCCGACTGCATCGCATGCTGGCCGGTCAGCTCCTGCGCCGCGTCGGCCTGCATCCCGGCCAGGAACTGGTCATGATGCAGCTCTGGGACGGCGGCCCCCAGCGGCAGACCGATCTCGTGCGGCTGCTCGACTCGGACGCCGCCACCATGACCCGCACCGTCCATCGACTGGAGAACGCCGGGTTCGTACGCCGCAGGCCGTGCACCACCGACAAGCGCGTCTCCATCATCGAGCCCACTGCCGCGAGCCTCGCCCTGCGCCACGAGGTCGAGAAACTCTGGGCCGAACTCGAGGCCAGAACCCTCGGTGATCAATCCGGCGACGAACGCGCCGCGACCCTCACCAGCCTCGAACGCATCGAGACCAACCTCGCTCGCGTCGCCACGCAGGAGTCCTGAACCGGCACTCGTTCCCGGTGCGGGGCGGCGCACGGGGCGCCGGAGCCCACACCGCCCCTCCCCCCGCGTGATACTTCCCCTCTCCCCGCGTGATACTTCGCGGCGCGAAGATATGCAAGGTGAGATCATGTCGGCAGATCGAGGTGGGGAGGGAACCGTGCCGGAGAACCCGGGGATCGCGGCCGCGCTGGTCCGGCTGTCGTTCCTGGTCCAGCGCCACTACGCCCAGATCTGCGCCCAGCACGACCTCAGCCCCGCCCAGGCCGAGCTCATGTGCGTCCTCAAGGACCAGGCACGCGGCCTCACCGAACTCACCCGCATGCTCGGGGTGGAGCGTCCCGGGCTGTCCGGGCTGGTCGCCCGCATCGAGCGGCGCGGACTGGTGCGCCGCGAGACGAACCCGCTGGACCGGCGCGCGGTGACGGTGGCCCTGACCGGTCGGGGCAAGGAGATCACCGACGACTTCTACGCCGAGGTGTCCGGCAGACTCCGGCAGCTCGTCGCCCACCTGCCCGCCGACCAGCAGGAGCAGTTCACCACCACCGCCTTCGGCATCCTGCTGGCCGAAGAGGTGCCGCCGATATTCGGCGACGCCGAGGAGCCCGGCACCACCTCCTGAGGACTCGACCGCCAGCGATCAGCGGACTGCCGGACGACGCCGTGCATACGCCCCGCCCGCGGCCTGACCTGAACTGACCTGCGGACGTTGGTCACCGCACCCGGCGGGTGAGTTCCCGGCGCAGCTCCCCGATCGCCGGGTTGCGGTCGCCGCGACGGCTGGTCACCTGGACCTGCCGGACGATGTTCGGCGGCCCGGCGATCTCGAGCAGGGCGATCCCGGCCAGTGACGTCACCGCCGACCGCAGGATCAGGGCCACGCCGAGATCGGCCGCGACCAGCGCCAGCACCGCCTGGTAGCTGTCGGCCCGATGGCTGATCCGCGCCGTGAACCCGGCCGCCCGCGCCACCGACTCGGTCACCGCCTGGAACCCCGACTCGGCCCGGGCGGCGATCCACTCGGCGTCGGCGAAGTCGGCCGGGCGCACCGGCGCGTCCCCCGCCGGGCGCAGCCGGGGCGGCACGGCCAGCACGATCGGGTCGGCGACCAGCGGGCTCTGCACCAGCCCACGCAGATCGGGCTCCGGCGACGGTGCGTATCGATGGGTGACCGCCACGTCGATCTCCCCCGCCCGCAGCGCCGGCAGGGCGGCCTCCGGCTCCAGCTCGGTGAAGGCCAACCGCAGCGCGGGATGCCGCCGCCGTATCGCCCCCAGCGCCGGGGCCACGAACCGGGTGGTCGCCGTGGCGAAGGCGGCCACCCGCAGGCGCCCGCCCGAGCTGTGTACCTCCTGCTCCGCGGACGCCAGATCGGCGAGGATCCCGCGGCCGCGTTCCACCAGGACCTCGCCGGCGTGGGTCAGCCGGACGCTGCGCGCCGTGCGTTCGAGCAGCGGCACACCGAGGTCGCTCTCCAGGATGCCGAGTTGCTGCGACGCCGCGGCCGCACTGCATCCGGCCGCGGCGGCCGCGCCCGCGATCGACCCGGTGTCGGCGACGGCGACGAGCAGGTGCAGGCGACGGGTGTTGAGCATCGGATGATCCTAGGCTCAGCACTGCGGGTATCGGCTTTCCGAGGGGTACGGGTGGCGGCCAGAATCGGGTCGTGAACAGGCACGACGCGGACAGCCGCGGATTCGCGAGCGACAACTACTCCGGCATCCACCCCGAGATCCTGGCCGCCATCGGTGCCGCCGGCGGCGGGCACCAGGTCAGTTACGGCGGGGACGTCTACACCGACCGGCTGCGGGAGGTGTTCGGTCTCCACTTCGGGTCGCACGCGCGGGCGTACCCGGTGCTCACCGGCACCGGCGCCAACGTGATCGCCCTGCAGGCGGCCACCGACCGCTGGGCCTCGGTGATCTGCGCCGCGAGCGCCCACATCCACGTCGACGAGGGCGGCGCCCCGGAGAAGGTCGCCGGCCTCAAGCTGCTCACCGTCCCCACGCCGGACGGCAAACTCACGGTGGAGGCCATCCGTGCCGAGGCCCACGGGTTCGACGACGAGCACCGCGCCCAGCCCCAGGTGATCTCCCTGACCCAGTCCACCGAACTGGGCACCGTCTACAACCCCGGTGAGATCCGCGCCATCACCGACTTCGCCCACGCCCACGGCATGCGGGTCCACCTGGACGGCGCCCGCCTGGCCAACGCCGCCGCCCACCTCGGTCTGCCGCTGCGCGCGCTCACCACCGACGCCGGCGTCGACATCCTCTCCTTCGGCGGCACCAAGAACGGCCTGCTCCTCGGCGAGGCCGTCGTGGTCCTCGATCCGGCCCTCGACCGCGGCCTCGACCGCCTGCGCAAATCGTCGATGCAGCTGGCCTCGAAGATGCGTTTCGTCTCCGCCCAGTTCCTCGCCCTCCTCGAAGGCGACCTGTGGCTGCGCAACGCCACCCACGCCAACGCGATGGCCACCCTTCTGCACGACCAGATCGCCACCCTCCCGGGGGTACGCGTACAAGCCCCCGTCCAGGCGAACGCCGTCTTCGTCGCGCTCCCCGACGCGGCCCGCACCCGGCTGCACGACCAGTTCCACTTCTACGACTGGGCCGGCGGCCAGGCCCGCTGGATGACCACCTTCGACACCACCCCGGACGACGTCACCCGCCTCGCCGCGGCGGTGCGGGCGGCCCTGAACCCCGTTCACGCGAAGACGAATCCCACATGAACGGGTTATAAATCGCTGCTCAATATACGATTCAATCTCTTTGAATGATGTGGACATTATTGTCGAAAATCGCTCGGCGATCCACCCCGACGCATCGGCGGGAATCCGCAGAACGAACCAAATACGCACACAGCGGCGCGGTGCCTTTTATCACATCGATAGCCATGGAACAGCCCTCTAATGTGGAGGCGAATCACCTCCCGAGAGGAAACAGGAAATGGAAATTCGTAAGGTGACGGCGCTGGCCCTGTCGTCGGCGGTGGCCGGAGCCGGCATTCTCCTCGGCGCCGCTCCGGCTCAGGCCAGCGTCGCCGAATGCCAGCCCGCCTACACGGGCAGGCTGTGCGAATGGACCGGAGCCAGTTACACCGGAACGTTCGCCCATTATGCCCCGCCGGCCGGCCTGTGTGACGTCACCGCCAACCGCCCCCGGGCCGGAAAGAACCGGAGCGTGTACGCGGTCCGGTATTTCAGCAACGCCGACTGCTCGGGCAGTTATGCGACTCTCGGCGCCGGCATCCAGGTCTACGATTTCGGATTCAACGCCCGCAGCGTGCGGCTCCTCGGAGTGTCGTAGTCCGGCCTCCTCAACGCCACGGCCCTCGCCGGCCCGCACGCCATGGCCCTCGGCGGCCCGCACGCCATGGCCCTCGGCGGCCCGCACGCCACGGCCCTCGGCGGCCCGCACGCCACGGCCTTCGCCGGCCCGCGCCCTGGGGGCGTGCCGGCCGGCGAGCTGTACCGCTCAGCTTAAGTCGATCATGAGTCTGCCCATCGACTTCGCCGCGGCCGCGATCACGTCTGCCGAGCGCCGCCTCCGGGCGCCGCCTCCGGGCGCCGCCTCCGAGCGCCGCCTCCGAGCGCCCCGTGCGTCGGCGCCGTTCAGCCACTCGCGGCCCCACCAGAGCCGTCGCCGAGATCAGAGCGAGTTCGGTGACGTTCCGGCCACCCCCAGCCGTCGCCCACGGTCCACCCATGGGCCAAAAGCGACCGTGGACGACGGCTGGGCGACCCCGGGCCGTCGCCGATGGCTGATTCCCACCTGGCCGAACAGCCGTGGTCGACGGCTCGACCGGCCCGGCCGTCGACTGCGGTCCATCCGCGAGCCGAAAACGACCGTGAGCGACGGCCGGCGGTCGCACCATGCCACCCAGCTTAAGTTGATCATGGACTTGACCACACGCCGCGACAAACGGCTGAGCTGCGCTGATGCGACCGCCACCCCACGGGCACAGCCACGGCCACGGCCACGGCCACGGCCGAGACCAACGACTGGCGAGTCGCCGCGGCGAAGGGCATCGCATGGTTACCGGTCACGGCGTTGGTCAACTCAAGCTAAGCGGCATTGCTCGCCGGCCGGCACGCCCCCGGCGTGCGGACCGGCGAGGCGCCGTGGCGCCTCACGCCCCTTCAGCCATGGGTCGGCCCTCGATCATGCCGGCCCGCGCGCAACGGCGGGTGAGGGCGAGCGCGCCGACCGGGATCGCGGCGAGAACGGCGAAGGCCAGACCGACCAGCGCCGGGCCGCGCAGCCCGAGGCCGGATTCCAGGGCGAGGCCCCCGCCCCAGGAGCCGAGGGCGATGCCGACCTGGACCGCGGACGTCGACAGGGCCAGGGGCAGCACGTGGCCGGTCCCGGCGACGCCGATGATCTGCCCGGACATCGCCGGGGCGAAGACCATGCCGGGTACGCCGAGCAGCACGTACAGCAGGACGGCGGCCGGAGGGCTGGTCGCCCCGAGGCTGATCGCGGCCGTCAGCACGACGCAGGCGGCGGTGGCCCCGAGAGTGACGGCGGCCGGGTGCCGGTCGCCGAGGCGCCCGCCGAACCGGGATCCGGCCAGGGCCGCGGCACCGAATCCGAGCATGACCAGCGGCACCAGTGCGGGGGCGAGTCCGGCCCGGTCGGTCAGTGCCGGTGCGACGTAGCTGTAGACGGCGAGGACCGCCCCCTGCATCAGCGCGGTCGCCGGATAGATGAGCCAGAGGCGCGGGTGGCGGACCGCGGCGAGTTCACCGCGGACGGTGGTGCCGGCCGGCGACGCGACGGCCGGCAGCCGGCGGGCGAGCACCGCCGCGGCGGCCAGGGCCGACGCGGCGAGCACCCAGAACGGGCCCTGCCAGCCGAGTGCCCGCCCGGCGACGGCGCCCGCCGGCACGCCGACGATCGCGGCCAGGGTCGCCCCGCCCAGCAGCACGCTCATCGCCCGCGCCCCGGCGGACGGTCCGGCGGCGGTGGTCGCGACGACCGCGCCGACGGCCCAGAAGGTGCCGGTGGCCAGCGCGGCGAGGAACCGGCCCGCCAGAGCGAGGGCGAACGACGGTGCGAGGGCGCCGAGGACGTGCCCGGCGGCGAAGACGATCAGTGCCGCGACGAGGGCCGTGCGGCGGGGCAGGCGCAGGGTCGCCAACGCCATGATCGGGGCACCGGCCATCATGCCGGTGGCGAAGACGGTGACGAGCAGTCCGGCCGTGCCGAGGCCGACGTCGTAGCGGGCGGCGAGTTCGGGCAGCAGCCCGGTGACGATCATTTCGCTGGTGCCGGTCAGGAACGCCGCCGCGCCGACGAGCCAGACCACCGCCGGCAGCCGCTCCCGGCCGGCGGTGGTGGAGACACTCCCGGTCGCCGTCATGTGGTCTCCTCCGCGATGTCGGATCGGGCCGGCGAAGAGGACGCCGGTACCGAGGGGGCCGGTGCAGAAGACGCCGGTGCAGAGAGCGACGGCGGAGCAGACGCCGGGGCGGGCGTGTCGCGGGCCCGGCGCAGTTCGACGGCGCCGACCAGGCCCGCCGCGGCCGCGCCGAGGGCACCGATCGCCATCCCCCACCGCGGGCTCAGGTGTTCGCTCACCGCGCCGACGACCGGCCCGCCCAGCGGGGTGGTCCCGAGCAGCGCCATCGACCACAGCGACATCACCCGGCCGCGCATCCGCGGGTCGGCGGCGATCTGCAACGTGCCGTTGGCGGTGATGTTGAACTGCGCGGAGAGCAACCCCACCACGACGAGCAGCGCGCCGGCGCTCCACAGTGTCGGTGCGGCGGCGACCAGCGCGAAGGCGACCGCCAGCAGTGCGGCCAGCACGGTCAGCCGCGACGTGCCGGAACCGGACCGGGAGGCGGTGGCCAGGCCGCCGAGCACCGCGCCGATGCCGAGCAGCGAGTAGAGCGTGGCGTACGCGTCGGCTCCGGCTCCGAAGGTCTCCTGTGCCAGCAGTGGCAGCACGACCGGGAACTGGGTGGCCAGGCAGCCCACGATGGCGAGCATGATCAGTGTGGTCCGCAGCGCCGGGGTGGCGGCGACGTGCCGCAGGCCCTCGGCGACCTGGCCGGGTCCGCGTCCGGCCGGGGGCGGGCGCAGCAGTTCGGCGGGGCGGATCGCGGCGAGCGCGGCGACCACGGCCAGGCTGGCCGCGCCGTTGACGAGGAAGCAGACGCCGGTGCCGACCAGGGCGATGGCGACGCCGGCGAGCGCCGGGCCGGCGATCTTGGCGATGTTGATGACGGTGGTGTTGAGGGTGACGGCGTTGGTGACCTGGGCCGGGCCGACCATCTCGATGGCGAAGCTCTGCCGGGCCGGGCTGTCCACCACGTTCATGCCGCCGGTCCCGGCGGCCAGCAGGTAGACCATCCACACCTCGACGGTGCCGGTCACCACCAGGACGCCGAGGATCGTGGCGAACAGGGCGGTGAGCACCTGGGTGACGATCATGAGGCGGCGTTTGTCCCAGCGGTCGACCAGGACGCCGCCGTAGGGGCCGAAGAGCAGGACCGGCAGGAACTGGGCGGCGACGGTGACGCCGACGGCGGTGCCGGATCCGGTGAGTTCGAGCATCAGCCAGGACTGGGCGGTGGTCTGCATCCACTTGCCGGGTTGCCCGATCAGCTGGCCGAGGAAGTACCAGCGGTAGTTGCGGACGCTCAGCGAGGCGAACGTGCGGGCAAGCCAGGACGGCTGCGCACCCATGAGCTATCCGTTCTCTCGGGGTGTCAAGGAAGCGGCCGCGGCGGGGACGGCCCCGCCGCGGCCGAGGGGACGGGTCAGAGCCCGGTCGGGCGGGCGAGGTAGCGCCCCTCGGGGGCGCCGACCACGTTGCCGTCGCGCAGGACCCGGTTGCCGCGGACCCAGGTGTCGGTGACGGTGGCGCCGATCTCGAAGCCGTCGAACGGGGTGTACTGCTGGGTGGACTCGGAGGCGGCCGGGGTGACCGTCCAGGAGCGGGACGGGTCGACCAGGCAGAGGTCGGCGTCGTACCCGGCACCGATGGTGCCCTTGGTGGCCAGGCCGTAGCGGCGCGCCGGGTTCCACGAGACGAGCTGGGCGATCCGCTGGTAGGACAGGCCACGCTTGGTGCCCTCGCCGACCATGCCGGGCAGCATGTACTCGGCGCCGCCGAAGCCGGACTTGGCGGCGAACACGTCGTCGCGCTGCTCACCGAACTTCTGCTCGTCCTTGCAGCAGGCGTGGTCGCTGACCACCCAGTCGACCTCACCGGCCAGGACGTGCCGCCAGAGCGCCTCGACGTCGTCGCGGGGGCGCAGCGGCGGGTTGACCTTGCCGCCGATGCCCGCGGCGGTGTCGATGTCGGCCAGCAGGTGGCCGAGGGTGACCTCACGGCGGAAGTCCAGGTGCGGGAAGGTCTTGGCCATCAGCAGGGCGGCGCGCATGGCCTTGGCCGACGAGAGGTGCAGCAGGTTGATGTTGGCCAGGTTGGTCTCGTCGGCGAGCACTGCCGCGATGCTCACGGCGAGGGCCTCGGAGTGCTGGGGGCGCGACGCGCTGTAGGCGGCCAGCCCGGTCAGGGTGCCCTCCTCCTCGACCATCCTGGTGTACGCGCTCATGATCTCGGCGGTCTCGCAGTGCAGCGACAGCGAGATCGCGCCGGCCTTGTCCGGGTACCGCTCCCGGGCGGCCTGCACACCGCGCATGACGAACTCGAAGTGCGCCAGGTCGTAGCGTTCGCCGGGCGGGGTCATCAGGAAGCTGCTCTGGTCGGCGGAGCGGCCGTGCAGGCCGTGGGCGCCGTAGAACATGAAGATCTTGAAGGAGGTGACGCCGAAGTCCTCGATCAGCGACGGGATCTCGTCGATGTGTTCCTTCATCATCGGGGCCAGGTGGAAGGCGTAGTCGATGTACGACCGCCCCGCCGACTGCTCCAGCACCTTCGGGAAGAAGTCGCGGTACGGCCCGCCCTGGTTGAGGTAGTACTGGCCGGTGCGCATGTAGGTCAGCCCGGTCGTCACGCCGCCCTGCACGGCGGCCCGGCTCTCGGTGGCGGTGTCCTCGGCGAGCGGGTTGTAGATGCCCCAGTGCTGGTGGGCGTCGACCACACCGGGGAAGGCGAGCAGTCCCCGCCCGTCGACGACCTCGGCCGCACCGTCGACCGGCAGGTTCGCCGCGACCCGGACGAACTTCCCGCCGTCGATCTCCAGGTCGAGCTGCTCGCCGGCCGCGGGACCGGTCTCCGGGCGTACCACGGTGATGTTCTTGATGATCGTGCTCATGGTTGTTCCCTAACGATCAGAACGAGAAGTCGGGCAGATTGAACAGGCGACGGCCGTTGTGGGCGAACAGGTTGTCGCGGATCTCGTCGCTGAGGTCCATGGCGTCCAGATCGGCGAACGTCTCCTCGAGGTCCATGCTCAGGTAGTTGGTGGCGAACACCGCCCGGTCGCTGGTCGGGCTGAACGTCGGGTCACCGTCGGCGATCCGCTGCCGGGACAGCGGGTGCATGCCGGCGAAGGTGGTGCCCTTGATGAAGCGGATCAGGTCCTCGTGCCACAGCGGGGTGGGGAAGCCGTCCGCGCCGATGTAGAAGTTGGGCCGGAACTCGGCGTACGCGACCAGTTCGCGTTCCCACGGATAGCCGGTGTGCGTGGCGACCAGTTTGAGGCCGGGGAAGTCCGCGGCGACCCGGTCGAAGTAGTCCGGGTGGCCCATCGAGCGCGGCGCCTTCGCGGCCATGCACTCGATCTGGAACGGCACGCCCAGTTCCTCGGCCTTGGCGTAGTACGGGTAGTAGAGCCGGTCGTCGGCCGGCACCTGCGACCACGACGAGTAGGTGTGTGCCCCGACGAACCCGAAGTCGCGGACCGCCTCCTCGAAACGGCGTACGCCGGGCATCTTCTCCAGCGGGTCGATACCGGCGGTGGCGAAGAGCCGGTCCGGTGCCTGGGCGACGAAGTCACGGACCCGCGCGTAGTCCAGGCCCCAGTGCGGGCCGTACTTGCGGGCCGGGATGACCGACTGCCCGATGCCGTAGTGGTCCATGCGGGCCAGCAGCTGCTCCACGGTGAGCGCGTTCACGACGGCCGGGAATCGCATGCCCGGCGGCACCTCGTCGAGGTCGAACGCGCCGGCCGGCGTCACCGGCACGAGGACGTCGACGATGGGGATGCGGGGTTTCATGGTGCTCCTTCGCTGTCGTGGTGGTTCTCCGGCACCGGGTCGCCGAGCGCGGCGGCCAGCAGGGCCTTCGTGTAGGGGTGGGTCGGCGCGTTCCAGATGTCGAGCGCGGGTCCGATCTCGACCAGCCGGCCCCGGTGCAGCACCGCGATCCGGTCGGCCAGCCAGGCCGCGGCCGGCAGGTCGTGGGTGACCAGGACGCTGGTCAGGCCCCGTTCGGTGCGCAGTTTCCGCAGCAGGCGCAGGATCTGGGCCTGCACCGACGGGTCCAGCGCCGAGGTCGGTTCGTCGAGCACCAGCAGGTCCGGTTCGGCGACCAGGGCGCGGGCGATGCTGACCCGCTGCTGCTGGCCGCCGCTGAGGTCGCCGGGGCGCCGGTCCAGGACGTGCGGGTCCAGCGCGACCGCCTCCAGGGCGGCCCGCAGGACGGCGTCGTCACCGCGCCCGGACGGCAGCGGTTCGGCGATCACTCGGCGTACGCTCATCCGGGGATTGAGGGAGTCGGCCGGGTCTTGGGCCACATAGGCCGTCCGGGCCGGGCCGCCGGATCCGGTGCGGCGGAAGACGCCGGAGGTCAGCTGTTCCTGGCCGAGCATCACCCGGGCGAGGGTCGACTTGCCCGAGCCGCTCTCGCCGATCACCGCGAGGCATTCGCCCTCGGTCACGGCCAGTGATACGTCGTCCAGGGCGACGGTCCGGCCGTAGACCATCCGGGCCGCTTCGAGTTCGATCATCGGGTCACTCCCGTCACCGTGGTGCCGGCCACGAACCGGCCCGGCGCGACCTCGCGGAGGGTGAGGTCGTCGCCGGGATCGGCGACCGGCGCCGGTTCCGGCAGGGGGCGGCCGGGTTGCGGCACCGCGTCGATCAGATTCCGGGTGTACGGGTGAAGCGGCTCGCCGAGCACGTCGGCGGCGGGGCCGCGTTCGACCAGCACGCCGGAGCGGAACACCGCGATCCGGTCGGCCATCCGCCGCGCGAGCTGCAGGTTGTGGGTGACCAGCACGAGGCTGCTGCCGGTACGCCGCATCGACTCCAGCAGCAGGTCGGCGACCCGGACGGTGACCAGCGGGTCCAGTCCGGAGGTCGGTTCGTCGGCGACCAGCAGGGGTTTACCGGCGAAGGTGGCCAGCGCGATGCACACCCGCTGGGCCATGCCGCCGCTGAGCTGGTGCGGATGGCGGGACAGCACGTTCTCCGGGTCACGCAGGCCGAGATCGGTCAGTGCCCGCACGGCCGGTTCCCGCCAGCCGGTACGCCCGCCGCCGAGGAACTGCCGGAAGTGCTCACCGACTGTGAGCACCGGTACCAGGGACCGCTGGGTCAGCTGCGGCACGTAGCCGACGTGCGCGAAGCGGTAGCGGGTGGCCGCCCGGCGGGACGCGGCGGTGGGGGTGAACGGTTCGCCGCCGGCCCGGACGGTGACCGCCCCGGTGATCCCGGCGGTCCGCGGCAGCAGCCCGAGCAGGGCGTGCAGCAGGGTCGACTTGCCCGATCCGCTCTCCCCCACGACGGCCACCACCTCGCCCGCGCCGACGCTCAGGTCGGCTCGGCGCAGGGCGTGGACCGGGCCCTGCCGGGTCCGGTAGTCGACGCTGAGGCCGGCGATGTCGACCACCGGTTCGGCGGGGTTCACGAGTGGCCTCCCGGGGTCTCGACCAGGCTCTGTACGCGGTGGGACAGTTCGCTGAAGGACAGGACCAGCAGGAACAGGGCGAGTGAGGGGAAGAAGACGATCCACCACTGGCCGAGGGCGAGCAGCGGGACACCGTCCTTGATCATCGATCCCCAGCTGGCGCTGCCCGGTTCGGAGAGTCCCAGGAAGCTGAGCGCGCCGACCGAGGCGGCGGCGTACCCGGTGGAGAGGGAGAGCTGCGGAAAGATCACCCCGGTCACGTTGGGCAGGATGTGCCGCCACCGGATGGTCCGCTCGGGCACGCCGTGGACGCGGGCGACCGTGACGAACCCACGCCTGCGGACCAGGCGCCCCTCGGCCTGGACCAGGCGGATGAAGAGCGGGACGTTGATCGCCGCGATGATCAGGACCAGCACCGGCCGGGACGCGCCGACCAGGCCGACCACGGCCACGGCGATCACCAGCAGGGGTACGGCCTGGAAGACGTCCAGTCCTCGCGAGGCCAGCGACGCCAGGCGTCCGTCGGTGCTCATGGCGATCCCGGCCCAGCTGCCGGCCACCGCGGCGACCAGCACCGCCGCGCACGCGGTGAGCACGTCGAACTTGGCCGCGTAGACGGTCCTCGACAGCAGGTCGTAGCCGTTCGCATCGGTGCCGAACCAGTACCCGGCGCCCGGCGCGCTCAGCGAGACCGCCGGGTCGGCCACCGTCGGGCTGTGCGGGAGGAATCCGGCGACCGACCAGCCGAGCAGGACCACGATGTAGCCGAGGCAGAGCAGGATCACCGGGTCGCGCAGCACCGCGCGGGCCCTCACGATCCGGTCCTCGGGTCGAGCAGGACCGCCACGATGTCGGCGAGCAGGTAGATCACCATCGTGCCGATCGCGGCGAACAGCACGAAGGCCTGGACCGCGGGCAGGTCCTTCTGGTTGATCGCGGTCAGGCCCCACTGCCCGAGCCCGTTCCAGGAGAACACCTGCTCGATGAGCATGGACCCGCCGATCAGTTCGGCGGCCACGATGCCGCCGACCATGGCGATGCCGGGGCGCGAGGTGCGCAGGGCGTTGCTCATGATGACCTTCCGGGGGATCCCGTTGCCCTCGTCGAAGGCGGAGAAGTCGGCCGCCAGCGAGGTGCGGACGGCGCTGGCGGTGATCCGGGCGAACGGCACCGCGGCGATCAGGGCGATCGACAGCACCGGCAGGACCGCGTGGCCGACGGCGTTGCCGATCAGGTCGGTACGCCCGGCGAGCAGCGCGTCGACCAGTGCCGCACCGGTGTGTGCCGGGGGCGCGAGCAGGTCCGGGTCGAGTTGCCCGGTGGGTGAGGGCAGCAGCGGCAGGACCACCACCAGCAGCAGGATGCCGAGGACCGCGAGGACGAAGGCGGGCAGTCCCTGCAGGACGGTCACCACCAGCCGGATGCCGCGGGCCTTGCGGCCCTCGGCGCCGGCGATCCCGAGACCGATCCCGATCAGGGCGGCCAGCAGGAAGCCGGGCACGATCAGCACCAGGGTGCTGGTCAGGTGGCCGAACAGGTCGTCGGCGACCGGCCGGCCGGTGTAGTAGCTGACGCCCAGGTCGCCGCGGACGATCCCGCCGAGCAGGTCGAGGAAGCGCAGCGGCAGCGGCTGGTCGAGGCCGAGCGCCTGCTTCTCGGCCTCGATCTGCTCCGGGGTGGCCAGGTCGCCGAGCCGGGCCCCGACCGGGTCGGACGGGACGGCGTTGATCAGGAAGAAGGTCGCCGTGATCACGATCAGGACCCCGGCGGGGATCATCAGCAGCCGCCGGCCGACGTAACCGGCCCGGCTGGGCCGTCGGGCGGTCCTCAGCACGGCGCGGCCACCGCCGGGTCGAACCAGCGCGAGTTGCTCTGCGTGCCGAGGCAGACCGACGCCGGGTAGATGTACTGGTTGGTGAGTTCCACCAGCGGCACGTCGGGCATCAGGTCGTTGGCGCTGGCGATGCCCGGGGCGATGGCGGCCAGGCGCTCGTCGCCGGAGAGCGGGGTGGCCGCCGCGATCGCCGCGTCGACGGCCGGGTCGTCGTCGTTGGCGTAGTTCGAGACGCCCTTGGTGGAGTGGAAGGCGTTGAGCAGGAACACCGGGTCGGCGGCGACCGGGCTCTCCACCCGGATGAACGCCTCGTACTTGCCGGCGCGGTAGCCGGCGGTGAAGTCGGCGGCGGCCGGCACGGTGGCCACCTCGACGGTGATGCCGACCGCGGCGAGTTGCTGCTGGAGCGTGGTCAGCAGGCTGTCCACCGGGACGCTGCTGATCGAGGCCGAGTTGGTGGTGATGGTGAACGTCAGGTTGCTCTGCCCGGCGGCGGCCAGCGCGGCCTTGGCGGCCTCGATGTCGTGCTGGAAGTACGGCGAGGTCGAGTTCTGCGCGTTGATGGTGGACGCCACGATCGACGTCGCCGGGGTGGCCAGCCCGGAGTAGGGGCCGGCCGCGAGCGCGGTCCGGTCCAGGGCCTGGGAGATGGCCCGGCGCACGGCCGGGTCCTTGAACGGGGCGAAGTTCTTGTTCAGTTCGAGGAAGTCCTGGCCCGGGGTCGGGGTGGTGACCACCTTCACCGCGGGGTCGGCGGCGAGTGTCTTGATGGTGGCCAGCGGCAGTCCGGCGACCATCTGCGCCTTGCCGGTCTTGGCGAGCACCACCCGGGCCGCGGCGTCCGGGACCGCCTGGATGACGACCTTGGGATAGCCCAGTTCACCGTCGTAGTTCGGGTTCGCCTCCATCGCCACGCTGGTGCCCGGTGTGAAGGCGGTGACGGTGTACGCCCCGAACATGGCGGTGTTGGTCGTCAGCCACTGTGAGGCCCACGGGTCGCCGGCCGTGGCGTGCGACTCGACCACCGTGGAGTCGAGGATGGCGAAGTTGTAGGCGTCCAGGCTGAGCAGCGACAGGGCGGTCGGCTTGGCGTTGATCCGGACCTCGTGCTCGCCGGTGATGGTCACCGGGTTCGCCGGGTCGATGCCGGCGTTGGTCATCAGGAACGTGCCGACGGTGTCCTTGACGCCGACGACCCGCTCGAAGGTGTACTTGACGTCCTCCGGGCTCAGGGTGTTCCCGGCGGCGCTCTTCGCCGTGCCGAGGGTCATGGTGATGCCGTCGGCGCCCACCTCGTACGTGGTGGCCAGAGCGGGTTCCATGTCGGCCGGTCCCGGCACCTTGCCGCCGGTCTGCTCGTAGTCCTTGTACTGCACCAGGGTCGCCTTCACCGGGTCCAGGGCGAACCGGTGCGAGGCGTTGTCCCAGGCCGACGGCTCCATCGAGTTCGTCAGCGACTCCATGGCGATGGTGAAGGTGGACGTGGCCGGCCCCGATGCCGACGGTGCTGAGCCGTTGCAGCCGGCCAGCACGACAGGGATGGCGCACGCCAGCGCCACTCGCCAGGTGGTGGTTCTCATCGGCACTCCCGCCAAGTGATTCCGAACGTTCCCCTGAGAGGAACGTTGAACGGGATCCAATCTTGCAGCGCGCCCCTGGTCGGTCAAGATCGTTCCCGTTCAGCGCCGTTAACAGTTCGTTTCCATGATTTCCGGCTTGCTAGCAGCCTCGGATTTCGTTCCGCTGGAAGGAACGGATGCTAGTGTCACGCTCGACAGTGGGCCCGGGACAATGGGCGCGGCGAAGGAGAGGCAGCCATGACGGAGGCAACGGGGACCGCATCGGCCGCGCGCGTGGCGGACGTTCTCCTGCTGTTCGCGGACGGCCCCACCGCACGGGGCGTCTCGGAGATCGCCCGGCTGCTCGGCATGCCCAAGGCGGTGGTGCACCGCATCCTCACCACCCTGGTCGACCGCCGCCTGCTCGAGACCGACCCCGGCGTGCGGGGCTACCGCCTCGGCCCCGGCGCGGCCGCCCTCGGCGCCCGCGCCCTGCGGGAGTCCCGCCTGCGCGAGGCCGCCATGCCGGTGCTGCGCGAGCTCAGCCTGCAGACCGGCGAGACCGCCACCGTCTCGGCCCGCGTCGCCGGCGGCCGCGTCTACCTCGACCAGGTGCAGAGCCCGCAGGAGATCAAGATGACGGTGGAGATCGGCCGCCGCTACCCGCTGCACGCCGGCAGCTCCAGCAACTGCATCCTGGCCTTCCTGCCCGCCGCCGAACGCGAGGCCGTCCTGGCCGCCGAGATCACCGCCGTCACCGAGCACACCCTGGTCGACCCGGCCCTGCTGCAGGACCGCCTCGACACCATCCAGCACCAGGGCTACGCCACCTCGGCCGGCGAACGGCAACTCGGCGCCGGCGCGATCGCCGCACCGGTGTTCGGCCTCGACGGCGAGGTCACCGGCTCGATCTCGGTCTGCGGACCGGCCACCCGCCTCGACGAGGACACCCGCGACAAGGTCGTCCCGCTGGTCCGGGCCGCCGCCGACACCATCTCCCGCAAGCTGGGCTGGCACGGCGGCCTGCCCGACCGCGGCTGAGCGCCGCCGTGAGACGACGCCCGCGAGCGGCCCGTGCGGCCGCCCGCGAGCGGCACCCGCCCGGCGGGCTCGTCAACGGCCACCTCGTGGAACCGGTCGCGGCCGGCCGTCACCGGCCGCACGACCCGTGCGGATCCCGGCGGCGAGGAGGCCGACGGTGCGGTCCGGGCGGAACGGCCGCCACGGGACGTGGCCGTCGCGAACGAACGACACCCAGGCGCCGTGGACCGTCGCCGCCACCGCGACACTCGGGGCGGCACCGAGCCTTGGCGCCAGTTCCGGCAGGTGGATCGTGTCGAAGACGAACGGGATGTCGGTGGCGTGGCCGGGGACAGACGCGGAGACGGTTCCCATCCGGGTCCGTCAGGCGGACCTCGCCGGACCTGACGGTTTAGCCGTCCGGGCGGCGGGCATCCTCAAGCACAGGCGTCCTCAGTCGCGCCACGTCCGCGCTTCCCGCGCCTTCTCCGGTCACTGTGGTCGCTTACCGGCGGCCGCGAGCACCGTCCCTCTTCGCCGGTCACGGCGCGCCGCGTCGCCCGGCACTCGGTTCCGGACGGGATCACCGATGTCCACCATGCCCCGCGCCACCCTCGAGACGTTCCTCGACCACGGGCGGGCCGCCGACACGCTGACCCGCGGCGGGGTCGGCTACGACGACGTGAGCGCCGCCCGGTCCGCGCACCACCGCTCCTCGAGGAGATCACCATGAACCGGTTCCCTCCCACCGCGACCACGCTCCCCCGGCACGTGCCGGCGCCGATCGCCGGAGCCGCGGGCTGGACCGCCCTGGACGTGCAGGCCGTGGACACCGCACGGCTGCTGGCCGCCGACGCCGTGCAGAGGGCCGGCAACGGCCATCCGGGCACCGCGATGAGTCTGGCGCCGCTGGCCTACCTGCTCTTCCACGATGTGATGCGCCACGACCCGAACGACGACCAGTGGCTCGGCCGGGACCGGTTCGTGCTGTCCGCCGGGCACACCAGCCTCACCCTCTACTGCCAGCTCTACCTCAGCGGGTACGGCCTGAGACTCGACGACCTGCGCGCCCTGCGCACCTGGGGCTCGGCGACCCCGGGACACCCCGAGTACCGGCACACCCGCGGCGTGGAGATCACCACCGGCCCGCTCGGTCAGGGTTTCGCCGCCGCGGTGGGCATGGCCATGGCCGCCCGCCGCGAGCGGGGCCTGCTCGACCCGGACGCCGCACCCGGCTGCAGCCCGTTCGACCATCACGTGTTCGTGGTCGCCTCCGACGGCGACCTGATGGAGGGCGTCACCGCCGAGGCCAGTTCGCTCGCGGGCCACCAGCAGCTCGGCGATCTGGTCGTCTTCTACGACGACAACCACATCTCCATCGAGGACGACACCGGCATCGCGTTCAGCGAGGACGTGCCCGCCCGCTATGCCGCGTACGGCTGGCACGTGCAGAGCGTCGACTGGAAGAGCACCGGCGGGTACGTGGAGGACGTCGACGCGCTGCTGGCGGCGATCGAGGCCGCGAAGGCGGAGACCGGCCGGCCGTCGCTGATCCGGCTGCGTACGATCATCGGCTGGCCCGCGCCGACCAGGCGCAACACCGGCAAGGCCCACGGTTCCGCCCTGGGCGTGGACGAGGTCGCCGCGACGAAACGGATGCTGGGTTTCGACCCGGACGCCTCGTTCGCCGTCGACGAGCAGGTGCTGGCGCACACCCGTGCCGTCGTGGCGCGTGGCGCGCGCGTACACGGGGAATGGTCGTCGGGTTTCGAGGCCTGGCGCCGCGCGAACCCGGACCGGGCCGCGCTGCTGGACCGGTTGCAGGCCCGCCGGCTGCCGGACGGCTGGACGTCGGCGCTGCCCACGTTCGCGCCGGACGCCAAGGGCATGGCCACCCGTGCGGCGTCCGGGGCGGTGCTCTCCGCGCTCGCGCCGGTCCTCCCGGAGCTGTGGGGCGGGTCCGCCGACCTGGCCGAGAGCAACAACACCACGATGGACGGCGAGAGTTCGTTCGTGCCGACCGGGCGGCAGACCCGCACGTGGACCGGCGGACCGTACGGCCGCACCCTGCATTTCGGCATCCGTGAGCATGCCATGGGCGCGATCCTCAACGGCATCGCCCTGCAGAGCCTGACCCGCCCCTACGGGGGAACGTTCCTGGTGTTCAGCGACTACATGCGGCCCGCGGTCCGGCTGGCCGCGCTGATGTGCCTGCCCGCCGTCTTCGTGTGGACGCACGACTCGATCGGCCTGGGCGAGGACGGCCCGACCCATCAGCCGGTCGAGCATCTGGCCGCGCTGCGCGCCATCCCCGGCCTCGACGTGGTCCGCCCGGCTGACGCGAACGAGACCGCGGCCTGCTGGCGCACCGTCCTGGAACACACCGACCGGCCCGCCGGCCTGATCCTGACCCGGCAGAACCTGCCGGTGCTCGAACGCGGGCCTCGCGGGTACGCCCCGGCCGCCGGCGCCGCCCGCGGCGGTTACGTCCTGGCCGGGGCCGGCGACGACGCCGACGTGCTGCTCATCGGTACCGGATCGGAGGTGCCGATCGCGTTGCAGGCCCGTGATCTGCTCACCGCCGAGGGCGTCACCGCCCGGGTGATCTCGATGCCGTGCCGGGAGTGGTTCGCCGAGCAGCCGGCCGCCTACCGCGACGAGGTGCTGCCGCCGGCGGTACGCGCCCGGGTCAGCGTCGAGGCCGGTGTCGGCCAGGGCTGGCGCGAGATCGTCGGCGACGCCGGCCGCATCGTCGGCCTGGAACACTTCGGCGCCTCCGCCGACCACCAGCGGCTCTACCAGGAGTTCGGCATCACCGCACGGGCCGTCGCCCGCGCGGCCCGCGACAGTCTGCACGACGTGACCGGCCCGGTGCGTCCCGGCGGCGCCGGGGCGGCCGCCACGCCCACCGCCGGCGGCACCGGCGACCGGCCCGTTTGATCCCGGCCCGCCCGGGCATGCACTCCATCGACAGCAACGTGTCGTCATCCGGTCGTCCAGACCCCGCGGCCCGCGATCAGCACCGCGCCGGGGAACACCCGCGCGGCCGTCGCACATCCGCCAGTGAAGGAGCACCACCATGAACGACCGTCACACCACGATCCGCAGCATGCACGACCTCGGCGCCGCAGTCTGGATGGGCGGTTCGCTGATGGGTGCGGTCGGCCTCAACGGCGCCTCCCAGGACGCCGCCGACGCCACCGAACGGACCCAGATCGCGTCCCGCGGCTGGGCCCGGTGGGCGCCGGTGTCCGCCGCCGCGATCGCCACGCACCTGGTCGGCGGCCTGGGCCTGCTCATCGCCAACCGGGGCCGGGTGGCCGGTCAGTCCGGTGTCACCGCGAACACGGTCATCAAGACCGCGGTGACCGTCGCGGCGCTGAGTGCCACCGCGTACAGCGGGCTGCTCGGCGCGCGGATCGCCCGGGCCGGCCGGGTGCCGTCCGAGGGCGGGTCCGTCCCGGCGTGGAACACCCCGGAGCACGTCGCCGTGGCGCTCAAACAGCAGCGCCTGCTGCAGTGGGCCATCCCGGCGCTGACCGGCACGATGATCGCGATGGGGTCGCAGCAGGGTGAGCAGCAGCGCCCGCGCCAGATGTGGGACGGCGTCACCGACCGGCTCACCGGTGTCCTGGGCCGCTGACCGCATGCGCACCGGCCGCCGCCCGGACCCGATTGCGGGTCCGGGCGGTGTCCTGTCCACCCGGTCTTGCCGGATTCCGGGCGGTCAGAGCACGCGGGCCTGCGCCCGGGCACGCCGGGCGACCGACAACCGGACCCGGGCGCGGGCGTCGTCACGGCCCAGGACCGCCCGCAGCGTGGCGGCGACGCTGTCCGCGGCCGCGACGATCGTGGTGAGGTCCGCACGGGGGTCGACGGTGCCGGTGAGAGCGACGACGAGTTCTCCCCGGTCGTGCAGGATCCGGCCGTGCGCCGAACGGAATCCGGGAGTGTCGGCGAGGGCCTCCGCGGCGGCGCCGGCCGTGCCGGCGGGGTCGAGCAGAAGACGCCCGGACGCACCGGAGCCGGGCAGTACGAGCAGGCCGGCACCGCGGCGGGGCAGGTGCGCGGCCAGCCACCACAGGCCGAGCACGACCGCGAGTGTCCCGGCCGCACCGGCTGCCCAGGGCCACCAGGCCGTGTCGAGGACGTCGCCGGCGCCGCCGGTGGACAGTTCGCGGGAGACGGACGGCCACAGCCGCACCAGGCCGCCGTCGTACCAGCCGGCGATGACGGCACCGGCGATGACCAGCAGCAGACCGGTCAGGATCGCGGCGGCCCGGTCGAGGCCGAGAACGGATCGGCGCATCAGGCATCTTCCTTCGGCAGTGGGCCGGAACGGACCCGGACCGTCACCGGCAGCGGGTCCTCCAGGACGGACAGACGGCGTTCGACGGCCTCCTGGACGCGGCCGGCGATCTCGGGGTCCGGTGACGTGACGGTGACGGTGACCGCGCGGCGGCCGGCGACGGACCGGGCGGAGCGGACCCCGTCGACGTCTTCGGCGGCGGCGGACGCCAGCCGGGCGACGTCACGGACGTGCAGGAAGACCCCGGTCGCCGACGTCACCGCCAGGGTCCGGCGCGACCGTGGCCGTACCGCGGTGACGATCAGCCAGACGCCGGCGCCGGCGACCGCCACCCCGGCGGGGATCATCCACCAGGAGGCCGTCAGCCCGTCCAGGCCGTCGAGGACGGCGGCCAGCCAGGTGCGTCCCGGTCTGCGGTCGGCCTCGGCGACCGCGTCGTGCAGCAGCACGACACCGGCGGCGGTGAGCAGACACGCCAGGAGCGGCCCGGCGAAACCGATGCGCCCGGCCCCGGTCCGTGGCCGGGCCGCGGGCATCGACACCTGCGGGGAGACGCTCATCGGACCCTGCGGCCCGGTGCCGCCGCGAGGCGGACCACCTTGGCGACGGTGACGTCGACGCTGTCGACGTGCAGCCCCGCCAGCCGGTGCAGCTGGTCGGTGACCGCGGAGCGGACCTGTGCCGCCAGCGTCGCGGCGGGCACCGGCCAGAGTCCGGCGATGATGACCTCGGCACGGACCCGGCCGGCGGACACCGTGCAGTCCACCCGGGGATAGCCGAGTCCCAGGGCGTTGCCGACGGCGCCGCCGCTGTCGGTGACCGGGACGACGCCGGGAACCCGGCGGGCGGTGACCTCGGCGATGCGCCGGGCGGCCCGGTCCGTGACGATCAGGTCTCCCCGGTCGCCCGGGTCGTCGTGGCCGGTGCGGGCCGGGCCCCCGGCAGGGACAGCACTCCAGTCAGCGCCAGGAACGGCACTCCGGTCAGCCGCCGAGACGGCACCCCGGTCAGCGGCCGGGACGGCGCTCCGGTCAGCCACGGCTGCGGCCCGGGACGACGCCGGCGAGGTCGATCCGGCCTTCGAGGTGGGCGCCGGCCAGATAGCCGGCGGTGGCGAACAGGATCGCGAGCAGCAACCAGCCGAATCCGGCGGTCGCCGCGATCAGGGCGAGCAGTAGCCCGGTGAACAGACCGGCGAGGGACGGGGACATGAGGACTCCTGAACGAGAATGATCGAGGGCCGCGGATCAGGTGAGGACGACGTCCTCGATACGGACGTGCACCGGCACGGTCACCAGGGGCGCCACCGCGGCGTGGACGAGCCGCGCGGTGGCGGTCAACGGGACCCGGCCGGTGACCGTCACGTGCACCTCGGCCCGGTCGTCGCCGAGCCTGATCCCGGGCACACGGCGCCCGGGCAGGTACGTGCCGGCCTCGCCGAAAGGGCCCCCGTGCAGCCGTACCACGCCCGGCACCGCCAGTACCGCGCGGACGATCGCGTCGACGGTCACCGCGACCGGGCCGGCGCGATGTTCGGTGGTCACTGCACCCGCGGGGCGTGATCGGGGTCGTCGCCCTCGTCGTCCTGTGGCAGGTGGATGTCGGCGACCGAGATGTTCACCTCGGTCACCTGCAGGCCGGTCATCCGCTCGATCGAGGTGATCACGTTGCGGCGGATACCGACGGCGAGGTCCGCGATCGCCACGCCGTACTCGGCGATCATGTCGATGTCGACGGCGGCCTGGGTCTCGCCGACCTCCACCGAGACGCCCTGCGAGTGGTTCACCCGCCCGCCCGGGATCCGCTCCCGCAACGCGCCCACCGCACGCGAAGTGCCGTTGCCGAGTGCGTAGACACCGGAGACGTCCTTCGCGGCGATCCCCGCGATCTTGCTGACCACGGTGTCGGCGATGGAGGTGGTGCCCTGCGGGCCCTGCAGCCCCCGGTCCCGCGCGGCCAGGTCGGTGCTCGTCCGGTCGGCGGTGTTGTTCGTGGTGGTGATGGTGGTCATCGGCTCGGTCATGCGGGACTCCTTCGGGGCGGCGGGGGCGGTGGCAGGAGACGGGGCCGCGGAGTCCGGACGGCCGCCGTGACGCGAACGCGTCACGGCATCGAGACCAGGTTCACCGGATACCCGTTCGCCGCGATCCGAAACACCGGTGGCCGGTCGCTCCGGGGCCTTCCGGTTCCGCTCCTGCCGGGGTACGCGTGAGCCCCGCCGCGCGTCAGGCGGCCAGTTCCGGGGTGCGCTCGTGAGGCGGGCCGGGGTCCGCGGCACGGGCCAGGGTGGCGAGTTGCCGGCGTTCCTCGGCGGCGCTGCGGGCGGGGGCGACGACGGCCGCCGGGAGTTCGGTCCGGACGGTGCCCGCCGAGGTCTTGTTGTGTTTGCGGGCCAGGAAGACGCAGAGCAGGGCCGGGACCACGATCAGCACGACCGGGAGGACGCTGCCGGTGAGCAGGTACGACACGGCGGCCAGGACGATGCCGAAGGCGATCTCACCGCGGGTCGCCGTCAGTGCCTCGCGGATGCTGACCCGGCCGGAGCTCTTCGGGGTGACCAGGAAGACCGACTTGCCGAAGGCGGAGGTGACCGAGGAACGCAGGCTGACGAAGAACATCGACCCGTACAGCACGACGGAGTGCAGCAGGTAGGAGAGCAGCCGCAGTTTGGGCATCCGCCGGAAGTGGAAGACGGTGTCGTTGAGCAGCGGCGCCAGCAGGAACGCGATGGTGGGCACCAGCATCCAGAGCGGGTAGGTGACCGTGTATCCCAGGGCGGGCAGCGCGACCACGTGGATGACCACGTAGACGGAGAACAGCGCGGTCAGCGGCAGGCTGTAGGTGAACAGGACGATGTCGAGCTTCTCGAACCAGGTCATCCGCGAGCCGAGGATGGTCGTGGTGTACCGCTTGATGAACTCCATGTTTCCCTGAGTCCATTTCGAGTGTCGTTTCTTGAAAGCGTGGTAACTGACCGGGAATTCTTCCTCGCAGCGGATGTCGGGCGCGAATACCGTGTAATATCCCGCGTCGCGCGCGGCGATGGAGAAGCACAGGTCCTCGGCGACCACGGCGGGGAATCCGCCGGCGGCCTGGTAGCACTCGCGGCTGACCATGGCGCCGTGCCCCAGAAGAGACAGGAATCCGTGCCGGTCCTTGACCGTCTGGTAGGCGATCCAGTGCGAGTCGACGCCGATCGCGAAGACCCGCATGAAATCGTTACGGTTGCGGGTGGCGCTGTGGTTGGCCTGGACGATGCCCGCGTTGCCGTAATGGGCGAAGTAGTCGAGGCTGCGGGTGACGTAATCACTGGGAATGATCTCGTCGCTGTCCAGGATGACGAAGTAGTCGTACTCGGCGGTCCGCAGGTGGTTGTTGAGGTTGCCGGCCTTGAACCCGGCCCGGTCGGCCCGGCGGACGACCTGGACGCCGTGGCGGGCGGCGAAGTCGTCGATCTCGGCGAGCGACTCGGGTTTGCTGGAGTCGTCCAGGATGACCGTCTCGTAGTTGCCGTAGCGCTGGGCCATGCTGCGCAGCAGGCTGTCCGCGGAGAAGTCGTCGCAGGTGCAGTAGAGGAGCGCGACCTTGGGTTCCGGGCCGTCCGGGCGGCGGGGCACGTGGATCAGGTGCGGGCGCTGGACGAGGTGGAAGTAGAGGGTGTAGACGATGTCCTTGGTGCCGTTGAGCCAGAAGTAGGTGACGAAGAGCGCGCTGGCCAGGGTCAGCGCCCCCAGGTACCACGCGGTCTGTGTGGCGGAGGCGACGACGTGCGCCATCGCCGGCACCGCCGGGGCGAGGATCGCCAGCCAGACGGCCAGAATGATCAGGTAGACACGAGGTGACTTGGTCACGACTGCCCTCTCAGGTGAATCGGTCCTCGATGAGGAATTGTTCGACTGGGGAGGTGGCGGTCCGTGATACGGCACCGAAACTGTTTCTCGGCATCCGCCTGCCGCGCCCTGGGCAATCACCGTTGATTGTCGTTGGCGTCGTCGCGAGCCTGGATGTGCGAACGGCGCCAACCATAGCGACACGTCGATAGGACAGCAAGTCGGCCGACGAGACCGGAATCACTGCGGACCAGCCCGTATTGCCCGCGCGTTAAAGACGTGTGGCGCACGGTCGCGGATGGCCTCGAATAGCGATCCACTTCGCGTGAAATGAAATCCGAACGCCATATCGGTGGCGGGCGTCACGTTCCCCGCCGGAGGTATGGTTCGGCGGCCGGGGAATGGGGTGGGCGACGATGCCCTCGAGGAGCGGAGGACGCGTGGTGACACGGCTGTTGATCGCTCTGGCGGTGGTGCTGGGCGTCGCCGGGCTCGGTGGCGACACGCCCACGCCGGGGCCCTGCGGGAGTGCGCCGGACGACGGCGGGAGCACGCTGACGCCGTACCCCGCCATGGCCGGACGTGATTTCCTGCGGGGAGCGTCCCTGGACCCGGACGGCGATCCGGCGACGACCGGGGCGACGCTGCGCACGATGCGGGACCGGTTCGGCATCGGTACCGCCGGGCTGTACCGGCTGGACGATCCCGGCCCGGTGCTGGCCGCGCTGGAGGAGCTCGGCATGACGGCGGTGGTGCGGCTGGAGGAGTACGACCCGCAGACCTTCGCCTTCACCACCGCCGACGCCGACCGGCTGGTGGAGCGCTACCGGGACCTGCTGGGCCGCCTCGGCGAGGCGGGGGCGCGCAGCCGGGTGGCCTACCTGGCGGTCACCATGCCGCTCGACGATCCGCGGGTGCAGGCCCGTCTGGGTGGGGTGAACTCGCCGGTGTCGGTGGCCCGGCAGGCCGAGTACGCCGTCGCGGTGACGTCGCGGCTGCGCGCCGCCGCTCCCGGCCTGCCGGTCTATCTGGGTGTCTTCTACGGCTGGGACGGCGCCTACCGGCCACCGTCCTATGCGGGGGCCGGCGCGGACGGCTATTTCCTGACCCAGTACAGCTATCCGCGTGGTGACGCGCCCGGCGCGGCGGACGGCGACGACGCGCTGATCGACGCGCGGGCCCGGCATGCGGTGATGCGCCGGTTCCTCGACCAGTACGGCGACGCCCCGGTGGTGATCGAGTACGGCGTGCAGACCACCGGCGGCCCGGCGCAGGAGGCCGGTCTGGTCCGGGACCGGGCGGCGAAGCGGCGCGCGCTGGCGGCGACCACCCGGTTCTACTGTGCCGGGTATCCGAGCGTACGCGGCACGATGTATTTCGGTTTCGACATCCACAAGAGCGAGGGCGAGCCGTCGACCGTCACCGATTTCGGCCTGGTCTAAACCTTGGCCCGATAACGTTCTTGTTACTTCCTTGTTAAGCGCTTAGAGTCGGGCCATCGGTCAATCTAAGCGCTTAGATCTGCGACCGGCTTACCTTCGTTCGGCCTCGATCAAGGAGTCGGCCCATGAAGAGGGTGATGTCGGCACTTCTCTCCACCGTCCTGTGTCTCACCTCCAGCACCGCCGCGCAGGCCACACAGGCCGCGCCCGGTGTGTCCAACCTGTTAACTCCCTATGACCCGGCCCAGTTCGCCGACCTCTACGCCGACCCCGGCGGACCGATCACCGGCGCCACCTACGTCTTCAACCCGACCGCCGACTGGCAGCGGCGGGCGGCCTTCGACATCGCCCAGATGCGCGGCATCGGGGTCAACACCGTCGGCCTCTACAACCTGGTGCACATGACCGACGCCGACCGCGACCGGCTCTTCGCCGAACTGGAACGCCAGCGGATGAAGGCCGTGGTCCGCATCGAGTGGTACGACCGGCAGACCTTCGCCTTCACCGCGGCCGACGCCGACCGGGTGCTGAGCCACTACACCACCGACGACACCGCCCACGGCTACACCGCCCTGCTGAACTACCTGGTCCGCCGCGGGAAGCTCGCCGACGTCGCCTACTTCGCGGTCAACATGCCGGTCGACGACGCGATGGTCAGCGACCACTTCGTCACGAGCGGGTACCCGGACGGCCGCGCCAATCCGCAATGGGCGGCCACCCAGGCCCCGTACGCCGAACGGCTGCTCGCCGGCCTGCGCCGCGCCGTCGGCGACACCGACCTCTACCTCAGCGTCTTCTACGGCTGGGACCAGTCCTACCCGACACCCTCGTACGCCGGGATCGCCCACCCCGCCGACGGCTACTTCCTGAACAACTACTCCTACCCGGTCGGCGCCCCCGCCGACGCCGGCGCCTCCACCGCGGACCTGCTCAACGTGCCCCGCCTGAGCAGCGCCATGGACCGGATGATCGGCCAGTACGGCGACGCCCCGAAGATCATCGAGTACGGGTTCCACACCGTCGACTTCGCCGGCGGCGTCGTCCCGGACCAGACCGCCGGCCTGGTCCGCTCACAGGCCGCCAAGAAACGGGCGCTCACCGAGACCACCGCGTACTACCGGGACACCCGCTTCCACGTCCGGGGCACCCTGTACTTCGCCGAGAACCTGTTCAAACCGGAGGGCAACCCGCCCGCCGTCATGGACTGGGCGCTCGGCATCCCGTCCGCCGAGGCACAGGCCGAGGACACCTCGCTGACCCGCTACTACCGGGGCGGCTCACCGGTCGACACCACACCCGTCGCCGACGCGACCGCGTGGGGCGGTGCGGCCGTCACCCTCACCGGCGGCGGGGACGCCCTAGCGTTCGTCAACCTCGCCGCCGCCACCGTCCTCCAGATCCGCTACCGTGCGCCGCAGGCCACCAGCCTGCTGCTGTCGGTGAACGGGGCTTCGGCGCGTACCGTCACGCTGCCCGCCGCCGCCACGTGGAGCACCCTGACCGTGCCCACCGACCTGCCGTTGCAGGCGGTGGTGACCCTGCAACGGCCGGCGTCCGGTGCCGCGGTCACCGTCGACTGGCTGGGCGGCAAGCCCGACTACGAGGCGGAACTCGTGCCGCACACCGGCGCGGCCACGGTCACCGCGGCAGGCGCGTCGCGGGGCGAGGCACTGAGCATGCCGGCCGGGCAGGCGAGCACGATGACCGTCGACCCGGTACGCGGCGGCACCCGGGCGCTGATCCGGTACGCGGCGGCGGCCGCGGTCACCGTGCGGCTGGGCGGCACGGCGGTCACCCTGCCCGCGACCGGGGACGGCTTCGGCACCCGTACCGTGGAGAAGACGGTCGTGAGCGGCACCGCGCTGGAGCTGACCCGCGACGCGGCCGGCGGCGCTCTGGTCGTCGACCTGCTCCGGGTGGACGGGCAGTACGAGGCCGAATCGTCCGGCGGACTCTACAACGGCGCCCACGCGGTCGCCCTGGCATCGGCGTCGCAGGGCGCCCTGGCCACCGACCTCGACGTGCTCGGCGCCTCGGTGGTGTACTCGCCGGTCCGGGCCGGCAGCCGCCTCACCGTCCGGTACCGGGCGACCCGGGCGGCGAGCATGACGGTGATCCTCAACGACGTGGGCCACCGGATCGCCTTCCCGGCCACCGGCAGCGGGTTCGGCACCGCCACGCTGGCGCTGGCCGTCCCGGAGAACGCCACGGTGATCGTGCAGCGCAACGCGGGCGACGCGGCGACCGGGCTGTCGATCGACTGGCTGGCGGTCGCCTGATCACGAGGCCGGATGCCCGGCCCGGAACAACGGAGATCGGCTGTCGCCGGGGACGTCCTCCCGGGACTCCTCGACGGCGGCCATCGACGACGGTAGCTCCATCGGCAGCCGTCCCTGCGCCCGCGCGTCGCCGAAGAGCACCCCGAACAGGGCCTCGTCGGTCACCCCGAACTCCCCCAGCGCGGCGGCGCTCGCCCCGATCACCTCGGGCAGCACCGCCGCCCGGTCCAGATGCACCACCAGGACCGTCGGCACCCGCGCGAACCGCGCCACCAGCTCGGCCACCCGCTGCGGCGGCAGGCTCAGCGAACCCTGATGGAAACCGGCCTCGTAGTCGATGCCGGTGTCGCGCCGCTCGTAGGGCGTGCCCATCCGCACCACCGCGACCTCGGCCTCGTCGAGCGACGGCACCACCGGCCCGTAGCCGGCCGCCACCCGAGGGTCCACACCGTCCAGGTGGATACGGGCACCGCGGCGCAGCGGCAACGGGCCGTTCTTCAGCACCGTGACCGCCCGCTGCTGGGCGCGGACCCCGGCGGCAGCGGCGGCACCCACCACCCGCTCGGCCTCGTCCGGGTCGACATAGGGGTTCTCGAAGAGGCCCAGCGCGAACTTCAGCCGCAGGATCCGCCGCGCCGACGCGTCGATCCGCGCCATGCTGATCTCCCCCGACGACACCAGATCGACCACCAGCTCCGGGCATGACTCGCCGCCCAGCTGGTCGACGCCGGCGTCCAGGATCCGGCGGACCCGCTCGCGGCGCGACAGGTGCTCGGCGCCCCAGCAGCGGGCCGGCCAGCGCATCCCCTCCACCCGGACGTCGGTGACCAGCCCCCAGTCCGAGCAGACCACCCCGCCGAACCCGAAACGTTCGCGCAGCCAGCCGGTGATCACCTCCCGGTGGAAGCCGAAGCCGATCTCCTCGACGCCCAGGCCCACCGGGATCGCGTAGTAGGGCATCACCGCGGCGGTGCCCGCGTCGAACGCCGCCCGGAACGGCCGCAGGTGGTACTCCAGGTTGCCGCCGGGATAGACCTGCTCCCGGCCGTAGGGGAAGTGCGCGTCCTCGCCCCGCCGCTGCGGGCCGGCGCCCGGGAAGTGCTTGGTCATGCAGGCCACGCTGTCCGGTCCCAGCCGGTCGCCCTGCAGGCCACGCACGTACGCGCCGACCATCCGGGACGCCGTCGCCGCGTCGGCGCCGAACGTGCCCGGCAGCCGTGACCAGCGCGGCTCGGTCGCCAGATCGGCCTGCGGCCCCAGGCTCATCCGGATCCCGGCCGCCCGCAACTCGCGCCGCACCACCTCGGCGAACTCCGTCACCAGCCGGACGTCGCCCACCGCGGCCAGCCCCAGCGGTTCCGGCCAGCGGGAGAACGTGGTGCTCGCCATCGACGTCGCCGGGTTGTCGGTGAAGCCGTGCACCGGATCGCTGGACAGCGTCACCGGAATACCCAGCCGGGTACCCGCGGCCAGGTCCTGCAGCCGGTTCTGCCAGGCGGCGTACGCGCGCGGCGCGATCCGCGGCGCGGCGTTGAAGTGGGTGATGTGCGACGCGGTGACCAGCCGGCTGGTGGAGAGCACGTCGTGCGGGACGTCGTCGCCGTCCGGCCCCGGCTCGTACAGACCGTCGCCGACCGCCTTCATCATCGTGTGGAACAGCAGACCGGCCTTCTCCGGCAGCGTCATCCGCGCCAGCAGATCGGTCACCCGCGCGCCGATCGGAACATCCGGATCCCGGTAGAGGCAGGCGGTCATGCCAGGCCGTTCGCCCGGGCGGCGGCTCCGAGCCACCGTGCGCTCCTTCTGGGGGTACGCCGGAAAGTCCGCCGGTCGACGGCGATCAGCCCGAACGTCGGCGCCCAACTGCCCCACTCGTAGTTGTCCAGCGCACTCCAGTGGTAGTAGCCGTGGACCTCGACGCCGTCCGCGATCGCCTCGTGCAGCCCGGTGAGCGCGTCCCGGGTGTAGTCGATGCGGCGGTCGTCGTCGGCGGTGGCGATGCCGTTCTCGGTCACCATGACCGGCACTCCCCCGGTCACCTTCCACGCGTTGCGGACCCCGATGGCCAGCGCGTCCGGGAAGTACTCCCAGCCGGTCAGGGTCGTCTCCGCGCCGGCGGGCGGCGGCAGCGCGCCGTCGGGCCCCACGAACGTCCGGGTGTACGCCTGCACGCCCACGAAGTCGTCGTCGCGGGCCGCCTCCAGGAAGTACTCCTCGATCGGCCGGCTGTACGCGTACGCCTGCTCCTCGCACCCGGGCAGCGGGTGGATCGCCTGGGTGGCCACCGTCCATCCGGACCGCAGGCCCGGCACGCCGGTGAGTACCTCCCGCGACATCCGGTGCGCGCGGGTCAGCTCCGCGGAGACCCGCTGGTCGGGGCGGGCCATGCCGTACGCGACCGGCGCCACCCCGGGCAGGTTCGCGCCCTCCCGGCAGGCGATGATGTTCGGCTCGTTGATGGTGCACACCCACGGCACGCCGTCGCGGACCACCGGCAGGGCGATCTCGGTGAACCGGGCGAACATCTCGGCCGCGTGCGGGTGGCGCCAGCCGCCGAGCGCGTCCATCCAGCGGGGCACGGTGAAGTGGTTGAGGGTGACCATCGGGGTCAGCCCGTGCTCGTGGCAGCGGTCGACCATCCGCCGGTAGTGGTCCAGCATCGCGGTGGAGACGTGGCCGCGCTCGGGTTCGATGCGGCACCACTCGATGCCGAAGCGGTAGCTGGTCAGGCCCGTTTCGGCGAGCAGCGCGATGTCCTCGGGGTAGCGGTGCAGGCTGTCGCAGGCGTCGCCGCTGACCTCGGGGACGGTGCCGGCGGGAGCGTACTCGCGCTGCCAGTAGTCGCTGGTGACGTTGTTGCCCTCGGTCTGGTGGCCGGAGGTGGCCGCCCCCCAGAGGAATCCGGGCGGGAAGGTGCGCACGGGCGTCTCCTTACTTGAGACCGGCGGTGGCCACGCCCTGGACGAACCAGCGCTGCAGCGCGATGAACAGGGCGACGATCGGGGTGATGACCATGACGGATCCGGCGAGCAGCAGGCCGTAGTCGGTGGCCTGTTCGCCGGTGGAGTACAGCGACAACGCGACCGGCAGGGTGTACCGGTCCTGGCTCTGCGCCACCACCAGCGGCCAGAGGAAGTTGTTCCACGACGCCAGGAACTGCAGGATGCCCAGGGTCGCCAGCGGTGGCCCGCAGAGCGGCAGCACCACGCGGGCGAAGATCCGGAATTCGCCGGCGCCGTCGATGCGGGCCGCCTCCAGCAGTTCGTCCGGGATGGACCGCAGGTACTGCCGCATCAGGAACACCCCGGTCGGTGAGGTGAGGAACGGCAGGATCAGGCCGGCGTACGTGTCGACCAGCCCGAGTCTGGCGACCACCACGAACAGCGGGACGAAGGTGACCACGCCCGGCACCATCAGGGTGACCATGACCAGGCCGAAGAGCAGCCGCCGCCCGGGGAAGCGCAGCTTGGCCAGGGCGTAGCCGACCATCGAGCAGAACAGCAGGTTGCCCAGCACGGTGACCAGCGCGACCAGCACACTGTTGCCGAAGTAGGTGCCGATGCGCAGGGCACCGAACCACTGGCGGTAGTTGTCCAGGGTGGGCGTGTGCGGCAGCCAGGCGGCCGGGTCGGCGCGGATCTCACTGTCCGGTTTGACCGAGCCGAGCAGCATCCAGAGGAACGGCAGCACGGTCAGGGCCGCGGCGGCGATCAGCGCGGCGTGGAGCAGGACCCGCCGGGCCGTCATTCCCGGGCTCGCAGGAGCCGGAACTGCAGGACGCTCACCGCGGCGATGACCACGAAGAGCACGTACGCGGCGGCGGACGCGGTCCCGTACCGGCCGAAGCCGAACTGGTTGAAGGTGTAGTAGGTGGCCGACAGGGTGGCGTCCAGCGGTCCGCCGCGGGTCATCACGTACGGTTCCTCGAAGAACTGCAGGTAGACCACCGAGATCAGGACCGCGCCGAGCAGCAGGGTGGGGCGCAGCAGCGGCAGGATCACGTGCCGGAACCGCTGCCACGGGCCGGCGCCGTCGGCCGCGGCCGCCTCGACGACCTCGGCCGGCAGCGCCTGCAACCCGGCCAGGAAGATCACCAGTAGGGTGCCCATGTTGCGCCAGGCGGCCATCACGATCAGCGACGGCATCGCCCAGGTGGTGCTGTGCAGCCAGTCCGGGCCGGTGATGCCGAGGCCGCCGAGCAGCCGGTTGAGCGGCCCGTCGGGTTGCAGCACGAACCGCCACACCACGGCGACGGCGACGACGCTGGTCACCACCGGGGTGTAGAAGCCGACCCGGAACGCGGTGCGGAACCGGGTGATGCCGGTGTTCAGGGCCAGCGCCAGGGCCAGCGCCACCGCCATCGTCAGGGGGATGCCGACCAGTACGAAGTAGCCGGTGTTGAGCATGGCCCGCCGGAACGCCGGGTCGGCGAACAGGGCGGTGTACTGGTCCAGGCCGACGACGTTCACCGCCCACGGGGTCGTCACGTCGCTGCCGCGGAAGTCGGTGAACGACATGAGCACCGAGCTGACCAGCGGCACCAGCATGAACAGGCCGAAGACGGCGACGAACGGCAGCGTGAACGCCCAGGCCGTCCAGGCCTGCCGCCGCCGGGCCGCGGCGGTCACCGGGCGCCGGTCCCGATCCCGGCGGCGGTGGCCTGCAGGGTCGCCATGGCCCGGGCCGGGTCCTCGCCGGAGACGGTGAGGCGTTCCATCTGCGCGTTGCCGGCGTCCTGCAGGCGGGTCCACTCGGCGGTGGACGGCGGGGAGTCGACGTCCTGCAACTGGCGGCCGAAGACGGCGAGTTTCGGGTCGCCGGCCAGTGCCGGGTCGTCCCAGGCGGCCTGCGCGGACGGCAGGTCACCGGTCGCCTTGTACCAGGCCACCTGGGTCTGCGGCAGGCTGAGGAAGCGGATGAGCCGCCAGGCCGCGGCGGCGTTGGCGGACTTCTCGAAGACGACCAGGTGGGAGCCGCCGACGAACGAGGTGGCGGACCGGGCGCGCGGGAGGGTGGCGGTGGCGTACTTGGCGGCGAATCCGGGGCCGCCGAGGTCGGCGAGGGCGGCGACCTCGAACGGGCCGCCGATGAACATCGGTACCGAGCCGTCGGTGAAGGCCGCCTGGTAGGCGCCGGGGTCGGTGCTCGGGGTCCGGTCGGCGATGCCCTCGGTGAAGAAGCTCTGGTAGTAGCGGGCCGCCTCGATCATGGCCGGGCTGTCGAGGGTCCAGGTTCGGGCGTCCGGTGTGGTCAGGGTGGCGCCGTTGGACCAGGCGAACGGCAGGAAGCCCTGGAAGTCGCGGGGGGCGAGGGCGACGCCGTACTCCGCGCCGGCCCTGGTCTGCATCGCCTTGGCGAGGTTCTTGAAGTCGTCCCAGGTGGCCGGGGGTTGCCGGAATCCGGCGCGGGCGGCGAGGTCGGTGCGGTAGTACAGCACCGGGGTGTCGACGTACCACGGGACGGCGTACGTGCCGCCGTCGAAGCGGGTGGAGGCGACCGCGCCGGGGTGGAACGGGCCGGCGCCCAGGTCGGCGGGGACCGCGGCGAGCGCCCCGGCGGCGGTGAACTCGCTCATCCAGGTGGTGCCGAGCTGGCCGATGTCCGGGGTGGTGCCGCCGGCGATGGCGGTCTGGTACTTGCTGTGCGCGGCGTCCCAGGGGACCGGGGTGACGGTCACGGTCACGTCCGGGTTGGCCGCCTCGAACTCCGCGAGGATCGCCGGCAGTTTCTCGGCCTCGGCGCCCTGGGCCCACAGGGTGACGGTCCCGGTGGCCGGGCCGGTGCCGACGGTGGTGGCGGTGGCGGGGGTGCCGGCCGTGCCGGACCGGCCGCACGCGGTGACGGTGAGGGCGGCGGCGACCAGTATCGACAGTGTCTTCCGCGTTCGTGGCATCGCTTCTCCTTCCGGAGATCTAAGCGCTTAGATTTCAGTTAAGCGCCTAGCGCAGCCATTGGCAATGGTCACTGAAACCCGGCGTCCGGCTACCGCGGACCGCAGCCGCAGCTCTCCCGGAGCACCACCCGCACCGGCAACTCACGGAACACCGGCGCCCGGCCCGGATCGTCGAGACGACCGCGCAGGATGTCCACCACCACCCGGCCCATCTCCGCCATCGGCTGCCGGACCGTGGTCAGCGACGGGCGCACCACCCGCCCGGCGACGATGCCGTCGAAACCGGTCACCGCCACGTCCTGCGGCACCCGCACACCCCGCCCGGCGAGGATCTCCAGCAGGTCCAGCGCCACATCGTCGGTGGCGCACACGAACGCCTCCGGCAACGGCAGATCCGCCGGCAGCACGACCGCGGCCCGGCCGCCCGGCAGTGCCCTCGTCCGCGGCACCAGCGGCTCGCGCGGCACCCGCAACCCCGCCGCCCGCACCGCGTCCTGGAACCCGGCGAACCGGTCCCGGCCCTCCGCCGGGTTGAGCCCGCCCACGAACAGCAGATCCCGCCGCCCGTGCGCACGGATCAGATGCTCGGTGACCGCGCGCATCCCGCCCCGGTTGTCGACCGTGACGTGACTGAGCCGGTCGTCGTCCGGCGGCTCGGAGACCGCCACCACCGGGATCCGCCCCGCGATGCGTTCCAGCGCCTCGGCCGGCAGCGTCTGCGGGAACACCGCGAGACCGTCCACGTGACCGGCGATGTCGGTCAGGTTCCCGGCGCCACCGACCCGGCTCGGACCGCCGATCAGCAGCGCGTACCCGTGCCTGCGGCACGCCAGCTCCATGCCCCGCTGGATCTCGTCGACGTAGAGCGGGAAGTCCCGGCAGTCCTCGTCCGGGTCCGCACCCTCGTCGACCTCCACGGGCAGCAGATAGTCGAACGAGAACAACCCCAGCACACCGGTGCGCCCGTCGGCCAGCCCCCGGGCGCTCGCCGACGGCACGTAGTGCAACGCGCGGGCGGCGGCGAGAACCAGATCCCGGGTGGACGGTCTGACCCGTTCCGGACGGCGGAACGTCATCGACACCGTGGCGATCGAGACACCGGCGTGCTTGGCCACGTCGTAGACCGTTGCTGCCTTCGCCACGAGGTTCCCCCTGTGCTGGTGCGCCCACCGTACACGTCACGGTAAGCGTGTTCCCACCGGTCGACCGATGCCTGGAACCCCCGGATGCGGGCATCCTCACAGCACGGAACGGGGGATGATGGCGCATGGGGACTCTGGCCTGGCTGGCGGCGGTCGCCGGGATCGGTGCCGGCTCGCTGGCGTTCGCGGTGGCCGCGCCGGACGTGGCACGGTGGGTGCTGGGACTGATCCTGATCGGTCTTCTGCTCGGCCCGCACGTTCTGCAGTGGTGGCTGCGGCGGGCCACCCGCACGGCCCGGGCCGCCGCACGCTGGTGGGCCCGCGGGCCGAGCGCGGCCGAGGTCGCGTTCCTCTGTGGCGGCCCGGACCGGGTCGTCGACCTGACCGTCGCCGACCTGGTCGCCGAACGGCACGTCATCGTGGACGACGACGGCCGCCTCACCGTGGCCTCCGCCGCCCCCGGGGCCACCGGCTTGCGGGCGGAGGTCCTCGACCGGCTGGCGCACGGCAGCACCGACCTGGCCGGGCTGCGGTTCGCGGCACGGTCCCCGGCGGCCCTCCCGCAGCTCTGGGGTACCGCCGCCGGGCACGGCCTGCTCCTGCCCGCCTGGCACCGGCAGTACCCGCAGGTCTACGTCGCCGGGGCGATCGCCGCCACCGGATACGCCCTCGCCACCACCCTGCCCGGCCTGACCTTCGTGCTCGGCACCGGCGCGCTGCTGCTGGGCATCCTGGCCGTGGCCCGCACCCGCTACCTGACCGGCTACGGCTTCGACCCGCGCACCGCCGCCGGGCTGCGCGCCACCGCTCTCGCCCTGGACGCCGCGGCCACCGGCGAACCCCGGTACCGGATCGCCGCCCGGGGCCTGCGCTCGGTCGCCGACCTGCGCCCCGGCGCCACCGACCCGCACCCGGTCCCGCCCAGCACCTGGCACGTCCCGTGGTACGCCCCCCGTGTCGGCGAACCCCGCATCCGGTGGTGGCGCTCGCCCGCCCAGTCCACGGTCCCCGCTCCGCGCCGCTGACCCCGGCACCGGCGTGGGCCCGTCTCCGGATGCCCACGATCGGCGAGGGTCAGCGCGTCGCCGGCATCCCGGCCGCGGTGGCGGCGATCATGCGCTGCAGCGTGGGCCGGAACGGCGGGAACACCCGGGCGATCTCCGGCTCGCGGTCGTACAGCCGGCGCAGGGCCTCCGGTGGGCGGGTCACCGGGAACAGTTTCGCCACGAAGGCGCTGGAGGCCATCACCAGGGAGGCGCCCTCGGTGCCGCTCAGCTGCGGACAGGCGGTGATGATCAGCTGGCCCACGGTGAAGTACGTCTCGATGGCCCAGGTCTTGTAGGTCTTCAGGGCCGCCATCGAGACGTTGTGTTCCAGCATCGTCTCGGCGTGGGTGGTGAGGTCGCAGTACAGCGGACGGTCGGCGTAGGCGTCGGCGAGCGCGGCCGCCACCCCGGAGTAGCCGCGGGCCTGCCGGAGCGCCGCACCGGCGGCGGCAGCCCAGTCGGCGCCTTCGCGCATCGTCAGCTCGAGGTAGATCTCCTCGCGGGTTCCGAAATACCGCAGGATGTTGGATTTGGCCAGCCCGACCGCCACGGCGATGTCGCCCAGGCTGACCCGGGCCACGCCGGTCTCCCGGGCGAGTGTGGCGGCGACGGCCAGGATGTCCTCGCGCCGCTGGTTCTTCTGCTCCGGGCGCCTGGCCCGCTGGAACGACGCTTCCATGACAGCCATCACCCTAACCTCTCAACAAGAGAACGGCGTTCTCTTGTTAAGAGCACAGTGTTCTTATAACGTCTCCCTGACCGCACCCGACCCCTCGGCTCCGATCGGCAGGACCATGACCTCCACCAGCACCGACCTCGGCCACACCATCGACGCCTTCGTCGCCGCCTTCAACGAGCCGGAACCCGACCTCGACAAGGTGATGTCCTTCTTCGCCGAGGACGCCCGCTACCTGCCCGGCCACGGGCCCGAACTGCACGGGCTCGCGGCGATCCGCGCCGAGTTCGCCCCCCAGTTCGCCGGCCGCTACGGCGCGATGACCTTCGACGTGTACGACCAGGTGATCGACGAGTCCCGCCGCCGCGCCACCATCCGCTGGGCGTGCCGGCTGGACCTGACCGGCGACGCCGGCAGGCGCGCGACACCCCTGGTGCGGCTGTTCGCCCGGCTCCGCTACCGCGGCCGGATGCAGTGGCACGGCCTGGACGTCTTCCACTTCGACGGCGCCGGCCGGATCACCGGCAAGTTCACCTACGCGACGTTCCGCCTACCGCTCTGGGAAGGCAGCCGCTGACGGTTCCGCGACCGACTCCGGGGCCGGTTCCGCAGCCGGTTCCAGTGCCGGCCCCAGGGCCGGCTCCGGATCCCGCCCCGGGGCTTCGAGGGCGGCGCGGGCCGCCGCCAGGATGCGGTCGGACAGGCCGGTGCCGGCGGTGGCCCGGGACAGGAGCAGGGCACCGACCATGGTGCTGAGGGCGACCAGGTCCGGCTCCCCGCCGCCCAGGCCGCGGGCGAAATCCTCGACCCCGCGCGCGTACGCCGCACGCGTCGCGTCGCCGCCGAGGTCTTTCGCGACGTCGCCACCGAAGCCCGCGGTCGGGCAGCCGCCGCCGGGGTCGTCCCGGTGTGCCGCCGACAGATAGGCGCCGGGCGACGGAACCCACCGGGAGCCGAAGGCCGCCGTGACCGCCTCGGCGACCAGGGCGTCCTTCGAGGCGAAGTGCTTGTAGAACCCGCCGTGGGTGAGTCCCGCCTCCGCCATCACGTCGGCGACGCTGACGCCGCCGATGCCCTTCTCCCGGAAGAGCCGTGCCGCGACGGCGACGATGCGTTCCCTGTTCTGCGCGGCCTGCGCCTGCGACACCCGTCCCATGCCGTCAACTATAGATGGCATGTGTCATCTATTACGTCGCGCATTTTAGATGTCGGTCGTAATCTAAGTCGCATGGAACTCACCACCGCCGTCGCCCTGGTCACCGGAGCCAACCGCGGATTCGGCCGCCACCTCGCCGCCCAGCTGCTCGAACGCGGCGCCACCGTCTACGCCGCGGCCCGCGACCCGAAATCCGTGGACCTCCCCGGGGCCCTCCCCCTGCGACTCGACGTCACCGACCCCACCTCGATCGCCGAGGCCGCCGCAGCGGCCACCGACGTCACCCTGCTGATCAACAACGCCGGCATCGCCACCGGCACACCACTGCTCGACGGCGACCTCACCGGGATCCGGCGGGACATGGAGACCAACTACTTCGGGCCACTGCTGCTCACCCGGGCATTCGCACCGGTCATCACGGCCAACGGCGGCGGCGCCGTACTCAACGTGCTCTCCGTCCTGTCCTGGCTGCACCCGGGCGCCGCGGGCTCGTACTCTGCGGCCAAAGCCGCCGCCTGGGCACTCACCGGCGCCACCCGCGAGCTGCTCACCCCGCACGGCATCACCGTCACCGGGCTGCACGTCGGCTACATGGACACCGACATGGCCGCAGCCGTCCCGGCCGGACACAAGGTCGACCCGGCCGGGGTCGCGCGACTCGCCCTCGACGCGGTCGCCCGCGGCGACGCCGAGGTCCTCGGCGACCAGGCGACCCGCCAGGTGAAGGCGGCACTCGCCGGATGAGGTGAGGACGGCAGACCCGCCGGACCCGTCAGGGACGCCCGGCGTCACCGTAGACGCGGGTGGCGTACGCCGCATAGGCGCCGACGGCGACCGGGCGGACCTCGGTCCAGAACTCCTCGGGCGCGCCGCCACGAATGAGTTCCTCCATGTGTTCGTCCGCCTCGTGCAGCATCATGCCGATCGCGAGCGGCCCCTGATCGGGCGTCAGTTTCCCGGCGGCCGCCGCCACGGTGGCCTTCCACTCCTGCTCGGTCAGGTAGCCGTCGATCAGCCGCAGCGTCTCGGCCTCCTCGAGGGCGAGGTGCTCGGCCAGCGCCGGTCCCAGCCGTGCGGCCACACCCGCCAGCGCGTCGCGGCCGGCGGCGTCCGCGGCCGGCGCCCAGAGCCGGGCACCGGTGACCAGGTCCTGCAGCGCGGTGTCGATCCCGGCGTGCTGGGCCTCCATCGTGGCGACCAGGTCCTGCGACTCCCGCGGGCACCGCTCGTGCAGTTTCGGCCAGACGTGCTCGTCCTCCGCGCCGTGATGCCCGTGCAGCAGCGTGGCCAGCAGGACCACGTGCTCCTCGACGACGGCGGCCCGGGCCGTGTCGCCGGGGGCGACCCCGGCGAGGAGGGCCGGCAGGGCACCGAACTGGGCCCGGAACATGTCGTGGGCGCCGACCATGTCGCGGCTGTCCGCCATCCGTACACCTGCGTCAGTCATCAGGGTCTTCCTCTCCTGCGGTGGTGGGCCGGGCCGCCAGCACGACGCGGCCGAGCGGTGTCCGCGCGATGCGGACCGGGTCGAAGCCGTTCGCGGCGGCCTCCCGGGTCAGGTCCTCGGCCGAGCGCGCGTAGGTGATCCCGCGCCGCCGGTGCAGAAGCACCTCCTGGGCGGTGACCAGGTCGGGTGCCGCGTCGCCGGCCGGCGGGTGCAGCTCCTGCATGAGGAGCACTCCCCCGGGTCGCAGGGCCCGCCGGACGGCACCGAGCGTGCGGGCGCGCAGCGTGTCGGCGAAGAAGGGGTGTGCCCAGAACGCCACGTCGTAGACCGCCTCGTCGGTCAGCTCGGCCGCATCGCCCGTGCGTACCTCGACCCGGTCCGCCACTCCCAGTTCGGCCGCACGCCGCCGGGTCTCCTCCGCGACCGCGGCGATCACCTCGACGCCGGTGGCGCGGGCGGCGGGGAACAGGACGGCGGTGGTGAGCAGCGCTCCGCCCACTCCCGAGCCGACGTCGAGCAGCGTGCCGCCCGCGGCGAGCGGCCCACTGAACTCGGGCACCGCGTCATGGACCGACCGGTAGAGCGCGATGGCCGCCCGGTCGACCCGGACGCCGGTGGTCGCGGCCAGAGCCAGCGCCGCGGCACCGTCCGGCGGGTGCCCCGGCGGGACGGTCAGCGCCCGGCGTGTCTCCTCGATCTCCGCCGACGCCTGATCCAGCAGGCTGTCCAGGCTGACGGCGGACCGGCCACGGGCCAGGACCCCGAACGCCGGCGTCAGCCCGAGTCTTCCGTCGTCGTGCGTCACGACACCCATGGCGGCCAGGACGGTGACGACGTCGCGTGCCTGCGCCTCGCCGATACCGGTGCGGGCGGCGAGGTCACGGAGGTCACCTCCGTCCAGGACGGTCATCAGCCCGGCATCGCGTACGGCGCCGAGCAGGGCGAGCGCCTTGGCCGCGGCCGCCCAGCCCTGCACCGTGTCCCGTGCGGTGAACGCCTGTTGGAGACGGGTCATCGCCTCGGTGTCCGCGTCGTGCATCACTGCCTCCGTCCAGCGTCTGATCCGCCTCCACGCTAAAAGGGTTGAAGATCATCCGGCTTGGACATCCGCGACATCCGGTGCGGACACCGGCGTCAGCGGCCGGGCCGCCCGTACCCAGCGGACTCGGCGCCGGCGCGTTTGAATGGTGCGATGGGCGACCCCGCAACGACGACGTTCGCATTGGACACCCGGCCGCTCGGCGCCACCGGGCTGTCGGTGTCCCTCCGGCGCTGGCGGGCCTGGCTCGGCGCCCCGGCGGCCACCCCCGCCTACGATCCCGCGACGCTCGCCGACCTGCGCATCCGCTTCCACCAGACACGGGTCCACGACGCGCTGCTGCACCACCACGAGGGCTTCTCCGCCGTACGCGCCGGCAAACCGACCGGCGGGGAGGGCGGCGTGACGCTGATCCTGGTCCGCCGGGGCTCGGCCGAGCTGCAGGTCGGCCGCGACACGCACGCCGTGCCCGCCGGGAGCTTCGCGATCCGGCGGCTCGACCGGCCGGCGAGTTTCACCAACGGACCGCACACCGCGGGGCTGTCCATCACCCTGCCCGGCGCCGGGCTCGTCCCCGTGCTCGGCGACCGGGTCGCCCACGGACCGGCGGACACCGCCGAGATGCGGCTGCTGACGGCGTACGCGAACCTGCTGCGCCGGACGGCGCCGGACCTGAGCCCGCCCGGGGCCCGGGCGGCCCGCGACGCGCTGGTCGAACTGGCCGCGGCGGTGATCCGCGGCGCCGTCGGCCCCGCGGACCCGCGCACGGCGCCGGCCCTCGTCCAGGCCGCGAAGGAGCTGATGGCCGCACGGCTCGCCGACCGCGACCTCGGACCGGCCACGCTGGCACGGGAACTGCACGTCTCCACCCGGACCCTGCAGCGCGCGTTCGCCGCCGGCGGCGAGTCGGTGGCCGCCTGCATCCGCGACCACCGTCTCGGCCGGGCCCGCCAGGACCTCGTCGACGCGGCCGGGCGCCTGAGCGTCGCCGAGATCGCCGCCCGGTGGCGGTTCGCCGACGGCGGCCACTTCAGCCGGGCCTTCAAACGGCGGTACGGCACCACGCCCACCGGCTACGTCGCGGACCACACCAGGGCGCCCTGAGCGGCTCCCCCGCCCGGGGCCACCGTCTCATCGCGCCGGCAGCGGCTGCGGCATGCTGTCGCCCTGCTCGCTCAGCCACCCCCGCTTGCCCGCCAGCACGGCGAGCTGGAAACGGGTCCGGGCGCCGAGCAGCGAACCCGCATCGCTGATGTGCTGCTGGACGGTACGACGGCTGACCGCGAGGATCCGGGCGATCGTCTCGTCCTTCATCCCGGCGGCCATCATGCGCAGGATCTCCCGGGTCCGCAGGTCCCGTCCCGAGGCCGGCAGTCCACGCTCCGGCTCCGGCTCCGGCAGGTCGTGCCGTTTCGTCAGCGACACCGGTTCGGCCCGCTCCCACACGCTCTCGAACAACGCGACGAGCGCCGTCACCAGGGCGGGCGAGTGCACCACCACGGAACCCGACGACGGGCGGTCACCCCAGATCGGCATCAGCGCGGCACCCCGATCGAAGATCGCCAGTTTCACCGGGATCTGCGACGTGAGCCGCAGTTTCCCGCCCTGGCCCGTCCCGCGCAGGGCCGTGCGCAGCGACACCGCATCGGTGAAGCCGTCCAGCTCGTACACCGAACGCATCCGGACGCCGGGCGTCACGGCGGCCGTCTCGCCGGACGCCGCCGCACCCGTCACATAGGGCGGCTTCGCCAGATGCAGCACCTCCGACGAGCTTCCCCTCAGCAGCTGGCGGTAGCGCGCCGGAACCTCGTCCCGGCTCATGAGCACCTCGACCATGTCCGTGGCACGCGCGGAGGACACCGCCTCGTGCGCTTCGGAGAGCCGCTCCACGAGATTCTCGACGCGGGCGAGCTCGGCCCGTCGGCGGGCCAGCAGGGCGCCGAGCGACGGCCGCGGCGGGGCGGCCGCCCAGCGCGGCACCGCACCGCCGATCCGCGACGCCAGGGCCGCGTCGGTGAGGTGCCGCAGCGCCCGCTCCGCCTCCGACGGTGACACACCGGCCGCCGACGCCACCTCGTCGCGGTCCGCCGATCGCACGGCCACCAGGTGCTCCAGCACACGGCCGGCCAGTGGATCAAGACCCGTCGCCGACCAGGGTATATCCGTGTCGTCCATACGTTCTCGTCATCCTCCGCCATGAGGATGCCCGCGGCGCCTCTCGCTGCGATGAATCGGTGATTACGGATCTGTAAGAAGCCGCCGGGCACCGGTTCCCCGTTCGTCCGGTGTGGACGGGCGGGGCGCCGCTGCGCACTTGCGCAGGTGCACAACATCGTCCTTGTGGCGCCCTCCGGCACCGGGGTGAGGTGGGCGTACCGGTGCGGAGACGAACCGGCCGGCGGATGGACGCCGTCCACGACCTTGCAGGAGCAACACGTGCGTAGACCCAAGGCACTACCCGCGATCGCCGTCCTGGCGACGGCTGCCATCCTGGGAACCACCGCCCAGCCCGCGAACGCGGCGGACCCGTCGCCGGCCGGCACGACGGCGCCGGAGGTGCCCGTCCCGGTCACCGCGGCGCCTCCCACGGACACCCCCGCGCTCGTGGAGGACGTCGCCGACCCGGTCAACGCCACGATCGCAGCGGACCAGGCCGCCAAGGCCCACCTCGCCGGCCACCAGGACCGCTACCGGATCGACGATCCGACAGGCACCCTCACCACCGCGAGCGTCGAGACACAGGACGAGCGGGAGACGGTCCGCCTGGACCAGAAGTACAAGGGCCTGCCCGTGTTCGGCGCCCAGTACGTGGTCCGTACCGAGAAGACCGCCGGCAGGCGCACGGTGACCGGAACCTCGGGAACCTACTTCACCAACCTGGACGTCGACACGAACGCCACCGCGATCCCCGCGGCCGTCGCCGTCTCCCGGGCGGTCGAGGAGGTCCGCAGGAGCCTGCACCCCGGCACCGCGGTCGTCGCCCCCGACTCCCGCCCCGGGCAGGCGCCCGGCCGGACCCCCACCGACCTCACCGGCACCGACCAGGGACTCCTGGTCATGCCGACCGGCACCGGTGTGCTCGCGCGGCGCATCCTGGTCAAGGGCAAGGACGCCGTCACGGGTCAGCCCGTGCTCCGCGACGTCTACGTGGGCGCGACCAACGGGGTGCCGCTGCTCAGCGTCAGCCGGATCAAGTCCTTCGTCTCCGCAGCGCAGGCCGCCGCCCTGGCCGCCGGTGCCACCACCGCACCGCAGACCGGCACCGCGCCGGGCACGGCCGGTGACGGGACGGCCCCGGTCGTCGGCCAGGGCACGACCCTGCACGGCACGGCCGTGTCGCTGCCGCTGGTCCAGTCCGGCACCGGCGCGTACCTCATGCAGGACCTGACCCACAAACTGCCGAGCGGCCGGACGGTGCCGGTCACCACCTGGGACGGCCGGGGCTGGGACTACTACAACCTGATGAGCGGCCAGTGGCCGGAGGGCCTGGCACCGTTCGTCTCCGCGTCGACCACGCTCGGCGCCGACCTGACCGACGCCGGCGCCGTCGACGCCGCCTGGGACGCCGCGCAGGTGTTCGAGTGGTACCAGGCGAAACTCGGGCGCGACAGCCTGGACGACGCCGGCATGCCGATCGACTCGATCGTGGGCATCACCTACGGCGGCTACCCGTGGGTGAACGCGTACTGGGACGGCACCCGCATGGTGTACGGCAGCGGCGACGCCGAGTACCTGCCGCTGTCCGCCGACCCGGACGTGGTGGGCCACGAGATGACCCACGGCGTGGTCGAGAACACCGCGAACCTCGTCTACGCCGGACAGTCGGGGGCCCTCAACGAGGCTGTCGCCGACTACTTCGGCAACGCCATCGACGTCGACACGTCGGGCACCCCGATGTCCGACCCGCAGGCGAGCCTGCTCGGCGGTGACCTCTGCCGCACCCTGGCCCCCGCCCAGTGCGCCCTGCGCGACCTCGACGACGGCGCCACCACCGCGGACTTCCAGCACCTCATCGACACGCCCTCGATGGACGACGGCGGCGTGCACCTCAACTCGACGATCGTGTCCGGCGCCCTCTGGGACCTGCGCCAGAAACTCGGCAGGACGACCGCCGACAAGATCGTCTACCGCGCCCTCACCGACTACCTGACGCCCATGTCCGACTTCGTCGACGCCCGCGAAGCGATCATCGCCTCCGCCAGGTCGTTCCGCCTGAACAACACCGACCTCAAGGTGGTACGCACCGCGTTCGACTCCCGCGGGATCACCGCGAAGTGGAAGGCGAACCTGTACGGCAAGGGCACCGAGGTCCTGATCGACCGGCTCAACACCGGCATGTACGCCGACATGAAGGCGAGCGTGGCCGGCGGCTGGTTCGCCGTGCCCCGGTCCGACGCGAACCGCACCGAACCGACCTCGATCTGGGCCGGCCGCACCAACGGCAAGGGCACCCCGTACCGGATCTCCCCCGACGACGGCAGCGTCAACAGCTTCCCGCACACCGACGGCAGACGCGTCGTGTGGCTGTCGATCGCACTGAACCCCGCATCACCGACGTACGAGACCAACCGCATCCTGTCGGCGCCCATCGGCGGCGGCCCCGTCACGGAGCTCTACAGCTCCCCGGAACGCATCAGCGGCCTCGGCTTCGACGGCGGCGTCGTCGCGTGGAGCCAGTACGACCCGGCGCAGGGATATCTCGACGTGGTGCGCTACCTGCGCGGCGGTTCGCCGACCGTGCACACCCTCACCCATCCCGGCTGGTTCGGCAGCGCGACGGCACCGGACGTCAAGGGCGGGAAGATCTCCTACGTCCGCTACGAGATCTTCAACCAGCCCGACGCCGACGGCTACTACTGGTCGCTGGGCGTCGAGGTCCATGACGTCACGACCGGGCAGACGGCCTACGCCGGCGGCGACGTCGGCGCCGAGAGGATGAGCTACCCCGACGTGTCCGACACCGCGGTCGCCTGGATGACCGACCGCGACTACGGCACGATCATCGACGGCGAGTGGAGTCAGGGCGCCTACCACGACTCCGTGCGGCTCTTCGACTTCGCCACCGGCACCAGTCACCTGCTGTTCGAGGAGAACTCCCCGCAGGCGATCCGCGCCGACACCGTCGCGTTGTCCGACACCACCCTCACCGTCACCGAGGAGGCGCCGGTGCAGGCCTGGATCGAGACCGGCGGCTACCCCGACAACTCACTCAATCCGAAACTCAAGCAGTACACGTTCCAGGGCAGGTACCTCGGCCCGGCATCGTGCAGCCCGGGCGCGCAGATGTTCGCGACAGCCGCGACCGGACGCGAGGTGATCTTCATGGACTCGTCGGCGGCGGGCTTCGGCCTGGCGTACGCGACGGGAGTCAAGTCCTGCAAGTAGGCACCACCCGCGGCATCCGGCGGGCGGCGGGGCGCCGGGGTGTCACCCCCCCCACCCCCCCCCCCCCCCCCCCCCCCCCCCCCCGCGGCGAACAAAAACCGGCAACCCCCGGCGGCCG
>NZ_JZKF01000120.1 GCF_000962825.1 Actinoplanes rectilineatus
GGGCGTACCGTACTCATCGGCCACCCCGCCGCCCACTCGATTCCCGGCCCGGTGCCCTCCCGTCACCATCCGGTTGCCACCCGCCCAGGAGCCGACGGCAGCCGGATGAAGATCAGGCCTTCACCCAGCGGGGCCGGCTCATCAATCCGACGGCGAGCAGTGTGAGCGACAGCAGCGGCATGGGGTGGCCGATGGCGATGGCCAGGGCCAGGTCCGCGAGGGCCCCACCCACCGTGATGATGAAGATCCATCGGGGCCCGATTCCGGGTTGCGGCCGGCTGGGGTGGCGGATCCTTCCCCACGGCTTCGCCACGGAGAGCCAGCCCTGGAACGCGACGGCGCTCGCCATGAGGGCCGTTCCGGCGATCTGCACCGGTGCGGGCCCGGTGGCCAGCGAGTCCGTGAGTGCCGGCGACAGCAGGAAGATGCCCAGGTAGAGCTGGATGATGGTGATCGCGAACTTGACGAGCACCCACCAGTTCCGGAAGAACCCCCAGGGCGTGGCCGCGGCCAGCATGATCCCGGTGAAGGCCGAGGCGTCGGCCATCGGTCCCAGCAGACGGCCGTCCAGGACGTGAGCCATGGACATGGCGGCATCACGATCAGGAATGGTGTCCGCGGCGAGTCCGACGCAGAGGAGCACGCACAGCGCCATCGTCTGCGCCATCCAGCTCACCGATGTCAACACGTGGAGCCAGACCGTCAGTTGCCGCCATCTTCTCGCCACACAACGAGGTTGCGGCAAATCCGTGCTGGTTCTCCATCGGGTGGAACCCGGAATCGTATTCAGGGTTCGTGGGCGTCACGGACCGGATGTGGAACCCGCTGAGCACGGCCACACGATTCCCGATCAGGAGTGACGCCGTCGCCGTCCGGGTGCCGGCCTCATCGCGAAGGGACGGGGCCGGGCAGCGTACGACCGAGGCGAGCCAGCGGCGACACCAGCATGACCAGCGGGGACAGCATCATGCCGGCCGCCGCCAGCGTCACCGTGACCCGGAGCCCCATCTGGTCCGCCAGGAACCCGCCGGCCAGGGCGCCGAACGGGGTCAGGCCCATCCCGGCGAACGTGATCGTCGCGGCGGCCCGGCCCTGCAACGATGCGGGGGTCACCGCCTGCCGGACCGCCATCACCGTCACGTTGACGAGCTGCCCGAACATCCCGAAGACGGCGAAGACCGCCGGCAGCGCCACGACCGTGGCCGTCGCACCGGCGGGCAGCAGGGGCAGGCAGAGCATCACCCCGTTGCCGATCAATGCCCCGCCGATCAGCACCGGACCGTAGCCGAGGCGCCCCGGCAACCGGGTGGCGAGCAGCGAACCGACGAGGGCTCCCGGGCCGGTCGCCGCCAGGGTCAGCCCGACGAGCGTGCCGGACAGGTGCAGTTCCCGGGGCAGGAACAGCAGGATCCCGGTGGTCAGTGCCGCATGGGAGAACTGGAAGGCCCCGGACGCCAGGCACACCGCGCGCAGGATCCGGTCGCCCGCCACGAACCGCAGGCCGTCGCGGATCCGGAACCGGGCGCTGCCAGGGGAGGAGACCGGCTGTTCAGGCCGGCGGATGCGGGTCAGGGCCAGCGCGGACAGCAGGAACATCAGACCGGTGACCACCGCGGCGACCGGTGCGGGCAGCGCCGACGCCATGGCGCCGCCGAGGGCCGGGCCGCCCATCTGCGCCGCCGACCGGGTGCCCTCGATCGCGCCGTTGCCCCGCAACAGGTGCTCCGGGGTGACCAGCCGCACCAGCGACGCCTGGTAGGCCACGTCGAAGAACACCGACAGCGCGCCCACCGCGAACACCGTGACCAGCAGGAACTCCAGCCGCAGCCCGCCGCCGAGCGCGGTCACCGCCACCACACCGAGGACCAGGGCACGAACAGAATCGGACAGCACCATGATGGTACGAGCCCGCCACCGGTCCACCCACGCCCCGGCCGTCAGCGCGACCAGCAGCAGTGGCGCCTGTCCCACCGCGCGGAGCATCCCCAGCTGCTCGGCCCCGACGTGCAGGGTCAGGACGGCGATCAGGGGCAGCAGCACCAGACCGGTGTGCTCGCCCAGTTGGGAGGCCGTCTGACCGGCCCACAGACGGCGGAAATCGGCATTCTTCCAGAGACCGGGCACAGTGCTCCCTCGAACGGTGGCGGCGATGAGGCGCGCTGTTCGAAGGCAGCACGCGATGACGTGAGGTCAGCGCGTGCGTGAGCGACCGGGCATGGTCTCAGCTCCTGTCCGAAGGCGGGACATCACAACGAGAGGCCGTCCAGCAGGGCGGTCCCGCGCAGTCCGGCGTTGATGCCGAGCCACCGTGCCGGTTCCGGCTCCCACCGCCGTGAACGATGGTTGACCCAGGGGAGTGCTGTCAACGCGGTTTCCCGGCCCAGGATCAGATCGGTGAGGGTGCGCGCCCCCAGGTTGGCCGCCGCCACCCCGTCCCCGACGTAGCCGCCGGACCAGGCGACGCCGTCGCGCAGGCCGACCGACGGGAACCAGTCGCGGGGGATGCCGAGCGGACCACCCCACCGGTGGGTGATCGCCGGAGCGATGCCGAAGAGCTCGGTCAGCGTACGCGAAAGGGCCTCGAAAACCCCCGGCACCAGGTCGTATTCGCGGCGGATGCGGGAGCCGAAGTGGTACGGGGCGCCACGCCCGCCGAAGGCGAGGCGGTCGTCGGCGGTCCGCTGGCCGTAGATCACCAGTCGTCGTTCGTCGGTGAACGTCTCGCGCCGGGCCAGGCCGACCCGGTCCCAGAACGCCGCCGGCAGGGGCTCCGTGGCGATCATCAGGGAGTAGACCGGCGCGATGTGCCGGCGATGCCCGTGCAGGCCGGAGGTGTAGCCCTCCAGGGCTCGGACGATCGTGCCGGCCCGGACCACGCCGCGGTCGGTGACGATCGCGCCGGGGCTCAGGCGCAGCACCCGGGTGCCCTCGTGGATCGTCACGCCGAGCCGCTGCACCACGTCGGCCAGGCCACGAACCAGTTTCGCCGGGTGCAGGGCCGCGCAGTGTTCGCTGTAGACGCCGCCGAGCACATCGTTCGCCGCGCAGATCGCCCGCGCCTCGTCCGCGCCGAGCAGGCCGGGGCCGGCCGCCCGCCGCAACTGGGCCGGGGTGCGGACCAGGGAGATCGTCCCGCCCTTGGCGAAGTCGCAGTCGATGCCCTCGGCGGCCGCCGCCCGGCCCACCTCGTCGACGGTGTCCTCCAGCGCCCGCTGCATCGCGTCCGCCCGGTCCGCCCCGTACGCGCGGGTCAGCCGGGCCGGGGAGACCGGGAACAGGCCGGACGCCCAGCCGCCGTTGCGGCCGGACGCGCCGAACCCGCAGTACTCCGCCTCGAGGATCACGATCCGCAGGTCCGGCGCGGCGCGGGCCAGGTAGTACGCCGTCCACAGCGCGGTGTAGCCGCCCCCGGCGATGGCCACGTCCGCGGTGGTGTCACCGGGCAGCGGGTCGCGCCGGGGGAGCGGGCCGAGGGAGTCGAGCCAGAACGACGGTGCGCGCATCTACCGGGTGCCCCAGGCGTAGGTCTGCTTGGCGAGTTTCAGGTACATGAACGTGTCGGTGGCGGTGACGCCGGGCACCGCGCGGACCTTCTCGTTGAGCAGGTCGAGCAGGTGTTCGTCGTCGGTGCAGACCAGCTCGACGAGCAGGTCGTAGCGCCCGGCGCAGATCATCACGTAGTCGACCTCGGGGATCTCGGCGATCTCGGCGGCGATGGCCCGCAGGTCACCGTTGACGCGCAGGCCGACCATCGCCTGGCGGGCGAAGCCCAGGGTGAGCGGGTCGGTCACCGCGACGATCTGCATCAGGCCGCCGTCGAGCAGGCGCTGCACCCGCTGGCGGACCGCCGCCTCGGACAGCCCGATGGTCTTGGCGAGCGTCGCGTACGACATCCGGCCGTCCCGCTGCAGGTGCTCGATGATCCGCTTGTTGGTCTCGTCCAGGGCCGTGTCCGTCACGTCGCGATTCTTCCCCGGATGGTGGTCCGGGAGCAAAGCCGTCAACCGCGGATCGCCCGTGCGAGTATGTCGATGCCTCGCTGGAGGTCCTCGTCGGAGATCACCAGCGGGGGCAGGAAACGCAGCACGTTGCCGTACGTTCCGCAGGTCAGCGTGAGCAGCCCGGCGTCGTGGCAGGCCTTGTTGATCGCGGCGGTGCGGACCGGGTCGGGGGTGAGGCCGCCGGGCTCGACGATCTCGATGGCGATCATCGCGCCGCGCCCGCGCACCTCCGCGACCTCCGGCGCCGACGACGCCAGTGTGCGCAGGGCCGGGACCAGCACCGCCTCGATGTGCCGGGCGGCGGCGACCAGGTCCAGCTCGCGCATCGTCTCGATGGCGGCGAGGGCGGCCGCGCAGGCGACCGGGTTCCCGCCGTACGTGCCGCCGAGCCCGCCGGCGTGCACCGCGTCCATCAGGTCGGCGCGGCCGACCACCCCGGCGATCGGCAGTCCGCCGCCCATCCCCTTGGCGGTGGTGACCAGGTCGGGTTCCAGGCCCTCGTGCTCGCCGGCGAACCAGTGCCCGGTCCGGGCGAACCCGGTCTGGATCTCGTCGGCGACGAAGACCGCCCCGTTGGCGCTGCTCCAGGCCGCGACGGCGGGCAGGAACCCGGGCGCGGGCACCACGAAACCGCCCTCGCCCTGGATCGGCTCGATCAGCACCGCCGCCACGTTGCCCGCACCGACCTGCTTCTCGATCACGTCGATCGCCCGGCGGGCCGCCTCGGCGCCGTCCAGGCCGCCGTCGCGCAGCGGGTACGACATCGGGGCCCGGTAGACCTCCGGGGCGAACGGCCCGAACCGGTGTTTGTACGGCATGTTCTTCGCGGTCAGCGCCATGGTCAGGTTGGTGCGGCCGTGGTACGCGTGGTCGAACACCACGACCGCCTGCCGCCCGGTGGCGTGCCGGGCGATCTTGACGGCGTTCTCCACGGCCTCGGCGCCGGAGTTGAACAGCGCGGCCCGCTTCTCGAACGTGCCCGGCGTCAGCGCGATCAGCTGCTCGCAGACCGCCACGTACGACTCGTAGGGCGCCACCATGAAGCAGGTGTGCGTGAAGCGTTCCACCTGGTCACGGACGGCCTGGACGACGCGCGGGGCGGCGTTGCCGACGGAGGTGACGGCGATCCCGGACGCGAAGTCGATCCACTCCCGGCCGTCCACGTCGGTCAGGGTGGCGCCGCCGGCCGAGTCGATGTAGGAGTTGACGACCGAGCCGACACCCCGGGCGACCGCGGCGAGACGGCGCTTGTGCAGATCCTCGGAGAGCGACACGTCAGGCCCCCAGGCTGTGCATGACGTGCTTGATGCGGGTGTAGTCCTCCAGCCCGTACACCGAGAGGTCCTTACCGTGCCCGGAGTGCTTGAACCCGCCGTGCGGCATCTCGGCGACCACCGGGATGTGGCAGTTGACCCAGACGCAGCCGAAGTCCAGGCGCTGGGTCATCCGCATGGCCCGCCCGTGGTCCTTCGTCCAGACGCTCGACGCCAGACCGTAGTCGACGCCGTTGGCCCAGGCCACCGCCTCGTCCTCATCGGTGAACCGCTGCACCGTGATGACCGGCCCGAACACCTCGTCCTGGATGATCTCGTCGTCCTGGCGCAGGCCGGAGACGACCGTCGGGGCGTAGAAGTAGCCGCGGTCGCCGACCCGCGCGCCACCGGCCTCCAAGCCGGCGTGGTCGGGCAGCCGGTCGATGAACCCGGCGACCCGGTCGAGCTGGTTCGCGTTGTTGACCGGGCCGTAGAGCACGTCCTCGTCGGACGGGGCGCCGGTCCTGGTGTTCTTCGCCTGCTCGGCGAGCGCCGCGACGAAGTCGGCGTAGACGCCCGGCCCGGCGAGGACCCGGGTGGCGGCGGTGCAGTCCTGGCCGGCGTTGAAGTAGCCGGCCTCGGCGATGGCCGCGGCGGCCGCCGCCACGTCGGCGTCGTCGAAGACCACCACCGGGGCCTTGCCGCCCAGCTCCAGGTGGGTGCGTTTGAGGTCGGCGCCGGCCGCGCCGGCCACCTCCATGCCGGCCCGCACCGAGCCGGTGATGGAGACCATCTGCGGGGTACGGTGTGCGACCAGCTCGCGTCCGGTGTCGCGGTCGCCGAGGACCACGTTGAACACGCCCGGCGGGAAGAACTCGGCGGCGATCTCGGCCAGCATGACGGTGGTGACCGGGGTGGTGTCGGACGGCTTGAGGACGACGGTGTTGCCCGCGGCCAGCGCCGGGGCGATCTTCCACACCGCCATCATCAGCGGATAGTTCCACGGGGTGACCTGGGCGCAGACGCCGACCGGCTCGCGCCGCACGTAACTCTCGAAGCCGTTGAGGTATTGCCCGGCGGAGCGGCCCTCGAGCAGGCGGGCGGCGCCGGCGAAGAAGCGGATCTGGTCGACGGCCGGCGGCAGCTCCTCGCTGGCGGTCAGGGCGAGGGGCTTGCCGGTGTTCTGCGACTCGGCGGCGACCAGCTCGTCCGCCCGGGCCTCGACCGCGTCGGCGAACTTGAGCAGCGCCCGCTGCCGGTCGCTCGGGGTGGTGTCGCGCCACGCGCCGAACGCGCCGGATGCGGCCCGCACCGCACGGTCGACGTCCTCACGCCCGGAGACGGGGGCTGCGGCGAACACCTCGCCGGTGGACGGGTCGATGAGATCCGCATAGCGCCCGTCGGCGGGCGCGACGGCCTCGCCACCGATGACGTTGTGCAGAACCGACTTGGCGGACATCCGGCCTCCAGCTGTGGTATCGGTGAGCGCGGCCCCATCTTTTCCGCTGAATCCGTCGCGAACAAGGGGTTCCGAAAGATTTTCCGCAGCGGTGACACGGGACGTCAGGGTCGGCGGCGGACCGCCAGGAGCGCCACGTCGTCGGTCGGCCGGGCCAGGTCCGTATCCGCCATGACGGTAGCGCAGACCGCCTCCGCGCCGGTCGCGTGAACCGCCGTGACCAGCCGTCCGACACCCTCGTCGATGATCTCGTCGCGGCGTTCGACGAGACCGTCGGTGTAGCAGAGCAGCACCGCGCCGCGCGGCAACGGGATCTCGCTGTTGTGCCGGGCCCGGTCCGGGCGGCCGACCCCGAGCGGCGGGTCGACGGCCACCTCGGTGAGCCCGGCGGCCCGGCCCGGGACCGCCAGCACCGGCCGCAGATGCCCGGCCGAGGAGACCACGGCCCGGCCCCGGTCCGGGCTGACCATCACGTAGAGAGCGGTGGTCAGGTTGCCGGCCTCGAAGTGCTGCACCTTGCGGTCCAGCAGGGTCAGCGCCTCGGCCGGGTCGTCGCAGACCAGGGCGTACGCCCGCAGGGCACTGCGGACCCGGCCCATCACCACCGCGGAGGCCAGGCCGTGGCCGGCCACGTCGCCGATCACCACGCCGAGCCAGCCGGACGGCAGGGTGAACACGTCGTACCAGTCGCCGCCGATCCCGGCGCGGTGCCCGGGGACGTACCGTGCGGCCAGCTCGACGCCGGGCACCTCGGGCAGCCGGGCCGGCAGCAGGCTGCGCTGCAGGGCCAGCGCAGCGGCCCGGTCCAGGCGCTCCAGCAGCGGCCCGGTCCCGCCGGGCCGTTCGGCGATCACCTCCAGCAGCCGGTCGAGCAGCGCGACGGCGTCCGGTCCGGACAGTGTCGCGGCGTCGGTGACGGCGGCGGGTTCGGGCACACCAGCAGCCTAGTGTGCGCGCAGCGCTGCGCAGCGTGAGCGGATGTCACGAATCCACTGCCACCACCTCGGCCGGAGTGGACAGCCGGCGCTGCGGCCCGGCCTCGCGTACCGGTCCGGTCAGCTCCACGACGGCCCGCACGGCGATGTCGGAGGCCGACGATCCGACGAGGACCCGCAGCTCACCGGGCTCGACGATGCGCCGCATCGCCCGGCCGGTGAACGCGGCCCGGTCGGTGTGCACGGTGAACGTGACGTCGGCGGCGGCCCCGGCGGCGAGCTCGACACGGGCGAAACCGGTCAGCTGTTTCACCGGACGGGTGACCTCGGCGACCGGGTCGGACAGGTAGAGCTGCACCACCTCGGCGCCGTCGCGCCCGCCGGTGTTGCGGACCCGCACGGTCACCGTGAACGCGCCGTCGGTCGGCACCCGGTCCGCGCTCAGCCGCAGCTCGTCGATGCCGAAGGTGGTGTACGAGCGCCCGTGGCCGAACGCGTACAGCGGGGTGGGGTCGAGGTTGCTGGCCCCGAGGTGGTCGGCGCCGAGCCGGGGCTGCAGGTAGGTGCCGGGCTGGCCGCCCGGGTGCCGGGGGATCTGCACCGGCAGCCGGCCGCTGGGCTGGACCCGGCCGGACAGCACGCCGGCGATCGCGGCGCCCGCCTCCTCGCCCGGCATGAACGCCTGCACCAGGGCGGCGGCCCGGCCCTCGAACTCGCCCAGCGCGTACGGCCGGCCGGAGATCACCACGAGCACCACCGGGGTGCCGGTGGCGAGCAGTTCGTGGACCAGGTCGGCCTGCACGCCGGGCAGCCGCAGGTCGGCGGCGTCGCAGCCCTCGCCGGAGGTGCCCTTGCCGAACAGTCCGGCCAGGTCGCCGACGAACGCCACGCACACGTCGGACTCCGCGGCCGCGGTGACCGCCGCGGCGAATCCGGAACGGTCGTCGCCGCTGACGGTGCAGCCTTGCGCGTACCCGATGGTGGAATCCGGAAGCTCGTCGCGCAGCGCGGCCACCGCGGTCGGCATGGTGAGGCCGTCCTCCACGCCCGGGTAGCGGGGGAGCACGTGGTTGGGGAAGGCGTAGCAGCCCAGGAAGGTCCGCGAGTCGTCGGCGCACGGGCCGACCACGGCGATCCGGCCCGGCGCGCGCAGCGGCAGCACGTCACCCGGTTCCAGCAGCACGATCGACCGTTCGGCGAGTTCGCGGGCCAGCGCCCGGTTCTCCGCCGAGTCGAGGTCCACCGCGCCGGCGCCGGCCACCGTGGCCTCCGGCGTCCAGTCCGCGTCGAGCAGGCCCAGCTCGGCCTTCTGGAGCAGCACCCGGCGGGCCGCCCGGTCGACCAGTTCCTCGACGATCTCGCCCTTGCGGACCCGGTCGACGAGTTCCGTGCCGTAACCAAGGGTGTCCGGAAGTTCCACGTCGATGCCGGCCGCGAGTGCCAGCGCGCCCGCGTCGCCGTTGTCCGCCGCCACGCCGTGGTTCATCGCCAGGAACGGCACCGCCCAGTAGTCCGAGACCACCGTGCCGGTGAAGCCCCACTCCTCGCGCAGCAACTGGGTGAACAGCCACGGGTCGATCGCCGCCGGCAGGCCGTCGATCTCGGAGTACGAGTTCATCACCGAACCGGCACCGGCCTCGCGGATCGCGGTCTCGAACGGCGGCAGGATCACGTCGAGCAGCTCCCGGCGGCCCATCGGGACCGGGCCGTGGTTGCGGGCGCCGCGCGACGCCGAGTAGCCCGCGAAGTGTTTCAGCGTCGCGATGATCCCGGCGCCCTGCAGACCGCGCACGTAGGCGGCGGCGATCCGTGACACCAGGTACGGGTCCTCGCCGATCGACTCCTCGACCCGGCCCCAGCGGTAGTCGCGGACCACGTCCAGCACCGGGGCGAGGGCCTGGTGCACGCCGAGCGCCGCCATGTCCCGGCCGATCGCCGCGGCCATCCGCTCGATCAGCGCCGGGTCGAAGGTCGCGCCCCAGGCGATGGCGGCCGGGTAGACCGTGGCGCCGTGCATGGTGAAGCCGGTGAGGCACTCCTCGTGCACGATCGCCGGGATGCCCAGCCGATGCGAGGCGGTCACGATGCGCTGCTGGCGGATCAGTTCGGCGGCGCCGTCGGCGGCGGTGACCGGGTAGCTGCCGTAGATCCGGGTGAGGTGCCCGAGGCCGTGCCGGCTGGCGTCCTCCAGGGCGTCCCCGCCGGCGAACGTGTCCTCGCTCGGCGCGACCTGGTGGCCCTCCTCCGGTTCCGGGCCGGCGGCGCCGGTCGCACCCTTGTCCTTGCCGATCCACCGGCTGCCGAGCTGAGCGACCTTCTCCTCCAGGGTCATCACGCGCAGCAGCGCCTCGACACGGTCGGTGATCGGCAGCGCCGGATCCTGCCAGGGCTGGTTGACGGTCATAGCAGAAGCCTCCGAAAGTTTCGGTCTTAGCCGCGGCGCTCCCCGCCCGCCTACTCTCGCGCTCACAGCACGGTTACGGCAAGGGTCTTGACACCTGTTGCGGCGAAACCCTACGTTAACGAAACCTCGCGTTAATTTGCGACAGGCCCCCGAAACTTCCGTAACTTAACCGGTTCGGGAAATCGGAGACATGTCGCTCTCGACATATCGCCGCCGCGTTCATCCCCCGCGGCTTTCTTCGATGCAACGGAGATCAGCGTGAAGCGCAGGACATTCTTGAGCCTTTCCGCGGGAACCGCGGCCGGTGCGGCCCTGGCCGCCTGCGGCAGTTCCGGCCCAGCCGACACCGGTGACACCTCGGGGTCCGAGGCGAGCTACTGGTTCCTCAGCGGCCCGCCCGGAGAACCGGTCCGGCAGGGCGCGGTGGACCGGTTCAACAAGGCCAACTCCGGTGGCCAGATCAAGGTCAATCCGATTCAGAACGACGCCTACAAGGACAAGCTCAAGACGGCGCTCGGCGCGGGCCAGGCCCCGAGCATCATCTGGGGCTGGGGCGGCGGCGGTCTCAAGAGCTACGTCCAGGAGGGCCAGGTCGACGACCTGACCGACTGGTTCAGCCAGAACGCCGCGGTCAAGGACCGTCTGTTCCCCTCCTCGTTCGGCCCGGCCACCGTGGACGGCAAGATCTACGCGATGCCCGCCGAGACCGTGCAGCCGATCATCATGCTGTACAACAAGGAGGTCTTCGAGAACCTCGGCATCCAGCAGCCCCCGCAGTCCTGGGGCGAGATCATGAGCCTGCTGCCGAAGTTCAACGAGAAGAAGATCGCGCCGTTCTCGCTCGGCGGCCAGTCCCGCTGGACCAACATGATGTGGCTGGAGTTCCTCTTCGACCGCATCGGCGGTCCCGAGGTGTTCAACGCCGTCTACGACGGGGAGAAGGACGCCTGGAACAACCCGGCCTCGATCCAGGGTCTCACCAAGATCCAGGAGCTGATCAAGGCGAACGGCTTCATCAAGGGCTTCTCCTCGATCACCGCCGACTCCAACGCCGACCAGGCCCTGCTCTACAAGGGCAAGGCCGCGATGGAGCTGCACGGCAGCTGGTCCTACGGCATCATCTCGGCCGAGGGTGGCGACTTCATCAAGGACGGCAAGCTGGGGTACTTCAACTTCCCCGCCGTCGAGGGCGGTACCGGCGACCCGAGCAACACCGTCGGCAACGCGGGGCAGTACCTCTCCATCTACTCCAAGGCCTCGGCCGAGCAGAAGGAGACCGCCAAGAAGTTCTTCACCAGCCTGCTCGACGACACCGAGCAGCAGGACTGGATCAAGACCGGCGGCGTGCCGATCGTCAAGGGCTCGGACGCGAAGATCGGGTCCTCGCCGGATGCCGAGTTCCTCAACTTCATCTACGGCGTGGCCAGCAACGCCAAGACCTTCAGCCAGTCCTGGGACCAGGCGCTGAGCCCCACCGCGGCCGAGGCGCTGCTGGACAACATCTCCAAGTTGTTCACCCTGGACATCGCGCCCCAGCAGTTCGCCGACAACATGAACCAGGTCATCGGCAAATGACCATCGCTCCACCCGTCGTCCGGAGCGCTCCGCCCACCGGTTCCACCGGTGTGCGGAGCGCCTCCGTCTCCTGGATGGCCGTCCCGGCCCTGGTGGCGTTCGCCGTGTTCGGTGTCCTGCCGCTGCTCGGTGTCCTGCTGCTGAGCTTCACCTCGTGGAACGGTCTGAGCCCGGACATCTCGTTCACCGGGACGGACAGCTGGTCCACCGTGCTCGCCGACCCCCGGCTCCCGCACGCGCTGTGGGTCACATTCCTGATCATGGGGTTGTCCTGGCTGTTCCAGACCCCGCTCTCGCTGCTGCTCGGCGTCTTCATCGCCGCGCACAAGCGTTATCGCGCGGTGCTGGCGGTCCTCTTCTTCGTCCCGCTGCTGCTCAGCCAGGCGGCCATCTCGATCACCTTCAAGATGCTGCTGGACCCGAACTTCGGTCTCGGCGCCGGGCTGGGTGCCGAGTTCCTGCAGCAGGACTGGCTCGGCGACGGCACACTCGCGCTCGGCGTCGTGGTGTTCGTGGTGTCCTGGCAGTTCATCCCGTTCCACACGCTGATCTACCAGGGCGGCATCCGGCAGATCCCGACCAGCATGTACGAGGCCGCCGAGATCGACGGCGCGGGCCGGATCCGGCAGTTCCTCAGCATCACCCTGCCGCAGCTCAAGTACACGATCATCACGTCCTCGACGCTGATGGTGGTCGGTTCGCTGACCTTCTTCGACCTGATCTACGTGCTCACCGCGGGCGGCCCCGGCGACGCCACCCGGGCACTGGCCGTCGACATGTACCAGCGCGGCTTCAAGGCCAACCTGATGGGACCGGCCAGCGTCATCGCGGTCATCCTGGTCCTCGTCGGCCTCACCCTCGCTCTGCTGCTGCGCCGGCTGGGCGGCCGGGACGCCACCGAGAGCCAGCTGGAAGGTGTCTGAGATGACCACAGTGCTCGACGACCGAGGTGTCCGGGTCGGCGGCGTGCCACCGCAGAAACCGGGCCGGCCGCGGCCGCGGTTCCTGCAGTGGAACTGGCTGGGCGGCCTGGCCGGGTGGCTCTGGCTGGTGGTGGTGCTCCTGCCGATCTACTGGATCGTCATCACCAGCTTCAAGATGCAGAGCGACTACTACGACTCCAACCCGCTCGTCCCACCGACGTCGCCCACCCTGGAGAACTACCGGTTCGTCCTGGAGAACGACTTCGCCCGGTACTTCATGAACAGTGTCATCGTCACGGTGGGCGCGGTCGGCCCGGCGGTGCTGGTGTCCTTCATGGCGGCGTACGCGATCGTGCGGGGCAGTGCGGGGAGCCGCTTCCTGCGTACCGTCAACGGGCTGTTCCTGATGGGTCTGGCCATTCCGCTGCAGGCGGTGATCATCCCGATCTACCTGATCATCATCAAGATCGAGATGTACGACACCCTCGGCGCGATCATCCTGCCGTCGCTGGCGTTCGCCATCCCGCTCTCGGTGCTGGTGCTGTCCAACTTCGTGCGCGACGTGCCGAAGGAACTCTTCGAGTCGATGCGGATGGACGGCGCCAGCGAGTGGGGCACGCTGTGGCGGCTCGCCTTCCCGCTGACCCGCCCGGCCCTGGTCACCGTCACGATCTATCAGGGACTGACCGTGTGGAACGGGTTCGTCCTGCCGCTGATCCTGACCCAGAGCCCCGAACAGCGCACCCTGCCGCTCGCGCTCTGGAGTTTCCAGGGCCAGTACAGCGTCAACATCCCCGCGGTGCTCGCCTCGGTCGTGCTCACCACGCTGCCGATCCTCACCCTTTACATCATCGGGCGACGGCAGCTACTCAGCGGGTTGACGGCCGGCTTCGGCAAATAGAGGAGCCGTGCTCTCCCGGACCATCAGCTTGGTGACCAATTCCAGGCGCGGGGTCTCGATGGTCTCGCCGCGCGACAACCGCAGAACGGTGCGCGCGGCGAGCGCCCCCATCTCGGCGAGCGGCTGACGGACCGTGGTCAGCGGCGGCGACGCCCACTGCGACTCCGGCAGATCGTCGAAACCGATCACACTCAGGTGGTCCGGCACCCGCAGGCCACGCCGCCGGGCCGCCTCGTAGACCCCCAGCGCCATCAGGTCACTCGACGCGAAGATCGCCGTCGGCGGGTCGGCCAGGTCGAGCAGGTGCTGCGCCGCGGCGAACCCGGTCTCGTACCGGAAATCACCGGTCCGGATCAGCGCCTCGTCGACCCGCACCCCGGCCGCCTCCAGCGCCGCCCGGTAACCGTCCAGCCGCGCCCGGCTGCACAGCAACTGCCGCGGGCCGGCCACGAACCCGATCCGCCGGTGCCCCAGCTCCAGCAGGTGATCAGTAGCGGTCCGGCCGCCCGACCAGTTCGTCGCCCCGATCGTCGGCACGTCGGCCGCTGCCCCACCCGCCGGATCGATGATCAGCACCGGGACCTTGAGCCGGTGCAACTCGGTGTGCACCGGCTCCGCCACATCCGAGGTCACGAAGATGACCCCGTCCGACGCCCGCGACCGCAGGTTCTGCAACCACTGCCGGGTCGCGGTGCTGCGACGATGCACCTGCGACACCACGGTCCCGACACCGGCCGCGTGCGTCACGTCCTCCACCCCGCGGATCAGCTCCAGCGCCCACGGGCTGTCCAGATCGTCGAAGACCAGATCCACCAGCTTGGCCCGCCCCGGATGCCGAGAGTTGCGGGGCCGGTAGTCGTGCTCACGCAGCAGCCGCTCGATCAGCTCCCGCGTCTGCGGCGACACGTCGGTGCGCCCGTTGAGCACCCGGGACACCGTGGGAACCGAGACGCCGGCGGCCTGGGCGATGGCCGCGATGGTCACGCGGGGCCTGCTGACCGTCATGGCGGTACTCCTTACCGCCGGCTGATCTCGTCGCAACTTTCGGACCCGGCACCGAAATCATGCCAGGTTCTCGAAATTTACGAGAACCGCGGTATCACCTCTTCCGCGATACGCTGCATCGGCTCGTGGTCGTAGGCCACCCGCGGGACGTAGAAGATGACGTAATCCGCGCCGGCCTCGGCCAGCTGCTCCACCTTCTCGACGATCTCCGCGGTCGGCACGTCCGGCCGGTCCAGGTAGTAACTCGTCGACTTGACGATGTCGTCGTAGTCGCGTTCCTGCTTCTCGCAGTGCTCCTTCAGCACGGCCAGCTTGTGCCGGACCACCTCCGGGTCGCCGCCGCCCACGTTGCAGGCGTCCGCGTACTTCGCGACCAGCTTGAGCGTGACCTTCTCGCCGCCGCCGCCCAGCCAGAACGACGGGTGCGGCCGGCGGACACCCTTCGGCTCGTTGATCGGCTTGTCGATGCGGTAGTGCTTACCGGTGAAGACCGGCTGCTCCTCGGTCCACATCTTCTTCACGATCTCGACGGCCTCCCGGAACGCGGCCATCCGCTCCGGGACGTCGGCCCACTCGTAGCCGTAGGCCTTCCACTCGTTCTCGTACCAGCCGGCGCCCAGGCCCGCATAGAGCCGCCCGTGACTGGCGACGTCCACCGTCGAGGCGATCTTGGCGTAGAGCGAGGGCTGCCGATAGCCGTTGCAGCCCACCATCTGGCCGATGTTGACCCGGGAGGTGTCCCGGGCGAGCGTCGACGTGACGGTCCAGCACTCGAACGTCGTGTTGATGGTGGGCTCCGGGACCGTGTGGAAGTGGTCGTAGACCCAGATGCTGTCCCACGGGCCGGCGTCGGCCAGCTTGCCGACGGCGGTCATTGCCTCGTACTGCTCCACCGGGTCGGCGATCTCATTGAGATCCATCCGCCAGCCCTGGGGAACGAAAACCCCGAATCGCATGCTCATGCGATCAACCTACTGATTTTTGCGGTACGCCTCCGTGTCGGTCCCGGGGTTCGTCCTCGGTCCTCGGTCCACGGATGCCATCGTCGACGGCCGTGAGAGTCGCCGTAGCGTTCCCGGTCGGCGCCTCGATCAACGTTGGCTGGGTGGCATCGGGCGGTTCTGGGCCGTCGTCGGTGGTCGCCCGGCATTACCGGGTGAGCCGTGGGCGACGGCTCGGAGCGTCCAGCCGTTCTTCGTGGCTCTCTCGAGACCGTTTCTCAGCCGTGGGCGACGGCTCGGAGCGTCCAGCCGTTCTTCGTGGCTCCCTTGAGACCGTTTCTCAGCCGTGGGCGACGGCCCGAGCAACCCAGCCGTCCTCCACGGCTCTCTCGAGACCGTTTCTCAGCCGTGGGCGACGGCCCGAGCAACCCAGCCGTTCTCCACGGCTCCTTTTCGGCTGAGAAAGAGCCACAGGCGACGGCTCGGCCGACCGGGCCGTCGGCCGTGGTCCATCGACGAGCCGGCAACGACCGTGGGCGACGGCCGGGCAACCCGCAATGCCGCTGAGCTTGAGCCGACCTCGAGGTTGACCCGCTGCCGTGACAAACGACTGAGCTACGCCGACGCGGCTGCCTACCGTGACGGTCGCAGGAGTGGTCGCGGCGAAGCGGATCGCGTGGACACTGGTCGGCGGCTGGACCGACTTGAGCTGAGTGGCACGCATGGGCCACCCCGTCGCCGCCTCCGTGTCCGGGTCGCCCAGTTTTCCTACCGGATTGGGAGAGATAATTCTGTCGGATCGTTGACGGAAAAATTGGCGGCTGCCTACCGTGGCGACGTGCCGGTAACCGGAGGGGTCCACGCGCTGGTCAGGCGCGCTCACGAAGAGCGTGTCCTGGCGATCCTGCGTGAGCACGGCACCCTGAGCCGCGCCCAGATCGCCGCCCGGTCCGGGCTGTCCCGCACCACCCTCTCCGAGATCACCGGTGAGCTGCTGGGCCGCGGGGCCATCGTGGTGGCTACCACCGACGCCCGGCACCGCGCCGGGAGCGGACGGCCCGCCGAACTGCTGGCGCTGGACCCGCGGTCCGGCCAGTTCCTCGGACTCGATCTGGGCCACACCCGGGTCCGGGCGGTGGTGGCCGACGCGGCCCACGAGATCATCGCTAGCGTCGTCGCGGTTCACCCGGCCCGGACGTCGCTGGCGGCGCGGATCCGGGTGGCGCTGTCGTTGGTCGACTGTCTCGGCCGCGAACAGGGCATCGGACTGTCCGCGCTGCAGGGCGTGGGGGTGGGCGTGACCGGGCCCTACCCGGTGGACGAATCCCGGGCGGCGGTGCTGGCCGCCTTCCAGGAACACTTCACGGCTCCGATCCTGGTGGACAACAACACGCGGTTCGCGGCGCTCGCCGAGGCGGGCATGACTGACGCGCGGGACGTCCTCTACCTCCGGTTGGCGGACGGGGTGGGCGGCGGGCTGGTGGTGGGCGGTCGGCTGGTGGCGGGGGCGCGCGGGGGGGCCGGGGAGTTCGGGCACGTCCGGGCGGGCATCCCGTCGTTCGGTCCGGGCGCGGGGGCTGATGCCGGCGATGTGGGGGCCGACTGCCGGTGTGGCAAACGAGGGTGTCTGGAGACGGTGGCGGCGGTCGGGCCGGCCCTGGTCGCGGCGGGCGTGACCGACCTGGCGGAACTGGCGGCCCGCCGGCACGAACCCGAGGTGGCCGCGGTGATGGCCCGGATCGGCGTCGCGGTGGGCCAGGTGGCAGCCGCGGCGGCCCTGATCCTGGACCCGGAGTTGATCGTCATCGGTGGCCCGCTGATCCGTGCCGTCCCGGAGATCGTCGACCGTGCCGCCGAGGTGATCGCCGGAGAAAGAATCTTCGGCAGTGGCAGTGGCAGTGGCAGTGGCAGTGGTGGGCCGGAGGTCCGGGCTGCTCGGCTGGGGGATGACGACGGGGCTCGGGGTGCGGTAGCGGCGTTGTTCCGGCAGTCGCCGCTGCTTGCTGATTACTCGGTGCCCCACGGGATGACGACTGGACGCTCATATTGACGAGTCGATGTGAAGGCCTGGGAATCAATGTTGATGGCGGCGTCGACGAGGACGTCAAGACGAGACGCGGCATCAGTACGTCCATGACTATGACGGGAAAGTCCACATGACCCTGGTCCAGGCGGAGACCACGGCTGTCAGGCGGCCGACGGCGGGGAAGCGGCGCCTCGGCGTACCCAAGACGGTGTTGAACGGTCTTTCGGTGTTGATCGGGATCGGGGTGTGGTGGGGATTCGCGGTGAGCGGGTTCGACATCCCGGCACCCCCGGCGGTGGCCGAGCGGGCCGTCGAGTTGATCGCCGACGGGACGCTCGCCGAGGACGCGGCGGCGAGCCTGGTCCGGGTGTTCACCGGGTTCGCGCTGGGGGTGCTGCTCGCGGTGCCGGTCGGGTTCCTGATGGGCTGGTATCCGCCGGTCCGCGCCCTGGTCGAGCCGTGGATCCAGTTCTTCCGGACGATCCCGCCGCTCGCGATCATCCCGCTCGCCATCGTGTTGATGGGGATCGAGGAGACGCCGAAGATCTTCGTGATCTTCCTGGCCTCCTTCCTGTCATGTGTCATCGCGACGTTGCAGGGCGTCGTCAATGTTGACCGCACGTTGCTCAATGCGGCCCGGGTGCTCGGTGCCGGTGACCGGGTGATCTTCGCGCGGGTCGTCATCCCCGCGTCGTCGCCGTTCATCCTCGTCGGCATGCGCGTCGGCCTCGGCTCGTCGTGGGCGACTCTGGTCGCCGCCGAGCTGATCGCCGCGCAGCAGGGACTCGGGTACCGGATGCAGAGCGCACAGCTGTACTACGACCTGCCGACGATCTTCGTCGGGCTGATCAGCATCGGCGTGCTCGGCCTGGCGATGGACCGTCTGCTGCTGCTCGCCGAACGCCGCCTCACCTCCTGGCAGGAGACCCGATGATCACCATCGAGCACGTCCGCAAGGTGTTCCCGCTCCAGGGAAGCGAGTTCGTCGCTCTCGGTGACGTCGACCTGGAGCTCGCCGACAACGAGTTCGTGACTGTCGTCGGCCCGTCCGGCTGCGGCAAGACCACGTTGATGAACATCCTCGCCGGCCTGGAGACGCCGACCAGTGGACGGGCGCTGGTCGACGGCGAGCCGGTCACCGGCCCCGGACCCGAGCGCGGCGTGATCTTCCAGCAGTACGCGCTCTTCCCCTGGCTCACGGTGCGTAAGAACGTGGAGTTCGGGCTTCGGACCGCGGGTGTTCCGCGAGCGCGGCGGCGGGAGATCGCCGACCGTTTCATCGCCCTCGTCGGGTTGGAACGGTTCGCGGACGCGCTGCCGAAAACGCTGTCCGGTGGCATGAAACAGCGCGTGGCGATCGCCCGCGCCTATGCCGTCGGACCGTCGATCCTGCTGATGGACGAACCGTTCGGCGCGGTCGACGCGATGACCCGGGTACGCCTTCAGGAACAGCTGCTGACCACGTGGAGTCAGGAGAAACGCACCGTCGTCTTCGTGACGCACGACGTCGACGAGGCGGTCTTCCTCGCCAATCGGGTGATCGTCATGGCGGCGGATCCGGGACGTGTTTCCGAGATCATCGAGGTGGACCTGCCGTATCCGCGTACCGAGGAGATCCGGCTCAGCGCCCCCTTCGCGACGTTACGCAACCGCGTGTGGAGCGCCGTTCACCGGCACGAGGCTCCGGTGCGCTAGAAGACCTGTCGAAAACGGTCGCGCAGCCGCGTCGGCCGACGATTCCCCCTGCCCGGACAAAGGACGTGACATGACCTTTTCCCGTACCTCCAGATCTTTTTTGGCAATCGCCGCAGCCTCCCTCCTCGCCCTTTCCGGGTGTGGCGGTGGTGATGGCGGCGAGAGCGGTGCCGATCTCACCGAGGTGAACTTCGGATACATCGCCGACTACAACGGGGCCAGCCTGCTGGCTGTCGCCGACGACCAGAAACTGTGGGCGAAGAACGGCCTGGAGGTGGAGGCGAAGGTCTTCACCAACGGCCCGCTGCAGATCACCGCGATGAACGCCGGTGACCTGGACTACGGATACATCGGACCGGGCGCGGTCTGGCTGCCGGCCTCCGGAAAAGCGAAGATCGTCGCACTGAACTCGCTGGGAAACGCCGACCGGGTGATCGCGCAGGCGGGCATCACCGATCTGAGCCGCCTCAAGGGCAAGAAGATCGGCGTGCCGGAGGGCACCTCAGGCGACATGATCCTGACCCTGGCGCTGCAGAAAGCGGGCCTGGCGGCGACCGATGTCGAGCGTGTGCCGATGGACGCGGCGACGATCGTGACCGCGTTCGGTGCGGGACAGATCGACGCGGCCGGCATCTGGTACCCGCTGCTCAACAACATCAAGCAGCGCAAGCCCGACCTGGTGGAACTCGCCAAGAACGCGGACTTCGCGGACCAGATGGCGTTCCCGACCGCATTCGTGGCGGGCAATGAGCCGGCCGCCGACACCGAGAAGACCGGAAAGGTCCTGCAGGTGCTGCGTGAGGCGATGGACTTCCGGGCTCAGAACGCCGACACGACGATCGCACTGACCGCGAAACTGCTGAACAAGAGTGCCGACGACGTGAAGGCGGACGCGGCGAACAGCGAGATGCTCGACTCCGCGACCCTGGACGGCTACCTGGCCGACGGAACGGTCACGAAATGGCTGACCGGCATGGGCGACTACTTCGTCGGCGCGGGGAAACTGGCGAACAACCCGGCGCCGTCGACCTACTACGCCGGTGGTGGTCTCCAGTGAACTTCCTCTTCCTGATGACCGACCAGCACCGGGTGGACACGCTCGGCGCCTACGGCAATCCGCACGTCAGCACCCCCAATCTGGACCGGCTCGCGGCGACCGGCACACGGTTCGACCGGTGGTACACGCCGACCGCGATCTGCACGCCGGCCAGGGCGAGTCTGCTCACCGGGCAGGCACCGTTCCGGCACAAGGTGCTCGCCAACCGGGAACGCAACGTCGGATATCAGGAGGATCTGCCTGACGACGCGTTCACTTTCGGTCGCGAGCTGAGGGATCGGGGCTACAACTGCGGGCTGCTCGGCAAATGGCACGCGAGCAGTGCGAAGTCGCCGGCGGATTACGGATTCGACGGCCCGCATCTGCCCGGCTGGCACAATCCGGTGGACCATCAGGACTATCAGGATTTCCTGAAGGAGAACGACCTTCCGCCCTACGAGATCCACGACCGGATCCGGGGAACGCTGCCGAACGGCGGGCCGGGGAATCTGCTGGCCGCGCGGTTGAAGCAGCCGCGGGAGGCGACCTTCGAACATTATCTGGCGACGCGGACCATCGAGCTCCTGCGGCGTTACCGCGCGGAGGACCGGCCCTTCTACCTGGCCACCCATTTCTTCGGCCCGCACCTGCCCTACATCGTCCCGGACGAATACTTCGACATGATCGATCCGGCGGTCGTCGAACTCCCGGCATCGATCAGCGAGACGTTCGAGGGCAAGCCGCCGGTGCAGCGCAACTACAGCGCCCACTGGACGTTCGACACGATGCCGCTCGAGGTGACCCGCAAGCTGATCGCGGTCTACTGGGGGTACGTCTCGATGATCGACTTCGAGATCGGGCGGATCCTGGACGCCCTCGACGAGGTGAACGGGACCGACTCCACCACGGTCTTCTTCACCTGCGATCACGGGGAGTTCACCGGATCGCACCGGCTGCACGACAAGGGCCCGGCGATGTACGAGGACATCTACCGTACGCCCGGCATCATCCGCATCCCCGGTGAGGATCCGCAGGTCAGGGACGAGTTCGTCAGCCTGCTCGACTGTACGGCGACGATCCTCGACCTGGCCGGAGCGGACACGGCTCCGGCGGTCGACTCCCGCAGCCTGGTCCCGCTGGTGAGAGGTGAACGACCGGACTGGCAACCCGACATCGTCTGCGAGTTCCACGGTCACCACTTCCCGTATCCGCAGCGAATGCTCCGCGAGGACCGGTGGAAGCTCATCGTCAACCCGGAGTCGACGAACGAGCTGTACGACCTGGAGAACGACCCCGATGAACTCGTCAACATGTATCACCATGTTGACGTGACGGCGGTCCGCAACCGGATGATGCATCGGCTGTACACGTTGCTCGTCGCGCGTGACGACCGCTTCTTCCACTGGATGACCTCGATGTACCCGGTCGGCGAGGTCGATCATGACCCGACGTTGAGTGGACTGGACGAGCAGTCGTACACATGAGTTGTCGCTCTTCGTCGGCCGACAGGCCGGACACCGCGAACCCGGCGCCGGATCTTGGTCCCGGGCCGCAGCCGGCCTCCGACCCGCAGCCGGCCTCCGACCCGCAGCCGCGTCCCGAGCCGCCAGGGCCAGTGCCGTCGTCATGCTCGGAGACGTCGTCGGATTCTGTGCTGTCGTCAGGTCCGGATTCGTCATCAGGTCTCGAACCGCCGCGGCACTGCTGTGGTCCGGGGTCCGGCTTTGATCAGCTACCGAACCCCGCGCTGTCGGATGCCGGTGCGCGGTCGTTTTCGCACGCCGCGTCGGACGTCGAAACCCGGTCGGCTCCGCTTGAGGTCTCGGACTTCGGGGCGCGGTCGGTTCTGTCAGGCTCGTTGTCTCAGGATTTCGGGGCACACCCGGTTGAGCAGGCGCACTCGGTTGAGCAGGTCAGGGTGCCTGCACAGATGTTCGCGATGGGGGACGCGCACGGCGACGGGGCAGTCGCGGACGGCGAACAACCGGTGCATCAGGTGCGGCTGCCGGCGTTCAGCATCGACGCGACGGCCGTGACGGTGGGCGCTTTCCGGGCGTTCGTGGTGGCGACCGGGCATCGCACCGAGGCGGAGGAGTACGGATGGTCCGCCGTCTTCCACCTGTCCGTTGCCGACGATGAGAAGGTGATCGGTCGGATGGCCGGAACGCCGTGGTGGCTCGGCGTCGAGGGCGCGGACTGGGCGCACCCGGACGGACCGTCGTCGTCCGCAGCCGACGACCATCCGGTGGTGCACGTGAGCTGGAACGATGCCCGCGCATACTGCGCATGGGCGGGACGGCGGCTGCCCACCGAGGCGGAGTGGGAGTGTGCGGCCCGGGGCGGACTGCCTTCGCTGCGCTACCCGTGGGGCGACACGTTGCCGGCGGACGGGCATGCGGTCAACATCTGGCAGGGGGACTTCCCGGTCCGGAACACCGGCACGGACGGGTGGACCGGCACCGCCCCGGTCCGCTCCTACGAGCCGAACCCTTACGGACTGTGGCAGCCGGTCGGCAACGTCTGGGAGTGGTGCGCCGACTGGTTCTCGGCGGGCTACTACGCGGTGTCTCCGCGTGACGAACCGATCGGTCCGCCGTCCGGAACGTCCCGGGTGATCCGCGGCGGTTCGTTCCTGTGCCACGACTCGTACTGCAACCGCTATCGCAATGCCGCCCGCTCCTCGAACACCCCGGACTCCTCGACGGGAAACACATGTTTCCCTTCGGGGAGTCCGTGGTGTTCGAGGAGCGGGCGGCATTGCGATAGCGGGTGCAGTACGAGTCGTGGAACAGGAACGAACCGCCGCGGATCACCCGGGACG
>NZ_JZKF01000121.1 GCF_000962825.1 Actinoplanes rectilineatus
GACCGAGTCGGTTCTGGAGACCACGTCACACCATCCCTTCTGGGACGCGACCACCGGTGAATGGAGCGACGCCGCCGACCTGATCCCCGGCGAGTCGACTCTCACCGGCCCGGACGGTGAACTCCAGTACGTCACCGACGTCCGCGAGCACACCGGCCCGAAGGTCATGCGCGACCTCACCGTCGCCGAGATCCACACGGATTATGTAATCGCTGGCGTCGAACCGGTCCTCGTACACAAAAACAGCGGTCCGGAAGTCGCCGACGATGATTTCTGGGACCTCATGAACCGTGCGGACGACCTTTATGACGGTCGAGTTGAAGAAGAGGTCAACGGTTTCTGTGGCACTCGTATGGAATATGACTGGAGGGAAGGATCAGCAAGGGGCCTACGAGACCTGGATCGCTTGTGAAGGCCCTCACATGCCAGGAAGCATCCGAAATTCGATGCGAAAAGGTGAGAATTTCAAGTTCGGCACTGAAGGCGCCGAGGCAAACATCGTTGCCAAGTTAGGGCCAAATCATATTCTGCTCGGAATAGCGTCTAGCACTCGGATTTGCCCGGGCTGTGCCAGCAAATTGAAAGGCGTGCCTGGAATGGTTCCGAGCTCGATTAATGGGGGTGAGCAGGACCTGCCGAAATATACTAAATGGCGTGTGGCGGTGAATTCCATGTTCCATCGTCGGAGGTAGAGGGTTCGCTGGTGATTCACGAATCGAGTGACGCGCTTTGTCTAATTCGTTTGGTGCCGTTACTGGACGCGCTTCGTTCGCCGTTGGCAAGTCGGTACAATGTGGTGTTGGAAAATGTGCGTCGGGGAGGGGTTCCGCCCGATTCGACTATCATCGATCTGGACGGCTATTGTGAAGCGGTCGATCGAAGCGGGGATGATGGCGGGTCAAGTCGGGTGCAGGCAATAATCGCCTCAACTGCGATCCGAGCCTCAGGTTTCTCGCTCGGGAGGCTCTCAAGAAGGGATGCGGTTCGTTTCGCTGCTGACGACGCGTGGCGGGCGTTCGACTGGGAGCTTTACAAGGTGGGATGGTTGCAGCTATCAGGCGATGAACCTGATTCCCGTTCGTTCCAATTGCGAGAGCAAGCGGCGCAAGACCTCGATGACCTGGCGCTAGCAAACATCAGTAGTTCCCCTAAGGGTATGACGAACCGCCTGCTGTCTCTTGAATCGGAGAATGCTGCGCTTCGGCATCAATTGTTCGGCTTGGTACGCGATCTAGGGTGGACCCCTCAAGGTCCTTGTGGGGGGCAATGTGACTGGCCGGTATGCGCCTCAGGCCTTATCGATTGTGTTCATGGGTCATGGAGGCAGCAGGCCGTTGGAGCGGTTCTTCGCCGGAAGCATGGTGCTGCCGCAAGAATCTGGTACGTCCAGATTCGTTTCAGGAAGCGCGATAAATCCGCGCCCGTAAACTCCATGATTGAAGTTGGCGTGGACGGTCGCGAAATGCGTAAATTGGAGTTCTATAGAGACGGGATCGTTGAGAAGGTCGGAGGTTCGGATGCCAGACGGGAGGTGTTTCCGAGCGACTTACTAGTTCCTCCTTTGAGTGAGCTAGAAAGTCGCGACGACATTTTTGTCAAGGAGATCTCAAAGGATCATTTCGAAGAAATGTGGGTGCGGGCTGCAGCGCGATCCGAAACCTCCACCGGGCAGTGGTAGCTGTGGTTCGGGCTTCTGTTTTTCCAGTCAAAGGGCAGGCGGCCGACCTGTGTGACATGTGGCATGGCGCGGGTGCCTGAATTTAGTAGTCGGAGTCGATTGAGGCTGACTGGGGCAGGCGCCGATGTTGCATCAGCCACCCGAAGGTTCGCTCGACCACCCACCGACGCGAGAGGACGTGAAAATCCTTCTCCACGCCCCGGTGGGCCGGCCTGCTCGTCGTCGCCATCGACGGCACCTGCCTCGACGTACCCGACAACCCGGCCACCCGCACCGGGCTGGTGACGCTGAGTGCCGACGGCGTGGTGAAGCGTTGGAATTTGGTGACCGGTGAGTTGCTGAGCATCCTCGACTCACCAGGAACGTTGGCGATCTGTGGAGGGCTGCTGAGTAGCGGACGGCGGGTGGTGGTGACCGCGGGCCGAGATCTCTTTCCGTGGGATGCCCAGGTGGGTGAGAGGCTGCCGCTGTCCATCGAGGGAAAGGGGAATCTCGGCGCCGTTGCAGGCGTGGTTCTGGCGAACGTGGATGGCAGGGATGTGCTGGCGGTCGTGACCGGCTCGCGAGAGATTGTCATGTACGACGTCAACAGTGGTGCTCGAACAGGTTGCCGGATCGATGCTCATGTCGACGACTTCTCGGAGTATCGAGGGCGGGTGTGGGGTGGTCGCTGCGGCCGACCCAAGCCGGCGATGGTGGGTGGAATGCTGGCGGTGCCGACAAGATGGCGAATTCATCTGTGGGATTTCATGAGAGGGGAACCGGCGGGGCCGCCGCTGTCGGGACCTGTACATAAGGCGGTACTGGCGTCACTTCGATATGACGGTCAGGACTGGCTGGTGACGGGGTCGGCCGAAGACGGAATGCTCGGCTTGTGGAATCCGAAGGTTCCAGATAGGCAGTTGGCGGGCAACGAGGCTAAAGTCGTCTTGCTGGACGCGACTGTTCCTGGGGTGGTGGTCTGTGCTGATGATGGTGGCACGCTTATGGTTCGCCGATCCGAAAGTGGTGTTCTGGCCGGCCAGGTGACACACACTGGCATTCCGGGATTCAAATCACTGGTCGTCTGGGAGGACGAGCAGAACGTGATGGCCGGGACCGGGGCGGGGTCTACCAAGGCTTCTCACCGGTGGCTGCAGCGGTGGAATCTCACGAGCGGTACCGAGATGACTCCATCTATCGAATTAAGCGTTCCGCAAATCAAGGATTTGGCCATAGCCGTGGTGCGTGGTGAGCGGGTGCTGGTGACGGCTGATCGCGGACTCCTGCAAGTTTGGCGGGCAATCGACGGCGCGCTCCTCGACGAGGTCCGGAAATATGGGGGTACGTTTCGATTGCTGACGAGGGTGGTCGACGGAGATCCGGTTGCAGTGATATCAGCGGTTGGCCGCCCTCCGGAGATATTCCGTCTAGACGACCTGAAGGTGCCGCCCGAATCTATTGATCGTCTCGACGGTTACTTCGTGGAGGCTATGGATGGTGACCACTTTTTGGTGGGAAATTTCGCTGATCGAGCCGGAGGTCGGCGAACAATGTGGGCCTCTGGCCTTACGGGTGAGCCGGTCGGCCCGGATTTGATTGGTCCGCCGGTCGTTTCGTTGGCGATCGTTTCCTGGCCGGCTGCCTATATCGCCCGCGACGACGGAACTGTTTCCCTTGTTGATGTCGAATCCGGTGATCAGTTGTGTTCTCCTCTGCAGTTGCCCGAGTCGCCAAGTAGTATTGCAGTTACCGAAGATGGCGACCTCCTCGCCGCGGTTGGCAATAATGTGATTCGAACCAGGCCACCACATGGTTGGCCTGAGCGGGCCCACTGAGTCAAATGCGCCTCGGCTGTGAGGGCCGGAATCAATGAGTTATTTCTATCCTGAGTTGGTTGGGTTATTGACGTGGCGCACTGAACGGTGTCCGGACGCTGCCGTGGGCGCCTTGGTATGCCTTGTCGGTGAACGTCATCACCTTCGCGCCGGTCAAGGCCTCTGCGACGCGCAAATTGCGACGTCGTCCTACCTGTGGTCCGGGCTACGCTGCTGCTTCCGGTCGGAGGAGGCGCGTGGTGTGGGACGGGGACTTCGATGTTCGGGAGGTGGTGGCCCACCTGCCGGCGGGGGTCGTCTCACTCGACGATTTTCGGTGGGGTGACAGGGTCGCCGGTGATGGGCGGCTCGAGGAGATACGGGCGGCGTTGGAACGGTTGGGTGACGACGACCCGGCCGTAGTGGACGCGGCGCTCGGCCGGCTGCGTGCCGCGACGAAGAGCGAGGGCAACACCGGAGTCTTCGGGGTTGGCGTGGTGCCCGAACTGCTGCGGAGCGCTGCGGTGCGGAGCGGTCATCGGCGGGCCGAGATGCTGCAACTCGTCGGCGACCTGGCGCGGATGGACACTCTCCGCCTGGAGTTGCGGGCCGAGATGCTTGCGGTGACGCGCCCGGAGGAGGTCTGGGACTCGTGGGGATACCGGGACAGCTGGAATGCCGAGGCAGTGCGGACCGTGCTTGGGCGCTACACCGGGCTTCTGGCCACACTTCTGGACGACCATGATGCGGGGGTACGAGGACGCGCCGCCTACGTGCTGGTCAGTGCCGTGCCGGTGGAACGGGGGCGGGAGGCGCTGCTCCGGGCGCGGCTGACGGTCGAGTCGGACGACACCGTGCGGATGATCCTGGCGCTCTGCATCGCGCAGCACCGGGCCGGGCAGGGGGACACGGCTGGTGCGATCGCGTGGTCGCGGTCGCTGTGGTCTGCCGAGGCAGTAGCTGCCGGCGTCCGGCTGGGTGGAGCGGTCGCCGAACTGTGCCTGACCGTGGGACGTGCGCCAGCCGCGCTGCTGACGTTCGTGGACGGCGTGGCGACCGAGCCGGCCGTCGAGGAGATGGTGCGGTCGTTGCCCTGGATCTGGTGGGTCGCCTACCGGGAGCGGGGGATCGTGGGCTGGTGGCGGGACCTGCTCCGGGGCGCCGCCACCGGGATCGAGCTGATCGGTCTCGGGTGGGGGACGGCGGAACCCGTGGTGCTGCGGGACGTCTGGTGCCTGATGCGCCTTCACGCGCTGCTCGACGCGCTCGGGTCGCCGCTGTGCGGTCCGGTGGAGGAGACCGTACGCGGCCTCCTCGGACCGGACGGGGTGGCGGACGACGTGCTGATCAGCCTGGACGAGTTCGAGGAGGCGGTCGGGCACCTGCAGGAGTACGACCGGCCGGACTATTTCCAGAGCGTGATCGCCGGCATCGCGGTGAACGCAGCCGGGGCGGCGCCGGCGCGGATGTCGGTGGCGGTCACGGTTCCGGAGTGGGCGGCCGGGATCTGGGAAGCCCTCGACAGGTTGGTGCGGCACACGGATCTGATCGCCGACTGGGCGGACCGCGAGCGGGCGGATCAGGAGGACGACCAGAGTGCCTTGGCCGACGCGGCCCGGGATCCGGCGGCGATCACGTCGCGGTTCGCCGCGGTGGCGTCGTCCGCCGAACTGATGACTCGCCGGCTCGCGGGAGTGGTGCGGGCGCTCGGATGGCAGTCGACCGGGGCCTGTCACGAGTTGTGCGCATGGCCGGTGTGTGAACCCGCGGCGGAGAACTGTGTGCGGCACCGGTTGTTCCAACCCCAGCAGACGCTGGCCGCCCGGCTCCGGCGACGGCACGGGGCGGAGCCGCAACCGTGGTACCTGACCGTGCACCACTTGGGGGCGCGGTCGAGCGGCGATCCGTTCGAGACTGCGGTCGAGGTCGGGGCGGACGGGTACGAACGGCGGAAGGTCGTCGGGTTCCGGGGCGGCCGCAAGGTTCGGGTCGACCGGGACCATCCGGCACGGGACGGCGTGGTCCTGCGGGCGGAGCCGGTGCCCTCCTGGGCGGAGCTCACGAACGACCCGGCAACCGTGGCCGAGGAGGTATGCGCGGATATCTTCGCGCTGCGCTGGGCGCCGGACGACCACCCGCTGTCGGCTACCTGGTGAGACGGGCGGGAACACCGCTGCCCTCTCCCGGCAACCGGGCCGGAACGGGCTCGGGAGTGGGAGAGGGCAGGTGATGCGGTACTGGGGGAGCGGTCAGGCGAAGAGCTTGGCGGCGGTGATCAGCGTCTGGATGATGCCGTAGCCGAGCAGGACGGTGACCAGGAGCCAGGAGGCGACCAGTCGCGCGGTGGAGGTCTTCATGCGGGGGTCTCCTTCTTCTTCTCGGCCTCGGTCTCGGCGTCTGCCTTCGGCTCGGCCTCGGCCACTGCGGCCTCGGGGGCCTTCGGCTCGACCTCTGCCTCGGGCTTGACCTCGGCGGCCTCGGCTACCTCGGCCTCGGGCTCAGCGACCTCGGCCTCGACGGTCTCAGGCTCAGCGACCGCGACCGCGGTCTCGGTCTCGGTCTCCGCAGCCTCAGGCTTGGCAACCTCAGCGTCGGCCACGGGCTCGGGCTTCGCTTCGATGACCTCGGCCTCAGCCTCAGCCTTGGCGGTCTCGGGCTCGGGCTCGGCGACCGGGGCCGCCTCCGGAGCGGCCGTGGGCAGCGGGCCCGTCGGCTCGTGGAACTTCGACGGGACCGGCTTGACCAGCAGGTTGGCGATGAAGCCGATGGCCAGCACGCCGACCATCGTCAGCAGGGCCGGCTGGTACGCCGACGCCGTCAGGGTGCCGGGCTTGCCCTGGCTGTCCAGGAAGCCGTTGACGATCAGCGGGCCGGCGATGCCCGCCGCGGACCACGCCGTCAGCAGGCGGCCGTGGATGGCGCCGACCTGGAACGTGCCGAACAGGTCGCGCAGGTACGCCGGGATCGTCGCGAACCCGCCGCCGTAGAACGACAGGATCACGCCGGCCAGCAGGACGAACAGCGGGATGGCGTTGCTGCCGACGGTGGCCAGCAGCAGGTACATGACCATGCCGGCGCCCAGGTAGATCATGTAGATGGGCTTGCGGCCGATGATGTCCGAGGTGGACGACCAGACGAAGCGGCCGCCCATGTTGAACAGCGACAGCAGGCCGACGAAGCCGCCCGCCGCGGCGACTGCCACGGCCGAGGTGCCGTTCTCACGGAAGAAGTCCTGGATCATCGGGCTGGCCTGCTCGAGGATGCCGATGCCGGCGGTCACGTTGCAGAACAGGACGATCCAGAGCAGCCAGAACGAGCGGGTCTTCACGGCGTTCGCCGCGGAGACGTGCGCGGTGGTGATCATCGGCTTGGACTTGACCGTCGAGGGGTCCCAGCCTTCGGGGCGCCAGCCGGGTGCCGGGACCCGGATGGTGGCGACACCGAACATCATGATCACGAAGTAGGCGGCGCCGAGCGTCAGGAACAGCAGCAGCAGGGCGTGGCCGGAGGCGACCGAGGTGGCCACCGTCGGGTCGTAGCCGCTGTCGTAGAACGAGAGCAGCTGGCGGGACGCGGGGCTCGCCAGGAGCGCGCCACCACCGAAGCCCATGATCGCCATGCCGGTGGCGAGTCCGGGGCGGTCCGGGAACCACTTGATCAGGGTGGATACCGGGGAGATGTAGCCGATGCCCAGGCCGATGCCGCCGAGCACGCCGTAACCCAGGTAGAGCAGCCACAGCTGCTGGGTGGCGATGCCGAGAGCACCGACGAGGAAGCCGAGCGCCCAGAAGCAGGCGGAGACGAACATGGCCTTACGCGGGCCGTTCTTCTCGACCCAGGTGCCACCGACGGCGGCGGACAGGCCCAGCATCACGATCGCGATGCTGAAGATGATGCCGATCGCGGTCTGGCTGGCGTCGAAGTGTGCGATGAAGGAGTTCTTGTAGACGCTCGTCGAGTACACCTGGCCGATGCACAGGTGCACGGAGAGCGCTGCCGGCGGGATCAACCACCGGCTGTAGCCCGCCGGGGCGGTCGTATGTTCACGGTCGAGGGCGGTGAGTAGAGACACTCGGCGCCTCCCTTGTTTTACCTGGTAGGGGGAGCGATCGAGCGCATTCGATCATAAAATGTGGTGTTACGCCAGTTCTCAACCTGAAGCCCGGATTACCGATCGGGAGGTCGCACCATCACGACTTCCTGGAGGTGGGGTCCATGGCGGGTAAACCCGCGCTGCTGCGTAGCCGCGGCGTGGCCATCACGGCGGGCGCGGTCGCGCTGATCGCCGCTGTGGTGACTGCGCTCGTGCTCAACTCCGGCCCGGCGGCCGCGACCTGGAAGACCCTCAACGGCACTCCCACCTGCGACTGTGTGCTCAAGAACAGCGAGGACAACACCTACCGCGCGGTCTTCGGTTACACGGTCGGCGGAAGCGTCACCGGCACCATCGCGGCGGGCGACAACAATCAGGTCACGTTGGCCGGCGGCACCACCACGACCGAGGCGGACGTGACCACCAAGTTCAAGCCGGGTACGCACAAGGCGTCGTTCGCGACCGGCTGGGTCAGTGCCACGACGACCGTCACGTGGAAGGTCGGCGGCAAGAGCGTCTCCGCCACCTGGAAACGGCCCACCTGCGGCAACGACGTCAGTCTGCCGGCCGGCGGCAACGGCTCGGGCCCGCTGATCGTGCTGGCGTTCGCCGGTGTCGCCGCCGTGGTGGTGACCGTGTGGCGCCGGCGCCGGGCGGCGGCCGGCCCTCGATGATGCGCAGCGTGCTGGCGATCGGGGCGCACCCCGACGACATCGAGCTGGGCTGTGGGGGCACCCTCGCCGCGCACCGGGCGGCGGGGGACGCGGTGACGATGCTGGTGATCACCGGCGGGCAGAACGGTCCCGGGCCGGTGGGGTTCCGGCGGGCGGAGGCTGAGGCGGCGGCCCGGAACCTGGACTGTCTGCTGCGCTGGGGGCCGCTGGAGGACTGCGCGGTGGCGCCGGATGCGGCGACCGTGGCGGTGATCGAGGCGGCGATCCGGGACACCGATGCTGACGTGGTGTACGTGCACGCACCGGACGATTCGCATCAGGATCACCGGGCGGTGGCGGCCGCGGCGATCTCCGCGGCCCGGCACAGCCGGCGGATCCTGCACTACCGGAGTCCGTCCACGACCCGGTTCGAACCGTCCGTCTTCGTGGACATCTCCGCGTACCTGAACAGGAAGATCGACGCTTTGGCCTGTCACCACAGCCAGGTGGAGAACTCGGCGATGGTGGACCCCGAGGTGGTGGCGGCCTCGGCCCGGCATTTCGGGGCGCAGGCCCGGGTGCGGTACGCGGAGGCGTTCGTCCCGGCGCGGTTCGTCTGGGATCTGGCCCCACCGATCGTGGCACCTTTGTCGGAGATTTCGGGACTCGAGGCCCGGGTGGCGGTATGAGCTATCGGGGACGTCATCATCGTGTGGCGTCCCCGACCCACTTCCGGTGGGGTTTGGCGCGACATGCCGCCATATTCACCATCACCTGCGCATTTTTCGGAGTAAACCCGACACTTGCTGGCATCGCCACCGTCCTCAACATCGTCTTCCTACTCTTCTTCTTCCGTCACCTGGGATTCGCGATCGCCGCCGCCCGCTGGGCCGAACGCGACATCAACGCACCTCTGATCGGCGCCTTCACCCCGTCGGTCGCCGTCCTCGTCGCCTGCAAGGACGAGGAACTCGTCGTCGACGGCATGGTCGCGGCCCTGCTCGGCCTCGACTACCCCCGCGACCAGTTGACCGTGGTCGTCGTCGACGACGCCTCCACCGACGGCACCGGCGACCGCCTCGACGCCTGGACCGTCGTCGACCCCCGCCTGCGCGTCCTGCACCGCGAACCCGGTGCCGGCGGCGGCAAGTCCGGTGCCCTCAACGACGCCCTCGCCCTGGTCGACGCGGAGATCGCCGTCATCTTCGACGCCGACCACCAGCCCGAACCCGACGTGCTGCGCCGCCTGGTCCGGCACTTCCGCGAACCGAAGGTCGGCGCGGTCATGGGCCGCTGCGTGGTCCGCAACGGCATCGAGTCGCCGCTGGCCGGCACCATCTTCATCGACTACCTGTCCGGCTACCTGGTCAACGAGTACGGCCGGCAGGCCCTGTTCGAGCTGCCCGCCTACGGGGGCGCCAACTGCGCCGTCCGGACCACGCTGATCCGCGGCCTGGGCGGCTGGAACCCGCACACCGTCACCGAGGACACCGACCTCACGCTGCGGTTGCTGCTCGACGGGTACCGGGTCCGGTACGACCCGTCGGCCGTCGACTTCGAGGAGGCCGTCCTCTCCTCCCGGCGATTCTGGAAACAGCGGTACCGCTGGGCCCGCGGACACCAGAAATGCCTGCGGGACTATTGGCGCCCGATTCTGCGCACCCGTCATCTGACGCTGATGGAGAAGCTCGAGTCGATGCTGTTCCTCTGGGTTTACCACGTACCCGTGCTGTGTGGTCTGGGTCTGCTTTTGATCCTGCTCCGTGCGGTCGGGATCGGTGGCTCGTCGCCGATGCACATGGTGGCCCTGTCCGCGTTGCTGTTCGCCGGGCCGTTCACCGAGCTGGCGGTGGGGCTGGTGCTCGGGCGGGTCGAACGCCGGGCGGTGTGGATGCTCGTCGGGTTCATCCCGGCGTTCGGCATGTCGATCCTGACCGCGACGGCCGCCTACTTCGACGGGATGTGGGGCAGGGCCTACAGCTGGTCCAAGACCGCCCGATCCGGTGCCACCTCCACGATTGCACCGATCGCCCGCGCGGAGGTCGCCGAACTGGGCACACTGAGGGAAGCGGCGTGATGAGCGCGACTGCCCGCCGGCGCCGGCTCGTCCTGCTCGAGATGGCGGTTGCGGTCGCGTTCTGCGTAGGCGGTTATGTCCTGTACATCGACCCGGTCCGGCGTTTCGAGGTCACGCTGGCCTCCTCGATCATCGAGTTGATGGGCGTCGACCGGATCTCCGGCGCGCTCGGCGACTCGTTCGTCGTCTTCGGCCCCGGGTTCGAGCCGGTGGTGGCCGAGATGACAGGTTCCTGCTCGATCCTCGCCAGTGTGCTCGCCCTGGCGGCGCTCGCCCTGGTGGCGCTCCGGGAACGGCCGCAGGCACTGGCCGGTCTGGCGGTGGCGAGCGTGTTCGTCCTGGCCGCCAACCAGGTGCGGCTGATCCTCTCGCTGCTGGCCGGCCGGTATCTGGCGGTGGACGCGCTGGTGTTCTTCCACGACTGGGTCGGTGCGGCGCTGAACTTCGCGTACACGCTTGTCGGTTTGCTGATCATGATCGGAATGACGATGTATGACGCGGAACGTGCCGAACAGGATGCCGCCGGCCGGCACACGGCGGACCGTCCGACGGCGTGGGCGCGTCCGGGCCTGGGGCATCGGATGACCGCCGCACCGGTCGACGAGCAGGCCGCCCCGATCGTGGAACCAAGGGTGCAGAAGGTGCAGATCGCCGCGATGATGCACCGCCGCCTGCTGCCGAAGGCCCTCTCCCGCCGTCTCGCCAAACGCCGCGAGCAGCGCCGCATCGACTACCGGGTGGGTCACGAGGAACCCGCCCGCCGGGTGGCGATCATCCGGGAGCTGGCCGAGAAGGGTCTGGGGGTGCACACCGCGACGCTGCTGGCGGTGGCCACCTACGAGACCGACCCGATGGTGCTGGACGCGCTCGCCGACGCGGTGGCGGCCCGCCAGTGGGAGCCGGTGGCCGGCGCCGACGTGATCGCGGTGCGCCTGTGGGCCCGGGCCTGGCTGATGCGGCCGACTCATCAGGAGATTCCGGATAGGCCGGACAGCGGCCGGCTCATCGCGGTCACCGGCGCGGGCGGTCCGGCCGGCGTCGCGGTGATCCGGGCCCTGCAAGCCCGCGGCGACCGGATCCTGGCACTGGACGCCAACCCCGACGCGGTCGGCCTGCGTCTGACGGCCCTGCAAGCGGTCCTTCCCAAAGCCGACCATGCGGGGTACGCGGAGAAGCTCCTCGAAGTAGTCGACCGGCATCGGCCGTCAGCCCTGGTCTGCACGGTCGCCGAGGAGTACGGCGCACTTGCCCCGCTCTGCCCGCGACTGGGCGAACGCGGCACCCTGACCTGGCTGCCGGACCTGGCCGCCGCCGAGAGCTGCCTCGACAAGGTCGCGTTCGCGCAGGTACTGCACGCCGCCGGGGTCCCGCACCCGGCGACCGCCTGGACCCTGGCCACCATCATGAAGGTCCCCGGCCCGTGGGTGATCAAGCCGTCCCGCGGCCGGGGCAGCCGCGACGTCGTGCTGGTGGACCACCCCGGCGACCTGGCGCACGCGTTCACCACCGTCCCCGGCGCGATCGTGCAGACCCGCCTCGCCGGTCGCGAGTTCACCGCCGACGCGCTGGTCGGCCGGGACGGGACCCTGCTGGCCTGCGTTCCGCGCTGGCGCGACGAGACCCGCGGCGGCATCTCGGTCCGCGGCACCACGTTTACCTCGGTCGCGGTCACCGAAGTGGTCGCGGCGACCCTGCGGGCGGTCGGCCTGACCGGGCCGGCCAACGTGCAGGGGTTCGTCGACGACGACGGCGAGGCGACCGTCGTGGAGGTCAACCCGCGGTTCTCCGGTGGCCTCCCACTGACCCTGGCGGCCGGCGCCGATGTGGTGGGCACCTACGTCGACGGCATCCTCGACCCGGACGCCGACCTGCCCGTCCTCGGCTTCCGCCCGGACGTGCGGATGGCCCGGCACTTCAGCGAGGTCTACTACACCGCCGACGGCACACCCGTCCCCGACCCGCTGGCCGACGGCACACCCGTCCCCGACCCGCCGGCCGGCGGCATGCCCGTTTCTCTCCCGCCGGCCGTGCCCGCCTCCGACCATGCGCTGACGACCGTTGTCGGGCCGGCCTCCGAACTGGCCGGCGTACCCGCCTTCGCCTTCGCCCACGCGACCGACGGCGCCGGCCGATGAACCGCCGCATCGTCCTGGCGTTCGGCACCCGCCCCGAAGTGATCAAACTGGCGCCGGTGGCCGCCGCCCTGCGCGCCGCCGGCCACCGGGTCCTCGCCGTCGACACCGGCCAGCACGCCGACGCCGCGATGAGCGCCGACGTCCAGGACACCCTCGGACTGACCGCCGACCTGCGGCTCACCCTGCCGCCCGGCCCGGACCGGCTCGGCGCCCTCGTCTCCGGCGCGGTCCGCACCCTCGCCGCCCACCCCGCCGACCTGGTGCTGACCCTCGGCGACACGCACACCGTCCCCGCGTACGCGCTGGCCGCCCGCAACACCGGCATCCCGTTCGCGCACCTCGAAGCCGGCCTGCGCAGCTTCAACCCGCGCAGCGTCGAAGAGGTCAACCGCCGGGTCGCCGCGGCCACCGCGCAGATCCACTTCGCGCCGACCGCCCGGGCCGCCACGTTCCTCGCCGACGAAGGCGTACCCGCGCGCCGGATCTTCGTCGTCGGCAACCCCGTGATCGACACCCTGCGCCTGCGCGGGGTCACCCCGGTCCCACCGGCCGTGCGCACCGGCGTGCTGGTGACCGCGCACCGCGCCTCCAACGTCGACGACCCGGACCGGCTGGCCCGTCTCACCGACCTGATCGGCCGGCTCGCCGAGATCGGCCCGGTCCGGTTCCCGGTGCACCCGCGGACCCGGGCCCGCCTGCGCGAGCACGGCCTCGAGGCCCGGCTGGCGACCGCCGAGGAACCGCTGCCGTACGACCGGCTGCTGCACGCGCTCGCCCACGCCAGGGTGGTCGTCACCGACTCCGGCGGGCTCCAGGAGGAAGCCGCGTACCTCGGCGTGCCGGCCGTCGTGCTGCGCCGGTCCACGCCACGATGGGAAGGCGTGGAGACCGGCGCCGCCGTCCTGACCGGCATCGGCAGCGACACCGAGGCCGACCGGGCGCTACGGGCCGCGCAGCGCCTGAGCACCCCGGACGAACTGGAACGGATCGCGGCGCTGCCCTGCCCGTACGGCGACGGCCACACCGGCGGGAAGGTCGCGGCGATCCTGGCGGACCCGGCCCTCGACCCGCTGCTCGCCCTGGACGAGCCGGACTACACCGACGGCACGCTGCCCTGGACCGTGGCATGAACCCGGCCCCGGCAGGAGTGGTCGTCGACCTCGACGACACGATCTTCCCGCAGTCCTCCTACCTGTACGGTGCGTCCCGCGCGGTGGGACGGGCGGGGGCGGTCCTGGCGGGACTCGACCCGGTCCGGCTGTCCCGCCTGGTCCGTCGCCAACTCGTGGCCGGTTCGGACCGGGGCGGCACCATCGACCGGGCCCTCGGCGACTACGGACTCGACGCCGACGAGGCCACGGGCCTGGTGCCGGCCCTGGTCGCGGCCTTCACGACCTATCGTCCGCGGCGGCTGCCGGCCTATCCGGGAGCACTGACGGCACTGGCAGCCCTGGCGGAACGCTTCCCGGTCGCCTGTCTCACCGACGGCAACCCGGTCATCCAGCGCGCGAAACTCGCCGCGACCGGGCTCACCGGATTCTTCACGGCGGTCGTCATCACCGACGAACTGGGCGGCCGCACCCACCGCAAACCGCACCCGTCGGGCCTGCTCCATGCGGCTCAGGCCCTGGGCGCGGACCCGGCCGACCTGGTCGTCATCGGCGACCGCCCCGCGAAGGACACCGCCGTCGCGGCGTCGCTGGGGGCGCGTTCGATCCGGGTGTGCACCGGCGAATACGCCGACGTCCCGGACGACCCCGCGGCCACCGTCGTGGCCGCGGACCTGCCGGCGGCTGCGGCTCTGTTGATTTCGTGACGCTCTTCGGCGTACGCGTGAAGGCTCACCGGCCGCAACCGGGTTCCATGGCTCACGAGACCGTCCGCACAGGGGCCTGGCGGGCGGTGGGTCAGGGGCGTGGGGTGGGCAGGACGGACAGCTCGGGGATGTAGGCGTCGTTGCGCATGTCGAGGACGTTCAGGATCAGGTCTGCCAGGGTCTCCGGCTGGATGCAGTCGGCCGGGTCGAACGGGCGGCCGAACGCGGAACGTACCTCGCGCAGCAGACCCGTTGCGGTGCCGCCCGGGAAGACGGAGGTCACGCGTACCCCATGCGGGGCCTCCTCCTGCCGCAGGGCGTCGGCCACCTCGCGGAGCGCCGCCTTGCTCGCCGTGTAGGCCGACCAACGGGGCACCGCGTGCAGGCCGGGCGTCGCGTTGACGAAGACGACGTGACCGGCCGCGGCACGCAATGCCGGGAGGTACAGCCGGGTGATCTCTGCGGCGGCTGCCACGTTGACGGTCAGCGTGTCGTGCCACAGCGGGTACGACGATTCCGCGACCGGGGCCACCTCCGCGATGCCGGCACAGTGGATCACGGCATCCAGGCGGCCGAGCCGGGGCAGGGACTCCGCGAAGCGGGACGGGGCGCGCAGGTCGACCACCAGCGGCGTTGTCCCGGGCGCCGGGTCGTGCCGTGCTGGTGATCCGTCGAAGGCCGGCAGCGGAGTCATTCCGGGCACCGCGTCGCACAAGGCCTGGAGCGCGGACCCGTTACGGGCGGCGGCCAGGACGGCCCAGCCCCGATCCGCGGCCGCCCGCACCAGCGCGCCACCGATCCCGCCCGTGGCGCCCGTGATCAGAACGGTTCGGGTCATGGGCGGGCCGTCAGTCGGCGCTCTCGCGGCTGGACCGGTGGATGGTGCGCTCGTTGAGGCGCGCGCCCGGGAACGTCCGCTCCAGCGCCTTGCGGGTGGCCGGCCAGCTGTCCAGCTCGCCCAGCGGATAGGAAGCCAGGCCGGCCTGCAGGCTCACCCGGGTCAGGCGGTAACTCTGCGGGTTCTCGCCCTGGAACCAGCCGGTGGTGTGCACGACCCGGATCTGCCGGATCCGGTCCGGGACCAACGATTCCACGGTGTCGTCGGCCCGCCGGAGCCACACGATGCCCGGCCTGGCCGGGTCGGTCCACATCCGTACGACGGTGCGGTAGTGCCGCCACCAGGAGCGGATCGCCAGGGCCGCCCAGATCAGGTGGGCCAGCACGACGAGGGCCGTGACCGGGGCGGCGACCGTGATCGACGAGGTCAGCAGGAACAGGTCGAGCGGCACGAAGCAGGAGAGGGCGAACAGGTAGACGTCGCGGGCCACCCATCCGCCGGGACTGGTCTGGCTCCACAGTTCGCGTTCTCCCGCTGGCCCCATGTCGTCCATCATCGATGCCCGGACCGGGCTCGCACCAGCGCCTCCGAGTCGGGTAGACGTCAGCCGCCGGTGTTGACGAACTCGGGATGATCCAGAAGGAATTGCGGGACGGTGTTGGTGCGGACGGCGGTGAAGAAGTCGGCGACCTCGGGTTCGAACTCCTCGCCGGCGTACGAGCCGTTGACGGAGACCCCGTGGCCGGGCAGGGCGACGGTCACCATGTTCTGGGTGCGCAGGTGCCGTAGTGCCACGGCCCATTCCGTCACGTCGTGGCCGCCGCCGGAGAAGGTCAGCGACTTGCCGGCCGCGTCCATCACCCGCAGCAGTTTCGACGGGTTCGTCACCATGTCCTTGCTGAGTGCCTGCTCGGCTATCGCCCGGATGAACTGCTGCTGGTGGCGCTGGCGGTCGTAGTCGCCGTTCGGCAGGTGGTACCGCTGCCGGACGTAGTCGAGCGCCTCCCACGCCTGCAGGTGATAGGTGCCGATCTTGTACACCTTCTGTTCCCCGTAGTAGGGGTGGTCGCAGGTGTTGTCGGCGCAGTGGGACAGCCGGTCGCGGGGTTTGCCGTCCGGTTTGAGGTGTTCGGAGGGGACCTCCTGGTCGACGGTCATGGTGACGCCGCCCATCGCCTCGACGATGTCCTTGAAGCCGCCGAAGTCGATGATCGCACCGGCGTCGAACTTCTTGATCCCGGTGACCTGGCCGAGGGTCTTCACCAGGTGCTGGAAACCCTGGTTGGTGTCCGGCAGGTCGGAGCCGGGGACCCGGCTGCCCAGCGACATCGAGCCGTTGATCTTGCCGTGATGGGCGCTCAGTTCGGCCTTCTCCGAGGCGGGGATCTGTACGTACAGGTCGCGGGGGATGGAGAAGATGTACGCCTGGTCGAGCCCGGCCGGGATGTGCGCCACCAGGATCGAGTCGGAGCGGGGCGCCTCGGTGGCGTTGCGGGGGTCGATGCCGACCATCAGGATGTTCAGCGGCCCCTCGATGTCCGACTCCGGCTCTTCCGGGCCTTTCGCCGGGACCTCCACGAAAAGGGTGTCGTCCTGGACTGATCCGATCCGGGCATACACCGCCTGCTCGGCGGCGAGTGCGCCGCCGCTCGCCAGCATGAGCAGGAGACCGGTGATCAGATAGAAGACGATCCATAGCGGAAAACGGTGTTTCGTGGTTTCTGACACGTGACTCTCCCCGCGCGGCACGACCTCGCGCATGGTCGCACAGTGTGTCAACCGCACTGCCGCCCCGGCGCCGATCGTGGCCGGGGCGGCAGTGCGGTCCGGTTATCCGTCGATACCGTGCACCGGCGGTACGACCAGGGTCCGGTTCTCCGGCGTACCCCCGAGGACGATCTCCCGCAGCGCCGAGTTGTTGGTCGTGCTCAGCTCGGCCAGCCGGTTCTCCGGGTTGGCGAGGACCTGGATGTGGTACGTGCCGTTCGGCAGATCGGTGATCTCGAACGACTGTCCCGGCCGGTACTGGCTGTAGGTGTCACCGTTGCCGATGTCCAGCACCTCACGCACCGCGACCACGGTGTTCGCCCCGCACGACGTGGACAGGTCGGTGTTGTCCGGCCGCCACTTCGCGTTCGGGATGGTGTAGTCGACCGCATCCGTGTTGGCCAGGCAGAACGCCTCCTTGCCGCTGCGCACCGCGAGCGACTGGTCGGCGTTGAGCAGGTTGTACTGCGCGAAGTCGGTGAAGTGCCAGTGCATGTGACCCTCGCGCGGGTCCCACTCCATGGTGCCCGCCTCCTTCGACCCCACCTGGTTGCCCTTGGCGTCGAAGAAGTACTGGTAGGCGTCCATCAGCTCGGTCCCGGAACGCCGGAAACCGTCCACCAGCAGCGGCGACGTGCCGGCGTTCCACACGGTGGCGCCGAAGTTCACGTACCACTTGCCGTCGGCGTCCTCCTCCAGCGCGATGTCCCACGCGGGCAGCGACCGCAGGTCCGGCTTCGGGCCGCTGGGCACCGCCGCCAGCGTCGACGGGCGTTTCGCCGGGGCACGGAACTCCGGCAGATAGGACGAGACCTGCCGTTCCGCGTCACCCTCGGCGCTGTGCAGGTCGTGCTCGCCGGCCGGCGCCGCCTGCGGGTCCTCGGCCTCCGCCTGACGTTTCGCGGCGAGACCCGCGCCCTTGCCGTCCTCGCCCTCGACCACCGACACGTCGACGGTGAGTGACGACGTGGTGATGCCGAACAGATCCCGGTAGACCGGGTTCACCGTCGCGGTCGCCGTGTAGTCACCCGGCACGAGGTCGAACGTCTCCTGCTGCGGCACGTCCGGGACGGCCGCGTTCCAGCCGGCCTGCACGCCCCACACCGCGCCGAGCGTGAACGGGTTGTACCCGCCGCAGTCCCGCGGGTAGGGGTTGGTCGCCGGGGCGTCCGGCCGGGTCCGCGCCGAACTCCAGGTGTTGCCGCAGAACGAGGTCGTGTACTCGGTCACGACCTCCCCCGATGCGTTCGCGATGCTGATCGTGGTGAAGTCCTTGAGACCGTTGAAATCGGTCACCGTGCCGGCCGGCAGGGTCACCCACTTCTTCTTGCCGTTCTGGGTCACCAGGCGCTCGGCGACGATCGGCTTGTCGTACCCGCTGCGCTTCGCCCGGATCTCCAGCGGGTCGGCCCCGGCGATCACGTGCAGGCCGAGGTCGAAGTTCAGGTAGACCTCGTCCTCCCACACGAACCTCTCGGCGGTCACCGCGGACGTCGCGGCGACGAACGAGAGCGGCGGCGGCGTCGCCGCCCAGGCCTGGGCGACACCCACACCGGCCGCGGTGAGCGCCAGCGTGCTGCTCACCGCGACCATGGTGAACAGGCGTTTCTTCGGGTCAGCCATGTGATCCTTCCCGGTTGGTCGGCCGGCGGTGTTCCGGCCGCTTCCGGGCCATCGAAGGCGATCGACTGTGAAGTTCCTATGAGGACAGAACCGGTTGGCACGATCTGGGGAGGCCGGTCATTCTCCTTCAGGGGTACGCGGAAACGACCGCGTCCCCACCCACGCCGGCCCTCACGGACTCCCGGAAGGCGATCGGTGTGACGCCGGTCCGCTGGTGGAAGTACTTGCTGAAGTTGGTCGCACTGCTGAACCCGAGCCGCGTCGCCACCCGCGCCGCCGTATCGTCCCCGTGCGCCAGCAGCCGGCGCGCCTCCAGCACCACCCGGCGGTCGATGAACTCCTTCGCGTTCACCCCGGCCGCCGCCTGCGTGGCCCGGGACAACGTCCGCGCCGAGTAGCCCAGCAACCGCGCGTACTCCTCCAGCCGGCGGCTGCTCGCGTACCGGCGCTCCACCGCGTCCCGGAACCGCAGGAAGGCATCCGCCGGAGCGGGCGCCGGGGCGCCGGCGACCGGCCCGGCGTGCGCCAGGCGCAGCACGAACGCGGCCAGCAGATGACGCAGCACGTCCTGCTGCGCGTCCAGCGGCAGCCGTCCCGGATCGTCGAACGTCGCCGCCAGGTGGCCGAGCGCCGCGGTCAGCCGGCGGTGCTCGTCGCCGGCCGGCCGCAGCAGCACCGGGGCGTACGGGTCGTCGAGCCGGGCCGCCGACGCCGGCTCCGCGCCCAGGAAGTCCGGCCGGAACAGCACCAGCGTGCCCTCCGCCCCGGACGGGTCGCCCCACTGCTGCACCTGGCCGGGCCGGACCCACAGCCACGAACCGGGGGAGAGGTCGTGGGCGGTGAAGTCGACGGTGTACCGCAGCACGCCCGTCCGGACCGTCAGCACGTGGTGGAACGTGGGGCGCTGCAGCGCGCCGAGCACGCCGCCCGCGGTCCGCTCCCGCAGCCGGCCGAGCCCGACCACCTCCATCCCGGCGGCGATCCCGGCCGGGGCGGCGAACCGGATCTCCGGAATCCCGGACGGGGCGTGTCGGTTTTTGACCATCACGGGTCGTGATCGTACCCGGCTGGGGCCCCGGGGCGGACCTAGCGTGGTCGCTGCAGGACATCACCACCGAAGGGGCACCGCATGACCACCACGCTGCTCCACGAGTACCGCGCCCTGATCGACCTCGACGAGGTGTTCCGTCCGGCGGCCGAACCCGCCCCGGCGGCCGCCCACGACACCCTCGTCGGCGAGTTGCTCCCCCTGCTCGCGGCCGGCAGGGCGATCCCGGCCGCCGGCGACGCGGGGAGCAGACGGGCGCTGCTGCGCGCACTGCTGACCGTTCGCGGACCGGGACCGCTGCCACCGGACGCGGTCCCGAAACTCGACGCGCTGCTCGGCGGTGAACGGCAGGCACGTCACACGGTGGACGCGGCCGGTCTGCCGACGATCGCCGACGCGTACCCGGGAACGGGGTACCCGGCCGCCGAACGGACCGTCCTCTGGCAGGGCGACATCACCGCGCTGCGAGCGGGTGCCGTGGTGAACGCCGCCAACGACCGCCTGCTCGGCTGCTTCCAGCCGGACCACCGGTGCGTCGACAACGTCATCCACGCCGCCGCCGGCCCGCGACTGCGCGCCGACTGCGCGACGATCACCGGCACCCGGCCCGGACCGGAACCGTCCGGAACGGCGACGATCACCCGGGGCTACCACCTGCCGGCCGACTACGTGATCCATACCGTCGGGCCGATCGTGGACGGTCCGCTGCGGCCGGGGCATGTGCGGACGCTCGCTCACGCGTACACCAGCTGCCTGGATCTCGCGGCAGAGGCCGGTGGCATCCGCACCCTGGCCTTCTGTTCGATCAGCACCGGACTGTTCGGGTTCCCGGCCGCGCGGGCCGCCCGGATCGCGCTGGACACCGTCGCCGCCTGGCTCGCCGCCCGGCCCGGCCTCCCGCTCCGGGTGATCTTCGACGTCTGGAGCACCGCCGACCTGGACCACTACCGCCACGCCCTGACCGAGAAGGATCCCTCATGACGATCACCGCAACAGTCGACACCATCCGCGACTGGCTGGCCGGCGCCGACCGGATCCTGATCGGCGCCGGCGCCGGACTGTCCGCCGCCGCCGGATACGACTACACCGACACGCGGCGCTTCGCCGAACTGTTCCCCGCGCTGCACCGGCGGGGACTGCGCGCCCGGTACGAACTGATCGGCGCCCCGCTGCCACCCGCGCTGCTCTGGGGATACTGGTCCACGCACGTCGCCGACGTCCGGTTCGGCCCCGGCCCGCACCCGGTGTACCGGAAGCTGCGCGACCTGGTCGGCGACCGCGACCACTTCGTGATGACCAGCAACGTGGACGCGCTGTTCGCCCGCAACGGCTTCGACGCCGACCGGGTCTACACCCCGCAGGGTGACTACGGCCGCTACCAGTGCGAACGGCCGTGCACCCGGGAGACCTGGGAGAGCCGCCCGATCGTCGACGCCGCACTCGCCGCCTACGACCCCGCCACCGGCGAGGTGACCGACCCGGACGCGATCCCGGCCTGCCCGCGCTGCGGCGGACCGGTGTTCCTCAACGTCCACAAGGGCCCGGAGTACATCCCCGACTTCCACCTGCCCGCCCGCGACCGCCTGCAGCACTGGCTGGCCGCCGGCGGACACGACGAACGCCTGCTCGTCCTGGACATCGGCAGCGGCTACAACACCCCGAGTGTGATCCGCTGGCCGATGGAACGCCTCGCCGCCGCGGCCCCCGGCGGACGTCTGATCCGGATCAACCGCGACCACCCGGACGTGCCGGCCACCCTGGGCGGCGACGCCCTCGGCGTCGCCGCTCCCGCCGACGTCCTGCTGGCCCGCCTCGGGTAAATCAGCGGCGGATCAGGGCCGGGTTCGGCAGACTGCCCGGCATGAAGTACCTGTACTTTTGGGGTCACCAGCCCGAAGCCGACGGCAGCGCCGGGGCCGGTTGCCTCAGCCAGTGGTTCCCGTCGTCGTTCACCGTCGACGGCGTCGTGTTCGCGAGCGCCGAGCACTACATGATGTGGGGCAAGGCCCAGCTGTTCGGCGACGCGGCGATGGCCGAGCAGATCCTGGCCGCCCCCCATCCCCACGCGGCGAAAAAACTCGGCGGCCGGGTGTCCGGATTCGTTCAGGAGACGTGGGACGAACACCGGGTGCCGATCGTGGTCGCCGGCAACACCGCCAAGTTCCGGCAGCACCCGGCGCTGGGGGCGTACCTGCTCGGCACGGGCGCCCGGATCCTGGTGGAGGCCAGCCCGATGGACCGCATCTGGGGCATCGGGCTGACCCGCGACGATCCGCGCGCCGCCGATCCGGCACAGTGGCGTGGCCAGAACCTGCTGGGCGTCGCGTTGATGCAGGTCCGCGACATTCTCCGCGAAAATCCCTGACAAATACCTATGATCAGTACGCGGTGAAGCCGCGCGTTTCCGCCGTCCCCGCGCGTTTCCGCCGTCCCCGCGCGTTTCCGCCGTCCCCGCGCGTTTCCGCCGTCCTTGCCGTCCTTGCCGTCCCCGCCGTCCCCGCTGTCTCGACCGGCAGGAGCGCGCCGCCATGAGGAACCCCACCCGCAGTCTCCTCCTCACCGTCGTTCTCGCTCTGCTCGTCGTCGCCCCGTCGGTGCGCGCGGCTGCGGGACCGCCGATCCCGCAGCCCGACGTCTACACCTACTACTCCCTCGAGTCGTTCAACATGCCCGGCCACTTCGTCCGGCACCGCTACGCACTCGGCGAGCTGACCACCGTCACGACCGACCTGGACCGCGACGACGCCACCTGGACGCTCGTACCCGGACTGGCCGGCACCGGCATCGCACTGCGGTCGAAGAACTTCCCGAGCTACTTCCTGCGGCACCACGCCGGCCGCCTGACAATGGACCAGTCCGACGGCAGCGCGCTGTTCCGCGAGGACGCCACCTTCCACCTCCGGCCCGGCAACGCCGCCGTCGGCGCCTCCTGGACGTCCTTGGAGTCCTACAACTATCCGGGCCACTACGTGCGCCACACCGGCTTCCACCTGTGGTTGACCGCCGACGACGGCTCCACCGCATTCGCCGAGGACTCCACGTGGGCCTTGGAACCCCCACTGGCCGACCTCCGCTGACCGGTTCGGTCGGCGTCTCGGGGCCCCGGGTGTGTAAAGACATCGGCTGACGTCCGTGGTGGGCCTGACGTCCGTGGTGGGCCTGACGTTCGTGATCGAGTGACGGGTGTGTCCGGTCGTAGGCGTGGACGGCTGTCGTTCCTGAGGGGCCGGCGTTCGTGATCGACCGCCGCGTTTGCGCAGCCGTCGCTGGTGGTGGTTTTGTGGGCCGCGTAGAGCCACTGGCGACGGCTGGGTGGGCTCGGCCGTCGTCGACGGTGGTGTAGGTGGTTCGGGGCAGACCGTGG
>NZ_JZKF01000122.1 GCF_000962825.1 Actinoplanes rectilineatus
GTACGTGGAGAACTTGTAGCCCTTGGTGTAGTCGAACTTCTCGACGGCGCGGATCAGGCCGAGGTTGCCCTCCTGGATCAGGTCCAGGAACGCCATGCCGCGTCCGGTGTACCGCTTGGCGATGCTCACCACGAGCCGCAGGTTGGCCTCGAGCAGGTGGTTCTTGGCGGACTTGCCCTCTGCGGCGATCACCCGCAGCAGGGGCGCCAGGTCGGCGTCGGCGGTCGGCAGCTTCTCCTCGGCGAACAGGCCGGCCTCGATGCGCTTGGAGAGTGTCACCTCCTCGACCGCGGTGAGCAGCCGGGTCCGGCCGATGCCGTTCAGGTACGCACGGACCAGGTCGGCCGAGACGCCACGCTCGTCGGTGGCGTCCAGGTCGGCCATGGGCTCGACTTCGTCGGTCATGCTGTCCTCAACCACCGTCATGGACTCCGACGCCTTCATCTCCAGGACCACTTGAGTCCCCTCCCCGCGAGTAACGTCTCGTGCGTACCGTCACTTCCGTGCCGGTGAAGCAAGCTTCGTCGCAGGGGCGTTAAGCGGAGGTGAGGCCGGCGTCCAGGTGGCATGAATCAGGGAGAACCCTGACGACGCAAACGGCGACATCCCGGGCGTTCGCCCCATACAGGCGCTTGCCGTACGCCGATAATGTGCTTGGCCGAGGAGGGATCGTCGTGGTCTTCAAGCGGATGTTGCAGGCTCTGGGTGTCGGTGGGCCGTCCGTCGACACGGTGTTGTCGAACCCGAACACACACCCGGGCGGATTTCTGGAGGGTCAGGTCCACGTGGTCGGTGGCGAGCACGCCGTCGACATCGAATACCTGGCGATCGGCCTGATGACCCGGGTCGAGGTGGAGAGCGGCGACAGTGAATACCAGACGAACCAGGAGTTCCACCGGCAACGGTTGACCGGTTCGTTCCGTCTCGAGGCGGGCGCCCGGCACGACGTGCCGTTCCGGTTCGAGGTGCCCTGGCAGACCCCGATCACCGAGGTGTACGGGCAGCACCTGCACGGCATGACGATGGGCATGTCCACCGAACTCGAGGTGGCCCGCGCGGTGGACAAATCCGACCTGGACGCGGTGGTGGTGCACCCGTTGCCGTCCCAGGAGCGCATCCTCGAGGCCCTGCTGCGTCTCGGGTTCCGCTTCCACAGGGCGGATGTCGAGAAGGGCCGGGTCTACGGCGTGGAGCAGCAGCTCCCGTTCTACCAGGAGATCGAGTTCTACCCGCCCGCGCAGTACGCGAGCGGCATCAACCAGCTTGAGCTGACCTTCCTGCCCACCGCGCACAAACTGCAGGTGGTGCTGGAGCTGGACAAGCGCGGCGGGCTGTTCACCGAGGGGCACGACGCGTTCGGCAGCTTCGACGTCGACTACGCCACCGCCGACCAGGTCGACTGGACGAGCCGGCTGGACCAGTGGCTGCGTCAGGCGGCGCAGCGGCGCGGCCTGTTCTTCTAGGGATCCGGTCTTCTAGAGCTCCAGCAGGACCGTGCGCGGTCCGACATTCACGCTCTCGACCAGCATGTGCGTCCGGAAGCGGCCGGTCTCCACGGTCGCTCCCCGGGCGCGCAGCGCCTCCACATATGCCGTGACCAGCGGCTCGGCCACCTCGGCGGGCGCCGCCGCGTTCCAGGTGGGCCGCCGTCCCTTGCGCGCGTCGCCGTAGAGGGTGAACTGGCTGACCACCAGCAGCGGCGCATCGTCGTCCGCGGCGGACCGGTCGCCGTCGAGGATCCGCAGCTCCCACGTCTTGCGAGCCAGGTCGGCGGCCTTCGCCGCGGTGTCGTCGTGGGTGATCCCGACGAGCACCAGCAGCCCGTCCTTGATCTCTCCGACGGTGTCGTCGTCGACGCGTACGCTCGCCCGGCTGACCGTCTGAACCAGTGCGCGCATCGTTCTCCCGCCGTCCTCACGCCGTGGTCGTCACGGCGCGTCCGACCGTATCCGAGGGCGGCCGGTGCTCGTACCCGAGGGCTGCCCTGTCTTTCTCCGAGGTCCGGCAGCGCGGGCCGGCGATGGATCCCGACCCGGCGAAATCAATCGGAATAGCCGAATACCTCCTCGTGGGAGTGCTGGTCGATGCCACGATTTGGCTGGTCGGATGGGGCACGTCGACCACTTTCTCCGGCGATGACCGGACGGCGTGCCCCCGATCGCGGCGACCTGATCCCTCTCGCGCCGGATCGACCGGACTCTGATGGGAGACCACCCATGCCCCTCACCAGCACCTCCACCGGGCGTGCAGCCGACTCCCGTTCGGCCCGCCCCGCCGCGTCGTCCCGTCCGGTGCGTACGGGAGGCGGAACGCCCCGGGCCGGCGACACCGACGCGACCCGCCGCCAGGCCCGGTCGGTGGCCAAGCAGCAGCAGGCAGCCGAACGGATCGCCACCGCCACCGCCGAGATCTCCGCGCAGAACGCCCAGGCGTCGGAGGCCTCCCGTCAGCTCTCCGAGTCGATGCAGCAGATCGCGGCCGGCGCCGAGGAGTCGTCGGGCGCGACGCAGCAGAGCCTGGCCGCGATGAACCAGATCGAGGAGCGGGTCAACCGGCAGCAGCAGACCACCCGTCAGGTGGCCGAGGTCTGCCAGGTCCTGCAGAACTCGCTCAACGAGGCCCGGATCGGGATCAACAACCTGCTCACCAACGTCGACAGTGCGTCGGCCCGGCAGAGCGCCTCGGTGTCCACCATCTCCGAACTGGAGAAGCAGGCCGACGAGATCGGCGAGATCGTCAAGACGGTCGCGCACATCGCCGACCAGACCAACCTGCTCGCCCTGAACGCCGCGATCGAGGCGGCCCGGGCCCGTCAGCACGGCAAGGGTTTCGCGGTGGTGGCCGACGAGGTCCGCACGCTCGCCGAGACCAGTGAGCGCAGCGCCCGGCAGATCCGCGACCTGATCGACGAGGTGCGCAACAGCGTCACCGACATCGCCGGGGCGGTGCAGGCGTCCGCGGAGGCGGCCCGCAGCGAGGCGGAGAAGGGCAAGACCATCAACTCGCAGTTGGAGATGATGCGCGCCGACATGGGCTCGATCATGGCCGGGGCGACGGAGATGGCCGAGACCGCGGAGCAGGCCCAGCGGTCGGCGAGCAACGCCAAGCAGTACTCCGAGGAGATCGCCGCGGCGGCCGAGCAACAGTCCGCGGCCTGCGAGGAATCACTGCAGACGGTGGCCCAGCAGACGCAGGCGCTGAACCAGAGCGAGCAGGCCGCCGAGTCGCTGGCCGAGGTCGCCGAGTCGCTGCGCAACAGCACCGACATCGCCAAGAGCGCGGAGGACGTGGCCTCGGCCGCCGAGGAGCTCTCCGCCGCGGTGGAGGAGATCAACCGAGCGGCCGGCCAGATCAACGTCGCGATCAACGAGATCAACGCCGGGTCCCGTACCGCTGCGCAGAAATGCCGGCAGACCACTGACGCGGTGACCCAGATCGAGCAGGGCGCCCAGCTCTCGGCGAAGCGCGGCGAGGCGGCGGTGGATCGTTCCGACGCGATCCTGGAACTGCTCGTCACGAACCGGGAACAGGTCGGCTCGATGATCGAGGCGATCGGCACCGCGGCCCGGGAGGGCACCGAGAACGTCCGCAAGGTCACCGAGCTGGAGCAGATCTCCCGCCGGATCGACAAGATCGTCGACGCCATCGCGAACGTCTCGATCCAGACCAACATGCTGGCGGTGAACGGCTCCGTCGAGTCGGCCCGGGCCGGCGAGTTCGGCAAGGGCTTCGCGGTCGTCTCCACCGACATCCGCAACCTGGCCCGGGACTCGGCGGACAACGCGGACCGGATCAAGGACCTGGTCAAGTCGGTGCAGGACCGGATCGGCGAGGTTCGCAGCGATCTGGAGGAGACCAGCCGGCTCTCGCTGGCCGAGGCCGAGTCGGCGAAGACCACCACCGCCCGCCTGGAGGAGATCGAACGCGACATGCAACAGGTGCGCGGCGGCAACCAGGAGGTCCGGGAAGGGGCCAAGCAGATCGCCGGCTCACTTGCCGAGATCCGCAGCGGCCTGGATCAGATCTCCTCGTCGGCGAACGAGGCGGAGCAGCTGGCGGCCCAGTCCGCGACGGCGGCCCGGGAACAGGCGCAGGGCGCCGAAGAGCTCGCGGCCGCGGTCGAGGAGATCGCCGCGCTCGCCGACGAGCTGCAGAACAACGCGGCCTGACCGGACGGGGAGGGTACGACGCATGGACACCGACGAGGACCTCGCCGCCGCAGGGCCCGAGGAGAACGACAGCGCCGACTACGTCACGTTCACCATGGCGGGGGAGCGGTACGCCTTCCCGATGCGCCGGGTCCAGGAGATCATCCGGATGCCCTCGGTGGTCAAGGTGCCGCTCGGCCCACCGTCGCTGGAGGGCCTGGCCAACCTGCGTGGCCGGGTGCTGCCCGTGGTCAACCTGCGGACCTGCTGCGGGATGCCGCAGGCCGAGCACGACGAGCAGACGAGGGTGATCGTGGTCGACGGCGGTGTGCCGCTCGGCTTCGTGGTCGACCTGGTGGCGAGCGTGGTCAGCATCGATCCGCAGAGCATGGAGGCGGCCGAGTCGGTGCAGGCCACGGTCCGCTCCGACGTCCTGGTCGGGGTGATCAAGGACGACGACGGGGCGATGACCACGGTGCTCGACGTGGACCGGCTGATCGGCAGCCAGTTCTCCCGGCTCACCGACAAGCGGTTCGGTCGCGACGGTTCGGCCACCGCCCGGATGCCCGCCGAGGTCGAGGACGACCTGGACGGGGAGTCGGACGACACCCTGGAACTGGTCAGCTTCGCGGTCGAGGGCCAGGAGTACGCCCTGCCGATCGACCAGGTGCAGGAGATCGTCCAGGCGCCCGAGTCGGTCAGCCACATCCCGAACGCCGGCAACCGGGTCCTCGGCGTGATCGACCTGCGCGGCCGGCTGCTGCCGGTGGTGAGCATGCGCCGGGTCTTCGGGCTGCCGGTGACCCCGCTGGAACCGCAGAACCGGATCGTCGTGTGTTCCATCGACGGTGGTGTGGTCGGCGTCGTGATGGACACCGTCCGGGAGGTGCTGCGGGTCCCGCACCAGCTGGTCGCCCCGCTGCCGCCGGTGGTCGCGGGTGAGGGGCGCAAGACCGAGGTGGAGTCGGTGTGCCGTCTCGAGGACGGCAGACGACTGGTCTCGGTGCTGAACGTGAACCGGATGTTCGATTCGCCCGAGGTCCGCGACGAGATCGCCGAATACCAGGAGGACCAGCCGGAGATGATCGAGGAACGGGGCCGGGACGCCGACGACGGGCGTGGCGACGAGGAGCTGTTCGTGGTGTTCCGCCTCGACGACGAGGAGTACGCCGTCGACGTCGACACCGTCCAGGAGATCATCCGGGTGCCCGAGGCGCTGATCCGCGTGCCGAAGTCGTACGACTTCGTGGAAGGCCTGGTGAATCTGCGCGGGACCGTGCTGCCGGTGGTCGACCTGCGGACCCGGCTGGGACTCGGCCGGACCGAGCGCGACGAACGCCAGCGGATCGTGGTGCTGATCATCGGTGGGGTCCGGACCGGCTTCATCGTCGACTCGGTCGCCGAGGTGGCCCGGGTCGGGCGCAACGTCCTCGAACCGGCTCCGGAACTCTCCGCGGAACAGGCCCGGGTGGTGTCCCGGGTGGCCAACCTGCCGGACCAGCAGCGCATGCTCCTGCTCGTACAGGTGGATCAGCTCCTGGCGGCGAACCAGGCGGCCGATGCCGCCGAACTGTGCGAAACCGTGTGCGAGACCGCCGCCGACGAGGCGCTGGTCGGCGTCTGATCGGAGGCTCCGGTGGCAGCCACCTCTGTCCTGATCGTCGACGACTCGGCCCTCATGCGCCGGGCGCTCAAGGGGATCCTCGCCGACGGCGGCTTCGACGTGCACACCGCTCGCAACGGTGTCGACGCGTTGGAGCAACTCGGCCGGATCCAGCCGGACGTGGTGACCCTCGACGTCAACATGCCGGAGATGGACGGCCTGACCTGCCTGGCCCAGATCATGGACCAGCAGCCCACGCCGGTCGTGATGGTCTCCTCGCTGACCGACCACAACGCGCTCGTCACGCTGGAGGCGCTGGAACTGGGCGCGGTCGACTACGTCCCCAAACCGGGCGGAACCGTCTCGCTCAACATCGACGACGTCGCCGTCGAACTGGTGAGCAAGGTCCGGGAGGCCGCCTCGGCCCGCCTCAAGCGGGCCGGGGGGCTGTCCGACCGGGTCCGGCAGCAGACCCGCAGGAGCGCCGCGGCCCCACCACGCCGGGAGGTCAGCGCGGTCGGCGCGGTCGACCTGGTCCTGATCGGCTCGTCCACCGGCGGCCCGGCGCTGCTCTCCGACCTGCTGCCGCAGCTGCCGGCCGGCCTCGGCGCCCCGGTGGTGCTGGCCCAGCACATCCCGGCGTCGTTCACCGCGGCCCTGGCCCGGCGCCTCGACGAGGTCTGCGCGTTGCGGGTGCACGAGGTGGACCGCGTGATGAACGTGCAGCGCGGCAACATCTACATCGGCCGGGGCGGGGCGGACGTCGTGGTGGCCCGCCGCACCGACGGCCTGATCGTGAAGAGCGTGCCGTCCGGGGCCGAGTACCGCTGGCATCCGAGCGTGGACCGGATGGTGGCCTCGGCACGCCGCTACCTCGACCCGCAGCGGTTGGTCTGCGTCCTGCTGACCGGCATGGGCGACGACGGTGCCGCCGAGATGTGCCTGGTCAAGGAGGGTGGTGGCCGGACCATCGCCGAGGCGGAGGAGACCGCCGTTGTCTGGGGCATGCCCGGTGAACTGTCCCGAAGGGGCGGGGCCAGCGTGGTGCTGCCCTCGTACGAGATCGCCCACCGGCTCGCCGACTGGGTTCGCTGAGTTCGTCGAGGAAGGGTGATCACGATGGGACTCGTCCGGAAGCAGGCACCGCAGGCGCCCGAGGAGGTGTCGCCGGAACAACCGGCGGCCGAGGCGCTGATGCGCCAGCTGGACGACCCGGATCCGGAGGTACGCCGGGAGGCCGCCCTGGCGCTGGACGGGGTGACCGAGGCGGTGCACGCCCTGTTGATCCGGGCCACGGTGGAGACCGAGCCCCGGGTCCGGGACGCCGTGCTCACCACCCTCGCGGTGCACGACACCGAGGAGGTGGCCGGGGCGCTCGCCGTACACCTGGCCAGCGACGACCCCGGTCTGCGGACCGCCGTGGCGGAGGCGCTGGCCACCATGCCGAGGTCGACGCCGTCCCTGATCCCGGACCTGCTCGCCGCCCCCGACCACGACATCCGGGTGATGACCGCGATGGTCCTGGCCGACCTGCCGCACCCCGAGGCGAAGACCTGGCTGGTCCGGATGATCGCCGAGGACAGCCATCCGAACGTGGTGACCGCCGCGATCGACGCGCTGCTCCCGGTGGCCACCTCCGAGCACGCCGACGTGCTGGAGGAGGCGGTGCACCGCTTCCCCGGCGACCCGTTCCTGCGCTTCACGGTTCAGACGGCGGTCTCCCGCCTGGTCGGTACCGCGTGATGGCCACCGCCACGGCCGGCCTGTCCGACCCGGACTTCGCGCGGTTCTGCGAGTACTTCTACAAGCGCACCGGCATCCATTTCACGTCGGCCAAGCGCTACTTCGTCGACAAGCGGATCGAGACGTGCATCCGCGAGTCGGAGTACGACACGTTCGCCAGCTGGTTCTCGGCGCTGCGGATGAACGACCGGTCCTCGATGCTGCAGGGCCTGATCAACCAGCTCACCGTCAACGAGACGTACTTCCTGCGCGAGGACTACCAGTTCGACGCGATGCTCAGCACGGTGCTGCCGGGCGTCCTGGCCGACCGCGGCGGGGTGAACCGGATCGTCGGACCGGTCAAGATCCTCTCGCTGCCCTGCTCGACCGGGGAGGAGCCGTACTCGATCGCGTTGCGGCTCCTGGAGGAGTGGGACCAGATCGACCACGTGGACGTCGAGATCCACGGCGCGGACATCGACAGCGAGGTGCTCGCCAAGGCGGCCCAGGCCAGCTACGGCGAACGGTCCCTGCAACGGGTGCCCAAGTCCTGGCTGAACAAGCACTTCGTCGCCGCCGGCGCCGGGCGGTACCAGGTCGAGGACGGCATCCGCAGCGCCGTCACGCTGCACCGGGTGAACATCTGCGACACCCTCTCGATGCGGGCGTTCCGCGACTTCGACGTCATCTTCTGCCGCAACGTCCTGATCTATTTCGACGAGCTGTCCAGCCGGCGGGCGGCCGAGAACCTGTACGGCGCGCTGCGTCCCGGCGGATACCTCTTCCTCGGTCATTCCGAGTCGATGAGCCGGATCTCGCCGATCTTCACGCCGGCCCGCCTGCCGGAGGGCATCGTCTACCAGCGACCGACCGGAGCGAAGTGATGACCTCGGATACCGCGACCAGACCCAGGGTCCTCGTCGTCGACGACGCCGCCACGGTACGGATGTACCACACCAGCCTGCTCGCCGAGGGCGGCTTCCAGGTGGACGAGGCGGCGAACGGGCTGGAGGCCGTCGAAGCGGCGATGACCACCGCGTACGACCTGTTCGTCGTGGACGTGAACATGCCCAAGATGAACGGGTACGCCTGCGTCGAGGCGCTGCGGTCGGCGACCGTCGGCACCCCGGCGCCGGTGGTGATGATCAGCACCGAGGACCGGCCGGGTGACGCGGACCTGGCGTACCGGGCCGGGGCGAACCTCTACCTGGTCAAACCGGTGGCGGGCGACCGGCTGGTCCGGATCGCCGGGATGCTCACCGCACAGAGGGGCGTCCCGGCATGAACCCGCTGCTCTCCCAGTTCCTCGCCGAGGCCAACGACCTGCTCGCCCAGGTCGACGAGGGCCTGCTCCAGCTGGAGCAGCGGCCCGGCGACGCGGAACTGGTCAACGAGGTCTTCCGGGGCGCGCACACCTTCAAGGGCTCGTCCGGCCTGTTCGACTTCCCGGAACTGACCCGCCTGACCCACGCCGCCGAAGACCTTCTCGATGCGGTACGCGCCGGCAAACTGGCCCTGGACTCCGGCATGGTGGACGACCTGCTGGCCGCGTTCGACCTGATCCGCGGCTGGCTGGCGCACGTCACCGCCCACGAACGCCTACCCGTCGGCGCGGGCACCGACGCCGCCCTGCTGATCACCAAGCTGCGCGCCCCGATCGGCGGCGAACCGGTCAGCGTCGCCGCCCACGCCGCCGCGGTCCCGCCGCGGGTGGTCGACGCCGCCCCCGAATGGCTCGCCTGGTTCGACGCCGACTGGCTGAGCACGACCGCGGCGTGGCTGGAGACCACCTCGTCGACCATGCGTTTCCTCTGGTACACCCCGGACACGGACTGCTTCTTCCGTGCCGAGGACCCGCTGCACCTGGTCCGGCAGGTGCCGGCCCTGGAACACCTCGGCGCGGTCCGCCCCCAGCAGTGGCCGCCGGTCGACGACTACGACGAGTACGCCTGCCTGATCTCGTTCGTGTTCGCCACCCGGGCCGCGGTCGGCGAACTGGAGTACCTCTTCCGGTACGTCCAGGACCAGGTCCAGGTCGTCGAACTGGACGCCGACGCGATCACCCGGCACCTGCGCGGCGAACCGCCGTTGAAAGCCGAGGAACCGGTGCACGTGGCGGTCACCGAGGTGGCCGACAGCGAGATCGCCGCCGACGCCCGGGCCGTGCTCAGCGCCGCCCAGCGCTCGCTCGAACTGCGCCCCGACGACGAGGCGGTCCACCTGCGCTCGGTCTGCCACGCGGTCTCCGCCGCGGCGTACGCGCTGGGTGTCCCGACCGTCCTGACGGACGCCGCCCGCCCGGCGATCCTGGCTGCCATCGAACGACTGCTCGCCGAGGCGGCCCCCGCACCGGTGATGCCGCTGACCCCGTCGGGTGCCCCGGCCACCACCGCGGCGCCGGCGGAGGCCCCGGTCGCCCGGGCCGACGACCCGAGCGGCCAGGTCGGCACCAAGGTCCTGAAGGTGGACCAGGAGAAGGTCGACCGGCTGATGGAGCTGGTCGGCGAACTCAACGTGGCGAAGAACGGCCTGACCTTCCTCGCCGACGCGGCCGAGGAGGAGTTCGGCAGCCGGGTGCTCAGCCGGCGGATCAAGGACCAGTACTCCGGCATGCACCGGATCGCCGAGGAACTCCAGGCCGCGGTGATGGACGTCCGGATGCTCCCGCTGTCGGTGGCCTTCAACCGGTTCCCGCGCCTGGTCCGCGACCTCAGCCGGCGCCTCGGCAAGACCATCGAACTGGTCACCGAGGGCGAGGACACGATGGCGGACAAGGACGTCATCGAGGCGCTCGGCGACCCGCTGGTACACCTGGTCCGCAACAGCCTCGACCACGGCATCGAAACCCCCGACCAGCGGCTGGCGGCCGGCAAACCGGGCTCCGCGAAGCTGACCCTGGCCGCGGTGGCGGACGGCGACGCGGTCATCGTCGAAGTGTCCGACGACGGGTGCGGCATCGACCCGGAACGGGTCAAACGCAAGGCGTACGAGAAAGGGCTCATCAGCGAGGAAGAGCTGGAGACGATGTCCGACGTCGAAGCCGTCGACCTGGTCTTCCGGGCCGGCTTCTCCACCGCCGACCAGGTGTCCGACCTCTCCGGCCGGGGCGTCGGCATGGACGCGGTCCGCGCCAGCGTCGAGAAGCTCGGCGGGACCGTGACCATGCGGTCGCGACTCGGCCACGGCACCACCACCCGGCTGCGCCTGCCGCTGTCCATGGCCGTCACCCAGGTGATGGTGGTCAGCGTCGCGGGTCAGAGGTTCGGGATTCCGGTCGATCTGGTGGTCGAGACGGTACGCGTCCCGGCCGCCGAGATGGGCCGGGTACTGCACCAGGAGGTGGTCGTGATGCGCGGCGAGGTGATCCCCGTGATCGACCTGGCCCGTGCCCTCGACATGCCCTGGTCCCCGGAGGACCCCACCGACCGCCGGATCCTCGTGGTCAGCGTCAACGGCCAGCGGGTCGGGCTGCTCGTCGAACAGTTCCACCGCGAGGTCGACGTGATCCTCAAACCGATGGAAGGACTGCTGGCGTACGCGGACGAGTTCTCCGGAACGGCTCTGCTCGGCGACGGCCTGGTCCTGCTCGTACTCAACATGAAGGAGGTGCTCGGCCTTGCCGCTCGAGTTGCATGACGACAGCGCCACACTCGCCGGCGTCGTGTCGGTCGACGAGGTCGAGCAGTTGGTCGGTTGGCTGCGGGCCGCTCGCCGGCCCCGGGTGAGCCTGCGCAGGTGCAGTCACCTGCACACCGGCGCGCTTCAGGCCCTCATGCTCTTCCGGCCGAAGATCTCGTCAGCACCGACCGACGCCTTCCTGGCATCGCAGGTGCTTCCGCTGCTCACCGGGGGCAGCGGCCAGGCCAGCCGACAAGGAAGTGATCCGCCATGACCACCGTCATGCTCGTCGACGACTCCGCCACCATGCTCATGAGCCTCAAATCCATCCTCACCAAGGCCGGGTACCAGGTCGAGACCGCGGGCCACGGCAAAGAGGCGCTGGAGAAGCTCAGCAAAGGGGTCAAACCCAACCTGATCATCAGTGATGTGAACATGCCCCAGATGGACGGGATCACCTTCGCCCGCGAGGCGCGCAAGGCCCCCGGCATGCGGTTCACTCCGATCCTCATGCTCACCACAGAGTCGGAACAGACCAAACGCACCGAGGCGAAGAACGCCGGCGCCACCGGCTGGCTGGTCAAACCGGTCGGACCGGAGCAGTTGCTCGGCGTCATCAAGCAGGTGCTGCCGGGGGCCTGACCGCTCATGAGTTACGGAGGTATCGCATGCCCAGCCTTCTCCGCCGAGCCGCAACGGCTCCGACCGGGGAGACGAAGCAGGTGAGCGGGGACGTCGTGGCCGACGCACTGGCGCCGATCCCGCCGTACTGCGACGTGATCGACGCCCACGTGCGCGACGTCATCGAGCAGACCGGCGACGCCGCCCAGGCGATCGTCGAACAGCTCCTCAAAGTCGACCAGCTCGCGGAGGTGATGGCCGGCGACGTCTCCCAGCTCGCCGGCACGCTCACCCGCACCGAACACGAACTGACCCGGGTCAGCTCCTCCAACGAGGAACTCCTCGGCAAGCTGATCTCCTACTTCCTGTACCGCGACCACCAGATCCGCGCGCTCGTCGACCAGATGCGCGAACTCAACCAGCACGTCGCCCAGATCGAGGAGGTCAGCCGGGCCACCAACATCCTCGCCCTGAACGCGATGATCGAAGCCGTCCGCGCCGGAGACGCCGGCGAGGGCTTCTCGGTCGTCGCCGACGAGGTGCGCAAACTCGCCCACCGCTCGGCGGAGGCCGCCCAGGGCATCGGCAGCAGCATCGCCGACCTGACCGCCAAACTGGACGCGGTCCTCTCCGACGACAGCCAGTTCGACCGGGCCGAGGACGTACCCGAGATGAACCAGGACACCGCGATGACCCGGCGCCTGGGCGGCATCGCCGACGCGCAGCGGGAGATGTCGGAGATGGTCGGCGGGGTCCTCAAGGACACCGTGAGCGCCGCGGACCAGGTGCAGCGAAGCTCGAACGCGCTCAGCGTGGAGACCACCGGCGCGGTCGGGCACATCCAGTTCCAGGACATCAGCCGCCAGATGCTGGAACACGTCGGCCACGCGGTCGCCGACGTGCGCCGCCAGGCCGAGAGCACCAGCGCGTACGCCCACGGCGACCTCACCGAGGAGGCACTGCGCCAGAATTCCATCAACGTGGAGGACCTGCGGACCCAGCACGTCATGTCCCGTCAGCGGGCCACCCACGCCGCGCAGACCGGCACGAAGGACGCCGCGGGCACCGAACCGCTCATCGAACTCTTCTGACCCACCGACAGCATCAGCGAGAGGCGCCACGATGGCTCGCCACGACGACATCGGCCACGACGTGCCGACCGAGCAGGACGCGGTGGAAGCCCTCGCCGACCTGATCGGCGCGGAGATGGCCGAAGGACTCTGGGGCCTCGCCGTCCAGGCGCTCGGCATGCAACGTCCGGTCAGTTCCCCCACCGACCTGCGCAGAGTCGCCGAACACGTGATGGAGGTGGGCGAGTTGAGCCGCGTCGCCGGCCGCTCCCTGAAGGTCCGCATCATCACGTACGAGGCCCTGGCCCGCACTCTCCAGACCTAGCGCCCGGTACGGCGTGACGTCATCGTGGCCGGACGAGAGGCTCGAGCATGGTGAGCAGCAGGCTCTCGTCGCCATGAAGAGCGGCTGCGGAGGCCCGGTCGTTCTCCGGGCCGTCGAGGTCGCTCCACGCGATCCGCCATCCCGCGTCCTTCGCCAGCTGGCCGAGAAATGCTCGCTGGGTGCGGCCGTTCCCCTCCCGGAAGGGATGAATGGCGTTGATCTCGCCGTAGAAGTGCGCCAGCCGTGCGATGAATGCGTTTCGGCTCAGCCCGGCGAGCCGGTTCTCGGCGGCGAGGCTCTCGAATACGCCGGCGGAGTAGGACCCGATGTGCTGCCACGAGCAGAACATGTCCTGTGCGGTCCGGAAGATGTTCACCGTGCGGAGCTGCCCGGCCCAGGAGTAGATCGACCCGAAGATCTGCCGGTGGAACTCCTGGAGATGGGCGAGATCGTAATGTCCGGCCGGCGGCGCGACGGATAACTGCAGGAGGGCTGCCATAGTCAGGTCGGCCTCCGCCCGGCTGAGGGCGTCAGCGGAGGTGATGCCGAGTTCGTTGGTGAGGACGCCGTTGACGAGGTAAGGGTCGTCGTGCGTCACGTGGTGCGGTGGTAAGCGAGCAGCATCGCCTCCATCTGGCCCGCGGTGATGCGGCCCTTCGCGAAGAGGCCGGCCAATTCGGTGGCGATCGAGGATGGTTCCAGGCCCTCGGCCCGGATCGACCCGGCGACGTCGTCGACCGCACGCTCACGCTCGCCGCGCAGCTCGTCGTAGACCCGGACGGGCATGAGGACACCGACAGCCTTGCGGTGGGCGCCCAGGAAGACGGATTCCGCGGACCCGCGGGTGAACCCGGCCAGTAGGTCGGACAGTCTCTGACGCGCCTCGGCGACGCCCAACACGTCTGTCATAGCTACATGGTACAAGAACATGTACATCTTTTCGGCACTGTCCGGAGCTCCCCGGTCGGAGCGTCCGCGGCCCTCCGGCCGGGGCAAGATGAGCGCATGACGTTCACGCTTCCCATTCCCGCCGAGGCCAACGCGCTGCTCGACCGGGACCCGCTCGCCGTGCTGATCGGCATCACGCTGGACCAGCAGGTGACCATGGAGAAGGCGTTCACCTCGCCCTGGGTGCTGGCCGAGCGGCTCGGGCACGCGCCCACCGCGACCGAGATCGCCGGGTTCGACCCGGAGGCGCTGCTGGCGATCTTCTCGACGCCGCCGGCGCTGCACCGGTTCCCCAAGGCGATGGCGTCCCGGGTTCAGGAGGTCTGCCGGGTGCTGGTCGACGAGTACGACGGGGATCCGGCGGCGCTCTGGACGACCGCGGCGACCGGCGCCGAGCTCTACCGGCGGATCCTGGCGCTGCCCGGGTTCGGCAAGCAGAAGGCGCAGATCTTCGTCGCCCTGCTCGGCAAGATCTGTGACGTGCGGCCGGACGGCTGGCGGGAGGCGGCCGGCGGTTACGGCGGCGAGGACGCCTACAAGTCTGTCGCGGACATCACCGACGACGAGTCGCTGGTCAAGGTGCGAGCCTACAAGAAGCAGGTCAAGGCGGAGGCGAAAGCGGCCAAGGAGGCGTAGGTCCCGGACCCGCTGGGCATGTCGGCCCGGGCGGTGGGAGGATGACGGGGTCGATCGGAGACCTCGCGTGAAACAGCATCCGGTGTTGATCACCGACGCGGCTCGCAGCCAGGACGATCAGCTTCGCGGCCGACAGATTCGTTACGTGACGATGATGGCGGCGCGGGCGCTCTGCCTCATCCTCGGTGCCGTCCTGGTCAGCCTGCAGGTGCCGTTGCTCCCGCTCTGGCTGGTGCTCTGCGGCGTGGGCATGGTCTGCCTGCCCTGGGCGGCGGTGCTGATCGCCAACGACCGTCCGCCCAAGACCAAGGCCGAGCGGGCCGCCGACCTGGCCGCCCGGGAGGACTACCGGCGGGCCCTCATCCTGGAGAACCAGGCTCAGGCCACGCCGGAGTTCGTCACCATCGACGCCGAGGTCGTCGAGGAACCCGAAGCGCGGAAGCACACCGCCTAGAGCTACGGGCGGGCGCCGATCCGTCCGACGGCCAGGGCGCCCAGTTCGGCGCCGGCGGTGAGGGCCGCTTCCGGTCCGCGACCGGACAACCATGCGGTGAGCAGGCCCGCCGCGAAGGCGTCACCCGCGCCGGTCGGATCCTTCATGGGTACGCGAGAAGCCGCCCCCGACCAGGTCGACCCGTCCCGTCCACACCACAGGGCGCCGCCCGCCCCCTGCTTGACCACCGCGTTACGCACGTGCGCCGTCAGCCGGCCGCCCTGCTCGTCCGCCGTGCCCGGCCCGGCCAGCACGTCCGCCTCGTCCGCGTTGCACAGCAGCACGTCTGTGTCGCGTACCCAGGAAAGGAAGGCCTGTGCACCGGCGTCCCGCAGCGGTCCCGCCGAGGCCGCGTCGACGCTGACCGTGAGGCCGTGCCGTGCGGCGGCTGCCAGGGCCGCCAGGCCGGCCGGACGTGACCCGTCGTGCAGCAGCGGATAGCCGGACAGGTGCACGTGGCTGCCCGCCGGAGCGCCGGCCAGCACCGAGGTCACGTGCTCCGGATCGAGCAGCAGCGAGGCTCCCCGGTCGGTGATCATCGTGCGTTCGGTGGCGCCGGTCAGCACGACCACGCTGCCGGTGGCCGCGCCGGTGCGCACCTGGACGGCGCAGCGGACACCGCCGGACTCCAGTTCGGCGATCCGCTGGCGCCCGGCCAGGTCGTCGCCGACCGCGGAGACCAGCGTCACGGCCTGGCCGCTGTGTGCCAGCCAGGCCGCGGTGTTCGCCGCCTGGCCGCCGCCGGTGACCCGGATCGCCGCCTCGGTGTCCGACCCGTAGCGCACCGGCCCGTCGTGTTCGACGAGCACGTCGGTGACCAGGTCACCGACCACGATGATCATGGCCGGGGCCCGGAGGTCACGCCGGGACGCCGAAGCCGACCGGGGCGGCCGCGCCGGTGCTCGCCGCCGCGGCGATCCGGGCCGCCAGCGCCGAGTTGCGCAGGATGATCCGGATGTTGACCTCGAGGCTCTTGCCCTCGGTGCTGGAGTGGAAGTGCGACAGCAGGAACGGGGTGACCGCCTTGCCGGTGACGTTCTGCTCGGCCAGCAGGCTCAGGCCCGAGGCCAGGGTCCGGTCGTGCAGGTCCACGTCGAGCTGCTCGTCGACCGGCAGCGGGTTGGCCAGGACCAGCGCACCCTCGGTGACGTTCTGCTCGGCGCGGGCCTTGATGAAGTCGGCGACCTGCTGCTCGGAGTCGAGTGCCCAGTCGATGTCGAAGCCGCCGTCGGTGATGAAGAAGCCGGGGAACCGCTTGGTCTGGAAACCGGCGACGGAGACGCCGAGGGTCTCCAGGCGTTCCAGGGTCGCGCCCACGTCGAGGATCGACTTCACGCCGGCGCAGACCACGACGATCGGGGTGCGTCCCAGCTCGGTGAGGTCGGCGGACTCGTCGAAGGTGACGTTCGCCTCCCGGTGCACGCCGCCGAGGCCGCCGGTGGCGAACACGCCGATGCCCGCGGACGCCGCGATGGCGCTGGTGGCGGCCACCGTGGTGGCGCCGTCGGCCCGCCGGGCGGACGCGATGGCCAGGTCCCGGACGGAGAGCTTGGCGACGTCCGGGGCGAGCGCCAGGTGTTCGATCTGGGCGTCGTCGAGGCCGACGACCACCTGACCGCCGATCATGCCGATGGTGGCGGGAACGGCCCCGTTGTCCCGGACGGTCTGCTCGATCTCCCGGGCGACCCGCAGGTTGTCCGGGTGCGGCAGCCCGTGCGAGATGATCGTGCTTTCCAGGGCCACCACCGGCCGGCCGTCCCGCTGGGCGCGGGCCACGTGCTCGCCGAATCGAATCGCAAAGTCAGTCACGATCAGTACCGTACGGTGCCGGGACGTCGCCTTGTCGTTGGACCGACCACGCGTGAGCTGTCAGACTTGTCGGCTGGAGCCTTGCTCCACCCGTTGCCTCGAAACCCGCCTCAAACCCCACGCTGAAGGGCAGATACCCGTGAGCACCCAGATCCTGGAGCGTCCCGAGACCAAGGACGCCGATACCGGTCCGGAGATGTTCCACTACGTCCGCAAAGAGAAGATCGCCGAGAGCGCGGTCATGGGCACGTTCGTCGTGGCTCTCTGCGGGGAGAAGTTCCCGGTGACCAAGACGCCGAAGCCCGGTTCCCCGGTCTGCCCGGCGTGCAAGGAGATCTACGAATCGATGATGGCCTGATCCGGTCGTGACGGGCGGATACGGACTGCTCGTCGCGGATCTGATCGGTGTGGCGGTGTTCGCCGCCTCCGGCGCCTCGGCCGCCGTCGCGAAGCGCCTCGACATCTTCGGGGTGGCGTTCGTCGGCTTCGCGGCCGCGCTCGGCGGTGGGATCCTTCGCGACCTCGTGATCGGCTCGGTGCCACCCCTCGCGTTCGCCGACTGGCGGTATGCGGTGACCGCCGTGCTGGCCTCGGTCGCGGTCTTCCGGCTTCATCCGAGACTCCATCGGGTACGCCGTACCGTCCTGCTGCTGGACGCCGCAGGCCTCGGCCTGTTCACCGTGACCGGCACGCTCAAGGCGCTCGACGCCGGCGTGCCGGCGGTCGGTGCCTGTCTTGTGGGCATGCTCACGGCGATCGGCGGTGGCCTGACCCGCGACCTGCTCACCGGCGAGATCCCGGTGGTCCTGCAACGTGAGATCTATGCGATGGCGGCTCTGTTCGGAGCCGCGCTGGTAACGGTTATGTACCGGCTCGACCTGCATGGCCTGTTCCCTCTGATCATGGCTGCGTCCCTGGTCACAGGCGTACGCCTGCTCGCGCTCTATCGGCGTTGGTCGCCTCCGGTGGCCGTGCCGTAACACGCGAACGGCGGTCGTCCGCCGCTATGCTGGAACCCGCCTCCGCGCCCTGACGCCGCGGAGGTTTTTCCGTGGAATGGATGAAGGGATCACCGCAGCTTGAGCCCGCCACTGCCGAACCTGGAGATCTTCCCGCCGCTGCGGGACTGGCAGCGCAAGGCGATGGTGACGTACCTTCGCCGCCGCTCCGAGGACTTCATGGCGGTGGCGACCCCGGGGGCCGGCAAGACCACCTTCGCCCTGCGGATCGCGGCCGAGATGCTGGTCGACGGCACCTGCGACGCGGTCACCGTGGTCTGCCCCACCGAGCACCTGAAGACCCAGTGGGCGCAGGCCGCGTCCCGGGTCGGCATCCAGCTCGACCCGAAGTTCCGCAACTCCGACGTGCACTCGTCGAACGACTTCCACGGCGCGGTACTGACGTACGCGCAGGTGGGCATGGCGCCGGCGGTGCACAAGCGGCGCACCCTGACGAAGCGCACGTTCGTGATCCTCGACGAGATCCACCACGCCGGTGACTCGCGCAGCTGGGGCGACGGGGTCAAGGACGCCTTCGAGCCGGCTGAACGCCGCCTGCTGCTGACCGGGACCCCGTTCCGGTCGGACGAGAACCCGATCCCCTTCGTCTACTACGAGCGGGGCCAGGACGGCGTCCAGCGGTCCAAGTCCGACTCGGTGTACGGGTACGGCGACGCTCTCCGCGACGGCGTCGTGCGGCCGGTGCTGTTCATGGCGTACTCGGGGGAGACCCGCTGGCGGACCAACGCCGGTGACGAGTTGGCCGCCCGGCTCGGCGACCCGATGACCAAGGATCTGGTCGCGCAGGCGTGGCGGACCGCCCTGGACTACCGCGGTGAGTGGATGCCGCAGGTGCTGCGGGCCGCCGACGCCCGACTCACCAAGATCCGTGAGCACGGGATGCCGGACGCCGGTGGTCTGATCATCGCCAGCGACCAGACGGCCGCCCGGGCGTACGCGAAGATGGTCCACGACCTGACCGGCAGCTCGGCGACCGTGGTCCTCTCCGACGACGACGGCTCCTCCGGCCGGATCGCCTCGTTCGCCGCCTCCGACGACCGTTGGATGGTCGCGGTGCGGATGGTGTCCGAGGGTGTCGACATCCCGCGCCTGGCCGTCGGGGTCTACGCGACGAGCGCGTCCACCCCGCTCTACTTCGCCCAGGCGATCGGCCGTTTCGTGCGTGCCCGCCGGACGGGGGAGACCGCCACGGTCTTCCTGCCCAGCGTGCCGCACCTGCTCGGGCTGGCCAGCGAGATGGAGGCCCAGCGCAATCACGTGCTCGGCGCCCCCAAGGAGAAGGACGGGCTCGACGACGACGCCCTGGAACGGGCGCAGAAGGCCGAGGACGCGCTCGGTGACCTGGACAAGAAGTTCGAGTCGCTGTCCGCCACGGCCGAGCTGGACCAGGTCATCTACGACGGCACGTCGTTCGGCATGGCGGCCCGGACCGGCACGCCGGAGGAGGCGGACTATCTGGGTCTGCCCGGTCTGTTGACCCCCGACCAGGTGACCTCGCTGCTCAACAAGCGGCAGGCCGACCAGATGGCCAATCAGAAGCGGATCCAGCAGGAGCAGGCGAGGAACGCTCCGGAGAAGGTCGTGGAGCAGGTCATCCCGATGAGTGCGGGGGAGCGGCGCAACACGCTGCGACGTCAGCTCAACACCCTGGTCGCGGCGCATCACCACCGCACCAACCTGCCGCACGGCAAGATCCACGCCGAGTTGCGCCGGCTCTGTGGCGGCCCGCCGAGCGCGCAGGCCACGATCGAGCAGCTCGAGGAACGGATCGCGACCATCCAGACCATGTGAACACCGGGTGTGGTGTTTTCGGGCGTCCTGGACGCCTCAAGTCGCCACGCTGTGATCGGGTGTGGTGTTTTCGGGCGCCCACGACGCCTCAAGTCGCCACGCTGTGATCGGGTGTGGTGATTTCGGGCGTCCTGGACGCCTCAAATCACCACGCTGTGAACGGGTGTGGTGATTTCGGGCGCCTACGACGCCTCAAGTCACCACGCTCTGGTCCGCCGTGTAAAGCCGACTTGACGTTAAGAGGACTTGACGTCAGGATGGGTGCATGGCGAGCACGATGATGGACCGTTTCGTTCGGTGGAACCTCGACTTCGACGGCGACCTCTACGGTGACGACGAGCGCGAACGCACCCGGTGGTATGAGGGCATAGCGACCGCGTCGCAGCTGCAGTCGATCCTGGTGCCGTGGGTCGCGGTCGCCCTGGTCTGGATCCTCGGCCGGCCCGCGGTCCTGCCGCTGGCTGTCGTGCTGGCGGCCCTGCTGGCGCCGATGGCGTTCACCTCGATCTACGTGTCGGCCCGTCGGGTCGAGGTGACGCCGCGGGCCTGGAGCGCCAAGCGCAAGCTGCTCGGCGTGCTGGCCGGTGCGCCCTACGCGGTGTTCATCATCAGCGCGTCGTACCGGATGGCCTGGCCGCAGGAGGACTCCTGGATCTCGATCATCATCGGGGCGGTGATCGGCGCGGCGATCGGCGCCGTGTTCCAGGCCTACGCCACCCGCAAGCGCAACCGGGCCGAGGCTGCCGTCTTCGCGGACGAGGACTGATGGCGCCGCCGGTGGGCCCGGTCCGTGCCCCGGAGCCGGGCGGCGCGGCGGGCGACCGGATCCGGGCGGCCCGCAAGACGGCCGGCCTGACCCAGCAGGGGCTGGCGGCGGCGGTCGAGGTGAGCCGTCAGACGATCATCTCGATGGAGACGGGGGACTACGCGCCCTCGGTCTACCTGGCGATCAAGGTCGCACGGGCGCTGGACACCCCGGTGGAGGCACTCTGGGGTCCGTGAGGTCCCCGTCGCTCCGAACGGTCCGCCAGAGCGGATCAGGACAGGCAGAAGGGGCGCCCCCTGGCTGGAGGCGCCCCTTCTTATGCGTCAGTCGGGGGACCGCTGCTTGGTTTGCTAGTTGGTGGAGTTCGACATCATGACCGCGCCGCGCCAGGTGAACTCCGGATCGGCCGCGTACTGTACCGCGATCTTCACCAGGTCCTCGGCGTACCGGTTGGCGTGGTGGCCGCAGAACACCAGTTCGCCGCCTCCAGCCAGGGTCAAACGGAGCTTCCCGGCTGCATTGCAGCGGTCGCACCGTTCATCGGCTGCTAGGCCCGCCAGGCTTCCCGCCGGCGGCGTGAGGGTCGGGGTCATCGCCTTCCTCCTCTGTTCGTCACCGATGAACATGTTCCTCGGCTACTGCTCACACATCGTGCAACACCCTGCACCGTTGCAGCCTTCCCAATGTGCCCCGGGGGGACCGGGGTCACACCGTTGGTTCTGGCTAGTGTGCCGTGATCCAAGGGTGCCACGTCAACGATCATTTCTGCACAACGGTCTGATCACCACCCGTTGATGTACGGGTGGTGACCATTCAGACACGGAATGTTGACTGAAAGTCCTAGTCGAGGTAGTCGCGCAGAACCTGCGACCGGGACGGGTGACGCAATTTCGACATCGTCTTGGACTCGATCTGCCGGATCCGTTCCCGGGTGACCCCGTAGACCTGGCCGATCTCGTCCAGAGTGCGCGGCTGCCCGTCGGTCAGACCGAACCGGAGCCGCACGACGCCCGCCTCACGCTCGGAGAGCGTCTGCAGGACCTGCTGGAGCTGGTCCTGCAGCAGCGAGAAGGAGACCGCGTCGACGGCGACGACCGCCTCGGAGTCCTCGATGAAGTCACCGAGCTGGCTGTCGCCCTCGTCACCGATGGTCTGGTCCAGGGAGATCGGCTCACGCGCGTACTGCTGGATCTCCAGCACCTTCTCCGGCGTGATGTCCATCTCCTTGGCGAGCTCCTCCGGGGTGGGCTCGCGGCCCAGGTCCTGGAGCAGCTCCCGCTGGATGCGGCCGAGCTTGTTGATGACCTCGACCATGTGCACCGGGATGCGGATGGTGCGGGCCTGGTCGGCCATGGCGCGGGTGATGGCCTGGCGGATCCACCAGGTGGCGTACGTGGAGAACTTGTAGCCCTTGGTG
>NZ_JZKF01000123.1 GCF_000962825.1 Actinoplanes rectilineatus
GCGGCATGGATCAACCCGCCCGCAGAGAACCAGGCTGACCAGCAGATTCACTCAAAGAATCCGTGATCAACCCGCCTCAAAAATCTTGACACGTTCCGCGCGCGAGGGCTGGTTGCCGTATGACACCGAAGGTCTGTGGGTAACTCAGCTGGGCGAGGACACGGCCCGGGTGGAAAACGTGGCGTTCCTGCAGGACGGCATCGCACAAGGTGACGTTGTCAGGTTCCAGATGAACCAAAACGGTATGCGCTGGGCGACGGGCCGGGTGGAGGCATCGGGGCACTGCGTCATCCCGGTTCTGCCGGTGCCGTCCGGGCCGTTGGGTCGGAGCGCGTCGGCTGTCCACGCTGCGTTCGCGCGTTTCGGCTTGGGCGGTGAAGTATTCAGCGCTGAGTTGCCGCTCGTGGCTTTCGACGTTTCTGCCGATGCCGACTTCGGTGAGATCCAGCAGGTTCTTGCGGTTGGCAAGTCGCAGGGTTGGTGGCACTTCGAGGTGGGTTGCGGGACCGACCGTTGGTGGAACTCAGCAGGGTCCTGACGAGGGCTTGGGGCCGTCGTCCGTGTTCTGCAGGCGTAGGCGGCTAAGGGCGAGCATGTCGATGAGCCAACCGGGCCCGCCGGTGATGCCGTGGGCGTGCAAGACGTCGTCTACTTCGCGGTGAACTGGCGGGCCCGGTTGTGCCAGGAAGTCCTCGCAGATCTCGAGCAGCAACGGCACCAGGTCGTTGGGCTCGGTCTCGCCGGTGTTCATGAACGAGCCTCAGGCAACGTTCTCGATCGCGGTACCGGATCCTTGAAGAAGCGATGTTCGGCCTCGCCACCAAACCGCACTTCGCCACGCCAAGGCCGTCTGGCCGCAGCAGGTGGCTGGCACCGCCGTTGAAAGGATGGAGCAGTGACGACAGAGACTGAGTTCGTTCAAGCCTTCGTCGACCGGTTTCCGGTCCTTCGGCCAGACTACGACGATCATGTCGAGGACATGGGTGAGCTCCTGCCGCACGTCATTTTCGGGGTCGGAGAAGGCTTCACCGACCGAATCGTCGACGCCTATCTGGGGGACGATGACCCTCTCGACTGGAGAAGCGTGCTGATGTTCTTCGAGGAGCATTTCGACCGCGGCGATCGTGGCATCGACGAAGTGCTGGTAACGAGCTTCCTGGACAGGTTGCCTTGGTCGAATCAGCCTGGATACGACCTGGTGGACCAACTGCCCGAACAACTCCGCACCCGATTCGACCTGCTACGGCCGACAGCCGGGGCAACTCGCGACAGTTGAATAACGCGCTCTCACCAGTTTCAACAGCCGCGACGTCGGGACGCATCCGTCCGGGTTGCGCGTGACTCTCGCGCGAGCCGCACGGCCTTGCCAGTCTCCTGCAGCGACGCCTCCTGTCATTCACGGAGAGTAGCGATCAATTTGTTGTTGAGGCGCTTCCAAAGCGAATCCGCGACAGTTGAATAGGCGGTCTCACCAGTAGGGCGGGCCTCTCGACAAAATCCTCGAACGGCTCGTCGCCTTCCCCACTCGACAGGGACGACACCGCGCCGGATCGGAACACCTGCCCCTACCGCTGGTAGCCAGCCTCGTCGAGCACCACTGACCGGCGCAGACACGTTATCTGCCCGGACATCCGCGCTCAGCAGCCCCTCCGCACCGCCTGAGGACCAGGTCGGTGACCGGGGTCCGGCAGCTGCCTGATCCCGAAGGCGTAGAGCACCTCCGCGGTCAGCAACCGCTCCTCGTCGGCGGCCAGCCGCTCAGCCAGCACAGCGGCGAACTCCTGCTCGAAAGCGTGTGCCGGCCCCGGCCCGAGGGTGGCGAACGCGGCCCGGTGCACGCCCCGGGTGTGCGCGTGCCAGGCCTTCGCCGCGTCGGCGCGACTGAACCGGACCGTCCCGCCGATCACCTCACCCGGCACGAACCCCGCGTCGGCCAGCACGCGGCGGCACTGCTGCGGTGTGCCCAGCGGCGCCACCGGATCGTCGAGGACCAGACCGTGGGCGACGGCCAGCCCACGGAACAGGCCCGCGATCCTCGGGAACCCGGCCCGCATGGTGGAGAACCCGACGGTGCCGCCCGGCCGCAGCAGCCGCCACCACTCGGCCAGCGCCGCCGCGACCGGCAGGTAGAGCATGCCCGCCGAGCACAGCACCAGGTCGAACGACCGGTCGGGAAGGTGCGGCAGCCGGGAGGCGTCGGCCCGGATCAGCTCGACGGGTGCCGCACCGGCCTCCGGGGGATGCCGGCGGGCCCGGTGCAGCATGCCGTCGGAGATGTCGACGCCCGTGACGTGCCCGGAGGGGCCGGCCGCCAATGCCGCGGCCCGGGCCGCCATGCCCGTCCCGGTGGCGGCGTCCAGCACCCGGGAACCCACGCCGGGACGGGCCAGCTCGACGAGCCGTCGCGCATATCGCACATGCCACACGTCGTCGTCATAGCCCGCCGCGCGTTCGTCGAACCCCGCCGCGATACTGCCCGACGTCTCCATCGCCGCCTCCCACCGTCAACGCCACCGACCCGGCATCCCCTGCGGAACGAGTCTCGACCCTGCCCCAGGGGACGAGTCAAGCCACGGCCGCGGGCAGCACGCGCCGCGAGTCCTGCCCGGTGTCGTCAGCGCTCGCCGACCCCGTCGGCGAGCGCTGACGACGGACAGTGAGAAGAGGAGTGTCAGGCCCGAGAAGGATCAGTGATCATCAGCGGGTCGTCCGGGATCTCGGTCAGCCCGTCCCGTTCCGCCTCGGTCACCCCGACCAGCTGCAGGAACGCGACCCGCCCGTTGGGCGTGCGCAGTTCCGTCAGTTCCGGATCGTCGGCGAGCACGAACACGCACAGCCCGGTCTCCGGGCCACCCGACTCCGGGAACCCGGTGATCGGGCCGCGCATGTCGATCCACTGTCCGGCTTCCAACAGCATGCCCTGGCTGTTGATGTAGGTGGCGATCTGGTGCAGCATGCTCACCGGCCAGCCCGGCGGCACGTGTTCGTCGTCGGCCCGGACCAGGCGGAACGTCAGCTCGAATCCCCAGCCGGAGAATTCCGGGTCGTCGTCGGGACTCTTGCCCCAGAGTTCGGTCAACCCGAATGTCACGTAATGCCAGTGCCCGGCGGCCTCGTACGCGGAACAGCCCTGCAGATTGCGGCCGAACTCCGACGGCGGGTAGGCGGCGAACCGGGGCTCGGCGCCGGGGTAGAGGCGGGCCAGCGCTGCGGTGATGGCATCCCAGCCGGGCGCCGCACCGTGATGGTCATCGTTGGTCACGCCGAATTTGATCATGACCGGGGCGTGCCCGACAAACCGGCATCCACCAGGCGGAAGATCAACAGACGGTGAGAGCCGCCCGCGCGGTGATCGAGGCAGGTGGATGTCGTACCCGGGTGCTAGGTTGCCCGCATGGTCCACATACCGATGCGGACGGTGCGATGAGCGGCCTGCGCCTGATCGCCGCCGCTCCCACGCCGGGGCTGCGTCGCGCCCGTTTCGGAGGCGACGAGGACCTCGACGAGGGAGGCCTGCGCGCGTCGCTTGCGCTCTCTTCTCTTGTACGCTCCGCCAAAAGCTGGACCACCAGCCCGTCTCGCGCGTCCCGCCAGACGACCCGGGCACTCGGCGGCGACACGGCGATCACGTCCGCCCACGTCGAAACGGCCCTCGCCGATCCCGTCTTCGGCACCTGGACCGGCCGCACCCTCGACCAGATCGACCCCGCCGTCCTGCGCACCTGGCTGTCCGACCCGGACTTCCGCGACCACGGCGGCGAGTCCCTGGCCCAGGCCGGATCCCGCGCCGCCACCTGGCTGTCCACCATGACCGAGGCCCCACCCACGACGACCGCCCCGGCCGGGGCCACGCGGACCGGGGGAGACGGCATCGTGGTCGCGCACCCGCTGATCATCCGCGCACTGCTGACCGCGGCGCTCGGGCTGCCACCCACCGGCTACCAGATCCTCGACGTGGCACCCCTGTCGATCACCCGGCTCACCCACCGGTCCGGGCGTTGGCGGCTGCACTTCCCGACACCCGTACCATCGCCATGGTGACCGTGACCCAGGTGCTCGACCGGGAGTCCCAAGCCCTCACCGCAGCCCTGCGGTCCCTGCCCGCCGGCGCCTGGGACCGCCTCACCCGCTGCACCCCCTGGCGGGTCCGCGACCTGGCCGGGCACATCATCGCCGTCGTCAGCCGGGTGCCCGGCATGATCGCCGGCCCGGCACCGGAGCGGGCGGACACCGACGCGGCGCGCTACTACCGCGGTGACGAGCGGTTCAGTGACAGCGCCAACGAGGACCGCATCGCCCTCGGCCGCACGATCGGCGGCGCCACCCCGGACGAGCTGATCACCGAGCTGGAGAAGACCTGCCGGCAGGCCCTCGACGACGCCCGCACACAACCGCCCGGGCGGATCGTGGTGACCCGGCACGGCGACGCGATGCTGCTCGACGAGTTCCTGACCACGCGCGTGCTGGAGATCGCCGTCCACGGCCTCGACATCGCCGACGCGATCCCGGTCCCCGCATGGCTCACCCCGGCCGCCGCCGCACACCTGCAGCGACTGTTCCCCGCAACGGCCGGCGCCCCGGACCCGGCGGCCGCCCTGCGCGCAGCGACCGGCCGCGCTCCCACCACCGGCACGTCCGGCCTGACCTTCGGTTGACCTTCCCGTTGCGAGGCCATCCGCGCCGCCCCTACCCGAGCATCGCACCCCACGCCCGGTCCCGGCCCCGGTAGGCGATCATGTAACCCGGCATCCGGCGGAACGCGCCCGGCCCCGTTCCGGGCGTGCCGTCAGAACATCGGGATCCGGCGCTGCGCCCGCCGCAGGAACGCGTCCAGCCGCTCCTCGGTCCGGTTGTCCACGTCGACGAACTTCAGCCGCACGTCACCCGGCTGGCCACCGGTCGCCGCCACCAGGCAGGTCAACCGGGCCACCCCGTCCGGCAGGTGCAACTCGGCCACCAGGTGCGCCCCGCTGGCCAGCTCCGCGGCGAACTGGCGCACCAGTTCCTCACCGATCACCGCCGGGTTCAGCGTCACGTGCGCGCCACCGGTCGACAGGTCGTCGGTGTGTCCCGGGTACACCCGGTCGGACGCCACCGCCATCGTCGCCGGGATCCGCACCGGCACCCGCACCCCGAGACGGCGCTCGACACCCGAGACCGACTCGTCGACCCGGATGTACACCCCGGGCGCCTCACCGTCGGCGACCGGGACCACCGTGCCGCACGCGTACCCGCCGCGCCCGTCCTGCGTCCACTGCACCTCGGCCTGCGTGCCGATCTCCGCGGCCAGTCCGGGCAGTTCGACCCGCAGCACGTCCCCGGGGTGCCGGGTCACCTGGCAGGTCCGCGCCGAGCCACCCCCGAACGACACGTACACCGCGGCAGCACGCCAGGGCAGCGGCTGCTCCTGCACGACATCGACTGCTTCGCGGGGCACACCCACAGCGCGCACCATCGTCAACGCCCCCTAAACGAAGACCGTTCGTTCATCCAACACCGCGGTGGCGCCGTTTATCCCGTGAATGCCCCGATAACTCAGATCATGCCTGCTCAGCAGCCTGTCACGACCGCACCGGGCGCCGCTGTCCCCAGGCCGAACTCCATCCACCCCGTCACGGCGAAACCGGCCCGTTCCAGCAACACGGCCAGGCGACCCGGGCTGCGGCGATGCACGCGCACGTTCATGGGGTGGCCCCCGTACCCCTCAGTCTTGAGGGTTGTCCCCTGGCCGGGGTGGAAATCGATCCCGCCACGAACCGGAGTTCCGGATGTTCGTGGCGGGCCACCGCCGCCATCCTCGGCGACAGGTCGATCCCGAACGCGTCCACTCCGTGTCCGGCCAGATGTGCCGTGATCGGCCAGCCAGCTGGTTCCACTGTGTTCCGTCATCGACGGGCACCCTACCGGCCGGCCGCTGGGCCAGAATGTGCCCATGGGTTTCGAGATCAGGGATGTCCGGGACACCGACGCGACGGCGCTGGTGGCGCTGGTGGCGGCGATGGGCTACACCGTCGGCGACGACGACATCCGGCAGCGGCTGACAGCGATGCCGGACGACAACGGGGTCTTCGTCGCCGACGACGGGGAACGGATCCTCGGCTGGTGTCACGTCTTCCGCAGCCACAGCCTCATCGTCGGCCCCCGCGTGGAGATCGCCGGCCTCGCCGTCGACGAGCAGCACCAGCGGGCCGGTGTCGGCGGCGCCCTGCTGCGCCACGCCGAACAGTGGGCGCTGCGGCACGGCGTCGACCTGGTGTACCTGCGGTCCGGCAGTGAACGCGAGGCGGCTCACGACTTCTACCGCAAGAACGGCTACCGGGCGGTGAAGAGCCAGGTGGCGTTCAGCAGGACACTGCGGACGGCCGGGGACTGCTAGCGTTCCGCGCATGTCGGATCTGGGAGATGTGCCGTGGCCGCCCGCGCCGATCAGGACGGAGCGTCTCGTGCTGCGCGAGTCGCAGGCCCGCGACCGGCCGGTCTTCGTCGAGCTGCTCGTCTCCCCGGGGGTGAACACCTACCTCGGCGGCCCCCGCTCGCGGGCCGACGCGGAGGGTGAGGTGCCCGAGCTGCCCGGCCGGTGGCCGGGCAGCTTCGTCGTGGACCGCGACGGCGAGATGATCGGGCACATCCTGCTGCGCCGGCCCACCGGCGACCGCCGCCCGGCGGCCAACGGCCGGGTCGACCTCGGCTACCTCTTCCTGCCACAGACGTGGGGACGGGGGTACGCGTCGGAAGCCTGCGCCGCGGCCCTGGACTGGTTCGATGCGGCCCTGCCCGCCGAACCGGTCGTGCTGTTCACGCAGAGCGCCAACACCGCTTCGATGCGCCTCGCGGCGAAACTGGGCTTCGCCGAGGTGGAACGATTCCACGCCTGGGACGCCGAGCAGTGGCTGGGACTGCGGCCCGCGGCCGGGTCATAGCCGCGACCGGCCCGGGGCTGAGCCCGCGCGGGGGTGCGCGAGAATACGGCTCACTTTCTCCGCGGCGAAGGGAACAGCGTGCGGGACGAGAACGGCTGGGTCCAGTACTACGACCAGAAACGCGAACGGGTGCCCGCCGACCATCTCGGCGGTTTCGAACCCGAGTCGATACTGGTCGACGGCACCGTGGTCCTGTTCGGCGGCCGGTGCGACGACCGGCTGCCGCTGCGCGCGTTCGACAGGGACTCCGGCATGTCACTGCCGGACCGGGCCGGACTGCACGGGGACCGTCCGCCGCGGGCGATGGCCCTGGGCCGGTGCGGGGAGCGGACCCTGCTGGCGACGGCCTCCCCGGGCGGCGTGGTCCGGGTCCGGGACGCCGTGACCGGCATCCCGGTCGGCGCGGAGATCCGCCACGAACGGACCGGCGTGTCCGTGGCGGTGACCACCGTCGTCGACCCGGACGGTGGCGGCGTCGACGTGGTCGCGGTCGCCGGCAGCGCCTGGATCAAGGCGTGGCGGGTGGACGACGGCGAACAGGTGGCCAGCCGTGGTTATCGCGGGGTGCGCTTCGTCGCGTACCAGGGAAGGTTGCTCGCGGCGCAAGCCAAGGGCTCCGGCCGGGAGGTCCGCGACGTGCTCACCGGCAAGGTCGTCGGCCGGCTGTTCTCGGTCCCGCCGGACCTCGTCTGGACGATCACCGAAATCGACGGGAGACTCCTGGTCATCGGCGTGCATGCGGAGACCGGGGCGCCGTGGGCGTGGGACGTCCTCGCCGGTGTGCCGGTCGCCCACCCGCCGCTGGCGGTGCTGCCGCAGGACGCCGGGCAGATCACCGCTATCACCGTGGCCGACGACCTCACCACGCTGCTGACCTGGTACACCGAGGACGGCGACGTCGGCGCCGGCTGCTGGCGGACCGGACCGGACGGCCCCGTTCCCTCACCGGTGCCGTTCGGCACCGGGACCATCACCGACGTCGCGCTCGGCGGCGGGCTGATCGCCCAGGCCGGCACCCGCAACCGGCTGACCGTGCACCGCGCGGCCACCGGCGAACCGGTCGTCTCGCCGTTCTACGGCGGACCGGTCCAGCCCCCGGCCGGTGTCACCACGCTCGGCGGGCGCACGGTGGCGGTCCTGCCCGGCAACCCCATGATGCTCTGGGACGTGGCCGCGGGCCGGCCGGTCGCCCGGGTCGACGCCGGCGTCGACGACGTGCACCGCATCGGCGTCGACGGGCAGGGCACGGCCGCGGTGCTGTACCCGTCGGACGGGGAGAAGCCGCGCCTGCGCATCCTCGACCTGGCCACCGGGCAGGTCCGGGCCGATGTGCCGCTGGAGCCGCAGTACGCCGGGCTGATCCCCGCGCCGGTGCTGTTCGACCATGGTGGCCGGCAGGTCGTCGCGATCGCCACGCAGAACCCGGAATCCGACGACGCGATCGTGTTGTACGACGCCGCCACCGGTGACCGGATTCCCGGCACGTTCGGCAAGCCTTTCAAGGAGTTGCCGCCCGGTTCGGGCATGCCCGTCCACCTGTACTCGGTGCTCACCACCGGCCGGGTCGGCGGCCGGCAGATCGTGGCGGCCGGTGCCGACTTCGGCAGTGAGGTGCGCCTCTGGGACGCGGCCACCGGCGAGACGCTGTTGCGGATCCAGGCCGGTGGAATGGGCGTGGCGGCGATCGCGCTCGGCGACCACCACGGACGGCCGATCGTGGCGACCGCCACCAGCACGTACCCGCGGCTGCAGGTGTGGGATGCGACCACCGGGAAGCAACTGCGCAAGGGCATCGACATGAGCCGGCGGGTCAATCCGATGAAGGCGACCGCCCTGACGATCGCGTCGTGGCGCGGTCAGACCGTGGTGCTGGCCGCGGCGCCGGACTGGCCGCCCTTCATGTGGGTCGTCGAATAGGGACCCTTTTTCGGCGTACGCGCGCTGGGTGGCCTTTCCAAAAGGGCCTTTCGGCGCGCACCCCACTTGCCGAAATCTCAGGAGAATCGTTCTGACAGAACCCGATACTGCTTGATCCACCGCTTGTTGATCTCGTCGGCTTGACGTTGGTGCCGCGCCACGATCGGCGGCCCCTGATCCGGAACCGTGATGCCGAGGAACTCCACCACCCCGCGGGTCACCGCCACCACGTCCCGCTCGAGATCCTCGTAGAACACCCGATGCGGGCGGATCCCGCAAGTGGCGAACCATGCCTGCCAGGCGGCGTTGTGCTCCTCGATCGTGGAGATGAGGCGCCGGATCGCACCCGCGTCGAACACCGGCTCCCGCCCGTTGCCGCCACCATCGCCGCTGATCTCACCGTTGCCGCCGACGAACCACGTGCCGGTCTGCTCGGCGCGCAACCAGGACACAGCCTGCGCCACCACGTCACGCCGTGCCAGATAGACGAAGCCCGCACGACCGAACGCCCGGTGCAGAAGCCCGAGATCGTCACCGGCGAGGTCCCGGTGAACCGTCCGTAGCTTGTCGACGACCTCACCCAGCGTCCCCCACATCAGCTTCGCCCCGAACACCCCGTTCGGCGTGCTGCCCGCCGCCCGGGCCGCCCGCATAAAGTCCGCGTAGCTCGGGGCAGGACCAAGCCGCCACCGCTCAGCCCACAACAACTCGTCCGGCGCCCGAAAATACGACTGCGGCCGGCCACAGACCCCCGTGGAGTCCAGAAGCCCGATCAGCAGAGAGCTGCCCGTACGCGGCGTGGCACACACGAAGTACGACTCGACGGCCTCGCTCATCCTGCCGGGCCTCCCTTGTTCGACGCTTACCCTCTCCACCCGGACGGCAGTCGAAGTATAGTTTCGTCGATGGATCCACTGAGGAGACATCGTGTCCAGCTGGGCGGGAACCAGGAAGCGCCGCCCATGGTCTTCGTGCACGGCTTCGGCGAGTATCAGCACATGTGGCGGTTCATCACCCCGGAGTTCGAGGAAGACCGCCGTACCGTGCTGTTCGACATCCTCGGCGACGACCAGGGCGCGGTCAACGGCTACCCGCCCGAGCGCTACGGCACGCTGCGCGGCCACGCCGACGACCTGCTGCGCATCCTGCGTGCCCTGGACCTGCACCAGGTGATGCTGGTCGGCCATTCGGTCGGCGCCATGATCGGCGCTCTCGCCGCGATCGAAGAACCAGAGCGCTTCGCCGGCCTGGTGATGATCACCGCCTCGGCGCGCTACGTCGACGACGACGGCTACGTCGGCGGGTTCTCCCGCGCCGACATCGAGGGCCTGCTGGACGCTATCGACAGCAACTACCTGGGCTGGTCCCGGGCGACCGCACCGACCGTGATGGCCGACGGCAGCATGCCCGAGCTGACCGAGGAACTGGTGCAGAGCTTCGCCCGTACGAACCCGCGGATCGCCCTGCAGTTCGCCCGCGCCACGTTCCTTTCCGACCACCGCGACGACCTCGCCCTGCTGAAACTGCCGGTACTGGTCCTGCAGTGCACCGCCGACGCGATGGTGCCGGCCTCGGCCGGTGATTACCTGCACGAGCACATCCCCGGCAGTCGGCTTCAGGTCCTCAGCGCCACGGGCCACTTCCCGCACCTGAGCGCCCCGGCCCCCACGGTGGAGGCAGTCCGGGCATTCGTCGACACCGTCACCGTGTGACCCGACCGCCGGCCGCGAGCAGGTTCGGGTCACACGCGCCTTCAAGCCGGTGTCCCGGGGGGACTGTCAAGAAAACGGCTCTTTGGGCCTTCGAGGGTTTTCTCCCGCTCCCTCAGGTCGTACGGGATGCAGGTCAGCGTGTTCGGGCGGGTGCCGGCCAGGCGGCGGTGGCGGCCCACTGATCGAAGGTCAGCAGTGCGGGGTGGAGGGCGCGCAGCCGGTTGAGATCGCGGTCTCGGGTGGCGATGTCACGTGTCTGCAGGAAGGCGCTCATCGCCGCGAGGTCGTGGCCCACCTCCGGGACGGAGGCGACGACGACCTCCAGCGGAAGGTTCCGGTACTCAGCGGGGATACCGGTGCGCCGCTCGACTGTCCGGGCGATGTCCGCGCCGGAGAGACGGTCACCGACGACGGCGAGGTCGCGGGTGCCCCAGGACTGCCAGTTGGTGAACATGTACGCGGCGAACCACCCGATGTCCGAGAGCGCGATCATCGGGTAGTGGCCGTCGCCGAACGGCAGGACGAACGTGATGCCCTCGCGCCCGTCTGTGAGCCTTCCCGGGGTGGGTGCCAGCGCGGAGGTCAGGTTCTCGTAGTAAGGGGCGGTGGTGAGGATGGCGACGTGGTCGGTGAACCATCCGTCGTTCACCTGCCGCATCATCTCCTCGGCCCGCTGCAGGTTGATGGACGAGGCCACGGCCGCTTTGCCGTCGTAGTGCGGAACGGCGACGGTGCCGTCGGTCAGGGCCAGCGCGTCGTCCAGCGATGACCAGATGAACTGGTCGACGCGTTGCCGGTGTGCGCTGTCAAGGATCGCGCGGCCCAGCTCGTATTCGGCGACTGGACTGTTGGTGGCGAAGAAGTTGGTGTTGCAGAACACCGAGTCGACGGTGCCCATCAGGCCGTCCAACCACGCGCTGTCGGTGAGTTCACCCTCGATGATCTCAACCGCCCCTGAGGTCTGCAGATGCCGCGCCCGGGCGCTCTGCGCGTCTCGGGTCGGGACCACCACCGATCGCCCAGGGATCCGGACGAGATGCTCGACGACCGCGCGGCCCATCGCGCCGGTACCACCGATCACCAGGGTTTTCTCGTTCTCGTTCATGGGTGCCCCTTCAAAAATGGATTACGCGGTCCAGAATCTAAACCTTTTGGATCGCGCAGTCCATTCTTGGTAAGATCCGCCACATGGACGTGTCGCGACTGACCAGCAAGGGCCGGGCCACCCGGGCCCGCATCGTCAATGCCGCCGCGGAACAGGTCCGAGCGCACGGACTGGAGACGTTGAGCCTGGACGCAGTGGGCACGGCCACCTCGACCAGCCGATCCCAGCTGTTCCACTACTTCCCGCAGGGCAAGCGTGGACTGCTGCGGGCGGTCTTCGAACACGAGATCGCCGAGCTGACCGCCGCGCAGGAACCGGCGCTGCACGACCTGTCCAGCCGGCGGTCGTGGGAGGCATGGCGCGACGGCCTCAGCGTCTACTACTTCACCCAGGGCCGCTGGACATGTCCCCTCACGGCCCTGGCCGCTCAGGTGGCAGCCACCGACGAGGATCTCAGCGCCTGGCTGATCGCACAGAGCACCACTTGGCGGCAGACGCTCGCCACCGGCGTCGCCGCCATACAGCACCGGCAACAGCCGAACGACCAGGATGAGGACCTCGCGGCCACGATGATCTGCCAGATCCAGGGTGGCCTGATCATGGGCCGGATCGACCGCAGTCCGGAGAGCCTACGCGCCGTGCTGCGCCGCATCCTTGACTGGATCCCAGCCCAGGCCGCGTGACCCGTCGCTCACGGAGCCGTCGGCCAGTTACTTGCCGGGGCTGGCCTCGGCCGGCCGCAGCGGCCGGTAGCCGTCGGTGTCGAGCTGGGCGAGTTCGCGTCACCGCGGATGGTGAGCAGTATCCGATGCAGGTCACTTTCGCCAGAACAGATGGTGCATCACCCCGCTCGGGCTGGGAACGACCTCCAGGTGGAACCGGTCGAGCAACTCGTCGGGGGACTCCCAGAGCCGTACTCCGGACCCGAGCTCGACCGGCGAGACCGCTACGTGCAGGGTGTCGACGAGGTCGGCGTCGAGGAACTGCCGGATGGTGGTAGCCCCGCCGCCGAGCCGGACGTCCCTGCCCTGCGCCGCCTCCCGGGCCTGGCCGAGAACCGTGGCAGGGTCGCCGCCGACGAAGTGGAACGTGGTGTCGGAGAGCGTGAACGAAGGACGCCCGTGGTGGGTCATGACGAACACCGGGGTGTGGAACGGGGGCTCGTCACCCCACCAGCCGCGCCATTCGTGGTGGCGCCAGGGCCCGCGCTGGGGACCGAACTTGTTGCGACCCATGATCTCGGCGCCGATGTTGTGGGCGAAGTCCCGGGTGAGGTAGTCGTCGAGACCCCGGCTGCCCCCGGGTTCGGTGCGCCTGGGCCAGCTCGCCGTGGCGCCGGCCCAGGCGAACAGCCTCTCGGGGTCGACATGACCGAACGGCCGCTCCAGGGTCTGGTCCTCACCGGCGCCGATGCCGTCACTCGAGACGTTGAAGTTCTGGACTTTCAGCAGTTGAGCCACGTGCTCCTCCTGTGATGGCGATGGCGATGGCCATGGTGAGGTCGGAGCCGGTCGGCGGTTCTTGACGCGTACCCGGAGAATTATTTGATCTGTGGAATCTGTCGCCGGGATGTCAAGGGCAGCCGGTTCGCGACGACCACCTGGTGAAGGCGCCCGGCCGGGCGCTGCAACGCTCAGGAGTTGGTAATGAAGTTTCTGCTGATCATGAACATCAACCCCGTCATCATGGAGGAGCTGACCGAGGCCGAGCGCCAGGAGATCATGGCCGGCCATGGCGAGTTCATGACGACGATCCGCAAGTCCGGCGAGATGATCAGCACCGAGGCGCTGGCCGACCCGTCCCAGAGTGCGGTGGTCCGTGTCCGCGACGGTGTACCGGTCGTCACCGACGGCCCTTACCTGGAGGCCAAGGAGTTCCTGGGCGGCTATTACCTGGTCGACGTCGCGAGCAGGGACCGCGCGCTGGAGCTGGCCGCCATGATCCCGGACGCCCGGGTCGACGGACTGGGCATCGAGGTCCGCCAGGTGATCTTCTCCGGTGGCCCGACCGCGTGAGCGCCGACCGCACCACCGTCGAGGGCCTGCTTCGCGCGCTTGCGCCGCAGGTCCTCGGCGCGCTGGTGCGCCGCTACGGGCAGTTCGACCTGAGCGAGGACGCCGTGCAGGAGGCACTGCTCGCCGCGGCGACACGCTGGCCGGCCGAAGGCGTCCCCGGCAACCCACGTGGCTGGCTGATCACGGTCGCCGGCCGCCGCCTGGTCGACCAGATCCGTAGCGAACAGGCCCGGCGGCGACGCGAGGACGAGGTGACCCTCCTGGAGCCGGATCGGACGTCGCCCGGCCACGGCGAGGACACGCCGGGCGACCGGGACGACACGCTCACCCTGCTGTTCCTGTGTTGCCACCCGGCGCTGAGCCCGGCCTCGCAGGTCGCGTTGACGCTGCGCGCGGTCGGCGGCCTGACCACCGCGGAGATCGCCCGCGCCTACTTCGTGCCGGAACCGACCATGGCGGCCAGGATCAGCCGGGCGAAGCAGCTGATCAGGGCCGCCGGCAGCCAGTTCACCATGCCGGTCGGGCAGGATCGGGCGGAGCGACTACGGGTCGTGCTGCACGTGCTGTACGTGATCTTCAACGAGGGCTACACCGCCAGTTCCGGAGACCGGCTGCGGCGCGACGACCTGGCCGCCGAGGCGATCCGGTTGACCCGCATGCTGCACCGTCTGCTGCCGGACGACGGCGCGGTGGCCGGCCTGCTGGCTTTGATGCTGCTCACCGACGCCCGCCGGGACGCCCGCACCGGCCTGCACGGCGAGCTGATCCCGCTCGACGAGCAGGACCGCTCGCGGTGGGACCGCGGTCGCATCGCCGAGGGTGTCGCGCTGGTCACCGACGCGATGACCCGCTCGTCACTCGGCCCCTACCAGTTGCAGGCAGCCATCGCCGCACTGCACGACGAGGCGCCCAGCACCGGCGCGACCGACTGGCGTCAGATCAACACGTTGTACAAGATCCTGGTGCGGCTCTCGCCGAACCCGATGGCCAGCCTGAACCGGGCGGTGGCGGTCGCCATGATCGACGGACCGCGGGCCGGCCTCGCCCTGCTGGACGAACTGTCAGCGGACAACCGGATCACGGACCACCACCGGCTGCACGCGGTCCGCGCACACCTTCTGGAGATGGCCGGCGACCATCCGGCGGCCCGGGAGTTTTACCACCGCGCTGCCCGCGGTACGACCAGCCTGGCCGAGTGCCGCTACCTGGAAACCCGCGCCGCCCGACTTGCGGGCTGACTTTCCCACGCCACATCCACCCGGGGTCACTTCCGCGTTAATTAACGTATTGCAATAACCAGTAATCCAATAATCCAGTCAGAGGTGCAAACCGGACATAATTTCGGTACACCATAATGACAGTTATGTTGTACGCAACGCGTGCGAGAGGCGCGCTGCCGCGATGATGATCATCATGGAGCTGTATGGGTACGGGTGTCGGCTGCCAGTTGATGTGAGGCACTGCCAGAAGAGCTGAGGCATTCCGACACTTCTGCCAACCGAGTTGAGGCAGAGACAGCCGGCAGGGTGCTTGCCTCTGCAGGGCCGCCAAATCGCGCGACAAGATCTTGAGCGGCGGCCACACTGTGCTGGTGTTGGAGCCAGAACTCAACGTGCGTGATTATCTGCGGCAGGTCGAGCTACATGCCCTAGACGTGGTCGCTGCGGCGCGGGATGAGGGCTGGCAAACGTACGGCGACGACCCGGCGGACGCCACTCCGCTGCAACGCGCGGTCAACGAGATGGCCCGCATCCTTCGGCACCATCACTTCGAGGACGACGGTTGCATCGAACCGAACCGACCGGTGCTCCACCTCGGCGGCGCTGCGTTGTTCGTGCCGGGTGAAACGGAAGCCCAGCAAGACAACTATCGGGTTGGCTGTGCTCGACTCGGTGTCGATACCCGAGATGAGGGTTGGGCGCTCTGGTACACCTGGGACGACCAGCAGCGCGCCCACACGATGGTGACCACGGCTTTGGAGACGACTCGGGGCCTGCTGGACAACTGGGCACAGGGCCGCGATGTTCATCCGGCCCAGCCGCGGCGTAGTCAGATCCGCGCCGTCATCCGGGGATGGGTCGGGCCGGTCGCTCTGTCGCCCAGTTACGCCAGCACGAAAGGGCTGGGCGGATGTTGAGCACAGCGGCCGCGTCAGGTCAGTCGATGGCCGGCGAGAGTCGTAGCGGTCGGATGTCTCGGTAGGTCAAGATCGTCAACATGGATCGGTACGAAGGTCGCGGCTGGCTGGATTGGTGGGCGAACTCCTCCACGCTTCTCGGGAGCGCCGAGGTGACGGTGGTCATCACTGCCTCCGATGCCGAGTGGAACGCCGAAGCCCAGTTGATCAGTGAAGATGAAGATGAGCGCGAAGGGTTCGCGTTCCTCTGTGACCTGGACCCGGTCTTCACGTTACGGTTCGAGGACGACAGCACGATCCCTGTGATGGTGCACAGGGATTCAGACAATCTGATCAAGCTGACGCAGTACGTCGGTCCGACCCATCGACCGATCGATCATCAGATCGATCTGTAGACGGCACCGCGCAGCGAATTCATCGGCTGGGTGAATCGTTCGCTCCGCTGGTCGATTCGCGCCTTGCCGCTGGCAGACTAGGTTGCCCGGAACGCGAGGGCTTCGCCTCGATGCGCACAGGGCGGTGCTGGGGTGGACGCTGCCAGGGCCTTGCCGTCGGCAATCTACGGCGAGAGATTCGAGCTGGCCTTCATCGATGCTGACGGCGTTCGCTGTCGAGAGCCTTTGCTGACCAGCTGGAACACACCGTTCGAGAGATGCGGCCAGATCCGTCGATTCACCTCCCGCCGTGGTCAGCGCAGCTTCTCTGGACTTTGGTACTTCGCCACCAGCCATGAGCATGTCGGTTACGAATCCTGGCTGGAGCATGATCGGCTGATACTGCTGGACGCCGACCCGGATGTCGTCGCGGTTGCGTCGCAGCCGTTCTGGTTGTGCTGGCAGGACGACGAGGAACGTCCGGTTCGCCACGCGCCGGATTACTTCGTCCGGCGCCGTGACGGAACCGCAGTAGTGATCGACGTTCGCGCCGATGAGCGGATCGGTCCCAAAGACGCGGCGAAGTTCACGGCCACAGCGCGGGCTTGCGAGTCCGTCGGCTGGGGGTTCGAGCGCGTCGGCGCCCTCGATCCGGTTCTCGCGACGAACTTGCGTTGGTTGTCGGGCTACCGGCATCAGCGATATCACCGGCCAGGGCACGCTGAACAGCTACGCCGGGTATTCGCTCGACCGGTCCCGCTGATGGAGGGCGCAAGCGAGGTCGGCGATCCGCTCGGAGTGCTGCCGACGCTATTCCACATGTTGTGGCTGCGGGAGCTGCAGACGGATCTGCGGTCGTCGCCGTTGAACGAGACGTCGCTGATCCGCGTGGCGGGAGAACCTCGGTGACGGTGTCGCGGCCGCCGATACTGCGGATCGGTGACGAGGTTCGGCTGCGCGATCAGGTGCACGTGGTGGATGGCCTAGCGAACGGCGAGATCCGGCTACTCGACGTCACCAGCGAAGTAGTGATGATGCCGCTGAGCCAGCTGCTGACCGACCCGACGTTCAGGGTCGTTGCCGCGGTTCCTCCGGCTCCGTTGCCGCCGGCCGGCCTGCTGGAGGGCCTCCCAGACGAGGCCGTGGAACAGGCTCGCTGGTGGGAACGGCACATCATGGAGGTGATCACGGGACTGCCGCCCAGCTCGGAGAAGGATGCGCGGTGTCGACCGGAGTTCGATCCGGAGATCCGCTCGCTGCGGCAACGGGAGCTGACGAAGGTCGCGGAGTTGAGCTCACAGGGCGAGCAGATCAGCTTCAAGACTCTGCAGCGGTTGCGGCGTGCTTACGAGCGTGAGGGTTTGTGGGCGCTGGTGGACCACCGGTTCACGCGATTGTCGTCGCCGACCGGGCGGGCCGATGAGCGGGTGGTCGCGGCGATGCTGACCGCAATCGGGGAGCAGACGCATCAGTCGACGGGCACGGCTACGAGGGTGCGGCGCCGCACGCAGCAAATCCTCTCGGCCGACTATGGGAATGAGGCCCCGGCGATGCCACCGGAGCGGACGTTCTACCGTCTGTTCGCGGTGTTGTCGGCGGGCAAGCACACCACGGGTTCGGCGCGGACCCGGCAGTCGGTGGCGAAACAGCCGGAACGGCCGTTCGGGACGGTGACCGCGTTCCGGCCGGGCGAATGGACGCAGATCGACAGCACCCCGTTGAACGTCCGGGTGGTGCTGGACAACGGCGAGACAGACCGAGTGGAACTCACCTGGATGATCGACCTGGCGACACGGACAATCCCGGCCGCGGTGCTTCGCCCGACGACCAAGGCCGCCGACGCGGCGATCCTGCTGGCCAAGGCCATGACACCGGAACCGATGCGCCCCGGGTGGGTCGACGCGTTGCGGATGTCCCGGTCGGTGCTGCCGCACCGCCGACTGACCGAGTTAGACGAGCGCCTGGAACACGCCGCTGCCCGGCCGGTGATCGTCCCCGAAACGATCGTCTGCGATCACGGCAAGGCCTACATCTCCCGAACGTTCCAGAATGCCTGCCGGGCGATGGGGATCAACTTCCAACCCACCCACAAGGGCTCGCCTTGGGAGAAGGGCAACGTCGAGCGCAGCTTCGATTCGGTGGACACGCTGTTCGCGCAGTATGTCGCCGGCTACGTCGGCTCCAGCGTCGAGCACCGAGGCCGGCACGCGGAGAAGGGCGCGGTCTGGTCGATGGCCGAGTTGCAGGCGCTGCTGGACGAGTGGATCGTGGCGGTCTGGCAGAACCGGCCCCACGACGGGTTACGCGATCCGGTCACCCCGGACAAGGCTTTGACGCCGAACGAGCAGTATGCGGCGCTGATCGAGATCAGCGGGTACGCCGCGGTTCCGTTGGGCGGCAACGACTACATCGAGCTGCTGCCGGTGTCCTGGCACGTGATCGGCAAAGAAGGCGTCAAGCTGCGCAAGCGCACCTACGACGACAAGGCGCTGGTGCCGCTGCGCGGGCAGCCGTCCGGGGTCGCCGCGAAGAAGAACCAGTGGGAGGTCCGCTACGACCCCTACGACATCACCCGGATCTGGGTGCGTGACCACTAGAAGGGCGGCTGGATCCAAGTTCCGTGGAAGCATTTGCGCAGCGCTCCGGCCCCGTTCGGGGAGCTGGCCTGGCAACACGCCCGGCGGGTTCTCGCGGAGCGAGGCCAGGACGCGGCGACCGAGGCCGAGATTGCGCAGGCCGCCGCGGATCTGCTGGATGTCGCCGAGCAGGGGCCACCTGGCAAGGCCACGAAGAAGGACCGCAAGGTGGCCGGCCGGACCCGGGCCACCACCACGACGGCCTGGCCGCGACCAGTTCCTGCGCTGGCCGGGCCGGTCGCGGAGACCGAGGAGGAGGAGCCGGAGAGCGGGGAGGGTCTCGCGCCGGTGATCCCGTTGCCGGTGTTCGACGCGCGGGAGGAGGCCAAGCGGTGGTGGTGAACGGGGAACCGGAGACCGAGCCAGGGTTGGGGGACCGTCGGGATCCGCCCACAACCTTGCAGGGCTGGCGCCGGTTCGTCGATGCCGAGCCGGCCCAGTTCGAGCTGCTCCCCGAAGCCCGGGTGGTCGCCCTGAGCTCGGCCGAGCGGATGGCCTACGACGAGGCTCGCATCGATTACCACTCCGAGATGGTGATCGTCGCGACGTCCACGGTTCGGCAGGTCACCCAGCAGGGACGGCTGCTGACCATGCTGAACCGGCGGGAGTCCAGCGCTCGCCGCGGGCTGATCGTCTCCGGGGCCTGGACCACGGGCAAGAGCACGGCGCTCAAGCAGCTCGGCCGCACCCACGAACTCATGATCCGGCAGCGATTCCCCGGGCAGGACCGCATCCCGGTCGTCTATGTCACCACCCCGCCGAAGGGCTCGCCCCGCAAGCTGGCCGCGGAGTTCGCTCGGTTCCTCGGACTACCGCCGATCAAGGCGCGCTTCAACACCACCGACATCGCTGACGCGGTCTGCCGGGTCCTCATCGAAGCCCGCTGCGACCTGGTGCTGGTCGATGAGATTCACAACCTGAACCTCGCCACCGCCGCCGGCGAAGACATGTCCGACCACCTCAAATACTTCACCGAGCACCTGCCCGCGACATTCGTCTACGCCGGCATCAACGTCGAACGCAACGGCCTGTTCACCGGCGTCCGGGGCAAACAGATCGCCGGCCGTTGCGTGCTGATCAAGACCGCCCCGTTCCCCTACCAGGCGGAGTGGAAGAGCCTGATCGCCACGATGGAAGACGCGCTACGGCTGCACCGCCACCAACCCGGCACGCTTGCCCGCCTGGACCGCTACCTGCACAAACGCACCCGCGGAATGATCGGCAGCCTGTCCCATCTGGTCCGGGCCGCCGCGCTCACCGCGATCGACACCGGCGCGGAGGCGATCACCCGGGAGCTGCTCGACGACACTTCGGTTGACTACGCGGCTGAGTCCGACGACCAGGGCGCCGCATGACGATCTCCGCGGAACGGTTGCTGCCTCTGCGGCGGCTCCCGCGCACACCGCCACCGTTGGTGAATGAGACCGTCCACTCCTATCTCTGGCGATTGGCCGAAGCCAACGCGCTGACCGGCCAAGACCTCCACTTGCACCTGACCGGCAGCAAAAAGCGCAGGAAGGACGACATCGCCGCCGAACAGCTGTCTGCGCTCACCGGGTTTCCGGAGCGGACGTTGCGCTACGCCATGCTCGAACTCTGCTCGCCCGACGATCTCGCCACCATGCACGTCGCCGGCCGGCCTCGTCCGGGCCCGACCGGATGGGGTCTGCGCTGGCCGCACCATCGAATCCGATACGCCTGCGACCACTGCGCGGCCCAGCGCGGTGTCATCACACGGCGAACCGCCCGCGCGACGGTCTGGACCACTCACGAGGAGATCGTCTGCCTCCGGCATCGGCGCTGGCTCGGTGTCCGACACCAAGGCAATCAGCTGGATCTCACCTGCTTGCCGGACATCCTCAAAGCCAACCGGCGGCATCGACGCATGATCAAACTGTTCGGACGGGAACGGGTCCGCAACGCCACGATGGATGCGGTCCCGATCTGCCACGACTGGAACACGTCGCTTTGGGAAGGCAAACCGGCCTACCAGCGCATTCAGGTCTTCAAGCACCTGGACTACGAGACCCGTTTCGTCGACAACGCAACCCTCGACGCCGCGACTTACCCCGAGGCCATGGCCCTGGCCCGCCTCTTCGCCTCGCCCTACTGGCGTCATCAGGCGGTGGTCGACAACCTCGAACCCGTCGACAAGCGCGCCATGGTCCGACTCTTCGAAGAGGCCCAGGGCCGGCAAACCGACCCGGACCTTCTCAGCAGACTGCATGCCGCCGCCGCGGGTGTTCTCCAGGAAGGTCCCGCACTTGCTCGTTTCGTCGGCGAAATACAACGCACCGTCAACCTGGACTACCGATGGAATGCCTGGCCGCACTACCGGAAGTTCGGGCCCATCACCCAGTGGATCATGGACGAGATCGATGCCATCCGGAACCCGGGCGGCCATCGATCGCTACGGCGCTACGAATCTCCCGAACACTACGAACAAGCCGTCAACATCCCCCGCCAAACGCAAGATCACCGACCAAGCGCATCGCGCCTTGCCTCAGGTTTATTGGCAGAAACCCAGGCGCGCTCCTGCCAATAAACCTGAGGCACCCCAGCTCAGGAGCCTTATCCTGCCTCAACTCTTTTGGCAGGCGACAACGGGGATTGGGACGGCGAGCCCTGCTGTGACGCGAACACCGGGATGCGTGGGACTTCCCGATAACGGCGGAGCGGGTGGCTGCCGACTTCGAGGTTGAGGTCGAGGTTGCGAGACGGGCTCTGGAAGAGTTCGAAGGTTTTCAGGCGCCACCAGCTTCGGCCCTGGCGGTGGACGGGTCGACGCTGTTTGATGAGCCAGGATTCTGGGCTCATCACCTGCGCTCCTCAGCAGGGAATGTCGCCGCGCTGGAGGCGGTGTTCGGACTGAGCTACACGCAGTGGCTCACGCCGTACACGGAACGTGTCAAGATTTTTGAGGCGGGTTGATCACGGATTCTTTGAGTGAATCTGCTGGTCAGCCTGGTTCTCTGCGGGCGGGTTGATCCATGCCGC
>NZ_JZKF01000124.1 GCF_000962825.1 Actinoplanes rectilineatus
AGCGCGCCCGTATTCACCACACCCACAACAGCGTGGTGATTTCGGGCGTCCAGCGCGCCCGTATTCACCACACCCACAACAGCGTGGTGATTTCGGGCGCCCAGCGCGCCCGTATTCACCACACCACCAGGGGTGTGGTGAATTGGGGCGTCCAACGCGCCCGAAATCACCACGCGGATGGGCTTCGCACCCTGACCACGAAACGTGTCTCTAGAGGCCGAGTTGGACCGGCCGATCCGGAATCCCTGCAGTTAGCAGCGCTGTCAAGGGTGTAGTGAGGTCGCGGGGCGAGAACAGCTCAGGTCCCGTATGGCCGGCGATCTCCGAGAGCTGCCACCAGCGGAACCCGCCCAGATTCTCCTCGGCAGCGAGTCGGTCGTCCGTCAGGTCGCCGCGTGGCTGGAAGTTGTCTGCGCGGATGAGGAAGTAGTCGTTGACGATGCCGCCGGAGGCCCGCGGATGGTCGACGGCCGAGATTTCCTGGTGCCAGATGTGCGGTGGATCGGCGGTGATCGCCAGACCGGTTTCCTCACGCAGTTCACGGCGCAGAGCCGTCAGCGAGTCCTCGCCGGGCTCGATGCCGCCGCCTGGCGCCGCCCAGACCGCCTTCGCTTGCTCGGGTACCGCTGGGTGAGGAAAGTCGAACCGGCAGAGCAGGATGCGGTCGTCCTCATCAAGGATGACCGCGCGGACAGCGCGGCGCAGGTTGGGCGTCATGGCACATCGGACGCGGTAGCGAGGCGGATGATCGGCACCGCCGGAGACTATCAACCGAGAGATCGAGCGATGACTCTGAAAGAAGATCTCGGCTGAGGAAGATCGACGGGAATACGGTGGCGTCTGGATTCGTCGTGAGGCGGCGCGTTGACGGTCAAATGCGAGCGCTCCGCATGGCTTCCATCAGCGCCGTGCGTACGGGTCCTGCTGCTACCTGCACGCCGAGTTCCTCGTGCACCTTCCTGGGCGAGCGCAGCCAGCTCCGTCTCGCCGCGATCCGCATCGGCGACCCCTTCGCCCGGCGATGAACCTCCCCTACGCGGCGCACATGAGCGTGCGCCCAGCGACGGCCCGGTGTGGCAGCCGGGCCGTCCGCCGCGGGTTCGGGGACTCCCGGCTTGCTCGTACCCGATGAGGAGAGTGACGGCGGACGCAGAACGGTGTCTCACTCATCGGCCTCGGCTGGCTGCTGCGGGTGTGCCACCGCGCCGGCCGGGAGGCGACGGTGGTCCTCTGGCGGATCCCGAACGTCGGCTGAGCCAGGTGCCCGGAACTGGACCGCGACACGGCGGTCCGGTCCGGCCGACAATCTGATCATGGACCGTTTCCTGGCCGACGACCTGGCCGACCTGCCCGGCCTGCTGCAGGCCACCCGTGACGAAGCCGTGCGGGTGCTCGCCGGCCTGGCCGACCGGCCGGTCGCGGCAGCCCCGGCCGTCCCCGCCCCGGCGCCGCTTCCGGAACGGGGTGTGGGGACGGCCGGGGCACTGGAGATCTTCAGCGAGCGGTGGGCGCCCGGCTTCTCCGGCAGCGCGGGACCCCGGTACCTCGGGTTCGTGACCGGCGGCGCCACCCCGGCGGCCCTCGCCGGGGACTGGCTGACCGGCACCTTCGACCAGAACGGCTCGAACCGGACCGGGTCGTCGGCCGGCGCCCTCGAGGACGAGACGGTCGGCTGGCTGCGGGAGATGTTCGGGCTGACGCCCGCGTTCGGTGGGGCGTTCGTCAGCGGCGCCACCCAGTCCAACCTGGTCGGACTGGCGATCGCCCGGCAGTGGCTCGGCGAGCAGCGCGGCGTCGACGTGGCGGAGCAGGGCGCGGCGGCGCTCGGACCGGTCACGGTACTGTCCGGTTCGGCCCACTCCAGCGTGGTCAAGGCGCTGGCCGTGCTCGGGCTGGGCCGGGGTTCGCTGCAGCCGGTGCCCACGCTGCCCGGCCGGGAAGCCGTCGACGTGCGCGCCCTCGAGGAGGCGCTCGCCGCGCAGGACGGCCGGCCGGTGATCGTGGTGGCCAACGCCGGCACGGTCAACACCGTCGACTTCGACGACCTGCGGGCCGTCGCGGCACTCCGCGAACGCTACCCGTTCTGGCTGCACGTGGATGCGGCGTTCGGCGGCTTCGCGGCCCTGTCCCCGGCGCACGCCCACCTCGTCGACGGGCTGTCCGACGCCGACTCGGTCTGCGTCGACCTGCACAAATGGCTCAACGTGCCGTACGACGCGGCAGTCCAGTTCACCCGGCGGCGGGACCTGCAGATCGCGGTCTTCCGCAACACCGCGCCCTACCTGGGTGTGCCCGAGGACAACCCGGACTTCGTGCACCTCACCCCGGAGAACTCACGCCGCCTCCGTGCCCTGGCCAGCTGGTTCACGCTCACCGCGTACGGCAGAGAGGGCCATGCCGAGATCGTCACCCGGACCACCGCCGCGGCGCACCGGCTGGGCGATCTCCTCGCCACGCTGCCCGGCGTGCGGCTGCTCGCCCCGGTGCGCCTGAACGTCGTCTGCTTCAGCGTTCCCGACGTGCCGGCGACCGTCCAGGCCGTCGCCGACTCCGGCGAGACGTTCCTGACCCCGACGGTCTACCAGGGGGCGCCCGCGTTGCGTGCCGCTTTCAGCAATTGGCGTACCGCCGACACCGACGTCGACCGGATCTTCGAGGCCCTTCGCCGGGCCGTCTGAATTCACCTGCCGGGGTACGCCGAAAGCCGCAACCGTGGACATCATGGATGCCGACGGCTTCGTCCGGCTTCGGGGCACGGTCCCGGCCGCCGCGGATGTCGACGGCTTCGTCCGGGCGGCGGACCAGGTGCTTGCTCTGTGTCGGCTGCCATCGCGCCTGCCGAGAGTCACCTCCGGTCGCTTCATCCGTCGGCGCCGGTCAGTCGCGCGCTGCCTCCTGGGCCGTCGCCAAGATCAAAATATGACGGGCGGCATTCTCGGGGCAGCTCGGCCGTCGGTCATGGTTGGTCTGTGGGTCGAGGGTGGCCTTGTTCGACGGCTGATGGTCGTGAGCCGTCGCTGGTGGCTGGTTTCGTCTTCCTGGCCAGCCGTGGTCGACGGCTTGACGGGCTCGGCCGTCGACCACGGTCCGTCCGTGAGCCGAGAACGGCCGTGGGCGACGGCTGGGCGCTCTCGAGCCGTTGTTGAGGGCTGGTTTCGTCCTTCCGGGTGGCCGTGGTCGACGGCTTGACTGGCTCGGCCGTCGGTCATGGTTCGTCCGTGAGCCGAAAACGGCCGCGGGCGACGGCTGGCGGTTGCGGGCCGTCATCGGTGGCTGACCGGCGTCACGGGCAGAGCCGCGGGCGACGGCCGGCTGCGGTCCGGCTTCCGTGTGGCAGCCGCGGGCGACGGCCGGCTGTGGTCTGGCTTCCGTGTGGCAGCCGCGGGCGACGGCGGGCCGGCTTGTGGGGTGGCTCCTGAGCCGCGCGTCGCCCGCGGCGCAGTGTTGATCGATCGCGCGCCGTGTCGGCTGGGGCGGCGGGGGCGACGCTGTGGGACTGCGGGTCCGGGGTGCGGATATCGCGCCGTCGAGCACGTTCCGCTGGACGTGGCGGCCACGGAACGCCTGGTCGGTCTGCGGGACGATCCGATGGAGAGTGGCGAGGTCGGGGCGGCTGCTTTTGCGCGTACGAGAAGAGGAGAAGGCGCCGACGGGGAGCCGGCGCCTTCAGGCGGGGTTGTCAGGCGGTGATGTTCCACTGCTGGCAGGTGTTGCCGAGGGAGGACCATTGGCGGACCGCGGTGCCGTCGGTGGTGGCGCAGTTCGTCACGTCGAGGACCAGGCCGTTTCCTCGGTTGGCGATCAGGTAGCCGCCGTTGATCGGGGTGAGGCTCCACTCCTGGCAGGCGTTGCCGAGGTTGGCCCACAGGTTGAGGGCGGTGCCGCTGGCGGTGCCGCAGTTCACCGAGTCGAGGACGGTGCCGCTGTTGGCGTTGGTGATGCGGTAGTAGTTCGCCGTCGTCTTCGTGAAGGTCCACTGCTGGCAGGCGTTGCCCAGGGACGTCCACTGCTGGATGGCGGTGCCGTTGGCGGTGCCGCAGTTCTGGGCGTCGAGGACCTTGCCGCTGTTCTGGTTGACGATGCGATAGCGGGTGCCGGCGACCGGGAAGGACACCGTGCCGCCGGGGTCGCCGGCGGGGGCGGTCAATGACGCTGTCAGGGCGTCCGGGGTGCCCAGATTGGGGGTGCCGTCGGAGTTCCAGGTGACCTTCTTCAGCCGGGTGGTGCGGGTGGCGCCGCAGCCCTGCGCGGTGGTCTCGTTGGCGTGGTACGCCATCCACGTCTCGGTGCCGTCCGGGGACGTGAAGAACGAGTGGTGGCCGGGGCCGAAGACACTGTTGGCGTCGCTGCGCTGGAAGAGCGGGGTGGACTTCTTGGTCCAGCTGGACGCGGACAGCGGGTTGGTGCCGGTCAGGGTCAGCATGCCGATCTTGTAGTCGGGGGTGTTGCAGGAGCTGGCGGAGAAGGTCAGGAAGGTCTGCCCGTTGCGTTGCAGGATGTACGGGCCCTCCTCGGTGTTCCCGCCGACCTTCTCCCAGTCGTAGGTGGGGTACGAGATCCGCGTGCCGTACGCCGACACCGTCCACGGGTTGGTCATCGGCGCGATGAACAGGCTCTGCAGGTCACCGACCCACGACGAGTAGAGGAAGTAGTTCGCCCCGTTGATGGTGGCGACACTGCCGTCGATGGCCCAGCCGTTGCCGGCCTGCACGTTCAGCTGGCCCTTGAAGGTGTACGGACCGAGCGGGTTGTCGCCGGAGCTCTCCAGCACGAACGAGCGTTGCCCGTCGCAGCAGGCGGCGGTGCCGGCGCTGTAGTACAGGTACCACCGGGTGCCGTTCGGGCCGGTCAGCCGGTGCATCGACGGCGCCCACACGTTGCAGCAGCTGGCGGTGGCGGTGCCGGTGTAGACGACGTTCTCGCCTGCGCCGGGCAGGGCGGCGACCGAGGTGGCCCGCTTGATCACGACCTGCGAGTTCCAGGTGGTGGCGGCCAGGTAGTAGTAGCCGTTGTAGTAGCCGACCCACGGGTCGGCGCCGTAGGGGGCGGCGGCGACCGGGTTGGTGAACGTGGTGGCCGCCTGGGCGGGTGCGCTGCGGGGGAGGACGACCGCGAGGACGGATGCGGTGGCGAGCAGGACGAGAGCGGCGGCCATGTGCGCGAGGCGCAGGGCCGCCGGCCGGTTCCTGGACATGACGCTCCTTAACGGGGATGGGGGCACCGCGGGGACGGTGGAGGTAAGCATCGTGTTACGTCTATGTTAACGCTCACATAAAGAGTGTCAAGGTTGTCGATTCCCTAGTGGGCTCAGCGGGGGCTCACGCGGTGCCGATGAGAACGGTGTGGCCGCATCCGAGTCCCGCTGGAGGCGCATGCCGCGCTGGCGGCGCCGTCTGATCGTCGCCTTCGCGCTGATCGCGCTGGCCCTCGGTCCGTTCGTGGTCACCAGCGGGGTCCTGGCGTACCGGTTCAACCGGGCGGTGGAACGCGACGACGTGCTCGCCGAGGCGTCCGCGCTGCCCCGGATCACGGTCCGGCCGGAGTACACCGCGTCGCCGTGGAGCCTGGTCGCACCCGGGGCGGGCAGCGCGCAGAACCTGCTCATCCTGGGCGTGGACACCCGCAAGGGCTGGACCGCGGCGGAGTCCCGGTCCGACACGATCATGCTGGTGCACCTGGACGCCGACCGCACCGCGGCGACCGTGGTCTCCTTCCCCCGGGACTCCTACGTCTACGTCCCGCCGGTCCCCGGCAAGTGGTCCGGCGGCAAGACGAAGATCAATGCCGCGTACGCGTGGGGCGGCGCGCCCCTGGTCGTCCAGGTGGTCAGCCACCTCACCGGGCTGAGCGTCGACCACGTGATCCGGGCCGACTTCGCGGCGATCCGGGCCGTCACCGACGCGGTCGGGGGCGTCGAGGTGCGGATCGACCGGACCGTCCGGGACGGGCGTACCGGCTTCGTCTTCCGGGCCGGGCGGCAGGTGCTCGACGGCAGACGGGCCGAGATCTACGTGCGCCAGCGGTACGGGCTCCCGGACGGCGACTTCGACCGGGTCCGGCGCCAGCAGCAGTACCTGCGGGCGCTGGCGGCCAAGGTCACGTCCCCGGCGGTGCTGGCGAACCCGCTCAAACTGAACAGCCTGATCATGACGGCCGGCGGTGCTCTCGTGATCGACCAGGGGCTCGACCTGGCGACCATGGCGGGGGAGCTGTCCGGGCTGCGGGCCGACGACCTGTACTTCACGACCATCCCGTCGGACGGGTTCGTGTCGTCGGCGTCGGGGACCGCCAACCGGCTCTCCGAGAGCGGCTGCGCGGAGCTGTTCACCGCGTTGCAGACCGACGAGATGGCGGAGTACTTCACCCGGCACGAGTCGTTCAGCGGGCTGACCGGGCGCTGAACGCGGCGCGTACCCCGGACGGGGTTGTCAGTCGTTGCCCATCCGGGCCAGGTGGTTCTCGATGTTCTGGCGGACCTGCTCCGGCATGTCGTGGAAGTGCAGGCCGATCTCGGCGTGGTCGTCGCGCAGCCGGCGGCGCATCACGCGGGCCTCGGACGAGCCGGTGAGACCGTTCACCGAGAACTCGGCCCGCACCGCGTCGCCGACCGCGAGCGGTGTGTCGGCCGGCACCGCGCAGCCCAGTCCCTCGGCGCTGAGGTCGAGCATCCGCGCGGTGATCGGCTGGGAACGCCCCACCACGCGCAGCGTCGCCGTGCCCTCCACGTCGAGCCGGTCGTGCCGGCGGCGTTCCAGGCGTTCGGCGACGTCGGAGAGGTCGCCGATCTGTTCCATCGTCGCGTCCACGCTGTGGTGCAGCTGCAGGACGATGCTCTGCTGCCGGTCGGCGATCTGGTCGAGCTGGCGCATCGCGTCCTCGATGTCGCCGACGTCCGTGATGATCGCGGTGAGCGTGGCGCTCATCTGGGCGACGTCCGCCTCGAGGGTGGCGATCGTGCTGGTGATCTGCTCGGTCGAGTCGGCGGTGGTGTCGGCCAGGCCCTTCACCTCGTCGGCGACCACCGCGAACCCGCTGCCCGCGGCGCCGGCCCGGACCGCCTCGATGGTGGCGTTCAGCGCGAGCAGCCGGGTCTGCGAGGCGATCCCGGAGATCACCCCGGCGATCCCGGCGACCTGCCGCAGGCTGGCGTTCAGCGCGGTGGCCGCCTCCTCGGCGCTGTGTGCGCGCCGGACCAGGGCGGCGGCGGCCTCGTTGGTGGCGCTGACCCGTTCGTGGGTGGCGGTGGCCGACTCGCGGGCCTCGCCGACCTGCACCACCACGTCCTCGAGCTTGCCGCCGATCACCGCGGCGGTGCCGTCGATCGCCTCCTTGGCACGGCGGCGCAGACGGTGGTTGAGCTGGCGCTGCTCGGCCTGGGCGTCCTGGACGCCGGCCTCGACGTCGTCACGGAGCTGGGCGAGCTCGTCGTCGCGTTGCCGGACGGTCTCGGTGAGGGTGGCGATGATCTGGCGGGCGTCCGCCGCGGCGCCGGGGCCGGTTCGGCCGTTCCTGCGGTGCCAGAGGAGGAGGGCGACGGCTGCTGTGGCGACGAGCACAGCGCTGACCAGTAGGAATATCACGCCAGGACCGCATCCGGGAGCGCCACAATCCCTCCCCGAATCGGGCACGTGGTGGTGTCTCTGACGCTACCGCGCCGGGCGGCCCCACGAAGGCGGTTCGCCCGGCGCTCGGCGTCACTTCAGAAGCTCGTCGATCTGGCCCATGGCCTGGCTCATGCCCTCCAGCATGCCCATCGCGACCATCCGCTCCAGCTGCTCGGCGCTGGTGAACGTGGACACCGTGGTCATCCGGGTCCCGGCGCCGGCCGCCTCCAGGGTCACCACGCCGCGGGTGATGTCGGTGAGGTCGACCGGGTCGCCGTTGTCGTCGGCGAACCCGTCGTCGAATTCCAGCCGGTGCGGCGCATCGATCGCGGTGATCGTCCACCAGCCGCGGGCCTTCTCGCCATCCGGGCCGGTCATGTGGTACCTGACCTGGCCGCCGGGGGTGAAGTCGTAGCTGTCGAAGGTGGCCGGCCAGGTCGGCGGGCCCCACCAGCGCTCCAGCTTGCGGGGGTCGGCCCAGACCTGCCAGACCCGGTCCACCGGGGCGGTGAACTCGGCGACGAACGTGAGGGTCAAGGCCTCGACGTCCTTGGTCGTGCTGATCACGGTCATTTTTCTACCCTTTCGTCGTCTTCTTCAAGTATTGCGGTGATCTGGTCGTTTCGTTGGCGCCAGAGGTCCTCGTAGGCGTCCAGCAGGCGCGCGATCCGTCGCAGGGTCTCGTGCTCGGCGTGGACCATCTGCTCGCGTCCGCGGCGTTTCTTGCCGACCAGGGCGGCCTTCTCCAGAACGGCCACGTGTTTCTGCACCGCGGCGAAGCTCATCGGGTAGTGCCGGGCCAGGGCGGAGACGGACTGCTCGGAACGGATCACCCGGATCAGGATGTCGCGCCGGGTGGCGTCGGCCAGCGCGTGGAAGACCCGGTCGGCGTCCGCGGCGGTCAGATGACCTACAACCATGTTGTTGTACGTTAGCCGCCGCCCCGACGATGTGCAACCGTTTGGTTGTAGGTTGCTTCCGGGTTGCTGATCTTGGATTTCCTGACGGGACGGGTGGGACGGCCGATAGGGCGAGTCCCCGAAACGCCACGGTCCCCAGGGAGCAGCCATGATCAGCATCGGCACGTCGACGCCGGCCACCACCCGCAACACCCACGCTGCCTGGCTGCGCCGCCGCGAGGACGCCGCTCTGCGCTTCACCGCCGCCGTCACCGCGCACCGGGAGGCCGCCGCGCGGGAGAGCCGGCCGGTGGCCGTCGCCCTGCCGGCGTGAACCCCGCCGTCAGCCGGCCGGCAGGATCGCGGCCGTCACCGGGCCCAGCCGCAGAACACCGTCGTCCAGGGGGACGCAGCGGATCCCCCCGTGCCCGCGCAGGGCCCGCATCGCCCCTGGACCGACCGTCACGTCCATCCACCCGCACGGGTTGGCCGGTCGCCGCGCGTGCAGCCGCACCGGCCCGTCGCCCGAGTCCAGCACCAGGATCCGGCCCACCAGGTCGTCCACCGCGATGCCACTGACCAGCACGTTGCGACGTACCTGGGCGAGGCCGGCCCCCGGCGGCAGCGACTCGGCCGCGATCACCGTGATGCTCGCGTCCTTGTGGGCCGGATGACCGAAGTACCGGTCGCCGGTGATGCCCAGGCCGGCCCGGATGTGGATCGCCGGCACCAGTTCGCCCTCGGGCGCCGGAGCGGGACCGTCCGACGGCCGCCCCTCGAACCGGTGGATCGGTGACGCCAGCATTTCCAGAATCTCCGGCATGACCGGAGTCTAGGGGCTCAGTGGAGTGTGGCGAGTGCCTCGGCGAGCACGTCGGTCGCGTCCGCGACGTCCACCTCGATCTTCTGCAGAGGGCCGCCGGGTTCGGTGAGCCAGGCGGCGTGTGCACCGCCCGCGTAGAACGGGGCGAACCCCAGGTCCCGGATGATCTGCGAGGCGAGGGTCCGGGCGTCGGTCTCGTCCGTGCAGACGAACTCGGCGAGCAACGGGTCGTGCCCGCGCCGCCGGGACAACACGTCGGCCGGGATGGTGTTGAACGCCTTCACCCAGTGCGCCTCGGGTGCCCACTCGATCAGGGTCTCGAGCCCGCTCTTGCCGCCACTGTCGTGTCCGGCGCCGCCGGAGAACGCGCCGGTCCCGTGGTACGCGTCGCCGTCGCCGGACCGGTCGTCCGGGTTGGTGGTGTCGATCACCACCTTGCCGGCGAGCTCCGCCCGGGTCACCTCGACCGCCTCCCGCGCCGAGCACCAGTTCGGCGCGAACACCAACAGGTCGCCGAAGGCCGCGGCCTGCGGCACCGACATGACGCGCAGCTGTGCGCCGGACCGGTCGGCCAGGTCCTGCAACCGGTCCGGGTGGCGCGACGTCACCGCCACCTCGTGTCCACTCTCGGCGCACCACGTCGCCAGCGTGCCGCCGAGCCGGCCTGCCCCAATGACACCGATCCGCATGCCACCAGGGTGCAAGAAGTGTCAGGCGCGTGCGGCGGGAATCGGGAAATCCCCGTAGAGCATCCGCAGTTCGACGACGACCAGGTCGTCGACCGCGGCCTCCGGGTCGGTGGCGGCGGCGAAGGTGGCGCTGCGCAGGTCGTCGATCATCCCGGCCAGCACGGTGGAGTCCGGTCCCGGCGGCGCGGTCCCGGCGGCCCGGTCCCGGTCGATGCGGGCGGCCAGCCGGGTCACGTGGGCGTCGCGCAGGGCGGAGCGCCAGGCGGCGATCGGCGGGCAGCCGGGGGCGGCGGCCAGTGCGCCGGCGATCAGGCGGCCGTGGCTGCGCCAGAGACCGGCGAGGCCGGCGAGCGAGCGGCGCAGGGCCGGCGCGTCCGGTCCCTGACCGTCCAGCCAGGGACCGGAGTCGACGACCAGCTCGCCGGTCAGGTCGTGCAGGAGCGCCACCACCACCGCCGTCTTGGAGTCGAAGTAGAAGTAGAAGCTGGACCGGCTGATCTCGGCCCCGGCGGCCAGCTCGTCGATGGTGATCCCGGCGAGCGGTTTGCGGGCCAGCAGATCCCGGGCGGTGGCCAGGATCGCCTTCTCCCGCAGGTCGCCCTTGCTGGGCGCGCGGCGGCGTCCGGCCGGCGGTGGTGGGGTCATGCGGCAACGGTAACGCGGCTAACACCGCGTAATCGACACTGTGTCGAGTTTTTCGACATACTGTCGATCACACGCTTCCAGAGGAGAACCACTGTGCAAGAGATCCGGCTCGCATCCCGTCCCACCGGCTGGCCCACCGCCGACAACTTCGAGCTCGCCGAGACCACGACACCCGAACCCGGCGACGGCCAGGTGCTGGTGCGCAACCTGTTCATGTCGGTCGACCCGTACATGCGGGGGCGGATGAACGACACCAAGTCGTACGTGGCGCCGTTCGCGGTGGGGGAGCCGCTCGACGGCGGCGCGATCGGCGAGGTCGTCGCGTCGAACAGCCCGGACGTACCCGTCGGGGCGCACGTCACGCACGCCCTCGGCTGGCGGGAGTTCTCGGTGCTGGACGCCGCCCGCGTCCGCGTGGTCGACCCGGCCGCCGCGCCGTCGCTCTCGGCGTACCTCGGAGTGCTCGGCATGACCGGGCTCACCGCGTACGTCGGGCTGCTGGACATCGCGCGGTTCCGCGAGGGTGACACGGTGTTCGTCTCCGGTGCGGCGGGCGCGGTCGGCAGCATCGTCGGCCAGATCGCCCGGCTCAAGGGTGCCAAGCGGGTGATCGGCAGCGCCGGTTCGGCGGAGAAGGCCCGCCGGCTGGTCGAGGAGTTCGGCTTCGACGCCGCCTTCAACTACAAGGACGCTCCGGTACGCGAGCAGCTGTCCGCCGCCGCGCCCGACGGCATCGACGTGTACTTCGACAACGTCGGCGGCGAGCACCTGGAGGCGGCCATCGCGTCGCTGACCAAGTTCGGCCGGATCGCGCTCTGCGGCGCCATCGCCCAGTACAACGACACCGCCCCGCCGGCCGCCCCGCGCAACATGGCGTCGGCGATCGGCAAGGAGCTCAACCTGCGCGGCTTCATCGTCGGCAACCACTTCCACCGGATGCCCGACTTCCTGGCCGAGGCGGCCCCGTGGCTGCGTGACGGCAGCCTGGCCGCCCGGGAGACCGTCGTGGACGGTCTGGCGAACGCGCCGGAGGCCTTCCTGGGTCTTCTGCGCGGCGAGAACATCGGAAAGATGATCGTTCGCCTGTGATCGCGGGGTGATGTCCGGCGACCACCCGTGGCATCCGTTTCGGGGCTTCTAGGTGGTGGTCGCCAGGTATCTCCGATACTGAACGATCATTAATAGCGCGCCGCTGAGCACGCGAATACGGAACGTACGGATGATCGTCATCATCCGTATGGACGAGGTCACTGGCGGAAAGCAGACACTAGCGTTCCCGTGTGGCAAATCGGTTCCCCCTCTGGGGACAAGCGGGTTGGGCAAGTGCCGAGGTCGTCGGCGAGACGCACTACGCGAAGGCGATACGTGCGCTCTTCGGCACGAACTTCAACCCGCAGGGAACCGACATAACCATCCCGGTCACGCTGATACCGGACGCCAAGAACAAGCACGACCGCAACGCCGTGGGCGTCTGGTCGGACGCCGGACTCATCGGTCACCTGCCACGTGCCGAGGCCGCCCGGTACGTCCAGGTCCTCGCCGCCCTCAGCAAGCGGGGACTGCAACCCGAGGTCACCGCCCGGATCCAGGGCCGCGAGTGGGGCGAGTACGACGGACGGCCCCCGGCCTTCGACGCGAGCGTGCGACTCGACCTGGCCGAGCCGCACATGCTCGTCCCGGCCAACCAGGCCCCGGGGCAGGACCACCGGCTGCTGCCCAGCGGCTCCGCCGTCCAGGTCAACGACCAGCAGCAGTCCGTCCCGGCGCTGCAGGCCCTGGTGCCGCCGCAGGGCGAGTGCTGGGCGTACGTCACGCTGCACGAGATGGCCGGTCACCTGGTCGAGGTGCGGGTCGGCGACACCCGGGTCGGTGACCTCAGCCCCAAGATGAGCGAGGTCCTGCTGCCGATCCTGCGGCACCTCGCCGAGCAGGGCCTGGTCACCGCGGCACGCGCGATCGTCAAGGGCAACGGCGGCAAGACCGAGGTGATGCTCTACATCGCCCGGGTGCAGGACCTTCCGGAGGACTGGCGCGGCGCACCGGCCCGGCAGGCCGCACCGGTGTCGCCCCCGGCGCCGGCGCCCGCGCCGCCACCCCAGGCGCCGCCGTCGTCCGGCCGGGGCACCGCCAGCGTGCCGGCCTCCGGCCCGGTCACTCCGGGCGGCGCCGCACCGGTCGGCGCCATCGAGCCGAACTGGACCACCCCGGTCGAATCGATGCCGGCCACCAGCGGGACGCTCACCAGCACCAGCAGCATCAACGACGCCGAGTGGACCGCCCCCGGCGTGGGGGCACGTGCCGGTATCGCCGCGATGATGAGCAACGCCGCCGCCCGTCCGGTGTCCGGCGGTTCCGCACCGGTCTCGCCGGGTGGTCCCCCGCCCGCGGGCACGTCCGCCGGCACGGTCTCCGGCAGCTTCCCGGTCGCCACCCCGGCGAGCCCCGCCGCCGGCACCCCGAGCTGGACCACCACGCCGGACGCGACGCCGAGCTGGGCGGTGCCCGGTGAGCCGCTGCCGAGCTGGGCGACCGCCGGCGAGGTGACCCCGAGCTGGAGCCCGCCGGCCGACCCGGCGCCGAGCTGGAGCACCCCGGAATCGGCCGCCACCTGGACCCCGCAGGCCGAGCAGACGCCCAGCTGGGCCACGCCGCCCGCTGAGCGGGCCGCGGCCTGGGCCCCGCCCGCCGACGCGACGCCGAGCTGGGCCGAACCGGGCCCGCCGATGCCGAGCTGGGACGACCCGGGAGCGGCGGTGCCGAGCTGGGTGTCGCCCAGCGGTGGCACCCCGAGCTGGGCCGAGCCGAGTTCCGCACTGCCCGGCGCCGGTCTGCCGACACTGCCCTCGACCGGGTCGCTGCCGGGCGGTTCGATGCCGCGCCTGGACCCGCCCGGTGTCGCCGCGGCGGTGTCGCCGCCGGCCACCACCCCGGTGACGCCGGTCTCGTCGTCCCCCGGCGACCCGTCGTCCCCGGAGCTCAGCGGTGACCAGCCGGCCGACGCGCTCGCCGCATCCCCGGTGTCGGGCGCGCCCGACACCCCGGTCTCCACGGTGCCGTTCGTCAGCGAGCCGGACCCGCTGACCGACCCGCTCGCGGATCCGCTGGGCGGCACCTTCGGCGCCCCGGTCAGCCCGGCACCGACCGACGAGAACATCACCGAGACCACGGTCATCCCGGCGCTGGCCGCCGTGGTGCAGCTCAACGCGGCCGCCATCGCCGCGGCGGGGCCGGTCTCGCCGGCCGCCGCCGACCCGGTGTCGGGTGCGCCCGCCGAGGGCAACCCGCATCCGGCGATCCCGGGTGCGCCCACCGGCATCCGGTTCGCGGTGCCGCCGGGCTGGCCGGTGCCGCCGGACGGGTGGTACCCGCCGTCCGGCTGGCGGCCCGACGCGGACTGGCCGCTGGCGCCCGAGGGCTGGCAGTGGTGGGTTCCGACCTGGGACTGATCCACAGCGGGACCGCGCGGTTGCGTACCATAAATGCGCTTTTGTCGGTATTTGGGACCGGGTTCTGTCCGGAACGTCGGATTAACCCGGAAAAGCGCCACGTGAACCCCCTTCCAATTGCTGAAATGTCCCAATGCGGTGGGATGATGCGGACGGGCTGACCAGGCGGCCGGATGCTCGGGTACGGGGCGTCGTCGAGACCTGGCGAGACAGCCTGCTCGACCTCTCCGGCGACAACCCGCTCATCGACGTACGCCGGGCGGCCGGTGACGTCGTCCCCGTGCTCAGCCCGTCCCCGCGCAGCGTCGTGGAGGCTCTCCAGCAGGGCCGTGAGTGCGGCTTCCTCGGCATCGAGGAGCAGGCCGAGGGTCCGCGGCCGCGCGCCGCCAACGTGTTCCAGACGCCGATGACCGACGCGGCGATGGACGCCACCCTGCACTCGCTGCGCCGAGCCGCCCGCCGCGACCACTCCGAACACGGCCTCGGCACGCTCTACCTGGCCCTCGGCACCCTGCACTGGCGCGACCACCGCCGCGAGTACGCCAGCCCGATCCTGCTGCTCCCGGTCGACCTGGCCATCCCGAACCCGCTCGACTACCCGCGCCTGCGGGCCCGGCTCGACGACCCGATCGTCAACCCGGCACTGGCCGTGGCGCTGCGCGAGTACGGCGTCGAACTCCCCACCGTCGAAGGCCTCGGCAGCCTGGACGTCACCGTCTTCTGGGCCCGTCTGGACGCCGCGATCAGCGACCACCCGGAGTGGCGGACCGACGAGGCGATCCTGCTGGCCCGCCTCACCGTGCACCGCGAGCTGATGTACGCCGACCTGGTCGGCAACGAGCGCCAGATCTTCGCCCACCCGGTGGTCCGTGCTCTGGCCACCGATCCGAAGACACAGGTCACCGCGTTCCGGTTCGACCCGGTTCCGCCCCGGCGCATCGACGCGACGGCCTCCCCCGACGACGTGCCGCTGGTGCTGGACGCCGACGCGGCCCAGCGGTCCTGCATCGCCGCCGCCGTCGCCGGCCGCACGTTCGTGATGCGCGGCGCACCCGGCACCGGCAAGTCGCAGACCGTCGCCAACATGATCGGGTGCCTGCTGCACGCCGGGAAACGTGTCCTGCTGGTCTCCGACAAGGCCGCCGCCCTGGACACCGTCCGGGAACGCCTGTCCGGTGCGGGACTCGACGACTACCTGCTGGAACTGCACAGCGACCGGACCGGCCGGGCCCAGGTCGCGGTGACCCTGGCCGCCGCGCTCGACCACATCCCGCTGCCGCCGCCGAGCCTGTCCACCGACGAACGCGAGGAGCTCCGCGACCACCGGCGGCGCCTGAACGCGTACGCGGAGGCGATGAACGAGGTCCGCGAGCCTCTCGGGCACCGGCTGCACGACGTCATCGGGATGTGCGCGCAGATGACCGACGTGCCGGCCGCCCCGGTGCCGGAGACGCTGCCGGTGCCGCTGACCACCCAGTCGCTGCAACGGGTCCGGGACGCGGCCGAACGCCTGGCGCACGCCTGGCGGCCGGCGTGCGAGGGCGAGGCGTTCCTGTGGCGCGACGTGATCGACCAGAACCGGCTGGACTCCCGCCTGCACCAGGCGCAGCTCGCCCTGGAACACCTGGTCGAGACGGCCGCGCAGGACCCGCTGACCGCGGCGTTCGAGACGCACAGCCTGGCCGAACTGATCAACCTGACCGGTCTGGTCGGGCACGCCGCCCGCCGCCCGCCGGAGACCCCGGACGAGTGGCTGACACTACCCAACCTGGAACCGGTGGCCCGCGCCGCCGAGACCCTGCTCGGGCACCTCAAGACGCTGCACAAGGCCGAGCAGGCGGTCCGCAACCGGGCCGGGGTGACCTGGACCGCGCTGCCGTCGCCGGGGAAGCTGCCGATCGTTCCCGGCCTGCGCCTGGACCCGCCGCCGATCGAGATGCTGCCGCTGACCGCCGCACAGGCCCGCGGACTGGCCCGCCGGTTCGCCGACGAGGCCGACCGGCTGGAGCAGCACGAACACAGCCTGGACCGGGTGACCGCCCGGCTCGGCCTGCCGAACGTGGTCGCGTTCACCGACATCGGCCGGCTCGCCGCCATCGTCGAACTGCTGTCCCGGCTGGACAAGCCGGAACCGGCCTGGTTCGGGCCGAACGGGATCGCCAACGCCCAGGCGGCGGCCCGCGTCCTGCAGCACTCGGTCGACGTGGCCCGGCTGGCCGAGACCCGGGCCCGGCAGAACTTCACCGACGCCGCCCTGGCCGAACCGCTCGACGAACTGATCGAGCGGTTCGCCACCACACACCGCGGATTCGGGCGGCTGCGGGCGGCGTACCGGCGGGACCGGCGGGCGGTGGGGGAGATGGCCCGCCCCGGGGTGGGCCGCACCAAGGCGGTCAGCCACCTGCCCGACGCGGTCGCCTGGAAACACGCCCTGGACGAGCTGGACCAGGCCGAACGCGAGTACGCCGGCATCCTCGGCCACCACTGGAAGCGCCTGGACACCGACTTCGACGCGATCCACACCGCGCTGAAGACCGCCGAGGACGTGCAGGAGGTGACCCCGCCGGAGGCGCTGCCCGGCGTCATCGAACGGGTCTGCGCCGCGCACCCGAACAACGCGATCATCCGGATCGTCACCGAAGCGGGCCGTGACTTCGAACGGTGGACCGCCGCGCTGCGCCCACCGCCCGAACCCGCACCCCGGCCGGAACTGGCCAAGGGCACCGTCGTGGACGCGATCAGCTGGCTGCGCGCGCACGTCGAGCCGCTCAGCGCGGCGGCCGAGCTCGCGCAGGCGTACAGCGCGGCGGCGGGACGCGACTTCTCACTCGCCGAGTCGGCCGCGATCGGCATGCTCCGTGAGGGTGCCGCCGACGCGGCGACCTCGCTCGCCAAGAACGCCACCCAGCACGCCAAGATCCTCGGGGACGTCTACCGGGGCGAACAGACCGACGTCGAGGGCCTGGACACCGCGATGGCCTGGGCCTCCGAGGCGCGCCGCATCCGGACCGGCTCGGACGTGGCGTTCAGCGCGGTGCAGGCCGAGGTGCTCTGCCGGATCAGCCCGGACGATCCGCTGCCGGCCCGGGCCGCCGAGTGGAAGGCGGCCCGCGACTGGATCCTGCGGGCCTTCGCGCAACGCCGGCACCCGGCGCTGACCGCCACCCTGGACGACTACGAGAGCGCCCGCGACCTGCTGCACGCGCTGCTCGCCGACACCCAGGGGCAGCAGGACTGGTTCGAGTACGAGACGGCCCGCACCGTCCTGGCCGAACACGGCCTGGACGAGGTGGTCGACTTCTGCGCCCGGGAGAACCTGGCGGTCGAGCAGATCCTGCCGGTCCTCGGCCGGGCACTCTTCCAGTCGTGGGTGGACTCGGTGATCCGCGACGACGACCGGCTCAAGCCGCTCGACACCCCGGCCCGGGACCTGCTGGTGCAGGAGTTCCGCGGCTGGGACGCACGCCTGGAACGGGCCGCCGCCGCGGACGTGATGAACGCCGTCGACGAGCTGCAGCCGTCCGGGAGCGCCGCCGGGGAGGCCGCCCAGCTGCGTGCCGCCGCCTCCCAACAGTCCCGGCGGCTGCCGGTCCGCGACCTGATCGGCAAGACCCGCAACGCCACCCTCGCCGTCAAACCCTGCTTCGTCACCGTCCCCGCCGACGTCAGCCGGCTGCTCCCGCCGGACCTGTACTTCGACGTGGTGATCGTGGAGGAGGCGTCCCGGGTGCCGATCGCCGACGCGATCGCCGCGATCTACCGGGGCGGATCGCTGGTGGTGGCCGGCGACGACCGGCAGCTGACCGCGGCCGCGCTGCCCGGCGGCACCGGACCGTCGGTGCTGGACCTGGCCGTCCACTGCGGCGCGTTCACCGTCCTGGACCTGACCACGCACTACCGCAGCCGGCACGAGTCGCTGATCGCGTTCGCCAACCACACGTTCTACCAGGGGATGCTCAACACGTTCCCGGCCGCGATGCCGGCCGGACCGGACGCCGGGGTGCAGCTCTTCCCGGCCACCGCGGACACCTCGCTCGTCGAACTGGTCGCCGGCCGGGTGGCCCACCACTTCGTCACCCGTCCGGAACTGACCCTCGGTGTGGTCGCCTGCACCACGGAACTGGCCGGGGAGATCGAGTCCCGGGTGTCCGACATGGTCAAGGCGCCCGGCGACGACCGGCTGCGCGGCTTCTTCGTCAAGGACCTGGACACCGTGCAGGGCGACGAGCGGGACGTGGTGATCCTGGCGATCGGGCCGAAGCTCGGGGGCCTGGACAGCCCGGACGGCTGGCGGCGGCTCAACGTGGCCACCACCTGCGCCGCCCGCCGGGTGGAAGTGGTCTCCGCGGTCCGCTCCCGGGACCTGCCCGGCACCGACCACCTGCGACCACTGGCCGCATACCTGGACTACGCGGTCCGGGGCGAGACCGCGCTCGGCATCGAGGAGGAGTCCGGGGGCGAGTCGCAGACACCGTTCGAGGACTCGGTCAGCGAGGTGATCCGCGGCTGGGGTTATCGCGTGCGGACCCGGGTCGGCACCGGCGCCTTCCGGATCGACCTGGCCGTCCGCGTCTCGGCCCGGCGCAACGCGCCCTACGTCCTCGGCATCGAGTGCGACGGCACCACGTACGATTCGGCGCCCGCCGCCCGGGACCGGGACCGGCTGCGCGAACAGGTCCTCCAAGGGCTGGGATGGCGACTGCACCGGATCTGGGGCACCGCGTGGTACTCCGCCCGGGAGCAGGAGGAGGAACGACTCCGCTACGCCATCGAGGAGGCCTTCGCCGGGATTCCCCCCGAACCGGCGCCCGAGCTGACGGTGACCGCGGAGGCGGCGCCGGTGTCGGCCATCCCGGTGTCGGTGGTGCCGGTCTCGGCCGTCCCGGTGTCGAGCGAACCGCTCCTCGAAGAGATCGGACTGTCGGCGGACGACACCGCCGAGTTCGAGTTCGTGCCGTACTTCGCCGCCGTCGAGTCTGAAATTGATCAGGAGCCCGTGTACGTGAACGGGTTCGGCGCGAACCACCACGAGCCGGCCGCGGCCGAGGCGGACGCGTACCTCGCCGGGATGCACGACTACGACGATCACCTCGTCACGGCGGCCGCGGAGGACCTCGAGCCGGAGATGTTCGCTTCACTCGTACCCCCGGAAGGGGAGGAGCCGCACGAGGAGGAGGTCGCGGGCCCCACCGTGCGCGCCGGTGGCGTGCGTAAACCGCCGACCGAGGTGTACGCCGACGCCGAAGAGCCGGTGACCGCGGTCGTCGAGGCGGAACACTTCGTCAAGGACTGGTCGAAGCCGTACCGTCGGGCGAAACTGCCCACCGTGGGGGCCGGCGCGCACCTGGGCGACCCGGAGATCCACCAGAAGCTGCTCGCCGCGGTCCGCAAGATCGCCCAGGTGGAGGGCCCGGTGCACATCGACGTCGCGCTGCAGCGCCTGCGCGAGCAGTGGGACCTCACCCGGGTCACCCGGCAGGGCCGGCACATCGTCGAGGAGGCGATCGAGGAGGCCGGCGTCGGCTGGGACGGGGTGTTCCTGCGCGACCCGGAACAGGAGCCGCTGGTGACCGTGCGTTACCGGGCCGACAACGTCGGGCGCAAGGCCGAGCAGGTCTGCGACGACGAGGTCCGGATCGCCATGGAACACCTGGTGCACGACGGTGGCGTGCTCACCCTGGCCGAGGTGCTGGCCGCGACCTGCCGGCTGTTCGGCTGGTCCAGCCGGCACGCCGACGAGCTCGACGACCGGCTGGCCGGACTCGTCGCCGACCTGGTGGCCGAGGGGCATCTGATCCGGCAGGCGGACGGTCTCGCCGCCGCGCACGGGCTGCCCGACCCGCTGTCGCTGCCGCACCACGACGCCGCTCCGCGCCGCACGTCGCGCCGCCGCCGGTCGCTCCAGTAATTTCCGGGGTACAGCCGGTGAATGCTTCCCGGCTACACCCTGTATCCGGCCGCCTTGGCAGGACCGGACTGGAGGTACGGCGCGGGCGACGACCGGGCTGCCCCGGGCGGGCTGCCCCGGGCGGGCTGCCCCGGGCGGGCTGCCCCGGGCGGGCTGCCCCGGGCGGGCCGTCCCGGGCGGGGACCGGTCGGCGCGGCAGCCATCGGGTGGCGGCCGCGGTGGCCAGGGAAGACGGGCCGACGAGAACCTCCGGCTGACGTTCGGGAACGGTTCGTATCCGCTGGTCATGTCACCTACGAGGTGGTCTGCCGGACCGGGACACCGGAGATCGCCCGCAGTTTCCTGGTCTTCGCCCGCAGTTTCCTGGTCTTCGCCCGCAGCTTCCTGGTCATCGCGCGCAGCTTCCTGACCATCGCGGCGAGCCCGGCGGGCCGGCAGGTGGCCGCCGGTGCCGGATACGTGCCGCTCCCGGAGGACCTGCGGGCCGAGGTGGCGGCGACGATCGCCGGCCTGCGCTGATCGGGCTTGCGGTCCTCGGTCTTTCGGCTCTGTGGCGGCGCGTAACACGTCCGTTATGGTTAGCGCTAACATTTTGGTGAGGAGTGACTGACGTGACCTACGGTTCCAAGGCGCTGCGTACGGCCGTTCTGGAAGCCAACCTGGTGATCCCCAAGGCCGGGCTCGCCCAGCTGACCTGGGGAAACGTCAGCGGCGTCGACCGTGACGGCGGCTTTTACCTGATCAAGCCGTCGGGCGTGCCCTACGACCGTCTCACCGAGGACGACCTGGTCCCCGTCGACCTCGCCACCGGCAAGGTGCTCGACGGCGAGCTGCGGCCCTCCGTCGACAGCGAGAGCCACCGGGCGTTCTACTTGGCGTGGCCGTCGATCGGTGGCGTCACCCACACGCACTCGACGAACGCGGTCGCCTTCGCCCAAGCGAACCTGGATATCCCGGTCCTGGGCACGACGCATGCCGACACGTTCGACGGGCCGGTGCCGGTCACCCGCGGCCTCACCGCCGAGGAGTGCGCCACCGACTACGAGCTGAACACCGGCCGCGTGATCATCGAAACGATCGGCGACGACGACGCGGCGATGGGCCGGCCGGCCGCCCTGGTCGCCAATCACGGCCCGTTCACGTGGGGCGCCACCCCTGGTAAATCGGTTGAAAACGGGATTATTTGCGAGGCTGTGGCGGAGATGGCGCTGAAGACGCTGGCACTGAACCCGGCAGCGACGACGCCGGCCCACCTGCAGGAGCGGCACTTCAAGCGGAAGCACGGACCGGGCGCCTACTACGGCAACCCGAAGCGCTGACAGCCTGTCTCGTTCAGCCCATCACCGGGTCCTCGTAGCTCTCCCGGCCGGCCCCGATCCGCCGCATGATCTCTTCGGTGGGCCGGTGGGCCGGTGGGCCGGTGGGCCGGTGGGCCGGTGGGCCGGTGGGCCGGTGGGCCGGTGGGCCGGTGCTTGCCGGCCCGCTGTTCTCTGT
>NZ_JZKF01000125.1 GCF_000962825.1 Actinoplanes rectilineatus
GGGTCGGTCGGGCCGTCGGCTGCGGCTGTTCAGGAGGGTGGGAATCAGCCGTCGGCGACGGCTCGGGGGCACCCGGCCGTCGCCTGTGGTCGCTTCGGTCACTGCGGCCGTCGCCTGTGGTCGCTTCGGTCACCGCGGCCGTCGTCTGCGGCTTCTGGCCGGTGCCCCGCGGCGTTCCTTGAAGCGGACTGTCGCGACGCCGGGTGAAGGACTCCGCGAACGGCGGCGCCCGCCGGCCGCCGATTCACCGAGGCTGACCGCGGGGTGGGACGCGAGGCTGACCGCGGGGGCGGCACGCGGGGGCGGCACGCGAGGGCGGCACGTGGGGGCGGGGCGCGAGGGCGGAAACGCGCTGGTCGGTACGGGACAGCACCTCACGGCGTACCCGGAATGTCAGGAGATCGCGTCGCCCAGCGTGGGCAGGACGAAGGCGGCCTGGTCCAGGTCGGCGCCGAGCGGCCGGTCGTCATTGCCCTCGCTGATCGCCTTGTCCGCGATGTCGAACAGTTCGCGGGCCGGCCCGTCGGGAAGCCGGCCCGGTGCCATCCGCAGTGCCCGGACCGCCGCGACCAATTCGGCGGCGATCATCGTCGGGGCCAGGCGGGTCATCGTGCGCAGCGAGCGGGCGCCCTGGGTGGCGAAGCTGGCGTGCTCCTCCAGGCCCAGGGAGATGGACAGGGTGCCGGCCGCGGTCGGCTGCATGCCGACTCGGATCTGGGTGAGCAGGTCCTGGACCACGTACTCGCTGATCATGAGGCCGGAGCTGGCGGCCGGCCCGTCGGCGAGGAAGGCGCGCAGGCCGGTGAGGTCGGGGCGCATGAGTAGGCCGAGGCGGGCCGTCGACAGCGACAGTACCGGCAGGAAGGCGCCGCGGACCTGGTCCAGGCTGGTCGCCAGGGTGGCGGTGTGGAACTGTCCGTGGTGGCGGACTCCGTCCGCGGTGACCAGCGGGTTCTCGGCGGAGGCGTTGAGTTCGGCGGTGAGCACCTCGTGGAGTCCGTGCGCGGCGCTCAGGGCCGGCGCGGTGACCTGGGGGAGGACCCGCAGGCCGAACGGGTCCTGGATGCGCAGCGCCGGCCCGCAGCCGTCGACGATGGCGCGTAGTTTCGCCGCGACGTCGACCTGGAACGGGTGCGGCCGGGCCTCGTGGACGATCGGGTCGTACGCCTCCGGGTTGCCGCGCAGCGCCAGGAAGGAGAGGGCGGCCACTGCCACCGAGGCGCGGAGCAGGTTCTCCACCCGGTGCAGGGCGAGGGCTGCGGTGGCGACGGTGACCGCGCTGGAACTGATCATCGGGAGGGCGTCGGTGGCCTCGATCGTGGTGACCGGTCCGCGGCCGTACCGCCAGGGGCGTTCGCCGGCCAGGGTGAGCCCGAGTTCGGCCAGGGCGGAGAGGTCGCCGGTGCCGATCGCGCCCCACGGGTGGATGGTCGGGACGGCGCCGTCGTCGAGGGCGGTGGCCAGGGCCTCGGCGATGCGCCGGGAGACGCCGGAGCCGCCGGCCAGGATCTGGTTGAGGCGGACCGCCATGGCCGCCCGGGCGGTGACGTCGTCCTCCTCCGGGCCGACGCCGGCGCAGTGGCTCCGTAGCAGACGTAATCCGTGTTCGGACGGGCCGGTCTCCTCGGTGGTGCGCTCGTTACGGTTGGCCCCGACCCCGGTGTTGGCCCCGTAGACTGCTCCCCGGGTACGGGCGGTGTGCAGAAGAGCGTGACGGGTATTGACCAGGTCCAGTGCCGTCGGGTCCACGGAGATCGCGGCGGTGCCGTCGGCGACCGCGACGAGGCCCGCGATCGTCAGCGTCCGACCGTCGAGACGGACGGCCTCGGGGATGCCATCTGCCTGCATGGTGCCTCCCAGCACGCGTGTTACCGGACCGTAAAGGGCTCGCACCGGGCGTTGACATGTTATTCACTACCGGGCGAGTATGAATATCAGTATTCAGAAGATCGCCCGCCAGCGCCAGGAGCACCATGATCACATTCGACGACGTCGTCAAGGTCTATCCCGGCGGCAGCACGGCAGTCGACCACCTCTCCATCGAACTGCCGACCGGGAAGATGACCGTTCTGGTCGGTCCGTCCGGCTGTGGCAAGACCACCTCCCTCCGGATGATCAACCGGATGGTCACCCCGACCTCGGGCCGGGTGCTGATCGACGGGCAGGATGTCGCGAGTCAGGACGAGGCCCTGCTGCGGCGCGGCATCGGCTACGTCATCCAGCACGCCGGGCTTTTCCCGCACCGGACCGTCCTGGACAACGTCGCGACCGTGCCGATGCTGCTGGGGCGTACCCGGCGGGAGGCTCGCAAGGCCGCGCTCGAGCTGCTCGAGCGGGTCGGCCTCTCCGAGGACTTCGCCAAGCGTTACCCGGCGCAACTCTCCGGCGGCCAGCAGCAGCGCGTCGGCGTGGCCCGGGCGCTCGCCGCCGACCCGCCGGTGATGCTGATGGACGAGCCGTTCAGCGCCGTCGACCCGGTGGTCCGTGAGCAGCTTCACCGCGAATTCCTGCGGTTGCAGCAGGATCTGGGTAAGACCATCGCCATGGTCACGCACGACATCGACGAGGCGATCAAGCTCGGTGACATGGTCGCCGTCTTCCGCCAGGGCGGTCACCTCGCCCAGTTCGGCACCCCCCAGCAGCTGCTGGAGGAGCCGGCCGACGAGTTCGTGGCCGAGTTCGTCGGCCGGGACCGCGGCCTGCGCAGCCTCTCCTTCGACACCGCCGCCAAGGTGCCGGTCCGCCCGGTCGCCGAGGCCGCCGACCTCGTCCTCGACGACGCCGGACGTCCGGAGGGCTGGCGGACGGTCGGCGGCACCACGGCGGCGACCGGCGGAGTGTTCACCGTCTCCGACACGCTGCGCCTGGTCACCGATCTGGCGATCAGTTCCCCGGCCGGCATCGCGGTCCGGGTCGGCCCGGACGGCAAGGCCGACGGCATCGTGCGCCACCACGACCTCGTCGACTACCTGGCGGCCCGGCGTGAGGACCGGGCCGCGGAGTCCCGCGCATGATCCAATACCTGACGAACAACTCGGCGACGGTCCTGGCCGCGCTGCAGCAGCACATCATGCTGGCGCTGCTGCCGGTGCTGATCGGCTTCGCGGCCGCGCTGCCGATCGGCTACCTCGGGGTCCGCTTCCCGTGGCTCTACCACCCGCTGATCAACACGTGCGGGGTGCTCTATTCGATTCCGTCGCTGGCGCTCTTCCTCTTCCTGCCGGTGATCCTCGGCACCAAGGTCCTGTCGCCGGTGAACATCGTGGTGGCGCTCAGCATCTACACCGTGGCGCTGCTGGCCCGGACCGTCGCCGACGGCCTACGCTCGGTCGACACCACGGTCACCCAGGCCGCCACCGCGATGGGCTACCGCCGGACCCGCCTGCTGCTCGACGTCGAGTTGCCGGTCGCCATGCCGGTCATCCTGGCCGGTCTGCGGGTCGCCACCGTCTCCAACATCAGCCTGGTCAGCGTCGGCACCCTGATCGGTGTCGGCGGTCTCGGCCAGCTGTTCACCCGGGGCTTCCAGCTGTTCTACATGGAGCCCATCCTGATCGGGATCATCCTGTCCGTGCTGCTCGCCGGACTCGCCGACCTGATCATCGTGCTGATCCAGCGCGCGGTCACCCCGTGGGCCCGATTCCAGCGCGGAGGCGCGGCGTGAACTTCTCCTACCTGCTGGACCCGGAACACTGGGACCCGGACGCCACCGGCGGCTTCCCGCAGCTGCTGCTGGCGCACCTCGGCTACTCGGCCCTGGCCCTGCTGATCGGCCTGGTCATCGCGCTGCCCGTCGGCCTGTACATCGGGCACACCGGGCGGGGCTCGTTCATCGCCATCAACGCCGGCAACGCCGGTCGCGCGCTGCCCACCCTGGGACTGCTGATGCTGATGGTGACCCTGCTCGGGCTGGGCCTGCTGCCGGTGCTGATCGCGCTGACCGTGTTGGTCGTCCCGCCCATCCTCACCACCACCTACGCCGGGATGCGCGCCCTCGACCACGGTGTCGTCGACGCCGCCAAGGGCATGGGGATGCGCCCCTGGCAGGTGCTCACCCGGGTCGAGTTCCCGATGGCGCTGCCCGTGATCATGAGCGGGATCCGCAGCGCCCTGCTGCAGGTCGTCGCCACCGCCACGGTTGCCGCCGCGGTCGGCCTCGGCGGTCTGGGCCGGCTGCTCATCGACGGCCTGTCCGTCAACGACTACTCCCGTGTCCTGGCCGGCGCCATCGTCGTCGCCGTCCTGGCCGTGGCGCTCGATCTGCTCCTGGCGCTCACCCAGCGCTGGATCGTGTCACCCGGTCTCTCCGGACGGGCCGTCGCCCGCACCCGGCGCGCCACCACCACCTGATCGGAAGGTTCCGTATGTCCCGGATACGTAAGATCGGCGCCGCGCTCACCGGCGTCGCCCTCGCTCTCAGCCTCGCCGCCTGCGGCGCGGACGAGGACCCGCTGGCCAACGACAGCGGCGGTGCCGGCGATTCCGGCTCCGTCACCGTCGGCTCGGCGAACTTCACCGAGAGCGAACTGCTGGGTGAGATCTACTCCCAGGCACTCGAGGCCAAGGGCGTCACGGTCACCCGCCAGTTCAACATCGGCGCCCGTGAGCTCTACCTGAAGGCGCTGCAGGACGGCTCGATCGACCTGCTCCCGGAATACAACGGCGCGCTCCTGGCCGCCCTCTCCTCCGGTGGCGCCCCCGAGGGTGTCAGCAAGCCGGAGGACGTGCTCACCGCGCTCAAGAAGGTGCTGCCCGCCGGCACCGAGGTCCTCGAGCAGTCGCCCGCCGAGGACAAGGACACCCTGACGGTCACCGCGGAGACCGCCGCCAAGTACAACCTGAAGACCATCGACGACCTGAAGGCGGTGGCGAACCAGCTCGTCATCGGCGCCGGACCGGAGTGGGCCGAGCGCTACCAGGGTCTGAAGGGCCTCAAGGAGCTGTACGGCATCGAGTTCAAGGATTTCAAGCCGCTGGACGCCGGTGGCCCGCTGACCGTGAACGCGCTCAAGGGTGGCGACATCCAGGTGGCGAACATCTTCTCCACCGACTCGTCGATCGTGCAGAACAAGTTCGTCGTGCTGGAGGACACCAAGAACCTCTACCTGGCGGAGAACATCATCCCGCTGATCCGCACCGAGTCGAACAACGCGACGGTCACCGGAGCGCTCAACGGCGTCTCGGCCAAGCTGACCACCGAGAACCTGACCGAGTACCTCGCCAAGGTGCAGGTGGACAAGCAGGACACCGCCACCGTGGCGAAGGCCTGGCTGACCGCCAACGGCCTGGTCTGATCGTTTTCTGAGTCGCGCCGCCCCCGCCGATCGGGGGCGGCGCGGCTTTTTTCTGGAACGCCTTTTTCTAGAACGCCTTCTCGTAGAGATCGGCCAGTCCGGGCGTCGACGCCTCGCCGCTGTACCCGCAGATCATCACGGTGCCGGCGGCGGCCGCCACCAGATATCTCCCACCGGTCTCGAACCGGCCGCTGCCCATCATCTGCTCCGAGGCGTCGCCGGCCTGCGCCACCCGGACCTCCTGCACGGTCTTCCCGTGATAGATGCGGTCGACGCCCAGGGTGACCTGGCCGTCCACCACTGCCGTCACGGTCCCGGCGAAGACGAAGTCCGCCTCGGCGGCGAGCACCTCGGCGGTGGGCTCCGCACACTTGCTGGTGGCGCCGTCACCGGCCAATGACAGGTTCTCGACGGCCGTGATGGCCGGGGCCGTCACCGGTGCCTCCGGGCGGGTCAGCGCCCAGGTCGCGCCGCCGCCCGCGATCAGCACCAGGGCGGCCGCGGCCAGTCCCCAGCGGCCGGCGGACGGACGGGCCGGAGTCTCAGTGGTCATGATCTCCTCCAGGAGTCGTGCGGCGCGATCGGGGGCGATCGGTGGCAGGGACGCCGCCGGGTCGGTGCGGCGCAGACGTCCGCGCAGGTCGTCGTCGGTCATGACCGGCTCCCCTCTGTCGACTCCTCATGTCCGGCGGCGCCGCCGGTCTTTCGCAACTCGTCCCGCAGACGCTGTTTCGCCCGGTGCAGCCGGATGCTCGCCGCGTTCGCGGTGATCCCCAGCACGGTCGCGATGGCCGCGGGCGCGAGATCCTCCCAGGCCCACAGCCGCAGGATCTCGGCGTCCGCCAGCCGGAGCCGGGCCATCGCGGTGCTCAGCTCGTCGTCCTCGAACGCCGGCGGATCGACGGCCGCCGGCGGCGGGTCCAGCAGCCCGATCCGGGCGACGAGCCGCAGATGCCGGCGCTGCCCGCGTTCGGCGTTGGCCAGGCAGTGCCGGGCCACCCCGTACGCCCACGGCACGTGCTCCGGGGGCATCTCCGCCATCCGCCGCCAGCAGACCAGCAGCGTCTCGGAGAGCACGTCGTCAGCGGTCGCCGGATCGGTGCGCCGCGCCAGGTAGCGCCGCACGGCTTCGATCACGGCCGGCGCCAGGCGCTCGAACCGCGCCCGGCGGTCGTCAGAGGTCACGAGGTCCACTCTGTTTCATGTCCGGCACCACCCCTCCTCTTTCGCCTTTCGCTTCCGCTTCTTCGGGGGTACGGGGTACGGCCGGCTCCCGCGTCACCCGGTGCGGTGCTTCTCGCGTACCTGAGAAGGCGCTGGAGTGACGCACGCGATCTCCACCGACCGCGCCGCGCAGTTGCAAGATCTTGGCAACAGCAGGCGACTATCAATATGCTGCTGCTGAGCCGTGCGTGACGGCGGGCACGCCTGGGGAGGGCATCCATGGACACAACGGCGATGCACATCGCCAACGGGATCGTCAACGGTCCCGTCTCGATGGTCTTCGTAGTGATAGCGGTCGCCGGCCTCGCGGTCAGCGTGTGGCGGGCCAAGGCCGACCTCGACGACCGCCTGGCGCCGATGGCGGGGCTGGTCGCGGCGTTCATCTTCGCCGTGCAGATGCTCAACTTCCAGGTGCTGCCGGGTGTCTCCGGTCACCTGCTCGGCGGCACCCTGGCGGTGATCCTGGTCGGCCCGTGGGTGGGTTCGCTCTGCGTGGCGACCGTGCTGATCGTCCAGTGTCTGCTCTTCGCCGACGGGGGACTCACCGCGATCGGGCTCAACGTCACCAACATGGCACTGATCGGGACCGCGGCCGCGTACCTCCTCGTGGCCCTTCTCCTGAGGATCCTGCCCCGCACCGCCGGTGGCCTCGGCGTGACCGCCTTCATCGCCTCGATCGTCGGTGTGGTCGTCGCCTCGCAGGGCTTCGTCCTGGAGTACGCGCTGGGCGGCACCACCGACCTGTCGCTGACCGGCATCGCCGCCACCATGGCCGGGGTGCACGTGCTGATCGGCATCGGTGAGGGCCTGATCGCGGCCACCACCGTGATGACCGTCGCCCGGGTCCGTCCCGACCTGGTGTACGCGCTGCGCCGCTTCCGCAAGCCCGCCCCGACCGAGGTGGAGGTCCCCGCATGAGCCGGCGACTCGGATGGTTCCTGGCCGGCGGCCTGCTGGTCGCGCTGCTGCTCGCCGGGGTGGTCAGCAACTTCGCCTCGGGCAGCCCGGACGGCCTGGACTACGCGGCCCGCCAGGGCTGCACGTTCAACGCCGACGACGAGATCACCGGCGGGACGTGCATGCTCCAGCAGGAGGGTGAGCATCAGATGGGTGACAGCCCGCTGGCCGGCTACGCCCTGCGGGGGATCGACAACGAATTCGTCGCCACCGGCCTGTCCGGTGTCCTCGGGGTGCTCGTCACGTTCGCCGTCGGTGGCGGACTGTTCTGGCTGGTCCGGCGCCGCGCGCCCCGGTGATCTTCACGACACGACCTCCGGGCGCAGCATCTGGTGTTGTGCCGGAGGTCGGTCACCCATATATGGTGTTCCCCGCAGCTGGTTCGGGCGGCCTCTTCTGGCCTGTCCGAGGCAACAGGGAACCCGGTGGAAAACCGGGACTGCCCCGCAGCGGTGAGTGGGAACGAAAGCCGTCATGAAGCACTGGACCGGTCACGGTCTGGGAAGCGACGGCCGGTAGGAAGCGTCAGTGCCCACGAGTCCGAAGACCTGCCAGCGCGCCGCACGCGACGTGTGCGGCGGTCCGAGGTCGCGTGGGACGACTGACGCCATCATGCCGGTGACCGTGTGCCGGCGGCGTCCCCCTGCGTGCCCGACGACCTGTCGAGAGGGCATGAGGGAGAGACCATGACGGTCACATCGGGAGTCGCGGTGCCGGAGCAACGGCGGCACGGCATGCAGGTCCGCAAACGCAACGGCGACCTGGAACCCGTGGACGTCCACAAGATCGTCACGGCGGTCGAGCTGTGGGTCGCCGACCTGGACGAGGTCGACCCGCTGCGGGTGGCGACCAAGACGATCAGCGGTCTCTACGACGGGGCTACCACCGCCGAGCTGGACAAACTGTCGATTCAGACGGCCGCCGAGCTGATCGGCGAGGAGCCGCAGTACTCGCGTCTGGCCGCCCGCCTCCTCGCCGCGTACGTCAGCAAGGAGGTCTCCGAGGAGGGCGTCACCCTCTTCAGCGAGTCGATCCGGCTCGGCCACACCGAGGGCCTGATCAGCGACGAGACCCTGGCGTTCGTCACCGCGCACGCGTCGCTGCTCGACGCGGCCGTGGACCCGGCCGGTGACCTGCGCTTCGAGTACTTCGGCCTGCGTACGGTCGCGGACCGCTACCTGCTGCGGCACCCGACCCGCCGGACGATCATCGAGACCCCGCAGCACTGGCTGATGCGGGTGGCCTGCGGACTGTCCGAGACCGCGGACGAGGCCGTCGGGTTCTACCGCCTGATGTCGTCGCTGGCCTATCTGCCCAGCTCGCCGACGCTGTTCAACTCGGGCACCCGGCACACCCAGATGTCGTCGTGCTTCCTCGTCGACTCGCCGAAGGACGAACTCGACTCGATCTACGAGCGGTACCACCAGGTCGCGAAGCTGTCGAAGTTCTCCGGGGGCATCGGCATCTCCTGGAGCCGGGTCCGGGGCCGGGGTGCGCTGATCCGCGGCACCAACGGCCGGTCCAACGGCATCGTCCCGTTCCTGAAGACACTCGACGCGGGGGTCGCGGCGGTCAACCAGGGCGGCCGGCGTAAGGGCGCGGCGTGCGTCTATCTCGAGCCGTGGCACCCGGACATCGAGGAGTTCCTCGAGCTGCGGGACAACACCGGCGAGGAGTCGCGGCGCACGCACAACCTGAACCTGGCCAACTGGATTCCGGACGAGTTCATGCGCCGGGTCGAGGCGGACGGCGACTGGTCGCTGATCGACCCGTCCGATGCTCCCGAGCTGCCGGACCTGTTCGGGCGTGAGTTCGACGAGGCCTACCGGGCGGCGGAGAAGAACGCGGTCAAGACCGTCAAGGCCCGTGATCTGTACGGCCGGATGATGCGCACCTTGGCGCAGACCGGCAACGGGTGGATGACGTTCAAGGACCGCTCGAACTCGCTGTCGAACCAGACGGGCGCGCCCGGCAACAGCATCCACCTGTCGAACCTGTGCACCGAGATCCTCGAGGTGAACAACGACGCCGAGACCGCGGTCTGCAACCTGGGTTCGGTCAACCTGGGCGCGCACGTGACTTCGGACGGGGTGGACTGGGAGAAGCTGCGGGCCACCGTCCGCACCGCGGTGGTCTTCCTGGACCGGGTCATCGACATCAACTACTACCCGGCGGAGCAGGCGGCGGCGTCCAACCCGCGCTGGCGCCCGGTCGGGCTGGGTCTGATGGGCCTGCAGGACGCGTTCTTCACCCTGGGCCTGCCGTTCGACTCGGCCGCCGCCCGCGAACTGTCGACGCGCGTTCAGGAGGAGATCTTCCTGACCGCTCTGGAGACGTCGGTCCAGCTCGCCTCGGTGGCCGGCCCGCACCCGGCGTTCGCCGAGACCCGGGCCGCGGCCGGTGACCTGCACCCGTACCTGTGGGGCGCCACGCCGTCGCAGACGTCGCGCTGGGACGCCGTTCGCGCCGGTATCGCTTCGCACGGCCTGCGGAACTCGCTGCTGGTGGCGATCGCGCCGACGGCCACGATCGCCTCGATCGCGGGCTGCTACGAGTGCATCGAGCCGCAGGTGTCCAACCTGTTCAAGCGCGAGACGATGTCCGGCGAGTTCCTTCAGATCAACACCTATCTGGTACGCGAGCTGAAGTCCCGCGGTCTGTGGACCGCCCCGATCCGTGAGGCGATCAAGCGGGCCGAGGGGTCGGTGCAGGGCATCGAGGAGATCCCGGCGGACGTGCGTGAACTGTTCCGGACCGCGTGGGAGCTGCCGCAGCGTGCCCTGATCGACCTGGCGGCGGCGCGTGCCCCGTACATCGACCAGTCGCAGTCGCTGAACCTGTTCATGGCCGCGCCGACCATCAACAAGGTCTCCTCCATGTATCTCTACGCGTGGAAGACCGGCCTGAAGACGTCGTACTACCTGCGCTCGCGTCCGGCGACCCGCATTCAGCAGGCGACGGTGTCCGTTGCCGCGGCACCGGCCGTCTCTCTCATCCCGGCGTTGACGCCCGCTGAGGCTTGTTCCCTGGAAAACCCCGAATCGTGTGAGGCCTGCCAGTAATGCTGCTCGACCCCGGAATGGACCTGACCCTGCGGCCGATGAAGTACCCGCACTTCTTCGACCGCTACAAGGACGCGATCAAGAACACCTGGACGGTGGAGGAGGTCGACCTGCACTCCGACCTCGCCGACCTGGCCAAGTTGTCGCCCGCCGAACAGCACCTGGTGTCGCGGCTGGTCGCGTTCTTCGCCACCGGCGACACCATCGTGGCGAACAACCTGGTGCTCAACCTGTACCAGCACGTCAACTCGCCGGAAGGCCGGCTCTACCTGTCCCGGCAGCTGTTCGAGGAGGCCGTGCACGTCCAGTTCTACCTGAACCTGCTGGACACGTACGTCCCCGACGAGCAGGAGCGGTTCGAGGCGTTCGCGGCGGTGGAGAACATCCCGTCGATCGCCCGTAAGGCCGAGTTCTGCTTCAAGTGGATCGACTCGGTCTTCGAACTGCGGTCGCTGCAGACCCGGGCCGACCGGCGGGCCTTCCTGCTCAACGTGATCTGCTTCGCCGCGTGCATCGAGGGGCTGTTCTTCTACGGCGCTTTCGCGTACGTGTACTTCCTGCGCTCCCGTGGCGTCCTGCAGGGACTCGCGTCCGGCACCAACTGGGTGTTCCGCGACGAGAGCATGCACATGGCGTTCGCGTTCGACGTGGTCGACACGGCCCGCGCCGAGGAGCCCGACCTGTTCGACGCGGAGATGGAGCAGCAGGTCCGCGACATGCTGTCCGAGGCCGTCGAGTGCGAGGTGCAGTTCGCCGCGGACCTGCTCGAACAGGGCGTCTCCGGCATGTCGCTGACCGACATGCGGGAGTACCTGCAGCATGTGGCGGACCGCCGGCTGGCCGCGCTGGGCATCGCCCCGATCTACGGCAGCAGGAACCCGTTCGCCTTCATGGAGCTGCAGGACGTCCAGGAGCTGTCGAACTTCTTCGAGCGCCGCGTCTCCGCCTATCAGGTGGGCGTGACCGGAACCGTCAGCTTCGACGACGACTTCTGAGCACGTGGCAGAATCCGCGGGTGACGATTCGATTGGTGCCGCTGTCACCCGCGGTTCTGCAAGGCCTGCTCGACGGTGACCTGGTCACCGCCCGTTCGCTGGCGGGGGTGGCTCTCACCGACTGGTTCATCTCCGACGATCTGACCTGGCTGTGGCGGATGCGCCTCGACCAGATCGCCGGTGACCCGTCGGCCGACGGCTGGGTGGCGAACGCCGCGATTCTCGACGACGGGACCGTGGTGGGGACGGGTGCCTTCCACGGGCCGCCGGACGCGGACGGGCGGGTGGAGCTGAGCTACGGCGTCGACCCGGCACACCGTCGGCGGGGGTACGCGCGGGCGATGGTCCGGGAACTGCTGGCCCGGGCCGCCGCCGAGCCGTCGGTGCACCTCGTCCGGGCGAGCATCAGCCCCGGCAACACCGCCTCTCTCGCCACGATCGCCGGGTACGGCTTCACCCGGGTCGGCGAGCAGTGGGACGAGGTGGACGGCTTGGAGCACCTCTTCGAACGCGCCGCCGACGGGACCGTGCTCTCCGCGTACCCCTGAGGGGGAGGCCTGTGACGCGGTCGGGGATTTCCGCCGATTGATCTTGCTGATACGTTGTTGCATAAGCTTGGCAACAACGAGAAGAGGGTGTTTCGGGTGAGCGCCCCGTCGATGAAGCACGACGACGTGCTGGGCATCGCGGCCCAGCGTCGCCGGACCACCCTCCTGCTGGCCGGACTGATCGTCGCCCTGCTGGTCACCGGACTGGTCGCGGTCGGCACCGGGGCGATCGGGATCAGCCCGGCGACCGTCGCCCGGATCATCGGGCACCAGCTGACCGGCCTCGGCGACGTCACCTGGACGCCGCCGGAGGAGGCCATCGTCTGGCAGGTGCGGCTTCCGCGCGTCCTGCTGGGCATGCTTGCCGGTTCGGGTCTCGCCGTCTGCGGTGTGGCCCTGCAGGCGATGGTCCGCAACGTGCTGGCCGACCCCTACCTGCTCGGTATCAACTCCGGCGCCTCCAGCGGCGCCGCGGCGGCCATCCTGTTCGGGGCCGGCGCCGGCTTCGGGCAGTACGCCCTCTCCACCAGTGCCTTCCTCGGCGCGCTCGCCGCCAGCCTGCTGGTCTTCCTGATCGCCCGCAGCGGCGGACGCGTCACCTCGATGCGACTGCTGCTCGCGGGTGTTGCGGTCGGCTACGCCCTCTACGCCCTGACCAGCTTCCTGATCTTCGCGTCCGGGTCCGCCGAAGGGTCCCGTTCGGTGATGTTCTGGCTGCTCGGCTCGCTGGGCCTGGCCCGCTGGGACGCGCTGCTCGGCTTCGGCGCGGCGGTCGTCGTCGCGACCATCGCCGGCCTGACCGTCACCGGCCGTCAGCTCGACGCCCTGGCCGTCGGCGACGAGACCGCGCACACCCTCGGCATCTCCCCGGACCGGTTCCGGATGCGCCTGCTGGTCCTCGTCTCGCTCTGCGTCGGGGTGCTCGTCTCCGCCTCCGGCAGCATCGGCTTCGTCGGCCTGGTCGTCCCGCACCTGGCCCGCCGCCTGGTCGGCGCCCGGCACGTCCGGGTGGTCCCGGTGTCCGCGCTCCTGGGAGCGATCCTGCTGGTCGCCGCGGACATCGTCGCCCGTGTGCTGCTGGCGCCGCAGGAGATCCCGATCGGCATCATCACCGCCCTGCTCGGCGCGCCGTTCCTGCTCATCCTGATCCGCCGGCTGCACGCCCAGTGAAAGGTCAGCAATGATCACCGCGAAGGACGTCAGCTGGCGGTACGGCGCCAAACCCGTGATCGACGGCGTCACCGTCGAGGCCCGACCCGGCCGGGTCCTCGGGCTGATCGGCCCGAACGGCAGCGGCAAGACCACCCTGCTCCGGCTGCTCCACGGCGCGCTGAGGAGCCCGACCGGAGCGGTCGCCGTCGACGGCGACCCGCTGACCGGCCTGAGCCCGCGCGAGTCCGCCCGGCGGATGGCGGTAGTGGTCCAGGAATCCGGCGGGGAGACCTCGCTGACCGTCGCCGAGATGGTCCTTCTCGGTCGTGGACCGCACCTCTCCACGTTCCAGCGGACCGGGGCCGACGATCACGAGATCGCCGCCCGCTGCCTGGCCCGTGTCGGCGCCACCCACCTGGCCGCACGACCGTTCGCCGGGCTCTCCGGCGGGGAGCGCCAGCGGGTGCTGATCGCCCGCGCCCTCGCCCAGCAGGCCACCCACCTGCTGCTCGACGAGCCCACCAACCACCTCGACATCCGCTACCAGCACGAGATCCTGGGCCTGGTCCGCGGCCTCGCGACGTGCTCGATCGTGGTCCTGCACGACCTGAACCTGGCCGCCCGCTACTGCGACGACCTGGCCCTGCTCAGCGGCGGCGACATCGTCGCGGCCGGCATGGCCGGCGAGGTCCTGGACCCGGCGGTCCTCGAACCCGTCTACGGCATCGGCATCCGGCGCGTCGACCTCGACGGCGAGACGCACCTGCTGTTCCAACCACTCGAGGAGGCCCCCGCATGACCGCCCAGGACCGGATCAACGACTACTGGACCGGACGCGCCCCCGCCTACGACGCCTACCAGCAGCGCCCGGAACGCCGGGCCGCCGACGAGGTGGCCTGGTCCGGTGTCTGGAAGGACGCGCTGCCGGCCGGTCCGCTCGACGTGCTCGACGTCGGCACCGGCAGCGGACAGGTCGCCATGACCCTGGCCGGAATCGGTCACCGGGTCACCGGCATCGACCTGTCCGAGGGCATGCTGGAACGGGCCCGCGCACACGCCGCCACCGCCGCGAACGCCCCCGGCTTCCGGCTCGGCGACGCGGTCGCCCCGGACTTCCCGGACGCCTCGTTCGACGCGGTGGTCAACCGCTACGTGATGTGGACGCTGCGCGACCCGGAGACCGCCCTGGCGAACTGGATCCGGCTGCTGCGCCCCGGCGGCACCGTCGCGGTGATCGACAGCACCTGGTTCACCGACCGCAGCGAACTGGGCTTCTACGACGAGGAGATCCAGGCGGCGCTGCCGCTGGCCGCCGCGACCTCGATCCACGCGACCGAGAAGGTGCTGCGCGCCGCCGGCCTGCACGACGTCACGGTCACCGCGCTCGACGCGATCCGGGAACTCGACGAGACGTTCGGCGTCGCACCCGGCCACCACGTCCTCACCCAGTACCTGATCACCGGTCGTCGGCTCACTGGTCGTCCGTGAGCGCCTTGCGCAATGCCAGCCGGTGCTCCCGGCGGATCTCCGCCTGACGGATCGCCCGATGATCCTCCTCGGTCTCCGGCAACAGTGCCGGGACCGCGCGAGGACGCCCCGCGTCGTCCACCGCCACCATCACCAGATGCGAGGTGGCGACGGTGGTGGGCGGCACCGCGCGATCCCACCGGTCGGCGGTCACCCGCACCGCTACCTCCATCGAGCTGCGGCCCGCCCAGGTCACCCGGGCGTCGACGTGCACCACGTCACCGACCCGCACGGCCTGCAGGAACACGGTCTCGTCCATGGCCGCGGTGACCGCCGGCCCGTCCGAGTGCCGGGCCGCGACGACGCCCGCCACCGAATCGATGAGGTTGAGGATCCGGCCACCGTGGACCGTGCCCAGCAGGTTCGTGTGGTGCTGGTCCATGATCTGCGAAAGGGTGAGCTGGGAGGCCGACGGCGGCCGTCCAGAATCGGTCATCGCTTCGCTTACTACTCGTTCCCCCGACACCGGGCGAGCATAGTGCGGTCTGCTCCCGTTCACCGTGGCAAGGACCACAATCACGACCTTCGCCTGTGTACGGGACAAAGCACAGTCCCGCCCATTCCGGCATGCCCGGTCGTCCCGGCCGGCCCCCGAAGAGGCCGGCCGGCGGTGCGGGCGCTCTGCTCAGTGCGCGTAGATCTCCACCTCGTAGGGGGAGATGCCGTACTGGGTGGCCCGCGTGACGCTGGTCAGGCGGACGTACCGCGCGGTCGTACCCGGGAAGGAGATGTTGTCCCAGCCGCCGTTCTGGCCGGTCACCGAGGACGCCGTCGTCCACGTCGTGCCGTTCACCGACGTCTCGACCCTGAAGGCGGAGGGGTAGGCGGACTCCCACGACACGTTCAGCCGGGCCACCTGCCGGCTGCCGCCCAGATCGATCCGGATCCACTCGCCCTCGGCCCACTCGCTGGCCCACCGGGTGGCCGGGTCGCCGTCGACCGCGTCGGCCGCCGGATGGCCCGACTGGGCCCCTGAGGCCGTCACCGAGGCGCCCAGGGCCAGGTTGGTGACCACGTCGCCGCGCTTGGCCGGGAACGACACCACCTGCTGGTACGTCGGCCGGTTCTGCCACGGGATCAGCGAGTGCTCGATGCCGCCCAGCGGGGAGTGCGCGATCGCGTCGGCGCACCACTGGTTTCCGGCCGCGCAGAAGTCGTCCGCCGGGTAGGTGGTGGCCGCCGGTTCCGCCAGCGCCGCCGTCAGGCTGGTCAGCAGCGCGCTGCGGCACGTGCTCAGGACCCCGCCGCCGCAGTACCGGGTCGGCCAGTTCGGCACCGTGTCGCCGAGGACCGCGCGCAGATCCTTGTCGACGTAGCCCCACCAGCCGTACTGGAACGAGGAGCCCTTGTGCCCCTGCGTCTCGTTCGCGGAGGTGGGCAGGGTCGACACCGGCCCGGTCTGTTCACCGGACGGTGACTCGTTGATCTGGATGGTGTCGACCAGCGCGCCGAACAGCCCGGTGCCGAGCCCGCCGGCGAACTGTGCCTGGACCAGGCGGGGCCACCACGCGTCGAAGGTGCGGATCGCGTCGGCGTCCTTGTAGACCTTGCTGCCGGCCGCGGTCTCGATGCGCTGGGCGCCGCCGGCCAGCCAGGCCCGCATCCTCGTGAGGGCCGCCGCCTGTGCGGAGTCGGTGACCGTCGCGGTGTCGATGACGCGCAGCAGCACCGGCAGGACGGCCGAGCCGCGCAGGTCGGTGACCGCCGCCGACTGGACGATCTTCAGCAGGGACGCCCGGTCGTACTTGGTGCCGGCCGCGATGCCCGCCTTGAGCGGCGCGTCGAGCAACTCCGCCCGGTGCACCGAGCCGTAGCTGAAGTTGCCGTCGGCCGCCGAGTACCCGGCCGCCTGCTTGTTGTTCCAGCTGACGAAGTAGTCCTGGTTGACGGCCTGCGGGTGCAGCGACGCCGCCCGGTAGGTGGCGGTGTTCGCCGTCGGGTCGAACCCGGTCCACTCGTACGCGGCGTCACCCCAGGTCGGCAGGTTCGGGTCGACCGTGGACGGGCGGATCGGCTCGGCGCCGGAGGTGTAGACCGCGTTCTGGGTGGAGTTGACGTAGAACCAGTTGAACGCGAAGGAGATGTTCGCTGCCGAGGCCGCGAACGCCGCCGCACTGCCCATCTGCTCCGGTTCGTTGAACATCTGGAACCCGATCGCCGAGTCGGCCTCGTGCCGGTACGTGGACCGCAGGCTGGTGAACGCGACCGCTGTCCCGCCGACGGTGCCGCGCCAGGTGACCAGGCCGTACTTGGTGCGCAGCCGGGTCAGCCGGTACGAGCCGGCCGCCGTGGAGTCGGCGGTCGTCGGCGTCCACGAGTTGGTCCGCGACAGTGTCTCCATCGCCGTGCACACCCCGTGGTACAGGTAGGCGGTGCCGTCCGCGTTGCACAGCCGGACCGCGTATGTGTCGGTGATGTCCTGCAGCGACGAGGTGGCGCTCCACGCGTAGTCGGGTCCGCGGCCCAGCAGGGTGTAGAGGTTGAGCCCGCTGAACGCCACGCCCCGGCTGCTGATCCCCGGACCCTGCAGTTCCTGGAGCATGAGCAGCTGCGGCGCGAAGTAGCCGGTCTGCGGTCCGAAGACGGCGACCGGGTGCCCGGTGGCCGAGTTGGCGGCGGAGACGACCGCCGCGTTCGACATGCCGCGCTGGGAACCGTCCATGGCCAGCGAGCTGAGCGAGTCGGCGATGGCGCTGGTACCGCTCACTCCGGTGGCCGCCGATCCGGTCTTGTCGTAGACGAGCGGCTCGGGGACGGCGGTTCCGGCGTCCGGCATGGCCACGCCGGACGCGTTCGGGTCGCCGGTCCCGTACGGGAAGGATTGGCCGTTGTGCAGTGTCAGCACGGTCTCGGCGTCGTTCTGCGAACGGAACTGCTGCCACACCTGGTCGCCGACGGTGGCGCCGTACTTGGCCCGGGAGGCGACCCGGACCAGCGCGGACTGCATCTCGGCGCCGCCGCCCCCGCCGAACAGCCCGCCGATGACGCCGGCGACCGCGATCAGGTCGGTCATCACGAAGTCCTCCGGCCCGCCGGCGTTGGTGACCGAGTCGAGGTGGCCGGTGAGCACGTATTCGCCGGGGCAGTCCCGGGCGGCCATGCAGTCGTCGATGTACTTGTTGACGCCGGCCAGGTACTGCTGCACGTCGGTGTAGAGCTGCGCGCCCCGGGTGCTGCCGGTGCGCAGGCCGTCGAGCTGGGCCTGCAGGTCGGCCTCGGTGTACGGCGAGTTGCGCCAGACGCTCTGTTCCAGGGCGCGGTTGCCGTCCGCGCCGCCGGCGAAGGTGGTCAGGGAGCCGCGGGCGACGTGCCGCATCAGGTCCATCAGGAAGAGGCGGTCCTGGGCGCCGGCGTACCCGGCGCCGTACATGGTCCCGGCGCGCGTGGTGCCGGTGATGTGCGGGACGCCGAGTCTGGTGTCGCGCACGATCGTGACGTCCGAGCGCGGCGAGATGCTGCTGGCGACCTGCCCGGCCGGCACCCCGTAGGAGGCGTCGTTGAAGAAGCCGTTGATCTGGCCGGGGGTCAGGCCGGTGTAGTTGTAGGTCAGGTCGGCGTAGGGGGCGAGTTGGTCGTCGGAGTGCGGGGGCATGGTGCCGAAGGCCTGGTGGGCGAGGATCTGGGCCAGGTCGGCGTCACCGTTCTGACCGGGCGGCAGGATGTCGGAGCACTCGCCGAGGCAGTAGTCGTTGCTGCTGAAGGCCGCGGCGGCGGGTGGGGGATCGACCTGTGACAGCCCGGCGGTGATCAGCAGGCCGGCGGCCACGAGGGCGCTGAGGTGTCGGCGCATGGGGGTCCCTTCGGGAACGCTCGAACGCGAGGGAAAAGGGGAACGGCCGAACGCGAAAAATATTCAAAGATGTTAATGCGTCGATGTATGTGAGGCCAGGGTTTCCCGCACCGGCGGTCACCCGATCGGGTCGGACCGGCCGGACGCGCCACGACCGTGCCGAGCACACCCCCTGTTCAGGACCGAAACCACGACGACGGTCGCTCGATCGGGGTGTTGCCAACCGGTGGAGGTCCGCCGATCCTTGGCGGCGTTCTCAACGGCCGGCACGTGCGGAGGAATACACGAGATGAACGCGGCGACCATCCGGGGCCGGATCACCCGTACCCTGGCGCCGCCCCTCGTGGCGATGATCGCGCTGCTGACCGTCGTCGCCGTGGGCGAGATCGGCGACTACCGGGTCGCGGCCGACACCGAACGCCGGGTCACCGTGGTGCTGGCCCTGCACGAACTGGTCCGGGAACTGCAGGCCGAACGGGACGCGACCGAGGGCACCCTGACCGGCGACCTCGCGCTCCAGGCCGACCTCGTCCCCGCCCGGGAACGGGCCGACGCCCGTCTCGACGGCGTCCGGAGCCTGCTCGGCGGCGGCACCGCCCTGGAGGAGCAGGCACTCGACCTGCTCGGCGAGCTGGACGACCTGGAGGCCGTCCGCGACGGCGTGGACGCCGGCACCGGGGAACGCGCCGCGACGTTCGCGTTCTACACCGAGGCGATCGAGGAACTGGGCGATCTCTTCCTCGACCTGGAGACGGTCGCCGACAACCGGCTGCGCCGCGCCGCCGAGTCGCTGGAGATGATCAACGCGGCGAACGAGGCCCTCGCCCAGGAGCGGGTCCTGCTGGCCGGGGTGCTGCGCGACGGGCGCTTCCGTGACGACGAGTTCCCCCGGCTCGCCGCGGTCATCGCCGTCCGCGACCTGGCGCTGGGGGAGTTCGACGAGTTCGCGAGCGCGGCGGCCACCCAGGCCAAGGCGGACCTGCTCGACGGCGCAGCCGCCCGGCAGAGCCGTGACCTGGAGGAATCGGCACTGCTGGCCGGCGGCGGGGAACGGCTGCGCGTCGACGAGAGCGCCTGGTGGTCGTCGACCGGGGTGGTGCTCGACGACATGTCCGGGCTGTCCCGCCGGATCGGCGCGGACGCCCAGACCCGCGCCGGCGAACTGCGGGCCCGGGCCACCCTGCGGGTGAGCGTGCTGGGCGCGATCGTGCTGGCCTGCCTGGCCGGTTCGGCGTACCTGGCCACCGCGTCGGCCCGGTCACTGGCCGGCCCACTCTCCGGACTGGCCCGGGAGGCGCACCGGCTGGCCGCCGACCGGCTGCCGGAGGCGGTCCGCCGGGCCGCGTCCGGGGATCCGTCCGAACGCCCCGACCCGGTGCCGGTCGCCGACGGCGCGAGCATCGAGGTGCACCAGGTGGCCGACGCGCTGCAGCGGGTGCAGCAGACGGCGTACGACCTCGCGACCGAGCAGGCGGTGCTGCGGCGGACCACCGCGGAGTCGCTGGCCGACCTGGGCCGGCGCAACCAGAACCTGCTGCGCCGTCAACTGGGCTTCATCACCCGGCTGGAGCAGGAGGAGTCGAACCCGGCCGGCCTGGCGAACCTGTTCGAACTCGACCACCTGGCCACCCGGATGCGGCGCAACGCGGAGAGTCTGCTGGTCCTGGTGGGCGCGGCCAGCCCTCGGCAGTGGCCCGGCCCGCTGGCGCTGACCGACGTGGTCCGGGCCGCGGTGTCCGAGGTGGAGGAGTACCGGCGGGTCGGCCTGCGACGCATCGACGAGGCCCAGGTGCAGGGGGCGGCCGGCAGCGGCCTGGCACACATGCTCGCCGAGCTGATCGAGAACGGACTGTCCTTCTCGCCGCCGGACCAGCAGGTCGAGATCCACGGGCGGCGGGTCGGCGACGAGTACCTGATCGCGATCTGTGACGAGGGTGTCGGGATGACGGAGGCCGACATGGCGGTGGCCAACGAGCGGCTCCGCGGCGACGGCGACTTCCTCACCGCTCCGGCACGGTACCTCGGGCATCACGTGGTCGGCCGCCTGGCCGCCGGGATGAACGTCCGGGTACGACTCACGCCGTCGCCGGTGACCGGGGTGACCGCCCGGATCACCCTGCCCGCGGAGATCCTCGCCGGACCCGCCCCGGTCGGTGACGACCCGGCGGCCGGGCGGCGCGCGCTGGAGGACGGTCACCGGCGCCGCGAGGTGGAGGTCGACTACGTGGTGCTGGCGGAGCGGCCGTCCGTTCCGGCGCCCCGGCGGCCGGAGTCCGAGGACGGTGTGCGTACCCGGAACGGGTTGCGCAAACGCGTGCCGCACGCCGGCCGTCCCCGCCCGGCCCCCGCCGTGGCCGTCCCTCCCGGCGATCAGCCCGTCATGGTGAGCAGCGGACCCGCCGAGGTGCGCTCCCGGATGCTCGCGCTGCGTGACGGTATCCAGCGAGGCCGGGACCGGGAACCCGGCCGGTCGCAGGCCACACCCGAGGAGATCTCATGAGCGTCGAAGCCCCCGCCGACCGGCATCAGCTGAACTGGCTTCTCGGCAACTTCGTGCACCAGACCGACGGTGTCCGCGACGCCGTCGCGGTCTCCTCCGACGGCCTGCTGATCGCCGGGTCGGACGGCCTG
>NZ_JZKF01000126.1 GCF_000962825.1 Actinoplanes rectilineatus
AATAATCGGGGAACTTCAGACGCAGGACACTAGACATGTTTCGTGGTCAGGGTGCGAAGCCCGTCCGCGTGGTGATTTCGGGCGCGCTGGACGCCCCAAATCACCACACCCGTGGGGGCGTGTTGAATACGGGCGCGCTGCACGCCCCAAATCACCACACCCCTGGCGGCGTGGTGAATACGGGCGCGCTGCACGCCCCAAATCACCACACCCGTGGGGGCGTGTTGAATACGGGCGCGCTGAGCGCCCGAAATCACCACAGAGGCAGACCCTGACTCATTAGGTGTCTAGTCCAGGCGTGGGCGGGCACGGGCAGCCGCGTCAACGACCGGAAGGGATCAGTCCATGCTTCGGGCGGGCTGTCGGGGCGGGACGGCGCTGAGCCGCCGGAAGACGCGGCACGGACCGCGACGGCGCAGTGCCGCCGCGGTCAGCCACGGTAGGTGTGATTGCTGGGGAGTGGTAGGTCGTACCCCCGAAAGGGCGGAAGAAGGACGCCCTGGCGGGACCACCGCTCAGCCCAGGTCGAGTGCCTTAGCCGCCAGGTGCGCGTCGTTGGCGATGACCGTCGGTGACGGCGCCGTGGAGATCGCCCATTCCGGGTCTTTCAGGCCGTGGCCGGTGACCGTGCAGACGATGCGCGAGCCGGGCGGGATCTTGCCGGCGGCGTGCTGCTGGAGCAGGCCGGCGACCGAGGCGGCGCTGCCGAGTTCGACGAAGACGCCGACCTCGCGGGCCAGCAGGCGGTAGGCGTTGAGGATGTCACGGTCGGTGACCGCGGAGATCAGGCCGCCGGAGGCGTCGCGGGCGTCGAGGGCCTTGGTCCAGCTGGCCGGGTTGCCGATCCGGATCGCGGTGGCGATGGTCGACGGGTTCTCGACGACCTTGCCGTTCACGATCGGGGCGGCGCCGGATGCCTGGAAGCCGTACATCTTCGGCAGCCTCGTGGCGTTCCCGGCCGCCTTGTCCTCCTGGTAGCCCATCCAGTAGGCGGAGATGTTGCCGGCGTTGCCGACCGGGAGGCAGTGGATGTCCGGGGCGTCACCGAGGGCCTCGACGATCTCGAACGAGGCGGTCTTCTGCCCGTGCAGGCGGAAGATGTTCACTGAGTTGACCAGGGCGACCGGGTAGTCCTGGGAGAGTTTCGAGGCGAGCGCCAGGCAGTCGTCGAAGTTGCCCTCGACCTGGAGCAGGCGTGCGCCGTGCACCAGCGCCTGGGCCAGCTTGCCGAGCGCGATCTTGCCCTGGGGCACCAGGACCGCGCAGGTGATGCCGGCCCGGGCGGCGTAGGCCGCGGCGGAGGCGCTGGTGTTGCCGGTGGAGGCGCAGATGATGGCCTTGGCGCCGTCCTCGACGGCCTTGGACACCGCCATGGTCATGCCGCGGTCCTTGAAGGAGCCGGTCGGGTTAGCGCCCTCGACTTTGAGGTAGACGTCGCCGCCGACCCGCTCGGACAGCACCGGGGCCGGAACGAGTGGCGTGTTGCCCTCGAGCAGGGAGACCACCGGAGTGGCGTCGGTGACCGGCAGCCGGTCCCGGTACGCCTCGATCAGACCCCGCCACATGGCCCACTCCTCACTTCGTGCTGGGCAACCGCGTGACAGCGTGCCCCAGACTTCCGGTTTTTGGGACCGGTTATCCACTATTCAGGATGCCGGCGCCTGTTCCGGCAATCCCTCCGGGCGGTGACAGACGGCCTCGACGTTGTTGCCGTCCGGATCGCGCACGAAGGCGCCGTAGTAGTGCTCGTGGTATTCCGGGTGGAGTCCCGGCTTGTGCAGCACCTCGGCGCCGGCCGCCACCGCCGCCTGGAAGAACGCGTCGACGGCTGCCCGGTCACCGGCCGAGAAGGCGATGTGCGACTCGCGGAAGCCGTCGCCTTCACTGAGCGTGCCGATCCAGAAGTCCGCATGGTCGGTCCCGTAGCCGAGAGCAACGGTGAAGTCGGCCAGCCGCCGCACGCCCAACGGCGCCAGCACGGCGTCGTAGAACGCGGCACTGGCCGCCAGGTCGGCACACTGGAATCCCACGTGATCGAGCACTATCCGGCTCCCCCTTCGACGCGCAGCACGCTCGCGATCGACCGAACGATGTCCAGCCGCGACAGGGCCTCCACAGTAGCCGCCAGCGCGGCATCCGGAGCGACGTGCGTCACGATGACGAGCTTCGCGTCGTCGGCCCGGCCGGACTGGCGCACCGTGGCGATCGAGACCTCGTGGTCGGCGAAGACGCCGGCCACCGCGGCCAGCACACCCGGACGCTCGGCCACGTCGAGGCTGATGTGGTAGCGCGTCAGCGACTCGCCGATCGGGCGGACCCGCAGCTCGGCGTAGTTGCTCTCGCTCGGGGCCCGGGTGCCGGAGAGCTTGTTGCGGGCCGCCGCGACGATGTCGCCGAGCACCGCGCTCGCGGTCGGACGGCCGCCCGCACCGCGGCCGTAGAACATCAGCGGGCCGGCCGCGTCGGCCTCCACGAAGACCGCGTTGAACGCGTCACCGACACCGGCCAGCGGGTGGCTCAGCGGGATCATCGCCGGGTGCACCCGGACGCTGACGGTCTCCTCGCCGTCGGTGCCCCGGCCGCGCTGCGCGATGCAGAGCAGCTTGATCGTGCAGCCCATGTCCTTGGCGCTGGCCATGTCACCGGCGGTCACCCCGGTCATGCCCTCGCGGAACACGTCGGCGGCGGTGACCCGGGTGTGGAAGGCGAGCGAGGCCAGGATGGCGGCCTTGGCGGCGGCGTCGAAGCCCTCCACGTCGGCGGTCGGGTCGGCCTCCGCGTAGCCCAGCTCGGTGGCCTCCTCCAGCGCCTCGCTGAAGCCGGCGCCGGTGGACGCCATCGAGGAGAGGATGAAGTTGGTGGTGCCGTTCACGATGCCGGTGACCGCGGTGACCCGGTCGCCGTGCAACGACTCGCGCAGCGGGCGCAGCAGCGGGATCGCGCCCGCCACCGACGCCTCGTAGTAGAGGTCGGCCCCGCCCTCGGCGGCCGCGTCGTGCAGCGCACCGCCGTCCTCGGCGAGCAGCGCCTTGTTGGCGGTGACCACGCTCTTGCCGGCGCGCAACGCCTCGACCAGCCAGCCCCGGGCCGGCTCGATGCCGCCGACGACCTCGATCACCACGTCCACGTCGTCCCGCTTGACCAGGCCGAGCGCGTCGGTGGTGAACAGCGACGGGTCGACCGGCAGGTCGCCGCGCTGGCGGCCGGGGCGGCGGACCGCGATGCCGACGAGCTCCAGCGGGGCCCCGATCCGGGCTGTCAGGTCGTCGGCCTGGTCCTGCAGCAGGCGGACCACTTCAGAACCGACGGTGCCGCAGCCGAGAAGAGCGAGGCGGACCGGTTTCCCTTGGCTCATCCAACATCCAATGCAAGCAGGTCGTCCTCGGTCTCGCGCCGCACGATGACGCGGGCGGCGCCGTCGCGCACCGCCACCACGGGCGGCCGAGGAACGTGGTTGTAATTGCTGGCCATGCTCCGGCAGTACGCACCCGTCCCGGGCACCGCAACAAGATCTCCGGGCTGCACGTCGGCGGGCAGGAATTCATCCTTCACGACGATGTCCCCGGACTCACAATGTTTTCCCACGACTCGGGCGAGCATCGGCTCGGCCGTGCTGCTGCGGTTGGCCACCGTCGCGCTGTACGAGGCGTCGTACAGCGCGGTCCGGATGTTGTCGCTCATCCCGCCGTCGACGCTCACGTACGTACGGATGCCGTCCACGTCCTTGATCGTCCCCACCTCGTAGAGGGTGAAGACGGCCGGGCCGACGATCGCGCGCCCCGGCTCGATGGAGAGTCTCGGCTTGCGCAGCGACGCCGCGTCGCATTCCGACTCGACGATCTTGTTGATGCGTTTCGCCAGGTCACCGGCGGTGGAGGGGTCGTCCTGCGTGGTGTACGCGATACCGAAACCACCACCCAGGTCGAGTTCCGGCAGCTCCACCCCGCGGGCGTCGCGGATCTGTGCCTGCAGTTCGAGGATGCGACGGGCGGCGACCTCGAAACCACTGGTGTCGAAGATCTGCGAGCCGATGTGCGAGTGGAGTCCGCGGAGGTCGAGGACACCCTCGTCGATGACCTTCGCGGCCGCGGCGAAGGCGGCCCCGCCGGCCAGCGAGAAGCCGAACTTCTGGTCCTCGTGGGCGGTCGCGATGAACTCGTGGGTGTGTGCTTCGACACCCACGGTGACGCGGATGAGCACTTGTGGCTTCTTGCCGGATTCTTCCGACATCTCGGTGAGCCGGGCTATTTCGTGGAAGGAGTCCAGCACGATCCGGCCGACGCCGGCATCGAGCGCCCGCTGCAACTCGGACACCGACTTGTTGTTGCCGTGGAACCCGATCCGCTCCGCCGGGAACCCGGCCGCCAGCGCCACCGCCAGCTCGCCCCCCGAACAGACGTCCAGGAACAGGCCCTCCTCCTCGACGACCCGCACGACCGCCTTGCACAGGAACGACTTGCCCGCGTAATAGACGTCGGCGTCCGCGAACGCCTGCTGGAAGTCCCGGCACCGGGCCCGCAGATCCGCCTCGTCGAGGACGTAGGCCGGCGTGCCGTGCTCCTGCGCCAGGGCGGTCACGTCCAGGCCACCGACTTCCAGAGACCCTTCCGGGGTACGCCGGACAGTGCGTGGCCACAGCTGCGGGACGAGCGCGTTCACGTCCTGCGGCGCGCGCAGCCAGGCGGGACCGCGGGTGCCGAGATCGCCGTGCAGGGCACCGGCCTCGTGTGCGCGCATGACTACATCCTCTCCGGAGCGGAGACGCCGAGGAGGTCCAAACCGTTGGCGATAACCGTACGAGTGGCCTCGACCAGCCAGAGGCGCGCATGCGTCAGATCGGTCACCTGCTCCTCGCCCTTCGGCAGGACCTGGCAGGCGTCGTAGAACCGGTGGTAGTCGGTGGCGACCCGCTCCTCCAGGTAGACCGCGATGCGGTGCGGCTCGCGCAGCTCGGCGGCGGTGGCCACCACGGCCGGGAACTCGCCGAGCGTCTTCAGCAGGTTCTTCTCCCGGTCGTGGGAGAGCAGCGCCGGGTCGTAGTCGTCCGCGCGCACGATGCCCTTCTCGGCGGCGTTGCGCAGCAGGGAACTGACCCGGGCGTGTGCGTACTGCACGTAGAAGACCGGGTTGTCGCTGGAGTTCTTGGTGATCTCCTCGATGTCCAGGGTCAGCGCCGAGTCGGTCGAGGAACGGGCCAGCGAGTATCGCGCGGCGTCCACGCCGACCGCCTCGACCAGCTCGTCCAGCGTGATGATGTTGCCGGCCCGCTTGGAGAGGCGGACCGGCTGACCGGCCCGGACCAGGTTGACCAGCTGGCCGATCAGGATCTCGATGTTCTGCTTCGGGTCGTCACCGGCACACGCGGCGATGGCCTTCAGCCGGCCGATGTAGCCGTGGTGGTCGGCACCGAGCAGGTAGACGCAGCGGTCGAACCCGCGCTCCCGCTTGTTGATGTAGTACGCCGCGTCGGCCGCGAAGTACGTCTTCTCCCCGTTCGACCGGATCAGCACCCGGTCCTTGTCGTCGGTGAAGTCAGTGGTCCGCAGCCAGACCGCGCCACCGTCCTCGAAGATGTGCCCCTGCTTGCGCAGTTCCTCGATGGCGTGCTCGACCGCGCCGCCGCCGTGCAGGGTCTTCTCCGAGAACCAGACGTCGAAGTGCACGCCGAAGCGCTCCAGGCTCTCCCGGATCTCGGTGAGCATCAGCTCGTAGCCGCGCGCGTCGAAGACCGGCAGCGCGGTCTCCTCCGGCTGTCCGACCAGGTCCGGCTCGGCCGCGACGATCCGCTGGGCGATCTCGCCGATGTAGTCGCCGCCGTAACCGTCCTCGGGCGTGGGCAGGCCGTTGGCGGACGCGTACAGGGAACGGGCGAAGCGCTCGACCTGGGCGCCGGCGTCGTTGATGTAGTACTCGCTGGTCACCTCGGCGCCGGCGGCGGTCAGCACCCGGCGCAGCGCGTCACCGACCGCGGCCCACCGGGTGTGCCCCAGGTGGATCGGACCGGTCGGGTTCGCCGAGACGAACTCCAGGTTGATGCGCTGGCCCTCCAACTGGGTGCTCCGGCCGTACGCTGAACCGGCCGCCACCACCGTCCGGGCGATGACGCCGGTCGAGGCGTCGTCGAGCCGGATGTTCAGGAAGCCCGGACCCGCGATCTCCACGGCTTTGATCCCGTCCCGGCGGCCCAGCTCCTCGGCGAGGGCGGTGGCCAGCTCACGCGGGGCCACGCCCACCTTCTTGCCGACCTGGAGGGCGAGCGTCGAGGCGTAGTCGCCGTGCTCGGGGTTGCGCGGCCGCTCCACCGACGTGGTGGTGGGCAGCGCCGCGACGTCGAGACCGCGCGTCTCGAAAACGGCACGAGCAGCTGAGAGAACGGTGTCAGCAAGGTTGGCGGGAGTCACTGGACCATGCTATCGGGGGTAGACTTCGTCGTTCGGCGGCCACCCGAGCCCCGCCTTTCCCACTTGCGACGAATCGACGAGGCACGATGAGCATGAGCACCCCGGGGCCCGAACGGGTCCCGTCCACCGTCAAGGTCGACAAGACGACCGGTCAGGGCAAGCCCCCCGCGGCCAAGTCCGGCTCGGGGAAGCCCGGCTCCGCCAAGCCCGGCAGCCGTCCCGGCGCCAAGGGTGGCAACAAGGGCAAGGGCCGCCGGCCCGTCACCCCGGTGAAGGTGAGCGGTGGCCGCAACTGGGGCCCCATCGCCGTCGCCGGCGCCGTGATCCTGGTCGCCGCCGGCATCATCGGCTACGGCGTCTACGCCTCGGTCCAGGGCAGCCAGCCCTGGGAGGACCGGGCAGCCGCCATCGAGGGCGTCGTCGACTACCGCTCGCAGAACAACGCGCAGATCAACGACCAGACCCACAAGGACGGGACGCTCACGTACGTGACGAACCCGCCGGTCGGCGGTGCGCACAACGCGACCTGGCAGAACTGCATGGGCGACATCTACACCGAGCCGATCGCCAACGAGCACGCGGTGCACAGCCTCGAACACGGCGCGGTCTGGGTCACCTACAAGCAGGGCCTCGCCGACGACCAGGTGGCCAAGCTGCGCGAGCGCGTCGAGGGCAAGGACTACATGCTCCTGTCCCCGATCGCCAACCTGGACAAGAACGTCTCCGTGCAGGTCTGGGGATACCAGCTCAAGGTCGACGACGCCGCGGACACCCGCATCGACGACTTCATCAAGACCACCCGGGTCAAGGCCTCCCTGGAGCCCGGCGCGGCCTGCTCCGGCGGCAACACCACCAGCGACCCGGTCACCGCCGGTTCCAACGGCACCAGCATGGACAACGGCACCCAGCAATGATCTCCGAAGTCGCCTCTCCGGACGCGGACGCCGCGTCCGGGGAGGCCACCTCCCCGAGCCGCCGCTTCGGCTACATCGCCGTCGCGACCCTCATCCTCGGCCTGATCCTCGGCGTGGCCGCCGGCCTGGTCGTCCCCCGCCTGGGCAACCCCGCCGACGACTCGGTGGAGGCCGGCTTCCTGCGCGACATGTCCACCCACCACGCGCAGGCCGTGGAGATGGCGATGCTCGCCCACACCGGCTCCACCACCCCCGGCATCGTCACCCTGGCCAACGACATCGCCCTCACCCAGCAGGGCCAGATCGGCTACATGCAGGCCTGGCTGCGCGACTGGCATCTCTCCCCCACCGGCTCCGAGGAGCCGATGGCCTGGATGCCGAACTCGGCCGGCTCGATCGTCGACGGCCTGATGCCCGGCATGGCCACCGCCGACCAGATGACCTCCCTTCGCCAGGCCACCGGCAACGACCTCGACGTCGAGTTCCTCACCCTGATGCGCGCCCACCACCTCGGCGGCATCCACATGGCCCAGGAGGCCATCGAACTCTCCGACGACGAGAACGTCGACTGGATCGCCAACAGCATGGTCGTCGCCCAACAGGGCGAGATCCAGCTGATCGATTCCCTGCTCAAGCAGGTCCAACCCGGCTGACCGGCGACACGGCCGGAACCGGTTGGCGGTGGTTCCCGAGGGCCTGCTAGGCTTTCGAATCACTGGGCCCCCGTAGCTCAGGGGATAGAGCGTCGCCCTCCGGAGGCGAAAGCGCAGGTTCGAATCCTGCCGGGGGCACGATGGGATAGGGCGTCTAGTGTTCGCGGAAAGCGCGAACCTGGCGCCCATCGTGCTTTTCTGCCTGAGGCCCGAGCCTCAGACTCCACGCCGTGGGGCTTCGCCCCCGGGCCCCCACCGCTGGTGGCCGTTCTCGGCGGTTCGGTTGCGGCCTTTTTCTTTTGTACGCGCTCAGCGCCGTTCCGTGGTTCAGCATGACCTACGCGCTTGCTGGGACGGGCTCACTACCGGGTGGCGAACGAAACCCGGGCCCCGACCGCAACGTACCCGCTGGAGGGTCCCGGGTTCGTGTCAGGCGCGGGGGTATCGACGGAGAGGACCGCCCGTGAAGGCAAGATCATCGACATGCATCGCCTTCTCGCGCTTCCCGTCCTTGCCTGCGCTGTCCTCGTCTCCGCCTGTTCGGCGACCGAACCCGTCACCGCGACGCCCACGCCCGGCGCCTCGGCCTCCGTCGCGCCGGCCCAGGCCGCCCCGGTCGCATCAGCCACCTCGAAGCCGGCCGACGACCCGGCGGCACCCGGCACCACCACTGCCGCCACTGCCACCGACGAACCGCAGGAGAGTGCGGGGGACGCCACCTTCCCGATCGGCGCGGGCACCCATCTGGTGCTGCTGCACAGCTACGACAGCGCCAAGCACACGGCGGTCGTCGAGCCCGCCGAGTTCAGCAAGGACGGCAGCGCGGTGAACGGCGACGGCGGCCGGTACACCCTCCCGGTCAAGCCCTCCCCCAAGGTCTTCTCCACCAACGGCGGCAATCCGGACTGCATGGACGGTGAGGGCTTCAACCTGACCGGCAGCTGCCTTTCGACTGAGGCCTGGCTGAAGAAGCAGCTCGGCGGCACCGGCCTCCCGGTCACGATTGCCAACACCGGCGACTTCATCTACGAGATCGCCGAGCAGTACCGGCCCTGACCAGACCAGCCGTCGGCTCGCCCGGCCGACAGGCCGCAACCGGTCGGGAAGCTGATCGGGGACGCGGAGCGACAGCGGCAGGCCCTTCAGCGGTGGTACGACGCGCTCCGCGGGCGCTGCGTCAAGGAGATCCCCGAGGTGGAACTCCTGCTGTTCGGCCTGCCCAATGCGTCCAGGTGGTGACCCATCGACACGGACGTCCTCCTCGACCGGTTTCTACCAGCCGAGGAGGACGCGTGGGTCAGCGTGTCAGGAGATGTTCAGGGCCGTGTCGTCGATGGTGAAGGACGTCTGCAGGGACGAGTCCTCCGTGCCGTAGAAGCGGATCCGGACCGTCTGGCCGGCGTACGAGGCCAGGCTGAACGAGCGTGCCGTGTAGCCGGACGCCGCGTTCAGGTTGGAGTACGTGCCGAGGGTTCCGAGGACCGTGCCGCTGGTGTTCAGGACCTGGATCTGCACCTTGTCGTACTGGGTGCTGGTCGTGGTCTCGGCCGTGTCGATGTGCAGGTAGAACGACAGGTTGTAGGTGGTGCAACCGGTCGGCAGGGCCACCTGCTGGTAGATGGACTGGGTGGACGTCGAGCCGTTGCCGTTCAGCCAGGCCGCGTAGCTACCGGTGCGGGCCGGCTGGGTGCTGTGGATGCCGATGATGCCGGTCGTGCTCTGCGTCCACGAGGTGGCGCCGGACTCGAAGCCGGCGTTGGCGAACAGCTGGGTCGCGGTGCAGGAGCCGCCGCCGGTGCCGGAGACCGTGAGTGTGTACGTCACGGTCCGGGTGACCGAGGTGCCGGTGCCCGTGACGGTGATCGTGTAGGTGCCGGCGGGCGTGGCCGAGGTGGTGGCGATGGTCAGCGTCGACGAGGCGCCGGAGGTGATCGACGACGGGTTGAAGGTGGCGGTGGCGCCGGTGGGCAGGCCGGAGGCGGTGAACGCGACGGTCTGGGCGGTGCCGGTGTTGACGGTGGCGGCGGTGGTCGCGACGGACGAGCCGGGGGCGACGGTGCCGGAGGTGGACGACAGCGACAGGGTGAAGCTGTTGCCGGTGGTGGAGCAGGTGGCGTCGGCGCCGGCCACGTTCACCGCGGTCCAGGCGGCCTGCACGGCCTTGTACTCGGTGCTGCAGTTGCCGTACAGGTCGGTCGCCGCGGACAGGGTGTGGGCGCGGGCCGAGTTGGCCAGGTTGCTGGCCAGGTAGTAGCGGGTGGTCGAGGTGAAGTAGGTGCTCAGCGCCCGGTACCAGATGGCCGCCGCCTTGGCCCGGCCGATGCCGGTGACCGCCGCCGCCGATCCGCAGACCGGGGAGGTGCCGTACGCGGTGGAGCCGGTGCCCTCGGCGAGGTCGAAGAAGAAGTGGTTGCCGGGGCCGGACGAGTAGTGCACGTCGACGCTGTTCGTGCTGGAGGACCAGCAGCCGTGCGAGGCGCCGTCGAGCGTCGGGTTGTACATGTACCGCAGCGGCGTGCCGTCGCCGTTGATGTCGATCTCCTCGCCGATCTGGTAGTCACCCGGGTCGGAGGTGTTGTTCGCGGAGAACTCGACCATCGTGCCGAAGATGTCGCTGGTGGCCTCGTTCAGGCCGCCGGACTCACCGGTGTAGTTGAGGTTCGCGGTGTTCTCGGTGACGCCGTGCGACATCTCGTGTCCGGCCACGTCCAGCGAGACCAGCGGTTCGGCGTTGCCGGAGCCGTCGCCGTACGTCATCTGCGCGCCGTCCCAGAACGCGTTGACGTAGCTGCTGCCGTAGTGGACGCGGGACGGCACACCGGCGCCGTTGTTGAAGATGCCGTTGCGGCCGTGGTTGTTCTTGAAGTAGTCGAAGGTGAGGGCCGCGCCGTAGTGGGCGTCGACGGCCGCCGACTGGTCGCTGGACTGCGCGCCCGTACCCCAGACGTTGTCCGTGTCGGTCATGGTGGAGCACGTCGTGGTGGTGTTGTTCATGTCGCAGGTGTTGCCGTTGCCGTGGGTCGGGTCGGTCAGCGTGTAGCTGCTGCCCGAGCCGGTGGTGCTGATGGTGACCGTGCCGACGTAGATGCCCCGGCCGGTGCCGTCCACGGTTTCGATCTCGTCCCAGGAGTCGCGGACCGCGCCGGTGGCGGCGTCGGTGACGACCTGCAGCCGTGACGGGGTCTGCCCGTCGGGCGCCCAGCCCTTGATCTCGGTCTGGTATGCCAGCACCCCGCTGCCCGACGTGGCGTCGACGATCTTCTCCGGGGTGCCGACCTCGGTGATCGTTCCCTGGAACGCCTTCTTCGCCGCCGCGGCCGCGGCCGCGGGTGTCACCTTCGCGGTGGTGCCGAGGGTGAGGGGCTTGGTCAGGCCGACCGACGCCTTGGCGAAGCCGCCGTCCGGGGCGGTGTGCACGACCGTGTCGCCGCCGTAGACCCGCAGGCCCTGGTAGGTCCGGTCGTAGTGGACGTGCGCGCCACCGTCGGCGTCGACGGCGCTGCTGCGCAGGGTGAAGGCGTCCTTGGTGCTCGCCTGCAACGCCGGCCGGTGCTCGGTGAGGGCACGGGCGGCCGCGGCGAGGGGTGTCTGCGAGGGGTCGGGCTTCGACGGGGCCGCGGTGGCGGTGGTCGCCGAGCCGAATCCGGCCAGCAGGCCGCCCACGAGCAGGGCGGCGCCGACGGCCGACAGGGGTCGTTTCACTAGGTCCTCCTGGAACCGCAGGATCCGTAGCGATAGCTACACATAGACATATAGCGATGTCTTTGGTTCCTGAGAACTAGCTGAATTTGATCTGATGGTGCGGCAGCGGGAGAGATCGGGCATCCCGAAACATCCATACGATCGGACGCATGGGACTCACAGGCTGGTACAAAACACTCGAATGCCGGTGGGCCGCCATGAAGACGGCCCACCGGATCACCTGACCGCTCAGGCGAGGGTCACCTCGGCGCTCAGCGCGCCCTCCGCCACCTCGGTCCGCGCCTCACGCACCACACCGGCCGCCTGCACGTCCCGGCTGACCAGGTCGAACGCCAGCACGTCGGCGTCCGAGCCGCGCACCGTCAGCAGCGCCACCTCACTGCGCATCGACTGCTTCGCCTCGGACTTGGACTTGCGGACGATGCCGAGCACCGTGCCGGCCAGGGCCAGCAGCGACGCCGGGGACTTCTCCGGGTCCAGGGCCGTGTCGAACTCCTCGCGGGCCGGCCACGCGGCCCGGTGCACCGAGCCGTCCTGCCACCACGACCAGGCCTCCTCGGTCACGAACGGCAGCATCGGCGCGAACAGCCGCAGCAGGGTCCGCAGCGCGATCGACAGGGCCGCGTGCGCGGACCGGGCCGCCGGGCTGTCGCTCTCCCCGTACGCCCGCTCCTTCACCAGCTCCAGGTAGTCGTCGCAGAACGTCCAGAAGAACTGTTCGGTCCGCTCCAGGGCCCGGGCGTAGTCGTACGCCTGGAAGTGCGCCGTGGCATCGCCGACCACCGCGGCCAGCTCGCCCAGCATCGCCCGGTCCAGCGGCTCGGTGACGTCGGCCGGGCCCAGGGCCGCGCCGTCCGCCACACCGAAACGGAGCACGAACTTCGTCGCGTTCAGGATCTTGATGGAGAGCCGGCGGCCGACCTTCATCTGGCCGGTGTCGAACGCGGTGTCGGTGCCCGGACGGCCGCTGACCGCCCAGTAGCGCACGGCGTCCGAGCCGAACTCCTCGAGCAGCGCCTTCGGCGTGACGGTGTTGCCCTTGGACTTGGACATCTTCTTGCGGTCCGGGTCCAGGATCCAGCCGGAGAGCAGCGCGGTGTGCCACGGCAGGCTGTCGAACTCCTGGTGGGACCGGAGCACCGTGGCGAACAGCCAGGTCCGGATGATCTCGTGGGCCTGCGGGCGCAGGTCCATCGGGAAGACCCGGGCGAACAGGTCGTCGTCCAGGCCCCAGCGTCCGGCGATCTCCGGGGTGAGCGACGAGGTCGCCCAGGTGTCCATCACGTCCGGGTCGCCGCTGAAACCGCCCGGCTGGTCCCGCTGGTCGGCCCGGTAGCCGGGCGGGGTGTCGCTGCTCGGGTCGATCGGCAGCTGGTCCTCGGCCGGGGTGATCGGCGACGCGTGGTCCGGCTCGCCGGCGGCGTTCAGCGGGTACCACACCGGGAAGGGCACGCCGAAGAACCGCTGGCGGCTGATGATCCAGTCGCCGGCCAGGCCGTCCACCCAGTTCTCGTACCGGGTCCGCATGAACGCGGGCGACCAGGTCATCTCCCGGCCGCGTTCGATCAGGGCGGCGCGCAGCGCGGTGTCCCGGCCGCCGTTGCGGATGTACCACTGCCGGGTGGTGACGATCTCGAGCGGCTTGTCGCCCTTCTCGTAGAACTTCACCTGCTGCTGGGTGGGGCGCGGGTCGCCCTCCAGCGCGCCGGCCGCCCGCAGCAGCTCGGTCGCCTTCTCCTTGGCCGAGAAGGCGGTCTTGCCGGCCATCTCGGCGTAGGCGGCGACCGCCTCCGGCGACTCGATGCCGGCCGGCGGCTGGGACAGCAGACGACCGTCGCGCCCCATCACCGGGCGGGTCGTCAGGTCCAGCTCACGCCACCAGATCACGTCGGTGAGGTCGCCGAAGGTGCAGATCATCGCGATGCCGGAACCCTTGTCCGGCTGGGCCAGCGGGTGCGCCTTGATCGGCACTCGTACCCCGAAGACCGGGGTGATCGCCTCGGTGCCGAACAGGTGCCGGTAGCGTTCGTCGTCCGGGTGCGCGACCAGCGCGACGCAGGCCGGGAGCAGCTCGGGACGGGTGGTCTCGATGTGCACCGTGCCACCGTCGGCCAGACCGAAGGCGACCCGGTAGTAGTTGCCCTGGCGTTCCCGGTCCTCCAACTCGGCCTGCGCGACCGCGGTCTTGAAGGTGACGTCCCAGAGCGTCGGGGCGTCCGCCATGTACGCCTCACCGCGCTGCAGGTTGCGCAGGAAGGCCCGCTGCGAGATGGCCCGGCTGGCGTCGTTGATCGTGCTGTACTGCAGCGACCAGTCGACCGAGAGGCCGAGGTACCGCCACAGGTCCTCGTAGGCCTGCTCATCGATCGCGGTCAGCTTCTGGCACAGCTCGACGAAGTTGCGCCGGGAGATCGGCAGCGGCCGGCTCGGCGGGTTCTCCGGCGGGGTGAAGTCCGCGTCGTACGGCAACGACGGGTCGCACTGCACGCCGTAGTGGTTCTGCACCCGGCGCTCGGTCGGCAGGCCGTTGTCGTCCCACCCCATCGGGTAGAACACCTCGCGGCCGGTCATCCGCTGGTAGCGGGCGACGGCGTCGGCGTGGGTGTAGGAGAAGACGTGCCCGACGTGCAGCGAACCACTGACCGTCGGCGGCGGGGTGTCGATGGAGAACACCCGGTCCCGCGTCGCCGACCGGTCGAAGGAGTAGGTGCCCTGCTCCGCCCATACCGCACGCCACTTGAGCTCGATGCCGTCGAGAGTGGGCTTGTCGGGCACGGTGTTCCCCTGCGGCGGGGATGGGTTGTGGGTCACGCGAGTGACCCTACAAGGCTCAGGAGGTGGTCTCCCGGGACCACGGCAGCACCGCCCGCTCGAGGGCGACGAGGGCGTAGTACGAGGCGATGCTCATCAGTGCGAGCAGCAGGATGCCCGCGAAGGCGAGGCCGGTCTGGATCTGCGCCTTGGACGAGACGATCACGTAGCCGATGCCGTGCCGTCCGCCGCCGATGAACTCGCCGACCACCGCGCCGACGAACGCCAGCGAGATGGCGAGCTTGAGGCCGGTGAAGAACTGGGGCAGTGCCCACGGCACCCGTACCCGCAGGAAGGTGTTGATCTTGGAGGCGTCCAGGGACTTGGCCAGTTCGATCATCTCGGCCGGCACCGAGCGGAGACCCGCCACCGTCGACAGCACGATCGGGAAGAAGCAGAGCAGCACCACCACGAAGATCTTGGGCTGCATGCCGAAGCCGAACCACATCACCAGCATCGGGCCGATGGCGATCTTCGGGATGGCGTTGAAGCCGATCAGGATCGGGGAGATCGCCTGGTCGACGAAGGTGGAGGAGGCGATGGCGACGGCGAGACCGACACCGATCACCACGGCGATGGCGAAGCCGACCCAGACCTCACGAAGGGTGTACCAGGACTGTCGGGCCAGGTATTCGGGCAGCCGGCCCAGTTCGCTGACGACACTCTCCGGCGAGGGCACCACCTGCGGCGGCACCTCGTAGACCCGGACCAGGACGTACCAGAGTGCCACGAGGGCCAGCAGCGTGGCGGCGGGCAGTGCGACGCCGGCCAGCCGGGTCGCGGCTCGGGTGGTCATGCGGGTGGTCTCCATCCCTATGCTGTGGTCTTTCATGGACAGTGTTCACGGGAGTGACCGATGATCCAACTCGAGGATGTCTCTCGGACGTTCCACGGCCGTCGTGGCGCGGTGGAAGCGTTGCGCGGCATCGATCTGCAGGTGCGCGACGGAGAGTTCGTGGCGGTCGTCGGTCGTTCCGGCTGCGGCAAGTCCACGTTGCTCCGCCTCGTCGCGGGGCTGATCGAGCCGACGTCCGGCAAGGTTCTGGTGGGCGGCACGGCGGTCACCAGGCCGCGCCGCGAAACGGCGATGCAGTTCCAGCGCCCGGCCCTGTTGCCATGGCGCAACGTGCTGAGCAACGTGCTGTTCCCGGTCGAGATCTTCGGCTGGAAACGCAAGGAGCACGAGGAGCGGGCCCGCCGGCTGCTCGCCACCGTCGGACTGGAGGGTTTCGAGCGGCAGATGCCGCACGAACTCTCCGGTGGCATGCAGCAGCGCGTCTCGCTCTGCCGCTCGCTCATCCAGCAGCCCAAGGTGATGCTGATGGACGAGCCGTTCTCGGCGCTCGACGCGCTGACCCGGGAGGAGCTCACCGTCGAGCTCCAGCGGATCCACCTGGCCGAGCAGACCACCACGGTCTTCGTGACCCACTCGATCGACGAGGCGGTGCTGCTCGCCGACCGGGTGGTCGTGCTGAGCCCGCGGCCCGGCCGGATCAAGGAGATCGTGGAGATCGAGGTGCCGCGCCCGCGCAGCCTGGGCCAGAACGAGCACACCGCGGAGCTGGCGCGCGTCCAGGCCCGTCTGCACGAGCTGCTCATGCACCGCGACGATGACGAGGACACGGCCGCACCCGCCCGGGGCGCGGCCGCGTAGCCCACGTCACGCCTTCGGCGCGATCTCCGTCTTCACGAAGTCGGCGGGCTTCTTGCCGGCCGGGACGGAACCGGCGTCCTCGAGCACGTCGAGGACCCGCTTCACCCGGTCGGCGTCGACGACACCGAGGGTCTTGGCGTCGCCACGGGCGTACGGCGCCATGATCTCCAGCTCCTGGGTCGCCACCGTGGCGTCCGTCTCGGGCTGCGCCTCGTTCAGGATCTTGCCCGCCTCGGCCGGGTTGGCCAGGCTGTACTCGAGACCCTTGAGCAGCGCGGTGTTGAACTTCGTGGCCAGCTCGGGCTGCTCGTTGGCGATCTTGTCCGAGGTCAGCAGGAAGTGGCCGTACAGGTCCTTGATCACGTCGCTGAACGGCAGGGCCACCGCGGTCTTGCCGCCGGCCGCCTTCTCGATCAGCGGCTTGCCGACCACGAACTGCCCGATCACGTCGGCCTTCTTGGCGGCCAGCGCGCCGGCCAGCTCACCCGCGTTGACCGGGGTGATCTGCACCTTGGAGGCGTCGATGCCGGCCAGCTTGGCGTAGGTCGGGAACAGGATCGAGGTGGTCGCACCCTCCTGGTCGCCCATGGTCTTGCCTTCGAGGTCCTTGGGGGTGGTGATGCCGTACCCCTCGAGGGTCATCAGGCCGACCATGGACTTCTGCTGCACGGCGCTGATCGCGGTGACACCGGTCACCTTGCCGGTGGCCTTGGTCAGGATGTAGCCGGTCGAGTCGACCGGGGCGAAGTCGGCGGCGCCGGAGGCCAGCGCGGCCATGTTCTCGCCCGAACCGGCGCCGATCGCGATCTCGACGTCCAGGCCCTGCTCCTTGAAGTAACCCTTCTCGGCGGCGACGAACGCGTACGCCTCGCGGCCGAACGCGTTGAACGCCGTCAGGTACTTCACCTTGGTCAAACCGGCCCCGGCCGCACCGTCCGTCGTGTCTTCGGACGCGCTGCACCCGGCCACCGCTACCACCGACATGGCAGCGAGAACTGCCGCGAACCCGCGGATAGCTCTCATCAGGTCCTTGCCCTCCTCGAAATCGAGCGCCGGGTCATGGTCTCCGGCGATGCGGGCACAGCGTACGAGAACATCCGTATCGGTAACTGGGACACCCCGGTTGCGAGACGGCAACGAAATGGACAGTCGGGCATGAAGGTAGCCTCTGCGCCCATGCGGGTCAGCATCTTCACCGAGCCACACCGTGGCGCCACCTATGACGAGTTGCTGCGGGCCGCGCAGCACGCCGAGGCCGCCGGCTTCGAGGGTTTCCATCGGGCCGACCACTACGCGCCCATGCACGCCTCGGACGGTTTCCCCGGTCCGACGGACTCGTGGGTGACGCTGGGCGCGATGGCCCGCGAGACCAGCACCATCCGGCTGGGCACCCTGCTCACCTGTGCGACGTTCCGGCATCCGGCGCAGACCGCGATCAGCGTGGCGCAGGTGGACCAGATGAGCGGCGGCCGGGTCGACTTCGGCATCGGCGCGGGCTGGTTCGGCAAGGAGCACACGCAGTACGGCATCCCGTTCCACACGCCGAAGGAACGCTTCGACCGGCTGGAGGAGCAGCTCGAGGTGATCACCGGCCTGTGGGGCACCCCGGTCGGCGAGCGGTTCTCCTACGACGGGAGGTTCTACCAGCTCCGTGAGGCGCCGGCGCTGCCCAAGCCGACGCAGAACCCGGGCCCGCCGATCATCATCGGTGGCCGGGGGCCGAAGCGGACGCCGAAGCTGGCCGCCCGGTTCGCCGACGAGTTCAACCTGCCGTTCACGCCGGTGGGTCAGAGCGCCGCGCAGTACGCCCGGGTCCGTGAGGCGTGCGAGGAGCACGGCCGAACCAAGGCGCCGCTGGTCTTCTCGGTCGGCATGGCGGTGGCCTGCGGCAAGACCGACGCGGACGTCGAGCGGCGGCTCGCGGTGATGAACGAGGCGTCGGCGCTGCCGTCCGAGGACACCATCTTCGGTTCGCCGGAGAAGGTCATCGAGCAGATCTCCCGGTACGCGGAGATCGGTGCGAGCCGGATCTACGTCCGGCTGCGTGACCTCGGCGACCTGGATCACCTGGATCTGCTGGCCGCCGAGGTCCTGCCGCACCTGCCATGAGGGACGTCACTCCACAGTGACCGATTTGGCGAGGTTGCGCGGCTGGTCGACGTCGTACCCGCGGGCCGCGGCGATCGAGCAGGCCAGCACCTGCAACGGCACGGTGGTCATCAGCGGGGCGAGCAGCGCGGGTGTCCGCGGCACCCGGATCACCGTGTCGGCGTAGGGCACGACGTCGTCGTCGCCCTCCTCGGCGATCACCACGGTCCGGGCGCCGCGGGCCCGGACCTCCTGGATGTTCGACACCACCTTGTCGTGCAGCAGGCGCAGCGACGGCGAGGGCACCACGCAGATCACCGGCGTGCCCTCGTCGATCAGCGCGATCGGCCCGTGCTTGAGTTCACCGGCCGCGAAGCCCTCGGCGTGCATGTAGGCCAGCTCCTTGAGCTTGAGGGCGCCTTCGAGCGCCACCGGATAGCCGACGTGCCGGCCGATGAACAGCACCTGACGGGCGTCGGCAAGATCGTTCGCGAGCTTCCGAACCGGGTCCATCTCCCCGAGCAGCGTCCGCAATTGATCAGGCACGTGGGCCAGTGCGGCCGCGATGCCCGGCGGGGACGACAGATCCATCGCCACCAGATGGAGCGCCGTCAGCTGCGTCAGGAACGCCTTGGTGGACGCCACCGCGATCTCCGGCCCGCCCCGGGTGTAGAGCACCGCATCCGACTCGCGAGGAATCGTCGACCCGTGGGTGTTGCAGATCGCCAGCACCCGGGCACCCTCGGCCCGCGCGTGCCGGACCGCCATCAGGGTGTCCATCGTCTCCCCGGACTGGCTGATCGCGATCACCAGCGTCCCCGGTTCCAGAATCGGGCTCCGGTAACGGAACTCGCTGGCCATCTCCACGTCGCACGGGATCCGCGCCCACTCCTCGATCGCGTACCGCGCGACCATGCCCGCGTGGTAGGCGGTCCCGCACCCGATGATCACGATCTTGCGCACGTCACCGAGGTCGAGGTCGAGACCGTCGAGTCGTCCGAGCAGCGTGTCCGCGACCGCCTGCGGCTGCTCGGCGATCTCCTTGAGCATGAAGAACTCGTGGCCGTCCTTCTCCGCCGCCGACACGTTCCAGTCGATGCGGAACGCGGTGCCGACCGCCGGCGTCCCGTCGAACCCGGTGATCTCCACCGCGTTCGGCGTGATCAGCACGACCTGGTCCTGTCCGAGTTCGATCGCATCCCGGGTGTACTCCATGAATGCCGAGACGTCACTGGCGAGGAAGTTCTCCCGTACCCCGCGGCCGACGACCAGGGGTGAGTTTCGCCGGGCCGCGACCACCGCGCCGGGGGTGTCCGCCGCGACCGCGAGCAGCGTGAACGCGCCCTCCAGCCGGCGGGCCGTCCGGCGCATGGCCTCGGCCAGGGCGGCCGGGCCACCGATCTGCACACCGCGCAGTTCCGCGGCGAACAGATGTGCGGCCACCTCGGAGTCCGTGTCGCTGCGGAACTCGACCCCGTCCGCCGCCAGGTCGGCCCGAAGCCGGGCGAAGTTCTCGATGATCCCGTTGTGGATCAGCGCGACCCGCCCGTCCGCCGACAGGTGCGGATGCGCGTTGCGGTCGGTCGGCCCGCCGTGCGTCGCCCACCGGGTATGGCCGATTCCGGTCATGCCGACGTCGAACCCGGTGTCGACCCGTTCGGCCAGGCACTTCTCCAGGTTGACCAGCTTGCCGGACTTCTTCTCGACGAGCAGTTCGCCGGCGTCGACGACTGCCACACCCGCCGAGTCGTAGCCGCGGTACTCCAGCCGCCGCAGTCCGTCCATCACGATGCCCAGCGCCGGGCGTCCGCCCGCATATCCCACGATTCCGCACATGCCGGCAAGTCTGCCGAGGCAGAAGGAGGGTTCCGCTGTGTCCCGACCATGCGTTCCCGCAGAGACAAAACCATCAAAACCACTTTTCGGGTACGTTCCACCGCACAGTCTGTGGTGGCACTGTCACGCGTCCCCGGTCGGCAGGCGGGAGCCCATCAGCGCGTTCAGCCCGCCGGTGCGCCGCAGCTTCTGCCAGCCCAGACGGATCCCGCCCAGTGCCGCGAGCACCGACTGGATCAGCACCAGGTACATCAGCTGCCGGTAGACGAACTGCTGCAACGGCAGTCGCCACAACGGTTTCAGCGACTCCCCGTCGAGGCGGAACGCGTACACCGTGCTGGCCAGCTGGACACCGAGCATCCCGAACCAGGCCAGCAACGTCGTGCCCGGGTCGAGGAAGATCAGCCCGTAGACCAGGAAGACGTCGATCAGTGGGGAGAGCAGCGGCAGCACGGTCTGGAACAGGGCCAGGTTGAGCAGGCCGCGACGGCCGAACCGGCCACCGGCGCCGCGTTCGAACAGCGCGCGACGGTGCTTCCACATCGCCTGCATGGTGCCGTAACTCCAGCGGTAGCGCTGCCGCCACAACTGCGACATGGTCGCCGGCGCCTCGGTCCAGGCCCGCGCGTGCTCCTCGTAGACGACCCGCCAGCCGGCCCGGATGATCGCGATGGTCAGGTCGGTGTCCTCGGCGAGAGTGTCG
>NZ_JZKF01000127.1 GCF_000962825.1 Actinoplanes rectilineatus
TGGACGGGGCGACCATCGGGGTCAGCCCGACGGCTCCGGCCGGGACTGGACGGGGCGACCATCGGGGTCAGCCCGACGGCTCCGGCCGGGACTGGACGGCGACCATCGGGTCAGCCCGACGGCTCCGGCCGGGGTGCGGCGGCGTTCAGGGCCGGCACCAGTGCCGTGACCGCTGCCCGGACGACCTCCGGAAGCGAGCCCGCCGGGATGACAAACCCGGGAAGAGCCGCCGGGACGGTAGCCGCGCGCAACCAGTGCTCGAGGGCCACCCGGATGGCGGCCACCACACCCGCGGCCAGAACGCGAGCGGTCAGCGCCTCCACCCCGCCACAACGGTCGACGATCGCCCCGGCCAGCGGTTCTTCCAATCCTGTGACGGTGTCCAGGTAGCTGGTCCGGAGCGCCGGCGTCGTGGCGACCATCAGCAGCGCCGCCCCGGACGCCTCCGGATCGCCCGAGTAGGCCGGGACGACGGCGTCGAGCACCGCCACGCCCAGCGGAACGTCGGCGGGACGGTGCAGGACCGCCGCCACCGTCCGGGTGACCCGGTCAGCGGTGATGGCGCTGACGATCGCCTGCTCCCGGCTGGAGAAGTAGTTGTTGTAGGTGCGGGGCGACACCCCGGCCGCCTGGGCGATCTCCTCGACGCGGACGTTGCCGGGACCGTGTTCGAGGGCCAGCCGTAGTGCCGCCGTCTGCAGGGCTTCGCGGGTGGCCTGCTTCTTGTGTTCCCGCAACCCTGCCATGGCTCCATCCTGCCAGAAAATGATGCGTGCGCGAAATATTGCGTGCACGCAACTTTTGTGTACGGTAGGCGCATCAACTCACGACAGAGGGAGAGTTCGATGCGTGCCAACGGCATCGCGTACAGCACCGGGTTCGTCAGTGACGGCGTCAACTCCGTGGCGCGGTTCGACCTGACGGCCGTGCGACGGGAGCTGACCGTCATCCGGGACGACCTGTACTGCACCGCCGTCCACCTCGTCGGCGGCGACGCCCGGCGACTCGAGGACGCCGGACGGATCGCCGCCGAGCTGGGACTGGAGGTGTGGCTCTCGCCGTACCCGATCGACCTGCCCCCGGACGAGATCCACGCCCTGTTCACCGACGTCGCCGACCGGGCCGAACGGATCCGGTCCACCGGCGCCGAGGTCGTCCTGGTGGCCGGCGTCGAGCTCAGCATCATGGGGCGCGGCTTCATCGACGGTCAGCGCATCGAGGACCGGCTCGACCGGCTCTTCGGCGATCCGGCGGCACGGGGCGCCCGGATCGCCGAGGCCCGGTCCCGCCTGGACGGGTTCCTGCGGACCGCCGTCGCCGCGATCCGGGAACGTTTCCACGGGCGGGTCACCTACGCGGCGATCCCGTACGAGGACGTCGACTGGGGACTGTTCGACGTCGTGACGCTGGAGCTGATCCGCTCGGCCGAGGTAGCCGACGGGTTCCCCGCCGCGGTCCGGTCCGTGACCAGCGGCGACAAACCGGTCGCGATCACCGGGTTCGGCACGGCCACCTGGCGCGGCGCCGCCGACGTGGCACCGCGCAGCATGGACGTCCTGGAGACCGACCCGGTCACCCGCGCGCCGGTCCGGATCAACGGCGTCCACGAGCGGGACGAGGCCGGGCAGGCGGCGTACTACGGGGAGCTGCTGGACATCTTCGACCGCGAGGGCGTGGACAGCGCCTTCCCCTACCTTTTCGCGCTCAGTGACTTCCCGCACCGGCCCGATGGTGATCCGCGCGACGATCTGGACCTCGCCAGTCCCGGGATCGTCAAGGTCTTCGACGATCTCACCTGGGAACCGAAGATCGCATTCGGCACCATTGCGGATTTCTACCGGACTCACACCACGGTGGATGCTGGGGACGCGTCCGCCAGGTGACGGGGTGGTGCGTTTGAGCGGGGCTTTGTCACGTACGCAGAGAAGACAGACGCCCCTTGAGGCGCGTGATCAGGTCTCGCCGCGGGTGCTGGGCGAGGGAGTCCGCGTAGCCGAGCATGCCGATGATGGTCTCGATCGCGGTGTCGAGGATCTGCCCGTCGGTGATCTCGTCCGGTGACATCGCGTCGCGCATGTCACCGGGGCGCAACTCGTTCAGGTCGCCGACGATGTGGCAGGGGTACTCCTGCAGCTCCTGGATGCGCTCCTCGGAGAGGTCGCGGACCCATTGCGCACGGTCGGCGCCGACGCCGAAGCGCAGGTCGTTGCGGCCCTGCTTGAGCACCGGGTTGACGAGGTGACGAAGGACCCCGCGGCGGTACGGGATCCGGTGCGGGTACCGATCGCCGAGGGCCATGTTGATCCGGCGCAGCAGTTCGATCTCGGCGGCGCCGAGCGACGGGTTCGCGGCCGGCTCGCCGATCTCGCAGACGCCGTCCGCGATGCCGGCGATCCCGGCGAAACGTTCCCAGATCAGCAGGGGCGACGATCCGGGCGGCGGGACGGTGATCAGGTGACGCTGGGCGGCCGGGACGAGGTCGCCCCAGCGGCGCAGCATCCGGTTCGCGGTGTGGTTCCAGAACGCGTCGTTGCGTCCTTTCTCGAGCCCGGTGAGGAAGGCGTCGAAGCTGCCCACGCTGCGGGACCGGATGTTCTCCTGCCAGACCGAGGGGAAGGTACGCCACAGGTCGCGCCCGACCACGATGATGTGCACCTCGGCCGGCTGGAGGCTGGCGACGGCCCGGTGCGCCTGCTCCGCGGTGGCCCCGCCGAGGCCCTCGTTGGTGATGACGACGTCACCGGGCCAGTCGCCGATGGTGTCGACGAGCATGTCCCACGTGTACGTCTCGCTCGCATCGCGCCACGCGGCCTGTCGCAGATCGGTCATGGCCTGGTCCTGAGCGGTCCGCGAGCCCGGCATCAGAATCCCGGCCCGCAGCAGTGCCTCCCGGTTGGCCCACAGGACGTTCTGGACGAACGTGCTTCCGGTTTTCGGCGCGCCGACGTGCACGAATACGCGTCTGGGCACGCGTTGCCTCCGTTGATCAAGGGGGTTTCCCAGGGTGGCACACCGATCCCGTGATCAGGGCATCCGCGGAGGAGACTTCACCGGCTGGTCGCCTGCCAGTCACCCGTGAGGTCGGCGAGCGCCGCCGCGCGCCCGGTGACCGCCATCCCGATGGCCTCGATGGGCCCGGTGACCAGGGCGCCCTCGCCCGCCTGCCAGTCCACGTCGGTCGCCACGAACCGCATGCCGGTGAGCCGCCCCGGCGCGACCAGGGCCGGCGCCGGATCGGGACCGGTCAGATAGTCGAGCAGGATCCGCCAGTGCGCGGCCGGCACGTCGGCGGGCAGGCCGAGCGGGCGGGCGATGTCGCGCAGATGCACGCAGGTCTCCGCGAACGGGCCCATCGGACCGACGCGCGGCGGGTCGGACCGGTCGGCGGCGTGCTCGCGCAGCAGTCCGATCAGCTCGGCCCGCGGCCGCCGGGCGAGCCGGCGGGTGTGGTGGTCGACGGTCCGGTCGGTGTCGCCCCGGTACCGCAGCGAGGTGAGCAGAAACCGACCAAAACCCAGCACCATCGGTTGTACGAAGTGAGCAGCCATGTGGTGCGTCGTCCATCCGGGGCAGAGCGTCTCCCGGTGCCAGGCGTCGTCGTCCAGGCTCTCCAGGAAGTCGGCGATCATCAGGCGGTTGGCGGTGGTCAGGTCATGGATGGTCACGGCTGCGCCTTTCTGCGGATGTCGCGGTTCAGGGCGTTCAGGACCTTGCGCGCGGTGATCAGCTCGTCGGCGGTGCAGTCCGGGGCGAGCCGGTCGAGGTCGCGCAGTTCGGCGGCGCGGATCCGCTCGAAGGTCGCCGTGCCGGCCGGGGTGAGCGCGATCAGCACCGAGCGCCGGTGCGCCGGGTTCTCCCGGGACTCGACGCAGCCGAGCGCGAGCAGGTCGTTGACGTGCCGCTGGATCCCCTGGCGGGCGAGGTCGAGGCGGTCCGCCAGGGCGGGCACCGGGGCCGGGCCGTCGTCGAACAGGATCTCGAGGACGGCCCGCATGCCGACCGTGATGCCGGCGGCGCGCAGCATGTGCTCGACGACACGGGCGGAGTTCAACACCAGTGGGCGGACGTTCCGCAGAATGTCGGAGACGACGGCACCACGATCATCAGGGGACATGACAACAATGATGTCATATCGAGAGTTCACCGTGAAGGATTACGACGCGGCCTGCGCGGTGTGGACGGCAGCCGGACGCGAGATCGTCCCCCTCGCGGAACTGACCTACCGGCCGTCGCTGGTCCTGGTCGCGGACGACGGCGACAGTCTGGCCGGGGTCGTGATGGGTACGTTCGACGGGCGGCGCGGCATGATCCTGCGGCTCGCCGTGCACCCGGCGCGACGCCGGCAGGGCATCGCGCGCGGGCTGGTCGGCGAACTCGAGACACGGTTCCGGGCGATCGGGTGCCCGCGGGTGAACCTGCTGGTCATGCCGGACAACGACGCCGGCCTGCGGTTCTGGCAGGAGCTCGGCTATCTGCCGGCACCGGACGTGCTGTGCACCAAGCCGCTGAGCCCTTCCCAGTAACCGCTCTCGTCCCCGAACCCGCTCTCGCCCCCGAACCCGCTCTCGTCGCCGAATCCGGTCAGGTCCAGCCCCGGGATGATGCTCGACCCGAGGAGCAGCGGACCGAAGAAGCACAGGACGAACGCCGCGAAACCCAGAAAGAGCAGCCCGAAGACGACAGTCGTGGCGACCCGGCCACCGGTCGGCGTCGCCCGCAGGGCCGCCTCGGGGCGGGCCGGATCGTAGACGATCTCGAACACGGTGCCGGCAACGTGCGACACGTTGCCCTCCATGTCATCGAGAACGGTGCGCACCTCCGCCCCCGACGGCGTCACGAACTGCACCACCGGCGCGAACGTCAGCCGCCCCTCCGACCACGAACGCTGCCGGTTGTCCACCACGACAGCCTTCGCCCGCTGACCACTCGCGGCCAACCGGCGGGCGCGGGACACCCGCAGCACCACCGCGGCGAGCATCGCCACCCCGACACCCGCGGGCACCAGCACCATGAATCCGATCGCCGCCATCGCGAACCATCGGCCCCCGTCTTCGAACATGGCCGCACTGTAGTTCGATGAGGCCAATGAGCAGCATCATCGAAATGGCGGGGTGGGCCCGCGAACGGGCCGGGCGGACCGTCGTCGCGGTGACCGCCTCCCACCACTGGTTCGAGGGTCGGCGCAACGACTCCGGCCCGGTGCACATCTGGCTGCACTTCGACGACGGCCGGGTGACCGCGCTGCACGGCATGGGTGATCACCTGTGGGCCTTTCCGGAGGACGTGGGCGTTCCGGTGGACCTGGGCGAACACGGCGAGATCCGGGTGGCAGCGGCGGAACCCCCGGATCCGCTGGCCCGGCTGGTCGGCGCCCGGTTGCGCGAGGTCCGGGCGGTTCCGGACCGGTTCGATCCGGACCGCTGCACGGGGATTCACCTGGCCTGGGCGGGTGGCACCCTCTACCTGGGCTCCGAGGCCGACGAGTGGATCATTCAACCCCTGTCACCGGTGTACGAGTGAAAGCCCCACCCACCTACCGTGAACCACCATGGAGATGATCGATTTCGGTAACGGTCACGTAGTCGCAGCCCACGAAAGCCACGGCGTGACGGCGCATCCGCTGGCCCGCTCCACGTCAGCATCGGTGACCGTGCTCCACGTGGAGGAAGGCGGCGAGATCGGACGGCACCCAGCACCGGTGGACCAGCTGATGGTGGTGACAGCAGGCCGCGGCAGAGTCCAGTCCGGCAGCGACGACGGCGACGGCGGCGTATGGCAGGAGGTCACCGCCGGTCAGGCCGTTCTGTGGCATGCGGGCGAGCACCACGTCACCCGCGCCGCCGAGCCGCTGACCGCAGTCGTCATCGAAGTCACCTCACCCCTGGCCGCCGCGCCCAGCCCTAGATGATTGATTCTTAGATCTTTACTGATCAATGGCCGTATGCGATGAGTGATCATGGGCCGGGCGCGCCGATGTCGGTGTCGTGCCAGATCACGGCCGCCAGGGCGAGAAGGCGCTGACCGCCCGCGGGCCAACAGGCGCTGACCGACGCGGGCAAACAGGCGCTGACCGACGCGGGCGAACTGCGCTGACTGACGCGGGCGAACTGCGCTGACCGATACGGGCGAACAGGCGCTGACCGATGCGGGCGAAGAGGCCGTCGTGGCGGCAGGCGCCGTGACGTTCCAGGAAAAGTTGCCTTTTCAACCATCTAGACCCGTTTCGTCATCAGGGTCCGCATGGTGACTTCAGCCGCCATCCCGCCCGTAATCACCACACCGCCACGGGCGTGGTGACTTCGGGCGTCCAGCACGCCCGTAATCACCACACCCTCAGGCGTGTGGTGACTTGGGGCGTCCAGCGCGCCCGTATTCACCACACCGTCAGGGGTGTGGTGACTTGGGGCGTCCAGCGCGCCCGTAATCACCACACCGTCAGGGGTGTGGTGACTTGGGGCGTCCAGCGCGCCCGTAATCACCACGCAGACCTTGACCGCGATTAGGTGTCTAGTGTCCTGCGCCGGAAACTCGGTCACAAAATCTGGCGATTGATTCGAGGAACTCCTCGGCGGTCTTGGTCCAGATGAACGGTCGCGGGTTGGCGTTCCAGTCGGTGACCCAGTCGCGGATGTCGGCTTCCAGGGCTTGCACGCTCTTGTGGACCCCGCGTCGGATCTTCTGGTCGATGAGGAAGCCGAACCAGCGTTCGACCTGGTTGATCCAGGACGAGCCGGTAGGGGTTCCGGCCGGCTGGCCAACTGGCCGACCGGCTGGCTGGCTCGCCGACCGACGACCGACCAACCGACCGGCTGACTGGCTGGCCGACCGACCGGCTGACTGGCTGGCCGGCACCACGGTCTCGCGTGGTCAGGCCTGGACCGACTCAGCGAGAGCCGACTCCTCCGGCACCGCCGAGCGGGTGGCCCGAACCGCCCACCAGGCCAACAAGAGAACGGTGGCCACCTCGACCAGACCCAGCAGCCGTTCAACGCCGCCCAGCGGAATGGCCCGCCACCACCGCACACCGGTCCACGGCTCGGCGACCACCGCCCATAGAATCGGAGCGAAGCAGAGCAGCGAAGCGACCCCGCCGAACGCGACCACCCGCGCCGGAAGCCCCACGTGCAGCCCCGAAAAAAGATCGGCCCGATCGGCGTCCACCTCTGAAGACCGACCGGCACTCAACGCGGCGACCTGGTCGGCATCCAGTTCCCCCTGACGGCCGGCCTCCGATCCCGCGGCACGATCCGACCGCGATCCGGCAGGACGATCCGACCGCAACTCAGCAGCACGATCCGACCGCAACCCCGCAGCACGATCCGACCGCAACCCCGCAGCACGATCCGACCACGACCCGGCAGCACGATCCGACCGCAACCCCGCAGGACGGTCGGCGTGCAGCCAGGGCCAAGCGGCCAGCAGCGCCCCGGCGGGCAGGCTGAGGAATGCGATCACGCTGGCCACCCGATGGATGTCGCCGCTGCTGGACGGTCCGGCCGCCCAGTTGTGCTTCTCGAACCAGACCACCCCGACCAGCCCAAGAATCCAGAGCACCAGCGCCACCACAGCCGGCCGGGTGATTACGCCCGCGCGAAGCAGAGCCACCAGCACAGCCGACGACCCGGCCGCCAGCAGCAGGGTAGCCGCGTCGAACGCCCACCCGTTGGAGAGCAACGCGTACTGGCTGATCGTCCGCCGGGCCCAGTCAAGCTCGGCGGACGGCTGCACCACGTGCAACATGGCGTACAGACCCAACGAGGCCACCACGCAGGCGACACCGATGCCGGCGAGGAGCGAGACGAGTCGGGAGTGGTTCATCGAAGCAACGGTGCCACCGATCGCTGTGAATCAAGCCCTCCCACGGTCGAAGGACAACCCTCGAAGCCCCGCGAACAACCCTCGAAGCCCCGCGAACGACGCTCAAGCCCCGACGGCCGACCGCAACGCAAGCCGATCAGCAGCACCCGGCCCCATCAATCAGACCGAGCCCGGACTCCCGTCGTCGGCGACCGGGCGGAGAGCCAGCCACGCCCCCGCATTCCGCAGCAGTCGTTTGCCGCCGGCCGCCGGGCTTCCCGCGGACCCCAGCAGCCGTCTGCTGCCGACCGCCGGACTCCCCGCGGACCGCAGCGGTCGCTCGCGGCTGGTCGCCGGGCGCACCGGTTTCCAGCCCAGGGCCTCGTAGTACCGCTGAGACGCGTCGACGTCGGCCACCCCGAGCGTCACGAGGCTCACGACCGCGGCGGACGTCGTGCACTCATCCCCGGCGGACGTCGTGAAGTCCTCCGCGGCAGACGTCGTGCACTCATCCCCGGCGGACGTCGTGAAGTCCTCCGCGGCAGACGTCGTGCACTCCTCCCCGACGGACGTCGTGAATCTCTCCGCGGCAGACGTCGTGCGCCGCTCCGCGGCGACCATCGTGAACTCCGCTCGCATGCTCTCCGCAACCAGGCCCGCGAGCGACGAAACTGACCTACGCTCCGAAATGACGACCGGTCCCGGGACGGCCAGGGGGCGACCATGTTTCACGATCGGCTGGGTGCCAACGGCGCGCATCTCTCCGGACGGCGCCCCGTGGTGCTGCTCGTCGAGAAGGACCCGGAGATGCGGCGTCTGACCGCGCAGGTGCTCGAGGCGCACGGCATCGACGTGCTGGCCGCGGACAATCCCGCGGCGGCCACGATGGCCGAGATGCTGCACCACGGGCCGATCGACGTGCTGCTCACCGACCTGGACATGCCCGGCGTGTCCGGCGGCGAACTCGCCTCGTCCTTCACCGCGCACCGCCCGGAGATGCGTGTCGCCTACATCTCCGAGATGCCGCGGGAGATCGCGCTGCGCCGGCACCACCTGGCGCCGGACTGCCCGTTCTTGGCCAAGCCGTGGACCCCGGCCCTGCTGATCAGCACGCTCCGCGGGGTCTTCCCCGCCGAGTCGCACATCCTCGCCTGACCGCAGCCGCATCGCCGACACCACACCGTTCATGCCGGGAATCCTGACACCCGGGTCTGACATTTTTCGGACGCGCGCCTTCCGAGAGGCACGTTTCCGGTACAAGACTTCAGCAAGCCATCTTCCCGGCATTTCCCACGAACGCCACCCGCAGGCGCAAGCCCTCCGAACATGCGGCTCCCCCACGCGAGCTGTTCCCGAGAGGGCTCCCACACGTGCGACCCGCGACGTGGCGCAGTCCAGCGTGACCCTCAGGCGCGTGCGGGTACCCCACAGCCGGGCCGCCTGTCACGCGTGCGCGGCCTGCCGGACGGTCGCCAGGTTGTCGCGCAGGTTCTCGTCGTCGGGCGCCAACTCCAGAGCGTCGGTCAGGCAGGCCACCGCGTCGTCGGTGCGCCCCACGTTGACCAGCGCCTCCGCGAGCACGCAGCTGAGATCGGCGTGGACCGGCCCGCCGTCGAGCAGGGCGATCACCTCGGTCCAGTCCTGGGATTCGGAGAGCGCGTACGCGTACGCATAGACACGCTCGGGATCGTCGGGCGCGATCCGCCACGCCTGCCGGTGCAGCGCGATGGCCGCGTCTCTCTCCCCCTGTTGCTCGGCGATCTGCGCGCGCAACGCGTGCGCCTCCGGGATGTACGGGTCGAGGTCGCGCGCCCGGTCCAGTTCGTCGACGGCTTGCGCCCATTCGCCGAGGACCATGTGGCTGAGCGCGAGTTCCATGTGATATTCGGGCATGTCCGGGTCGACGTCGAGCAGTTTGCGGTATTCCCGGGTCGCCGCGGCGTGCTCGCCGATGCGGCGTTTGATGTGCGCCCGGTGATACATCAGGGCCGCCCGGTGCAGGTGGTTCTTCTCCGTCGTGGGCGTCATCGCCTCCAGCGCCTCGTCGAGGAAGGCGAGTGCTTCGTCCACTTTCCCGGCGCGGACCTGCAGTACGGCGTACCCGTTGCGATTGAAGATCCGGTCGAGCGTGACGTCGTCGGTCCCCGCTCGGTCGAGGTCCGTCAGCGCCTGGTCGAGCAGCGCGGCGGCCCGGGTGTCGTCGTGGAGGTGTGGCGCGTGGTGCCGGGCGTAGAGCATGGCCTGACCGAAACGGGCCCGGGCGGCGTCGAGCGGGGTCCCGGTCCGCGCCCATGACTGGTAGTGACGTTCGGCGGTTTCCGGGTGGCCGAGCATGACGTGCCCGACGGCGAGGACCTGGTGCAGGGCGGGCCGGTCGTGGTCGTGGGCGAGCGGGCGCAGCAGTGCCGTCGCCGTCCAGGCGTCCCCGGCGTGCAGGTGCAGCTGGGCGCGTTCGATCAGCCAGTCGGCGTCCGCCGCGGCGACGTGTTCCTGGGCGTGCAGGGCCAGGGTGCGGCGCTCGTCGGCGTCGAGTGCCCGGCGCCGCCCCTCGGGCCGGCCGGGTTCGAGACTCACCGTGATGTGGTCGCACATGACGCCGAGCCGGTGCAGCAGACGCCGGGTGCCGGCGTCGAGCCGTTGCGCGCCGGTGACCCGGATCGTGGCCGGGCCGGTCAGCCGCCGCCCGATCAGGTCGGCGCATTCGGCGAACGACCGGTCGATCCGTTCGACGAGCTGGTAGCGGACCTGACTCTCCAGGCCGGTCGCGTCGGCGAGGCTGACCGCCGCCTGCCCGCTGCGCCCGAACCGGTGCTGCACGGTCGCGGCGACCCGGGCGGGTACCGCGTCGCCGTCGACGCCGAGCAGTTCGAGCAGGTGCCGGGCTGGTCCGAGGGCGATCGGGCCGGATTCGGCACGGAGGACGACCAGGTCGTCGGTCAAGGCCTACTCCTAGGTATACCGAGGGGAGCACGTCGGCACGTGCTCCCCTCGATGTGATCAATGGGCCTAAAGGGTTATGCCGCCGTACATCACGGCAAATCTGACCCTGATCTGCTTCGGCTTGCGCTTCTTCAGCTTCATGCCAAGGCCCCCCTGGAATACTCAATCCAGTAATCATCTGATTACTTGGGGTTATTAGCGTAGCATTCCCGCAGGTCAGAGACGGGCACCACCACAAGGTCACGCGTCCGCCCGGCGAAAACGCCGGCGAACACCTCCGCCCCGGGACAGCCGCATCAGATCATCGGCACCGGCGACCGGCCGCATCGCGATCATCAGCCGCCGCAGCACCGAACCAGGCGCTGGTCAGCCGGGAACTCACCAGCATCCGCGGTGACCGGTGCGACCCCTCGCCGGGCTGGACATGCCGGGTTCCGACAGTCGAGCCGACGCGTCAGGCCACGACATCCGGGAATGGAGCGCGCCCGTCCTGGCACGGGGGAACCGGGACGGGCGCGTCACGATCCATGATCGTTGATGATGGTCGAGTTGGCAAGTTTTCGCCGTAATCACAGTTTTTCTACCCTCGACACACGGGATGTCTGGTTGGGCGCCGTGGCTGATAATGGCGCGATGGACGTAGACCTCGCCCTCGTCGGCAACGGCGGGGCCGCCTCGCTGCTGCTCGACGCACTCGCCCGCCACGGGATACGTGACCTGCGGATCGCCACGATCGATCCGGGCGACGGCGACCGTCACCGCACGTGGGCGTTCTGGACCGGCGCGACCGATGACCTCGATCCGGTCCTGGAGGCGTCGTGGACCGCCGTCGACCTCTACGCCCCGCAACGTCGCACTCTCGAACTCGGGCCGACACGATATGCGATGGTGCGGTCGGCTCCGGTCTTCGCGCGGGCGGAGCAGGCCGCCGACCGGCTGGGCGTGAAACGGATCATCGCCCGAGCCGCGGAGGTGCTCGACGAGGGCACGGCGGTCACGGTCCGCGATCCTCACGGCGATGTCATCGTACGAGCAGAGTGGGTGCTCGATTCCCGCCCCGCAAAACCGGCGCGCCCCGGGCGAACGTCGTGGTTGCAGCATTTCCGGGGCTGGTGGGTGCGCTCGGCCGAGCCGGTGTTCGACCCCCGGTCGGCGGTGCTGATGGACTTCCGCACACCACAGCCTCCGCGAGGCGTGTCGTTCGGCTATGTCCTGCCGACCGGGGCGCACACGGCGCTGATCGAGTACACCGAGTTCTCGCCGCAACGGCTGGAAGACGCGGCGTACGTGGAGGCGCTGTCCGCGTACACCCGAGGTCTTGGTCTCGACCCTGACAAGCTGCTGGTCGAGCAGGTGGAGGACGGGGCGATCCCGATGACCGACGCCCCGTTCACCCTCCGGCCGTCGCCGCGGGTGGTACGCCTCGGCACCGCCGGCGGCGCAACCCGGCCCTCCACCGGTTACACCTTCTCGGCGATGCGCCGGCAGGCCGACCAGATCGCGGCCGCTCTGGCCCGCGGTGGCGACCCGGTGCCGAACCCCGCCTATCCCCGGCGTCATCTGTGGATGGACGCGGTAGCCCTACGCGCCTGGGACCGCGGCTTGGTGCCCGCACCAGCCTTCTTCGAGCGCCTGTTCATGCGCAACTCCCCCTCTCGCGTGCTGCGTTTCCTCGACGGCCGGACCTCCCCCACGGAAGAGGTCGCCCTGATGGCGTCGACGCCGCTGCTACCCATGACCCGAGCCGCAGCAGGCGACCTGCTCGCCCGATTCCGATAGGCGCCGTGCCCGCCCGAACCGGTCGACGGCCCACTCACCCGAAACCGCTGTCGTCGACGGCGGCCGACGGCCCGGGCACAAGGCCGGGTATCACGCCGCGGCTTCCACTGACGATGTCGGCACGACGACATCGCGCGCCCACGACGACGTCCCCGATAGCGGTCGACTCGGCCCGGCAGGGCGGTGAAGGGGTCTGCGGCTCAGTAACGGGGCTGGACTGCCGAATGGCGGGTATGGCACCCGATGAGCAACGCTGAGGCCACTGATGACGACGCCGCCCGCGCTGTCGCGGGAGCATCCGCTACCCGCTCAGGACGGTGCGCCCTGGTGGCGGCGGGGGTCGACACTCGCGTGCCTCGTGGCGGTCATCCTCGGCGTCGAACTGTTCCTCGGATGGCCCGCGTTGACACAGGCGCTGCACTATCTGCGTACCCCTGACAAGGGCTGGGTGGCAGCGGCGGTGGCTGCGGAGATCGCCTCGATGGGCACCTACGCCCGCATGCAACGTGCTCTCCTGCACGGCGCCGGGACGAAGGTGAGCATCCGGCGGCACGCCGCCATGGCCTACGCCTCGCATTCGCTGAGCGTGACGCTTCCCGGCGGGCCGGTCTTCTCCACGACGTTCAACTTTCGGCAGATGCGCCGGTACGGGGCCTCGCCCGCCGAGGCCTCGTGGTGCATCGCGCTCAGCAGCGTCCTGTCCACCGGCGCGCTGATCCTGGTCGGCGCCGCCGGCGGGCTGCTCGCGCGGAACACCACCGACTGGCAGACGCTGGTCGGGTACGGGCTGATCGCGATCGCCATCACCGCGGCGGTCCGTGTCCTGGCCAAGCATCCGCAGTGGCTGGAAGGGCCGGTGCGGCGGCTGCTCGGGTCCGTCAACAAGGTCCGGCACCGGCCACCCGAGCACGGCGCCGACCGACTGTTCGGTTTTGTCGGACAGTTGCGGGCGGTGCGTATCCATCCGGTCCGGTTCGCGGTCGCGTCGCTGCTCGCCATGGCGAACTGGCTGCTCGACGCGCTGTGCCTGTGGATGTGCTGCGTGGCGGTCGGCGCCGACCGGATCAGTCCGATTCCGTTGCTCATCGCGTACTGTGCGGGGATGGCCGCGGCGAGCGTCCCGATCGTGCCGGGCGGGCTCGGCGTGATCGACGCCGCGCTGGTGCTGGGCCTGGTCGCAGCCGGGTTGGACAGTGCTTCGGCGGTCGCGGCGGTCGTGCTCTACCGCATCATCAGTTTCGGATTCATCATCGGCCTCGGCTGGCTGGTCTGGCTGATTCTGCGACGGCGTGCCCGAACCTCGGCGGCCACCTGACCCACACCCGCATGGAGGAACGCCAAGCCCGCCGACGCTCGACGGTCGCGGCGCTGACCCTCCGAGGGGAGACGCACGAGCGGCGACCAGCCGACTCGGACGGCCCGGCACGCGGTCGGCAAACCCCCGAGAAGACCCGCCGGGAGCTGCTCAGCCGTTGCGGTGGTGCTTCTTCACGAAGGTGTATCCCGGTGCCAGGGCTCCCGAACCTATCTGCTCGTTCTCCACGGCCCGCTGGTGCAGTTCGAGCTGTTTCGTCGACGGCTCGGCCCCGGGCGGCAGTTTCCGGATGAACCCGGCGACCCAGTGGTCACGCCGGTCATAACCCTCCCCGGTGCCCTCGCCGTGTTCGCCGGGGGCGTCCACCGGTTCGATCAGCGGCGCGTAGAACAGCATGTCGACCACGTCGGCCCCCTCGGCCGCCGGGTACACCGGTTTGCCCTCGTCGTCGAGGCTGCCAGGCACCCGGGTCACGTAGCCTTCCCGGATCAGCTGGTCGACCGCGTTCTTCAGCAGGAACGCGCCTTTGGCCCCGCGCCCGAGACCGCTGCGCTTCGGCAGGTCCACCTCGGGGAACACCGCACTGCCGTCGTCGTAGACCCGCCCGAGCTGCCGGATCGTCCGCAGCACCTGCCCGCGGTTGGAGATGCCGGGGTCGAAGTCGCGGGTGATCACCGCCGGGTCGAACTCGTGGAAATACGCGACCCCGTCGATGCGCAGCGGCTCGTCGAGGGGGATCGTCCGCAGCACGATCTCCTCCCGGCCGGGGTGCCAGGACACCGCGACGAGCGTGCCGGTCCGCACGTCGGACGGCCACGTGAGGCCGGCGAGCCGCCAGCCACCGTCCGGGTCGGCGGAGCGTACCCGCGCGCCGTCGAACGTCTGCTTGGTCGCGGTGACGCCCTCGGTCCGGTGGTCGAGCACGACCACGATCTGTTCCCGGTCGCCGACCGCGTCGGCGATGTCGGCCGGAATGCCGCACACGGCGTCCTCAAGGTCGGCGCGCCAGAGGGTCACGCGCCGGGTGAGCGCCTTCATGCCCCACCTCCAGATCATCGCTCGGCCTGCCGACGATACCCGGCAAGACGCTGGTGAATACCGGTGCGGGCGCGGTCGTAGGCACTCGGATCGCCGCGCAGCAGTGACATCGCGTTGGCCGCCTCCATGAGCGCGTACAGCTCGAAGGCGAGTTGCGGGGCGTGGTCCGGGCCGACCCCGTCGAGGGTGGCGGCGCTGCGTTCCAGCACGGTCAGCCAGTCCCCCATCGCGGCGGCCAGCTCGTTGCGGACCTTGCCGGGGCGGGCGTCGAACTCCGCGCCGGCCTGGGCGAAGAAGCATCCTCCGGCGAAGACCCGGTCCTTCGAGTACGCCAGCCAGCGCTCACACAGAGCCTCGAGGCGTCCGACACCGGCCGGAGCAGCCAGGGCGGGCACCAGCACCCGGGCCGCGAAGACGTCCCGTGCCGCTCGGATGACCTCGACCTGCAGATCGTCCTTCGACCCGAAGTGGGCGAACAGGCCGCTCTTGCTGATTCCCAGGCCGGTGGCGAGCCGGCCGATGGAGAGTGACTCCAGTCCCTCGCAGGAGGCCAGGTCCACGGCGTGGGCCAGGATCGCCTCGCGGGTGCGGTCGCCCCTGGCACGGCGTCCATCGATCACGGGTGACATTTTGGCACGACCGTTCGTAAAGATCTGAGGAGGATCCGCCCGACACGTGACGGCGTTGCCGCCCACCGGGGACCGCCCTCCCACTCGCCGAGCCGATCTTGGCGGATCGCCGTAGCATGCGGACATGGCGTTCCAGGTGAAACGAATCCACGACGAAGCAGGCGAATCCGACGGGTTCCGGGTCCTGGTCGACCGGCGGTGGCCCGAGGACATCACCGAGGAGCAGGCCGCGCTGGACCTGTGGGCCGAGGACGCCGCCCCGAGCAGCGGACTGTGGGCCTGGTCCCAGGAGAACCCGGACGAGTTCACCGAGTTCAGCCGGCGGTACCGCGCCGAACTCGACGCCAACCCCGTAGCGGTCGCGGCCCTGCGCAAGCGGGAGTCCGACCACGCCACGGTGACCCTGCTGCACAGCGGTCCCGACACGGCGAACAACCACGCGCGCCTGCTCGCCGATTACCTGGCCTCGCACCCGACCTTCCTTTCGTAGACCCGCTTCACAGCAGCCGCAGACGACGGTCGGCGACGCCCACCCGGATCCGCTGACCCCAGGTGAGCGGCAACGCGTCCGCCTCGAGACCGTCGGCGAACGCCACCAGCCGTTCCGACTCGCTGCTCAACTCCAGCTCCTGCCCGGCCCGCATCACCCCGGCGACCTGACCGACTCCGGTCGCCGGGGACGGCCAGGCCTCCCGCACATACCAGCAGACCGCCGGATCGGCGGGCCCCGGCATCGGCGGGGCGACCGCGCGGTCCCGGGCGATCGAGGCACACCACCCGGTGGCGCCCGTGCCGGTGCCGACGATCAGCCCCGACGACGACTGCCGCTCGCGGACGCCCTCCGGGTTGGTCAGCACATAGCGGGCGGACTGGTGACCGGCATGACCGACATAGATCTCGTTGAGCCCGAACAGTTCCTGCCCGTCGTCGAGCCGGGCGACCACCATCGTCCGTTCCTGTCCACCGTCGCGCCGCCGCAGCAGCCCCGCCACCGCACCGGCCTCGTGCCGGACCAGCACGCCGGCGTTACGTCCCGGCTCCGGGTCGACACCGATCACCGGCTGCCCGTGCAGGTATTTCGCCACGTTGGCCACCAGGCCGTCCTGCCCGACGGCGACCACCACGTCCTCCGGGGCGAACAGGAACCGTGGCAGGTCGGCCCGCTCGACGTGACCACGCCGCCAGTCGCCCGGAACCGCCGCGCCGACCGCCGTCAACGCCGCGGTCAGCGCCTCGTGGCGGGCGGTCACCTCGTCCAGGTCACGGCCACGCTCGCGCAGGAAGAAGGACGCGGCGCCGCGGGTGCCGTGCCGGGCGAGCAGCTCGTCGAGCTCGCTGCGCCGCGACACGACCACCACGCGCGGAGTGAGGGTGCTCACCCGAGTCGCCCGACCAGCTTGCTGATCATGTCGGGGGTGACCGTCAGCTCGTTGATCGCGGGCAGCTGACCGGCCAGTTCCTTGAGGGCCAGCGCCTGCAGAACGGCCGGTGGGAGGTCACGGTAGGCCGCCAGCCGAGCGGCCTCCGCCTCCGCCTCGGCGAGACCGACGAGACGGGCGCCGGCGGCACGGGCCTCATCGCGGACCCGATCGGCGTCAGCCTCGGCAGCCGCAGCGCGCCGCACCCGCTCGGCCTCGGCGGCGCTCGCGACCTCCTGCCGATCGGCGTCGGCCCGCGCGGCCACCAGCTGCGACTCGGCATCCAGCTCGGCCTCGCGACGGGTGTTGGCGCCGCGCTGCTCGACCAGCTGCTGCTCGCGGCGGGCCAGCTCGATCTTGCTCTGCAACTCGTTCTCCGCGATGGCCTGCTCCTGCTGCACGGCGTGTGCCCGGCGCGCGTAGGTGGCCCGGTCGGCGTCCTGCTGCACCGCCTCGCGGGTGGGCGTCTGCAGCGCACGCTCGAGATCGGGCTCCGGCCGGATCGCGACGACACGGGCGCTGACCACGGACACGCCGGTCTCGGTGAGCCGCGGGTCGGAGGCGAGCGCGTCGGCGACCGACTGCCGGATCGGGGCGATGCCGGTGGTCAGCGCCTCGGCCAGCGGAAGGCGCGCCAGCAGGTCGAGCGCGGGCTGCTGGGCCAGCTCGGCGAGCAGCCCGGCCACCTGGTCGAGTGGCTGACCGCGCCAGACGCCCTTGTAGGGGTCGATGGAGAAGTCCAGCCGGGAGGCCGCCGCGGCCGGGTCGCTCACCCGGTAGGTCACCGTGGCCTGCACGGTCACGTCGGCGAAGTCCTCGGTGCGGGCGTGGAAGAGCAGTGGCAGCTCACGGTCGTCGACCGGGACCTCGGACAGCACCGCGGTCAACGGCCGGTACCAGAAGGAGAGGCCGGTGCCGGCGCGTTTCGCCTGGCCGCCGACGGTGTGGCTGACCCAGCTGGTCGGCGCCGCCCGCAAGTGGCGAAGGTGCAGCCGTCGTGTCACGTCAGCCATGTCGTGCCGTCCTCTCACCGTTCAATTTCGTCATGGCGACGATAAAGCGTGGGCGCTATTATCGTCAACATGACGAACAGCGTGGTGCTGCTCACCGTCGACCTGGTGCTGCTCACCATCCGGGCCGGTGACCTGCAGGTGCTGCTCATCCGCCGCGGCATCCCGCCCTTCGAGGGTTTCTGGGCGCTGCCCGGCGGATTCGTCCTGCCCGACGAGGATCTCGACGACGCCGCGGCCCGCGAGCTCACCGAGGAGACCGGGCTCGACCCACAGGCCGGCCACCTGGAGCAGCTGGGCACCTACGGCTCCCCGTTCCGAGATCCACGGGGCCGGGTGGTGACCGTCGCCTATCTGGCCCTGCTCCCCGACCTGCCGACCCCGGTCGCCGGTGGCGACGCGGCCGGAGCCGCCTGGCGCCCCTACTCCGAGTTGCTCGACGGCGGCCTGGCCTTCGATCACGACGACATCCTCGACGACGGGGTGGAGAGGGCACGCTCCAAGCTGGAATACACGCCGCTGGCCGCCGCCTTCTGCCCACCCGTGTTCACCGTGGCCGATCTGCGCGGCGTCTACGAGTCGGTGTGGGACGTCCAGATCGACCCCCGCAACTTCCACCGCAAGGTCACCGGCGCCGACGGCTTCGTCGAACCCACCGGCCAGACCGCCAGCCGCGACCGCGGCCGACCAGCCCAGCTCTTCCGGCGAGGCCCGGCGAGGTTGCTGCACCCACCCCTGCTGCGGCCGCAGGACCAGGGCTGACCGTCACTCTCCTTCGGGGGTACGCGCCACACCTCCCACAACCGCAGACCACCCGCCCCGTGACTCCCTCCGCGATCCGGTCGCGGTGCAGAGCCGCAGCGCGGGCGCCGGGGCATGCGCGCTGATCACCTACCTGAGCGAACCCTGGTCCACGGCGTCGCAGTCGCCACGGAGGGTGACAGGGAACGGGCGGCGCGGCTGATCGGGCCGGCGTCCGGCGGGATCGGCGTACCGCTGCGATGATGGGCCGATGTCGACAGAATCCCGGCACCTGAGTGTGTTCATCGACCGATCAGTCGCGGACGTCTACGCGTTCGTCTCCGATCCCACCAACCTGCCGAGCTGGGCGCCCGGCCTCGGCGGGACGGTCACCCAGGAGGACGGCGCCTGGTTCGTCGACACTCCGGTGGGCCGCGCCCGGATCACGTTCGCGCCGCGTAACGACTTCGGCGTCCTCGACCACGAGGTGGTGACACCGTCCGGCGAGACCGTCTACATGCCGGTCCGGGTCATCACCCACGGCGACGGCAGCGAGGTGATTTTCACCGTACGCCGCCAGCCTGGCATGACCGATGAGGATTACCAGCGGGACCTCGACGCGGTCTCCACCGATCTCGGCCTCCTGCGGAAGATTCTGGCGGCCGGCTGAGCCCGTACCCGTGAAGGATCGCGGGTGCGGGCTCAGCGCGCGGGTTTCCGGAGAGCGGGTTTCCGGAGAGAGGGTGCCCACAGGCCCCGGACAGGTTTCATCGAGGCATTTCCAAGTATCGATATCTAGCGTCGGCGGGTCCCATCCCACGAGGAGGATCCATCCATGCATGATGACGACGAACCCGTCGGTCGTGTCCTGAGCCGGCGACAGGCACTCGCCGTGCTCGGACTGGCCGGTGCCGGGGCGAGCGCCGCGGTCGCCCTGGCCGGGAACGGCACCGCAGCACAAGCCGGCACGGCGACCGCCACCGTGGTCGACTGTGTCGTCAAACCCGAGATGACCGAGGGTCCCTACTACGTCGACGAGGGCCTGGAACGCTCGGACATCCGGATCGACACGGCCGACGGCACGGTCTCCGACGGCACGGTCTTCAGCCTCGACATCGACGTCCTGCAGATCGCCGACGGTCTGTGCTCGGCACTGCCGGGCGCCATCGTCGACATCTGGCACTGTGACGCCTACGGGGTCTACTCCGACGTCGCGGCCAACGACTCGGTCGGCCACGACTTCCTGCGCGGCTACCAGGTCAGCGACGCGCGGGGGCGGGTGCGGTTCACCACCCTGCTGCCCGGCTGGTACATGGGCCGGACCGTGCACTTCCACATCAAGATCCGGACGACCGGGACGGACGGGAACCCGTACGAGTTCACGTCGCAACTCTTCTTCACCGACGAGTTCAACGCGGCCTACCTGGCGACCGACCCGTACGCGGCGAAGGGCACCCCGGACACGACCAACGCCACGGACGGCATCTACCAGGAGGCCGGGGCGCAGATGGTGCTCGCGCCGCGGCGGCAGCGGGCCGGCTGGACCGCCTGCTTCACGATCGGCATGGACCTGTCGGACACGTCGGTCGGCGACGACGACAGCGGTGGCGGCCCGGGCGGCCCCGGCGGTCCGGGAGGCCCGAGCGGCCCCCCGCCGTCCGGCCCGCCGCCGTCCGGTTCCCCGTCCCCGACCCCGTCCGAGTCGGTGACGCCCACGCCGTCCGAGTCGGCGTCGGCCTGACA
>NZ_JZKF01000128.1 GCF_000962825.1 Actinoplanes rectilineatus
TCCCTCCCTCCCTCCCTCCCTCCCGGCGGCCCGGCTCCCGTTCCGCACCGGGCCGCCGGTTCCGTTCCGTACGGTTCCGCGGGCGCTACAGTCGAGTCGTCATGGCGCCCACCGTTCGCCCCCATAGCCACACGACCAGAGACCACGTAGCTCGTAGCTCGTAGCTCGTAGCTCGTAGCTATCGAAAGCGGTCATAGATCTCCGGCACAGGCTGGAGATTCCGGTTTTTTCATCTTTTTAGGCTTTTTCGGCCGAATCCGAGCGGGCGCAGATCCGTTTGTTCTGACGTGTCTGCTCCCCGAACCGCACTCCTCGGGGTGCTCGCCGCCCTCGGTATCGCCGCCCTGGCCACCGCCACCGTCGTGCGCCCGGACACCGCCCGCCGCACCGTCTGGGTGGTGCCGTCGAGCCCGGCGCCCGCCACGCCCCCGCCGGTGACCATGGCCCGGTACGCCTTCGACGGTATCCCGCCTCTGGCCTGGACCGACCTGACCGGCAACGCCCAGCACCTCCAGCCGGTGGCCGGCAACCGCGCCAAGCCGGCTTTCGTGGCCCGCGACGGCGGCCACGCCGTCCGCTTCCCCGACCCGTGCACCACCGAACCGTGCCCGCGCCTGGTCCTGCGGGCCCCGGCGAAGGACAAGCTGAATCCGGGACGGCAGAACCTGCGGTTCGGCGCGATGGTCCGGCTCCCCCCGCGGAACACCAGCAACGGCCAGAACATCCTGCAGAAAGGCTATTCCGCCGAAGGAAGCCAGTACAAGCTGCAGGTCGACGGCCGGGCCGGCCACCCGAGCTGCGTCCTGGTCGGTGACGCGGACCGCCGGGTACGCATCGCGGTCGCCGACCTGGGCGTGGCCGACGGCGGCTGGCACCGTCTGGAATGCCGCCGCGACGCCGGCACCCTGACCGTCCTGATCGACGGCAACCCGCGCGGCAGCGTGGCCGTGCCCGCCGCCCTCAGCATCACCAACGACGACCCGCTCAGCATCGGCGGCAAGAGCGCCCACGGCGACAACGACCAGTTCCACGGCGACCTGGACGACGTCTGGATCGCCATGGGCTGACCACCGGCGGACCCCGATGCCGGTGGGCGTCTCAGACTGGCGAGATCCAATAATCACTCATCGCTGCCGGCAGGCGGGGATCCACGCACCACTCATGATGCCGAGCCCGAAGCCCGACAGTATGAGGGTCACTGGTCGAAGTCGACGACCACCTTTGCGGAGGTGGGCACGGACTGGCAGGTCAGCACGAAGCCGGCCGCGAGCTCCGCCTCCTCCAGCGCGAAGTTGCGCCGCATCGTCACCTCGCCGTCGACCAGTTTGGCGCGGCACGTCCCGCACACGCCGCCCTTGCACGCGAACGGCAGGTCCGGCCGGGCACGCTGCGCGCCGTCGAGGACGGTCGTCCCGGGTTCGACCGGTACGCTCGTCGACCGGCCGTCCAGCAGCACGGTCACCTCGCACCCACCGGTGATCACCCGATCCTCGGGGCGGACCGGTTCGGGTGGTGCCTCGTCCACCCAGAACAGTTCCCGGTGCACCCGTTCCGCGTCGACCCCGGCCGCGGCCAGCACCGTCGCGGCGTCGGTCACCATCGCGTACGGTCCGCACAGCCACCAGTGGTCGACGGCCGAAACGTCGACCATCAGCGGCAGGAGCACGCCCAGCCGCTCGGCATCGAGCCGCCCGCTGAACAGTTCGCTCTCCCGCGGCTCCCGTGACAGCACGTGCACGATCTCCAGCCGGTCCGGATGACGGTCCTTGAGGTCGGCCAGTTCTTCACCGAACATCACGGTGTCCGCCCGCCGATTCCCGTAGAACAGGGAAACCTGCACCGCGGGCTGATCAGTAACGGCCACCCCCGGCGAAAACGACTCCGGCGAAGCCGCCCCGGAAGACGTGGAGGTCGCCACGGATGCCGACTCCAGCAACGAGGCCGCGATGGACAGCACCGGCGTGATCCCCGACCCCGCCGCGATCAGCACATGCCGCCCGCCCCCCGCCACATCCGGGGTGAACGTCCCCGCCGGCGGCGCCACCTCCACCACGTCCCCCACCCGGAGTTCGCGCACGAGCCACCCGGAGATCCGCCCGCCCGGCACCTCCCGTACCCCGATCCGCGGCGCCGACCCCGCCGCCGCGCAGATCGAATATGTCCGGCGTTCCTCGCCGCGCCGCACGGTCAGCGACTGTCCCGGCCGGAACGTGAAGGTCTCCCGCAGCTCGCCGGGCACCGCGAAGGTCACCGCCACCGCGTCGGCGCACAGCCGGTCGATCGCCGCCACCGTCAGCGGATGGAATCCCCGGGCCGCCACCTCAGATCTCCTTCATGTGTTCGAAGGGCTCCCGGCAGTCCGGGCATCGCCGCAGCTCCCGGCAGGCGGTCGCCCCGAACCGGGTGATCAGTTCGCTCTCCGCCGCCCCGCACCGGGGACACGCGACAGCCGGCGGTCGCACCCTCAGGGTCAACGGCACCGGACCGCTTGCCCGCCGGGGCGCAGGCCCGGGCGGGACGATGCCCGCCGCGGCGAGTTTCCGTTTCCCGGAGGCGCTGATCCAGTCGGTGGTCCAGGCGGGCGCCAGCCGGGTACGCACCACCGCCCCCGTGAATCCGCTCTGCTCGAGGGCCGCCCGGATGTCCGCCCGGATCACCTCCATGGCCGGGCACCCCGAGTAGGTGGGCGTGACGGTCACGACGACCCGCTCCCGTTCCGTAGTGACCTCGCGCACCACGCCCAGTTCGACGAGCGTCACCATCGGCAGCTCCGGGTCCACCACCCCCGCCACCACCCGGTCCGCGGAGACCGCACCGTTCACCACACACCTCCCGGCACCGACCGGGCGAACCCCTGCATCTCCTCAAGAATCGCCACCAGGTCGGCCCGCTCACCCCCGTCTCGCCCGGTCCCACCCGGATCACCGTCACCCGGATCACCGTCACCCGGGTCACCGTCGCCCGGGTCAAGACCGTCCGGATCAAGCGTCGCCGCCGCCAGAACCTGCCGGAACACCGCGCGACACTCCGCCAGCACCTCGCCCGGATCGACCGCGACCCCACCCGCGCCCAACCGGGACTCCACCTCGCCGGCCACGAACAACTCCCCGAGGAACGGCCGCAACGTCGACACCGCCGCCGCCATCCGCTCCCGTGACACAGCGGTCCCGTCACCGAGCCGCACCACCCACTGCGCCGCGTAGTCCCGGTGGTAGGTGACCTCTTTGACGCCTTTCGCCGCGACCGCCGCGAGCACCGGGTCCCGCAAGGCGGTCAGCCGGTCGAGCAGCGCCAGCCGCCACGTGGCGAACACCAGGAGCCGCCCGACCAACTGCGCGAAGTCCGCGTCGGCCCGCTCCACCAGGCGTACGTGGTGGAACTCGCCCGCCGACCGTCCGAACGCCAGGGTGTCCTCGCTGCCGGCGCCCGCCACCGCCGCCGCCCGGGAGAGCAGCAGCCGAGCCTGCCCGAGCAGGTCCAGGGCGATGTTCGCCAGCGCGAGTTCGTCCTCGAGTTCCGGCGCCCGGGTCACCCACTGCTGCAGCCGGTGCGACAGGATCAGCGCGTCGTCGCCGAGCATCAGGGCGTATGTCGCCAGGTCGGCGCGGGAGACCCCGTCCGGCACGTCCGCGGGCACCCCGGCGAGCGGGTCGGTGAACCCCGTCCCGTAGGCCCAGCGGCTGTCGTCGTCGTGGTCGGTGAGCGCGTCGTACGCGTCGTCGAATCCCATGTCAGATGTGCGGAACGGAGTCGGCGATGACGTAGTGGGTCGGATGCCGGTAGGCCTTGTCGCCGCTGGGCTCGAAGAACGCCGGTTTCTCGTCCGGATCGGTGGCGGCGATCTGGTCGGAGCGGGCCACCCAGATGCTGACGCCCTCGTTGCGCCGGGTGTAGAGGTCCCGTGCGTGGTGCAACGCCATCTCGTGGTCGGCGGCCCGCAGCGACCCCACGTGCACGTGGTTGAGCCCCCGCTTGGCCCGCACGAACACCTCGAACAACGGCCACTCGTGTTTCATGCGGTCCCCCCTGACGATGACCGGGCCGCGTGCGCCGCCGCGGCCTCCCGCACCCAGGCCCCGTCGGCATCGGCCTGCCGCCGCCGTGCGAGACGCTGGTGGTTGAGCGGCCCGTCCCCGGAGATCACCCGCTTGAGCTCGTCCCAGTCAGGCGCGCCGAAGTCGTGCTGTCCCCGGGCCTCGTTCCACCGCAGCTCCGGGTCGGGCAGTGTCACACCGAGCGCGGACGCCTGCGGCACCGTCATGTCGACGAACCGCTGCCGCAACTCGTCGTTGGTGTGCCGCTTGATCTTCCAGGCCATCGACTGGGCGGTGTTCGGTGAGGCGCCGTCCGGCGGGCCGAACATCATCAGCGAGGGCCACCACCACCGGGCGACCGCGTCCTGCACCATCGCCCGCTGCTGCGCGGTGCCGCCCATCATCGTGGTCAGCAACTCGTAGCCCTGGCGCTGGTGGAACGACTCCTCCTTGCAGATCCGGATCATGGCCCGGGCATACGGCCCGTAGGAGCTGCGGCAGAGCGGCACCTGGTTGCAGATCGCGGCCCCGTCGACCAGCCAGCCGATCACGCCCACGTCGGCGAAGGTCAGCGTCGGATAGTTGAAGATCGACGAGTATTTCTGCCGGCCCTCGATGAGCCGCCGGGTCAGGTCGCCGCGGTCCGCGCCGAGGGTCTCGGCCGCCGAATACAGGTACAGCCCGTGGCCGGCCTCGTCCTGCACCTTGGCGAGCAGGATCGCCTTGCGCCGCAGGCTGGGCGCCCGGGTGATCCACTCGCCCTCCGGCTGCATGCCGATGATCTCGGAGTGGGCGTGCTGGGCGATCTGCCGGATCATCGTCGCGCGGTAGGCGTCCGGTATCGTGTCCCGCGGTTCGATCCGCTGGTCCCGGGCCAGGGCCTGCTCGAAGACAGTCATGCCGGATCCCCGTGCCGGCGTGACTGCAACGTGAAGAACCGGCCGGTCACGAACGCCTCGTCGGTCAGCGCCGCCGTGGCCGCCGGGTTGGCCCCGGTGCCGTGCAGGTCGCTGAAGGCCGCGGTCTGGTTGACGAAGACGCCGCCCGTCAGGTTCTCCGAGAGGTGCACCCCGGCGTCCAGTGCTGCCTCGCGGGCCGCCTCGATCACCTGGGGGGACGTCGTGTGCACGAGGGCGGTCAGCGCGCCGTGCGTGCGGACCGTCTCGGTGAAGATCTGCAGGCTGTGCTCGGTGGAGCCGGTGGTGACCAGGAAGGACACCGGCCCGAACCACTCCCGGGTGTAGACCTTCTCGTCGGCCGCGTCGAGCCGCGCCACCAGCGGGGTGCGGATCGTCGCGCCGGGGAACTGCTGGTCGTCGACGGCCGCCGACGGGTGCAGCGCCGGATGGGTCGCGGACGCCTCGCCGAGCCGGGACAGCACCCCGTCGTTGACGATCGCCCCGAGCGTGCCCGCCGCCCGCGCCGGATCACCGAGCAGCTTGTCGAGCGCCGCGGCCAGGTCGGCGCCGAACTCGTCGGGGGTGCGCCGACCGGCGTCGGTGGTGATGCCGTCCCGGGGGATCAGCAGGTTTTGCGGGGTGGTGCACATCTGGCCGCTGTAGAGCGACAACGAGAACGCCAGGTTGCGCAGCAGACCGCGGTAGTCCGCGGTGGAATCGAGGATCACCGTGTTGAGCCCGGCCTTCTCGGTGTAGACGACGGCCTGCCGCGCGTTGGCCTCCAGCCAGTCGCCGAACTCACTGGACCCGGTGAAGTCCACGATCCGCACGTCGGGGTGGGTGGCCAGGGCCGCCGCGATGCCGTCGCCGGGCTCCTCGGCCGCCAGCGTCACCACGTCCGGGTTCTGCCCCGCCTCGGCCAGCACCTCCCGGCAGATCTTGACGGTCAGGGCCAGCGGCAGCACCGCGCCGGGGTGCGGTTTCACGATCACCGGATTGCCGGTGACCAGGCTCGCGAAGAGGCCGGGATAACTGTTCCAGGTGGGGAAGGTGGTGCAGCCGATCACCACGGCGACGCCGCGGCCCACCATGGTCGCCGTCTTGGTCAGGCTGAGGGGGTCGGCGCCGCGTTGCGGCTTGGCCCAGGCCGACACCGCGGGGGTACGCCGTGCCGCCGCGAGCGCCACCGCCACGGCCTCGAGGCCTCTGTCCTGGGCATGGGTCCCGCCGGCCTGGAACGCCATCACGAACGCCTGCCCGGTGGTGTGCTGCACGGCATGGGCCATCGTGAACGTCGCGGCGTTGATCCGGCGCAGGATCTCGGCGGCCACCCCGGCGCGGCCCTCGGGTCCGGCGGCTCGCCAGCCGGGGACGGCCGCACGGGCCGCCGCGATCAGGGCGAGCGGATCGGCCCGTGGATAGCTGACGCCGAGCTCGAGCCCCCACGGGGAGCGCTCGGTGGTGACGCTGCCGGAGGCGCCGGGAACCTCGATCGGGAAGGGTTTGCCGAGCAGCGCGGTGAACGCGCGCTCGCCGGCCGGCGCGGCCTGTTCGCCGTAGACCGACTTGCTCGGCGACTCCGGGAAGGCCGACCAGAAGTCCCGCTCCGCCGCCGCCTGAACAGCGCGGTCCAGCAGCTCACGGTGGGTGCGGTAGAGCTCTGCGGGGTTCGTCATCTTCGCTCCGATGCGACGGCGACAGGCAGGGACAACACGAGCCGGAACAACACGAGCCGGAACAGCACGAACAGGGAGCACACAAGCAGGGAGCACACGAAGAAACAGCTCCCCTCTTATTTACCAACCGCACGGTCAGTATTTCAAGTCCCGGTAGATTCAGCCTGTGGAAACTCCGACAACACGGCGACGTGGCCGGCCCGGCCACGACCTCGACGCCGTGCTGGCCGCCGCGGTCCGCCTCTTCAACACCCACGGGTACGACGCCACCAGCATGTTCGACATCGCCGAGTCGCTGGGCATCACCAAGTCGGCCCTCTACCACCATGTCAGCGGCAAGGAGCAGCTGCTGACGATGGCGGTGGACCGGGCACTGGGCGGCCTGGAGGAGGCCGCCGCCGAGGTACGCGCCACCGCCGCCCCCGCCGCCGCCCGGCTGGAGGACCTGATCCGCCGCAGTGTGCTGGTCCTCGCCGGGCGACTGGAGTTCGTCACCCTGCTGCTGAGGGTGCACGGCAACACCGAGGCGGAGCTGCACGCCCTGGCCCGGCGCCGCGAGTTCGACCGGAGCGTCACCGACCTGGTCCGCGAGGCCCAGTCCGAGGGCGGCGTCCGGGCCGACGTCGATCCGGCGGTCGCCGCCCGACTGCTGTTCGGCATGGTCAACTCGCTGGTCGAGTGGTATCGCCCGGATCGCGGCGCCCCGGAGACCATCGCCGCCATGGTCACCACCCTGGCCTTCGACGGCCTGCGCACCCGTTGACAAAGCAGCACCCCATTGACGAAAAGCAGCACCACATCGACGAAAGCAGCACCCGGCGACGAGAAGCAGCACCCATCGGCAGAAACGGCACCCCGGTGTGTCGGGCACCCGTCTCCATCTCTTGACCCGGCTGCCTAGCGTGACCCGCAGAGCACCGTTCGTGGGCCCCCCGGCCGTCGCGACGCCGTCTCGCCGGCCCTGCCGTCTCCGCAGGGAAGGGTTCCACCATGCCGCGTCTCCCACACGGGCGCCCCATCACCGAGGACCAGATCAACGCCGCCCGCGACGACCTCGCCGATCTCAGCACCCGGGCACCGTTGCTGTTCGCGCTCTCCGGCCCACCGCCGACAGGAAGGTTCGACCTGCTGTTCCCAGGACTGCAGGACGACGAGGCCAACCTCGTCGAGCAGACCGCTCAGACCCCGGCCCGGCTCACCGCGCTGGGCACCGCGATGGCCGACCCGGACACCGGGCCGGACAGCCCGATTCCGGCGGCGTACACCTATTTCGGGCAGTTCGTCGACCACGACATCACGCTGGAGATCCAGCAGCCGGGTTCGGGCACCATGAGGGAGCTGCTCGACCCGGCGATGTCGCCGCTGCCGCAGGCGCTGGTCCGCAAGGCGCTGCGCAACCGCCGGACCGCCACCCTGGACCTGGACAGCGTGTACGGCGAGCCCGCCCCGCGTGACCCGGCGAACCGCAACAAGCTGCTGGTCGGCCCGGTCGCCGACGCCGGGGCCGACACCGGGGTCACCAAGCCGGTCCCGGACAAGGGCCGGGACAACGATCTGCCCCGGGAGGGGCGCAGCGCGGACATCGAACACGACCGGGCGGCCCTGATCGGCGATCCGCGCAACGACGAGAACCTGATCATCGCGCAGTTGCACGTCGCCTTCCTCAAGGCGCACAACCGGCTCGTCGACACCGGTCTCTCCTTCGAGGGGGCCCGGCGGGTGCTGCGCCAGCACTACCAGCACATCGTGGTGCACGACTTCCTCCGGCTCGTCTGTGAGCCGGGGATCGTCGACGACATCGTGAAGAAGGGCAACCGCTGGTACGACCCGTTCTCCCCGTCGTTCTTCATGCCGCTGGAGTTCTCGGTCGGCGCCTACCGGTTCGGGCACTCGATGGTCCGGGGCAGCTACGACTTCAACCTGAACTTCCCGCGCGCGTCGCTGCAGCTGCTGTTCACCTTCACCGCGCTGGGCGGGCAGCTGGGCGGGTCCGACACTCTTCCGGACAACTGGATCATCCAGTGGGAACGGATCATCGGTGACCGGGCCCAGAAGACTCGCAAGATCGACACCAGCCTCGCCCGGGTCGGCAACCAGGCCCTGTTCGCCCTCCAGACCGTGGACGGCCAGACGGAGACGCCGGATCTGGCGGCTCGTCTGGCCGTACGCAATCTGTTGCGGGGTTATCGCCTGCGCCTGCCCACCGGCCAGGCCCTGGCGCACCACCTGGGTCTCGCGGTTCTGAGCAAGGACGACGTGCTGGCGGCGTCCGGCGGCGGTGACCAGGCCGCGGCCCTGACCGCCGGCGGTTTCGAGACCCGCACCCCGCTCTGGTACTACGTGCTCGCCGAGGCGAAGCACTTCCACGACGGCGCGCGTCTCGGGCCGGTGGGCAGCACGCTGGTCGCGGAGGTGCTGGTCGGGCTGGTGCGGCGCAGCGAGGACTCGATCCTGAAGGTGCCGTCCTGGCAGCCGACCCTGCCGTCGGCGAAGGCGGGCACGTTCGAGCTGGCCGACCTGCTGCGGCTGGCCGGGGTGCTGCCGGGGGCGACGCAGCCGCCGCGGACGTACACCGTCAAGGCGGGTGACAGCCTGTTCCGGATCGCCGAGCGGGAGCTGGGCGACGGCAACCGCTGGACGGAGATCTTCCTGTTGAACCGGTCGGCGATCCGCGACCCGAACCGGATCTTCCCGGGTCAGGTGTTCGTGCTGCCGCCGGCCCGGCCGTCCGGACCGGTTCCGCGCCTGCACACCGTCAAGCGCGGCGACACGCTGAGCGGGATCGCGCGTGCCGAGCTGGGCGATCCGAACCGCTGGCCGGAGATCTTCGCACTGAACCGGGACGTCCTGTCCAACCCGGACCGGATCATTCCCGGTCAGATCCTGGCTGTTCCGGCACGCTGACGAAAGGTCTCGGGCCCGCCTTGGAGAAGGCGGGCCCGAGACGTCGGTCCTACGAGGGGCGGGACAGCTCCTCGGAGAGACTCTGCAGCTCGTCGCCGCCGGACATCTGGAGGGTCAACTCCTCCAGGGTGACCTCGGCACGCCGCGCGTCGAGCACCGCCGCACCCAGCTTGAGCACCACGAAGTGGTCTCCGACCAGGTAGGCGTGGTGCGGGTTGTGGGTGATGAACACGACGCCCAGGCCCCGGTCACGGGCCGCCGCGATCTGCTTGAGCACCGCGCCGGACTGCTTCACGCCGAGCGCCGCGGTCGGCTCGTCGAGAATCAGTACCCGGGCGCCGAAGTGCACCGCCCGGGCGATCGCCACGCCCTGACGCTGACCGCCGGAGAGGGTGCCGATCGGGCGGTCGATGTCGTCGATCTCGATGCCCATGTCGCGCAGCGCGGCGTCGGTGATCCGCCGCATCTCCTTGATCCGCAGGCCGGCGAACGGAAACCGCCCGCCGGTCAGCTCGGAGCCGAGGAAGAAGTTGCGCCACACCTCCATCAGCGGCGCCACCGCGAGGTCCTGGTAGACGGTGGCGATGCCGAGGTCGAGCGCCTCACGCGGGGAGCCGAAGACGCGCGCGGTGCCGTCGACGGTCAGCGTGCCCTCGCTGTGCGGATGCAACCCCGACATGATCTTGATCAGGGTGGACTTGCCCGCACCGTTGTCGCCGAGAACGCAGGTCACCGACCCGGCGTCGACCGTCAGCGAGACGTCCCGCAGGGCGCTGATCGGGCCGTAACTCTTGCCCACGCCGGCCAGTTCGATCACCGGGACCCCCATTTCCGGGCGTAGAGGTTGACCGACACGGCGAGCAGCAGCATCACGCCGAGGAAGGCCTTGAACCAGTTCGGGTCCCACCCGGCGTAGACGATGCCCAGGTTGGTCATGCCGAAGATGAAGGCGCCGAACGCCACCCCGATGGCGTTGCCGAACCCACCGGTGAGCAGGGTCCCGCCGACCACCGCGGCGATGATGTAGATGAATTCGTTGCCCACACCGTTGCCGGCCTGCAGGGTGTTGAACCGGTAGAGGGTGTGCATCCCGACGAACCAGCCCAGAAAAGACACCGACATGAAAAGCATGATCTTGGTACGCACGACCGGCACACCCACCGCGCGGGCGCTCTCCGGTGCTCCGCCCACCGCGTAGATCCAGTTCCCGGGGCGGGTCCGGTGCAGGATCCACGCGGCGACCGCCACGAACAGCACCCAGAAGAGCACCGTCGTCCACACGGTCACGCCACCGATGCCGAAGTTTCCGGCGAAGACCGCCTGCAACGAGCGGAAACCGTCGATGTCGGCGATGTTCGCGCTGGCCACCGAACCGGTGACCAGTTTCGTGACACCCAGGTTGACGCCCTGGAGCACGAAGAACGTGCCCAGCGTGATCAGGAAGCTCGGGATGCCGGTCCGCATCACCAGCCACCCGTTGAGGAAGCCGATAGCCAGGCAGACCAGCAGGGAGAGCAGCGCACCCACCCACAGGTTCACCCCGAACCACCAGCAGAACAACGAGTTGACCAGACCGGCCGTGGTCACGACGACCCCGGCCGACAGGTCGAACTCGCCGCCGATCATGAGCAGCCCGACGCCGACCGCCACGATCCCGATCGTCGACGCCTGGTAGAGCACGGTGAACAGCGCGCCGGTGGACCGGAACGCGGGCGCCACCGCCAGGAAGAACGCGAAGATCGCCAGAGCGGCGACCAGCGCGCCGACCTCGGGACGGGCGAGCAGCCGGACCGGACTCCTGGTCACCGGGTGTTCTTCTCGGTGAACGGCAGGATCTTGTCGATGTTGCTCGCGTCGACGTACGACGGGCCGGTCAGCGTCGGACCGCCGCCGCCGATGTCGTTGCCGTTCTTCAGGTACAGGTAGAGCGACGACACCGCCAGGTAGCCCTGCGCGTACGGCTGCTGGTCCACCGCGAACTCGATGGTGCCCGCCTTGACCGCCTTGGCCGTCTCCGCGTTCAGGTCGAAGGTGGCCACCTTCGCGGTGCTGGCCGCCTGCTCCTTGGCCTGCACGGTGTCCAGCGCGATCGGGGCGCCCAGCGTCACCACGTAGTCGATCGTCTTGTCCTGCGCCAGCTTGGCCTGCAGCGCGCTGACCACGGCCGCGTCGTCGGCCCCGTTGACCTGCAGGTTCTCCGTGCCCGGCACCTTCGCCCGGACACCGGCACAGCGGGCCTCGAGGGAGACCGAACCCTGCTGGTGGATCACGCACAGCGGGTGCTTCGCCCCGGCCGCCGCGATCCGCTCGCCGATGCTCTCGCCGGCGACGGTGTCGTCCGAGCCGAAGTACATCAGCGCGCCGAGGTCCTTGTACTGGTCGATGCCGGCGTTGAGGCCGACGACCGGGATGCCCGCCGCGCCGGCCGCCTTGACCGAGCCGGCCAGCGCGTCCGGGGTGACCAGGGTGGTGGCGATGCCCTGCACCTTGGAGTCGACCGCCTGCTGGATCAGCACCGCCTGCTTGCCGGCGTCCGGGTCGTTCGAGTATTTCAGCGTGACGCCCTCGTCCTTGGCGGCCTGCTCGGCCCCGGCCCGGACCTTGTCCCAGAAGGTGTCGCCGGGCGTCTCGTGCGTGATGAACGCGATGGTGTATCCGGAACTGCCCGGGGCGTTGCCGCCCGAGGCGCCGTCCTCCTCGGTGGCCTCGCGCCCGCCGCTGCTGCAGGCGGCGAGCAGCAGAACCGTCGCCGCGCCGACGGCGAGGAATCCTCTTCTCATATGTACTCCCGATGTCAAGCCGGTGTTGATCAGTTTAAATCCTTGATCGGATCGACCCGGCGCTTCTCCGTCACCGAGGTCAGCGGGAGCCGAGAGCCGCCCCGCCGATCCGGAGGGATCACGCCGTACGCCGGATCGTCACGGTACAGACACCGCCGCTCACCGGCACCGGCCAGCACGTTGAGGTGATACAGGTCGTACCCCGGGGAGGCCATCGCCGGACCGTGCGGGCCCTCCCGCACGAGTGCCACGTCCCCGGTCCGCACCACCGAACAGGTCTCCCCGGTCCGGTGATACCCACAACCGGCTCCGGCCACCTCGAAGTAGTAGATCTCCTCCTGGTCGTGCTCGTGCGGCGGGTACGACGACCAGTGGCCGCCCGGGACCAGCACCTCACAGGCGATCAAGGAGTCGGCCTCGAAGCTCTCCGGCGTACACAACCGGTTGATCTGGCGGCCGGCCGGGCCGGCGCCGCGGATCTCGACCGGCACCTCCTCGGCCGGTCCGTAGCGGAACGGCAGCACCCGGCCGGCGCGGGCCGACGGCAACGCGAACCGTCCGCCGACCGGCGCGCGCAGAATGACCGTGGTGTCCCGCGGCAGATAGGCGAAATCGGTCACCCGGGAGAACACCGATCGTCGCCCGGTGAGCGTCAGGCGCTCGTCGTCACAGGCCACGTCGCAGCCGCCGGCCAGCGGCAGCACCAGCATCTCGTCCGGCCCGGTGCCGAACCGGACCCGGCCGCCGACCGGCAGGCGCACCACCCGCAGACCGGCGTGCCCCCACCCGGCACTCTCCGGCGACACCACGACCTCATAGGGACGCTCCGCCACCCCGTCAGGTGTAACGACGGGACGGCGGAGCGTCAAGAGCGCGGCGTGCCTCAGGCTGCCCTGCGCCACATCCGGTAGAACGGCGTGCCGTCCGGCAGGTAGATCTCGAACGGGTCCATCTCGGCATAACCGTGCCGCTTGTAGAGCCGCACGTTGTTCGGGTTGGTCGCCTCCAGGTACGCGTCCACGCCCCGCTCGTCCAGGTCGCGGTGCACGTTGTCCATCAGCCGGCCGCCCAGCCCATGGCCCTGCTCACCGGGCCGGACCGCGAGGAACGCCAGGTGCCAGTGCTGCTCGGTGGGGTGGTTCTTCTCGAAGAGCTCGCCGAGCGCGCCGAACCGGTCGACGTGCTCGCCGGCCAGCGCGGTGAGCCGGTCGGAGTACCCGTCCGGTTCGGGCAGCTCGCCGACCCGGTCGAACCACACCGCGGCGGCCGCGTACCCGCCGTCCTCGTGGTCGATGACCTCGACCCGCCCGTACGCGAAAGCCGTCTCACTCTCCAGCGCGAAGAACTCGCCCATCACCCGCTTGCGGTCGGTCGGCACCGGGACGAGGTACGCGTCCGCCGCCAGGTCGTCGAAGGAGTGCGAGATGTGCGCGCCGACCGCCGGGATCTCGTCCCGGCGGGCCCGCCGGATCACCGGTTCGCTCATCGCCGGCCGTCCGGCTCGTTCAGGGCGGCCGCGAAGCCACCGCCGCCGGTGGTGGCGCTGCGGGCGCCGAGGCCGATGCCCTCGTACACGTTCGGGCGGGCCCCGCGCAGGTAGAACGCCCAGAGGACGCCGGCGACGAAGAGCAGCCCGAACGAGCCGGGCACCGCCAGCGCCGGGGTGCTGCCGGGCTCGACGCCGAGCAGCAGGGCGATGTTGGACAGCGCCAGGTACGACATGACCAGCAGCAGGATCGCGCCGATCACCGGGGCGACGACCCGGTGCAGGACGTCCTCACCCTGGGGGTTGCGGGCGAAGTAACCGATCACGGCGAACGCGGTGATCGTGACGAGCAGCAGCACGCCGAGGCCGCCGCCGGTGCCGCCCCAGAAGAAGAGCTGGACCAGCGGGTCCCAGCCCATCACCGCGTAGAGCACGATGACGATCAGGCCGAGGGCCGACTGGGCGAGCGAGCCGTTCTTGGGGGCGCCGGTGCCGGGCACGGTCTTGCCGAAGGTGCGCGGGAGCACGCCCTCCCGGCCCAGCGAGAACATGTACCGCGAGATGATGTTGTGGAACGAGATCATCGCGGCGATCAGCGAGGTGAGGAAGAGCGCGTGGCCCAGGTGCAGGGCGGCGCTGCCCAACTGCCCGGAGGCCAGGTTGAAGAAGAGCTCCGGGCCCTCCTCGCCGGCCCGCGCCACGACCTGGTCGGCGCCGGCCGCGGAGATCATCGCCCAGGAGGCGAACGCGTACAGGACGGCGATCAGGGCGATGGCGATGTAGGTGGCCCGGGAGACGGTACGCCGCGGGTCGCGGGACTCCTCGCTGAACACCACCGACTGCTCGAAGCCGACGAAGCCGGTGATCGCCATGACCAGCAGCGCGCCGGAGCCGGCGCCGACCAGGGTGCCGGGGTCGAGCGGGGCGGCCGAGGCGGTGAAGCCGTCCGCGCCGATCTCGGCGACCGCGAACACCACGGTCAGCGCGATCTCGGCGACCAGCAGGGTGGCCAGGACCTTGCCGTTGACGGCGACGTCGCGGACCCCGAGGATCGCGACCAGCGCCCAGGTGACCAGGGCGAGCGCCCACCACTGCACGTCCAGGCCGAACCAGTCCAGGAACAGCGGCTGGGCGATGGCGCCGAAACCGCCGTACGAGGCGACCTGGAACATGTTGTACGCCAGCAGCGCCACCCACGACGCGCCGACACCGAGCGGGCGGCCCAGCCCGCGCGACACGTACGCGTAGAAGGCGCCCGCATTGGAGATGTGCCGGGCCATCGCCACGTAGCCGACCGCGAAGATCGCGAGAACGAGGGCGACGGCGATGAACGCGATGGCGATGCCGGTCAGCCCGGTGACCGCGAGGCCGGTGGGGACGACCCCGGCGACCACGGTCAGCGGGGCGGCCGCCGACATGACGAAGAAGACGACGGAGGCGACACCGAGACGGTCCCGGGCCAGCGCGTCGGTGAGCTGGCTCCCCGGGGCCGGGGATTGGGTTGCGGTCGTGGACACGCGTTCTCCAGTTGTGAATGTTTCTCTAGGGGTGGGGTGGGTCAGGCGCGCCGTGCCATGACGGCGTCGCCCACGGCCGCCTCCGCCTGCGCGACGAGCTGTTGCAGCATCGCCGGGAAGAGGCGGCGGAACTGGTCGAAGAGCCGGGCCCGGTCCCGGGCGTTGAGGGTGGCCAGCACGTGCTGGTCGAGACCGGTGGCGAGGATCAGCCCGGCGAGGAGCAGGTCGGCCACGTCGAGGGACTCGTCGCGGGAGGCCTTGGTGCGGATGCGGGTGGCCGGCCAGCCGGCCGTCATCGAGTCGGCCGGCACGAAGGAGACCTTGGTCCCGCCGAGCAGACCGCGTTTCTCCACCCGCTGGATCAGGCCGACCCGGGCGAGACGGCGCTCGACGAGGTCGGTGGCGATGCCGGTGGAGAGGTAGGCGAGCCAGTTGCGGACCCCGTGCTGACCAGCCTCGCGGCGCAGCTGCTCGAGCACCGCGCTGGTGGCGGCGTCGCCGGTCGGGCGCTCGTCGATGACCACCAGGTCGGTGTCGACCAGATCGACGCGGCGCCAGAGCATCAGCTCACCGAGCAGGGCGGCGCCGAGTCCGAGACCGAGCGTGGCCGGGGACAGCAGAGCCTTGCCCTTGGGGGTGTCGTGAGCGGTGAGGTAGAGATCGTCCGCGGGTGGTAGCTGCGGCGGCGACGCCACGGCAGGTTCTCCTCTCGACGCCTTGGGAAATGCCCGCGAAGTTCACCGACAGTAATGATGGTGACGTGCCACGAAGCAATTACGAAGCGCTCCCCCGGGCGCAACCCGCAGTAGCCTGCCAGCTCCGCGCGCCGCGCGCAACACGCTCCCCAGTCAAATGTGGACTCCATTGTGAACCAATTCGATCACGCCCCCCATCAGGGAGTTTGAGCGTTGATCAATAAAGATTGAGCACTTCGGGTGTCGGCAAAGAGACTTAACAATCTCCACGTATCGATATTGACCGACATTTGACCCGACTATGGGCGCGCTCCCATGATCGAATACTCAGAGTAACTAGTTGACGGATCAAGCATTTTGGGCGTACGGTGGTGACGGATTTAGTTGAAGTTTCAACGGAGGCCCTCGTGCGGATGCCCGCTCTCTTCCTCAGCCACGGCGCCCCGCCCCTGGTGGACGACCCCACCTGGACGGCGCAACTGCGCGACCTCGCGGCCGCACTCCCCCGGCCGACGGCCATCCTGATGGCCTCCGCACACTGGGAGTCGGCGCCACTGATGCTCGGCGCCACCGAGACAGTCCCGCTGGTCTACGACTTCGGCGGCTTCGCCCAGCGCTACTACCAGGTGCAATACCGCGCGCCGGGAGCACCCGAACTGGCCGGCCAGGTGGCCGCGCTGATGCCCGACGGCGAGACCGTCACCCGCACCGACCGGGGCCTCGACCACGGCGCATACGTGCCGCTCACCGTGATGTACCCGGAGGCCGACATCCCGGTGCTGCAGATGTCCCTGCCCACCGACGAGCCGGACAGACTGCTCGAACTGGGCCGCCGGCTGGCCCCGCTGCGCGACGAGGGCGTGCTGATCATCGGCTCCGGCTTCACCACCCACGGCCTGCCGTTCCTGCGCGACTGGCGCCCGGACGCCGCCGCACCCGGCTGGTCCCGCGAATTCGACGCCTGGGCCGCCGAGACACTGGCCCGCGGCGCCGTCGACGAACTGGCCGACTTCCGCGACCGCGCCCCCGGCATGCCCTACGCCCACCCGACCGTCGAGCACTTCTCGCCGATGTTCCTCACGCTCGGTGCCTCCGGCAACCCCGAGCAGGCCCCCGAACAGCCGATCGACGGCTTCTGGATGGGCCTGGCGAAAAGATCGTTCCTGGCCTCGTAAAGGCACGCCAAGCAGATACAGCTGAGGGTTTCCTGATAGGAAAGAATCGAGAAACCCGCCCGATTCCTCAGCATGCTTGCAGGATCTTCAGGGAATCTTGAAAGCATGCTAGAGGTCTCCGCGCTCGGGTGGATCGTGACCATCGGGGTCATCGTCGCCCTGCTCGCCCTCGATTTGACTCTCGGGGTGCTCCGTCCGCATGTCGTCGGCTTCAAGGAAGCCGCCGCATGGTCAATCTTCTACATCACCGTCGCGCTGCTCTTCGGCGTCGTCTTCGCGAGCATCGCCGGCTGGGACTACGGCACCGAATACTTCGCCGGATACATCGTCGAGAAGAGCCTGTCCGTCGACAACCTCTTCGTCTTCGTGATCATCATGACCACCTTCGCGGTGCCCGAGAGGTACCAGCAGGAGGTGCTCACCTTCGGCATCATCATCGCCCTGGTGCTGCGGGTCATCTTCATCGTGCTCGGCGCCGCCCTGCTCAACGCGTTCAGCTTCATGTTCCTGATCTTCGGGCTGATCCTGCTCTACACCGCGGTGCAACTCTTCCGCCACCGCGACGAGGACCCCGACGTCCAGGAGAACGGCCTGGTCAAGACCGCCCGCCGCTTCCTCCCGGTCCACGAGGAGTACATCGACGGCAAAATGATCACGCGCGTCGACGGCAAACGCGTCGTCACGCCCCTGTTCCTGGTCCTGCTCGCCATCGGCGGCACCGACCTGCTGTTCGCCCTCGACTCGATCCCGGCGGTCTTCGGCGTCACCGAGGAGGCGTACATCGTCTTCGTCGCCAACGCCTTCGCCCTCCTCGGCCTACGAGCCCTGTTCTTCCTGGTGAAGGGCCTGCTCGACCGCCTCGTCTACCTCTCCACCGGCCTGTCGATCATCCTGGCCTTCATCGGCGTCAAGCTGATACTGCACTGGGGCCACAAGGACATCAGCGACGCCGTCCCCGAGGTGAGCACCCCGGTCTCGCTCAGCGTCATCATCGGCATCCTGATCGTCACCACGGTGGCGAGCCTGCTCAAAACCCGAAACGACCCGACCGCGAAGGCCCACCCCGGCAGCCTGAAGGCCAACCCGAACTCCGAGCCGGCCGACCGCTGACGACCTGACTCCCCCACCGTCGTTCCTCAACCCCACCGTCGTTACTTCCCCATCGTCGTACCTCACCCCACCGTCGTTCCTCACCCCAGGAGGTCCGGGCACCCTGCCCGGGCCTCCTTCTCCTTCGGGGGTACGAGCCACACCCACCACAACCGCACCACCCGGTCCCCGAGCTACCCACGGCTGCCCACCTCCCACCCCCAGGTCAGGCAGTCCCGCACCCGATCACGAAGCCGGGGATGCTCACCACCCCGGTCAAGGCGGTCCCCGCACCCGACTACGAAACCGCTCACCACCCTGGACAGGGCGGCCCCCGCACCCGATCACCGCACCGGTCAAGGCGGCCCCGCACCCGACCACGGAACCACTCACCACCCCGGACAGGGCGCTCCCCGCACCCGATCACCGCACCGGTCAAGGCGGCCCCGCACCCGACCGCGAAACCGCTCACCACCCTGGACAAGTCCGCAACGGCACCCGATCATCACACCGGACAAACGCAGTACAAGGCGGTCCCCGCACCCGACCACGGAGCCGGTCACCACCCCGGACAAGGCGGCAACGGCACCCGATCACGCAAACAGGTAACCCGACAGCCCCCAAAGACGGTCACCGCCCCCAAAGCGGCATCGGGTGCACTCACCACCTCGTCAGAACCGTGAGCGTCCCCGGTCTCGTGATCGGGTGCATTCACCAACCCGACCCGGCAGTAAGCGCACCCGATCACGGAACCGGGGACGCTCACCACATCACGAAGAACGGCCGTGACACCCGATCACCCGACCGGGGGCTCCCACCACCGGCGAGAACGCCCACAGCACCCGATCACGAAAACGGGTGCACTCACCGCCCGTAAAGACGGTAACCGCACCCGAAGCGGCATCGGGTGCGGTTACCAGCCAAACGGGACGACGAACGCACCCGATCACGGATTCGGGTACGCCCACCAACCCGAAAATGACGGCTCCGACACCCGATCACGGGACCGGGGACGCCCACCGCGGAAAAGGACGGCTGCGGACCCCAAAACGGCATGGGGCGCTCTCACCACCTCCCCGAGACGTCGAGCGCACCCGGTCTCGTGATCGGGTGCATTCACTGCCCCAAACGGGATGGCCAGCGCACCCGATCACGAGACCGGGTGCGCCTACCGCCGACACGGGCGGCTGCCACACCCGAACACCAGAACGGGCGCGCCCACCACCAGCAAAGACGGTCAGGACACCCGATCACCAGAACGGGGGTGCTCACCGCTGGTCGGGCGGGAGGGGTGGGACGCGAAACCGCCCCTGGTGTGTGAGTCACCAGGGGCGGTTTCGGGTCGGCCACGAGGGGCTGCCCGGGGACGGACCGGGTGCTGCTTCCTCGGTGGACCCTCCGGGTCGGCGTTCGGCCCGGGGCTTGGGGATGTGATGCGGGAACGAGTGATGCGGGGACGGCACTGGCGGGGATGGAGCCGCGAACCACGGCGGGCGACACCAAGCCACGAACTGCGAGACCGGAGCCACGAACTGCGAGACCAGAACCGCAAACTGCGAGACCAGAACCGCAAACTGCGAGACCAGAACCGCAAACTGCGAGACCAGAAACTGCGACTTTGGGGTGATG
>NZ_JZKF01000129.1 GCF_000962825.1 Actinoplanes rectilineatus
CAGGACCGCTTCGCGTTCCTCTGGGACGACCTCGTCGACGGCGCCCTCGGCGCGATCGTCCTGGTCGACACCCGCCGCATCGAGGACTGCTTCCCGGCCATCGACTACTTCGAGGAGCACGAGATCCCGTTCATCATCGGCGTCAACCGGTTCTCCGACTCGATGCGTTTCCACCTGGAGGAGGTCCGCGACGCCCTCGGGGTGGGCGACGACGTGCCGCTCGTCGAGTGCGACGCCCGCCGGCGCGAGTCGGTCAAGAGCGTCCTGGTCGCCCTCACCGAGCAGGTCCTGGTGAAGCGGGAGAGGGCGGCGTCGACGTGGTGAAACGGCTTCTGGCTCTCGCCTGCACGATGATCCTCGCCGGTTGCGCCGCGACCGACGCCGAGATCACCGCGCCGCCGGGCGTCCCGGGGAACACCGCGTGCGGCGATGTCCGGATCGCGGTGAACCCCTGGTCCGGTTATGCGGCGAACGTCGCCGTGGTGGCCCGGCTCCTGGAGACCGAGCTCGGCTGCACGGTGACGACCGCCGAGCTGACGGAGGCCAACTCGTGGGCCGGTCTCGCCGACGGCACCGTCGACGTGATCCTGGAGAACTGGGGTCACGACGACCTGAAGAAGAAGTACATCGACGACCAGCGGGTGGCCGTCGAACTGGGACTGACCGGCAACAAGGGCGTGATCGGCTGGTACGTCCCGCAGTGGATGACCAAGACCTACCCCGACATCACGAACTACCGCAAACTCAACGACCACGCCGACCTGTTCCGCACCGAGCGTTCCGAGGGCAAGGGCCAGTTCCTGGCCGGCGACCCGTCGTTCGTGACCAACGACAGCACCCTGATCACCAACCTGAAGCTGGACTACACCGTCGTCTACGCCGGCAGCGAGGACAAGCTGATCGCCGCGTTCCGCAAGGCGCAGACCGAGAAGACCCCGCTGATCGGTTACTTCTACGAGCCGCAGTGGCTGCTCTCCGAGATCGACCTGGTCCGGGTGCCGCTGCCGTTGTACCGGCCGGGGTGCGACGCCGACCCGGACAAGGTGGCCTGCGACTACCAGCCGTACGACCTGGACAAGATCGGGCGCAAGGCGTTCGTCGACTCGGGCACCCCGGCAGCCAGCCTGATCAAGAACTTCACCTGGACGAACGACGACCAGAACCAGGTCGCCCGCCAGATGACCAAGGGTGCGGACGCCGACGAGGCCGCACAGACGTGGCTGGACGCCAACCGGACGGTCTGGGAGGCGTGGCTGCCGTGAGGGACGTGGGGCGGTTCCGAGAAGACCGCCCCACACCATCACCGGTTGCTAGACCGAGGCCGAGATGCAGAACGGGTGACCGGCCGGGTCGAGCAGCACCCGCCAGCGGTCCGGCTGCGGCTGGTGGTCCGGCTTGACCGCCCCGATCCCGATCACCGCGGCCTCGCCGGCGTCCAGGTTGTCCACCCCGAACTCCAGGTGTGCCTGCTTCGGCACGTCCGCCTTCGGCCAGGTCGGCGCGACGTACTCGGCGACCTTGACGAAGCCCAGGCCGGTGCCGGGTTCGCCGAGGTAGACGAACTCGTCGCTGGTGTAGGTCGGTTCGATCCCGAGCAGCTTGGTGTAGAAGGCGGCCAGCGCGACCGGGTCGTCGCAGTCCAGCGAGAACCCGACGTAACGGGCGAGTGCCATGAGAAGTCCCTTCATCGGTACACACGGTGGAACAGGAGCCACTCTGCCGCCCAAGGCTGACATCTTCTGTCAGTCATCCTGTGGCAGTCTTCGGCCATGCGCGCGAGCCGGCTCCTCTCCATCCTGTTGCTGTTGCAGGACCGCGGCAGGCTGACCGCCCACCAACTCGCCGGTGAACTCGACGTCTCGGTCCGCACGGTCTACCGCGACATCGAGGCCCTGAGCGAGGCCGGCGTCCCGGTCTACGCCGAGCTCGGCGCCGGCGGCGGCTACCAGCTGCTGGACGGCTACCGCACCCGGCTGACCGGCCTCACCCCGCAGGAGGCCGCCACGATCTTCCTGGCCGGCGTGCCGGACGCCGCCGCCGAACTGGGCCTGGGCGCGGTGCTGACCACCGCCGAGCTCAAACTGCGCGCCGCGCTGCCGGACCGGCTGGGCCGGCACGCCGACGAGATCCGGGACCGTTTCCACCTGGACGCGGCCGGCTGGTTCCGGGAGACCGAGACGAACCCGCACCTGGCGCCGCTGGCCGGCGCGGTCTGGGAGCAGCGCCGCTGCCGCATGCGGTACCGCCGCTGGCGTGCCCCGCACGAGGTGGACCGGGTGATCGAGCCGCTGGGTGTGGTGCTCAAGGCGGGTGTCTGGTACTTCGTGGCCGTCGTCGATCCCGGCAGTCCCCCGCGCACCTACCGGGTGGCGACGATCCTCGAGCTGGAGGTCCTCGACGAGACCTTCACCCGGCCCGCCGACTTCGACCTGGCGAGTTCCTGGGCGGCGTGGGCCGCCGACTTCGAACGCCGGCTGCACCGCGCCGGGGCCACCGTCCGCTTCTCCCCCGCCGCGCTGACCCGGATCCCGTACCTGATGACCCGTGCCATGGCCCGCGAGACCCGGGACCGGGCCACCACCCCCGACGCCGACGGCTGGACCACCATCACCCTGCCCATCGAGTCCGTCGCCCACGCCCACGCCGAATTCCTCCGTCTCGGCGCCGACGTCGAGGTCCTCGCCCCGCCCGAGCTGCGCACCCTGATGCACGAATCAGCAGCCCGGATGCTGACCCTCTACACCCCATAGATCAACACCGTTTCTCCGGTACGAGCCACACCTCCCTCGAGAAATGCGATCCGTCCCCGAGGCCCCGGACGGCCGGGGTCACTGCATCGGCGTATACGGGTTGATCCAGGTGACGGCGCCGTACCCGTACGCGTCACAGGCGTCCTTGAGCGTCGCGCCGACGGTGTCGCGTTCCGCCCGCAACACCAGCTCACCGTCCACCTGGAAGATCGTCACCAGGACCGACACCATCGCCTCCGGCGGTAGCTCGACCGGCACCTCGACCCGCGCCCCGCTGTAGGTGACCAGGGTCAGCACCCCGGTCAACGGCCGCGGCCCCCGGTTCGCGGTCACCGCCAGCATCAGCCGGTCGATCTCCCGGACGTGCAGCAGGTCCCAGGTCAGCGACGGGCTGCCGCCACGGTGGTCGAGCAGCAGGCCACCGGCCTCGACCAGCGAACCCGGCTCCGGGTTCAGAACGCGGACCTCCCGGGACCGCCGCTGGCACGCCACCAGGAGACGGCCGACACCGGGTTCGGACCAGTGCATGGTCGCGGTGAGGGTACCCACCCCGGACTGGATGCGGGTGAGGACCGCGGTGGGCGTCGGCGGGGTCAGCGCCAGCGGCCGGTCCGGCGCGACCCGGCGGACCGGGGCGAGCCTGCGCCGGACGGCCGGCGGCGGGTCGGACCGCGGTGGGACGGCGGGGGCGGTGGGCGTACCCAGATCGAGGAGGTCTCCCCCGGCGGCCCGGACCGGAACCGGCTCCGGGGGTGCCACCGCGGGCCGGCGTCGATGCCGCAGGTAGGGCAGGTCGGTGCGGGGCGGGGCGTCCTCCGGTGACCCCATCCTCACAGCGACACCCCGAAGTCGCGGGCCACCCCGGCCGCGCCGTCGCCGTAGCCGTCGCCGAGCACCCGGAACTTCCAGTCCTGCTGGTGCCGGTAGATCTCGCCGAGCGCCATCCCGGTCTCGTCGGTCAGCCCCTCGGCGAGGTTCTCGGACCGGACGAGTTCCACGCCGCCGTTCAGGTTGAGGACCCGGATCTCGCAGCGGCGCAGCCGGCCCAGGGTGCGGCTGAGGCCGAGTCCCTCGTTGACGTACGTCACGACGACGATGTGCTGCACCGCGTCCGGGACGGCGTCCAGGTCGATCTCGATCTGGTCGCGGTCGGATCCGAGCGCCTCCTCGAGCCGGCGCACCGACATGTCCGGGGTGGCCAGCTGGTTGAAGAACACGAAGTGCTCGTCGGACAGCACCTTCTTCGACGGCCCGCACAGCAGGACGGCGACCACCAGGTTGTCGGTGAGGACCGTCTCGACCCCGGCGTCGAACCGGACCCCGAGCACCACCCCGGTCAGGTCCGGGATCTCCCTGGTCAGCGGCGCGTTGGCACCGCGCCGCATCACCGCGGCCGGCCCGATCACGGCAGGTCCAGGTCGGACCGGGTGAACTTGGTACGCAGGAAGTTGCTCTGCGTCTGCATCGCGTCCACGTCCCGGTCGCGGACCGCGGCCAGCGCGGACGTCGCCGCGGTGTGCAGGTCGGCGAGCTGGTCGTGCAGCAGGTCGTCCGGCGTGCGGCCGTCACCGCGGGGCCGGTCGCGCAGGTGTTCGTCCACCGCGAGATAGGCGCGCAGGGTGGTCGGCAGGTAGTCGCCGGCGCTTCCGGTCACCAGGATCATGGTGGTGGTCTCCAGCGGGGTCGACGCGGTGATGGTCCGCAGCGTGTCGGTGATCCAGCGGGCCTGCACGACGGCCCAGCCGGGCAGTCCGGCGGCGCCGCGGTTGATGAAACGGTCGAGGTCGTCGAGCATCGCCGCCGGGTCGGGCGGCTCGACCGCGGCCGGCGACGGATCCCGGTCGGCGTCGGTGCGACGGAACCAGCGCACCGATCAGTTACCGCCGTCGTTGCGGCGGGACCGCTCCAGGTAGGGCTGGGCGCGCTGGATCTGCCCCTCCAGCGCGTGCACGGTCTGCGACATGGACTCGACGGCCTGCGCCCGGAAGGTGTCGATGGCGTCCATGGTGGCGAACACGTTGTCGAACGCGGCCTGCAGTTTCGCCACGTCGACCGTCGCCGACGCGGCCTGCTGGTTGATCGCGGCGCCCTGGGTCTGCAACTGCCGTGAGGTGGACTCGATCAGGTTCGACGTCACCGTGTTCAGGGCGTTGATCTGGTCGAGGACGAGCTTCTGGCGGGTCAGCGCCTGCGACACGATCACCGCGATCCGCAGGGCGGCGACCGTGGTGGTCTGCGACCGGTCCACGCCGCGGATCAGTTCCAGGTTGTTCTTGCGGATCAGGTCGAGGGCGAGATAGCCCTGCACGCTGACCGCCATCTGGGTCATCAGGTCCTGCCGGCGCTGCCGGATCGCGAAGAGCGCGTCGGAGGTCAGCGTCTGGGCGTCCTCGGTCCGGCCGGCCGCCTCCAGTTCGGCGACCTTCGCGGTGATCGCCTCGTCGAGCGCGGCGGCCAGTTCGTTGTACTCACTGAGCCGTCCCATCGACGACCAGAGGTTGGCCTTCTCGGTCTCGATCGCGGCGTTGTCCTTGCGCAGCTCGTCCTGGCCGGAGGCGAGCGCCCGGATGATCGCGTCGAGGTGGCTCTGGGCGGAGCGGTACTGGGCGAAGTAGCGGTCCACCTTGTCCCCGCCGGGCAGCCACTTGAGGGCCTTCTTGACGCCGGTCAGGTCGGCCCGTTTCGGGTCCAGTTCGGTGACGGTGACGCGCAGGTCGGCCAGGGTCTTGGCGACCCGGGTCTGCGCGTCGCCGCCGCCCTTGCCCAGCGCGGCGGCGGGCCGGTCGAGCATCCGGCTGGACGCGGTCGCGGCGGCCCGCATGTCCTGCTCGCCCATGCTGGTGATCGATTCGACCTTGCGGTGGAAGTCCGGCGACTTGCTGTCGATCCCGGCGAGCTCGTTCGCGAACGAGGCGGCGCGCTGCTGCAGTTCGGTCTGTTTCGTGGCCGGGACGGCGACGGCACCGGCGGCCTGCACCGGGGTCACCTCGGTGACCGGTCCGGGCGGGGTGAGGACGAGGGGCTCGGGCGTCGGGCCGAGATCGAGGCTGGACATGCGCTCAGCCGACGTTGACGCCGAAGTCACGGGCGATGCCGCCCAGGCCGTTGGCATAACCTTGCCCGACGGCCCGGAACTTCCATTCGTTGCCGTGCAGATAGAGTTCGCCGAATATCATCGCGGTCTCCGTGGAGAAATCCTCGCCCAGGTCGTAGCGGGTCATCTCCATCCCGTTGTCGGCGTTGATGATCCGGATGAAGGCGTTGCGCACCTGACCGAACGACTGCCGGCGTTGTTCGGCCTCGTAGATGGAGACCGCGACGACGACCCGGCGGCATTCGCCGGGCATCGCCTGGAGGTTGACCTCGATCCGCTCGTCGTCGCCGTCGCCGCCACCGGTCAGGTTGTCACCGGCGTGCTGCACCGCGCCGTCCGGGCTGGTCAGGTTGTTGAAGAAGACGAAGTGGCGGTCCGAGAGGATCCTGCCGCTCTCGTCCACCATGAGCGCGCTGGCGTCCAGGTCGAAGTCCGCACCGGTGGTGGCCCGTTCGTCCCAGCCGAGGCCCACCGTGACCGCTTTCAGATTCGGCGCCTGTTTGGTGAGCGAAACATTGCCACCCTTGGCGAGACTGACCGACATATCTCCCCCACGCCTCTCACATCCACCGCGTCAATCGCCCCCATCGTTCTCCAGAACACCGTGATTCGTCAGGGAACCTCGAATCCAGCCTGTCGCGATGCCGCCGCGATTAGCCTTCGACCCGTGCTTATCCGCGTTTTCGGATGGTCGTTCGCCGTGACCGCCGCCGCTCTGATCGGAGCCTTGGCGCTGGGCGGCACCGGAGCGCTCGCGCTGGTCGCCATCCTCTGCGTCCTGGAGATCTCGCTCTCGTTCGACAACGCGGTCGTCAACGCCACCGTCCTCAAGCGCATGAACGCGTACTGGCAGCGGCTGTTCCTCACGGTCGGCATCATCATCGCGGTCTTCGGCATGCGCCTGGTGTTCCCGCTGCTCCTCGTCGCGGTCACCGCGCAGATCGGCCCGGCCGAGGTGGTCCGGCTGGCGCTGGCCGGCGGCACGGTCGACGAGCCGGGCACGTACGCGGCCCACCTGCACGAGGCGCATCCGAGCATCGCGGCGTTCGGCGGCATGTTCCTGCTGATGCTCTTCCTGAACTTCGTCTTCGAGGACCGGGCCGTCACCTGGCTGGGCTGGCTGGAGCGGCCGCTGGCCCGGATCGGCCGGCTGGACCAGGTGTCGGTGGTGACGGCGCTGATCATCCTGGTGGTCACCGCCGAGACCCTGGCCGACGAACCGGCCACCGTGTTGCTCGCCGGCGTGCTCGGCGTCACCACGTACGTGCTGGTGAACGGCCTGGGCGAGATGTTCGAGACGGACGGCTCGGACGACGGCGACCACGCCGCCGGCATCCACGGCGACGCGCTGGCCGTGGAGCAGTCCCTCAAGACGGCCGGGCCCGCACAGGCCGGCTCGGTGGCCGGCAAGGCGGCGTTCTCACTCTTCCTCTACCTCGAGGTGCTGGACGCGTCGTTCTCCTTCGACGGCGTGATCGGCGCGTTCGCCATCACCCAGGACATCTTCATCATCGCGACCGGTCTCGGCGTCGGCGCCATGTACATCCGGTCGATCACGATCTACCTGGTCCGCAAGGGGAGCCTGGACGAGTACGCGTACCTGGAGCACGGCGCGCACTGGGCGATCGGCGCACTGGCCGCGATCCTGCTGATCAGCATCAGGCACGAGGTGCCGGAGATCGTGACCGGTCTGGTCGGCGTCACGTTCATCGCCGCGGCGATGGTCTCGTCCATCGTCCGCAACCGCCGGGGTGGGCTCGCCGCCTCGGCGGAGGACCGCCGTAACAACCTCATCGACGCCTAAGGAGCGTTGCCATGGGCGTGAGTCTGCGCAAGGGCGAATCGGTCTCCCTCGAGAAGGCCTCCGGCGACGACGCGCTGTCCGTCGTCCGGATGGGTCTGGGCTGGGACACCATCAAGAAGCGGGGCCTGTTCGGCGGCATGAAGGAGCAGAGCGTCGACCTCGACGCGTCGTGCCTGCTCTTCGACGGTCAGGGCGCGCTGGTGGACCAGGTGTGGTTCCGGCAGCTGCGCAGCCGCGACGGCGCGGTCACCCACACCGGCGACAACCTGACCGGTGCCGGGGACGGTGACGACGAGAGCATCGTGGTCGATCTCGGTGGCCTTGCTCCGGCCGTACAGTCGCTGGTCTTCGTGGTGAACTCCTTCACCGGCCAGAACTTCACACAGATCGAGAACGCCTTCTGCCGCCTGGTGAACCAGAAGAACGAGCAGGAGATGGCCCGGTACGACCTGTCCGGCAGCGGCTCGCACAACTCCCAGGTCATGGCCAAGCTGAGCCGGGGCGCCGGCGGCTGGACGATGACCGCGATCGGCGCGGCGGCCACCGGGCGGACCTTCACCGACCTGCTACCCGTGATCTCCCAGAACCTCTAGGCAAGGAGCAACCATGAGCGTCAGCCTCACCAAGGGCGGCAACGTCTCGCTGACCAAGCAGGCCGGCCCGGGCGGGTTGTCCGCGGTCACCGTCGGGCTCGGCTGGGACCTGCGCACCACCACCGGCGCCGACTTCGATCTGGACGCCAGCGCCATCGTCGCCAACGCGGCCGGCAAGGTGATCTCCGACCAGCACTTCGTCTTCTTCGGCAACCTGCAGACCCCGGACGAGTCGGTGCAGCACACCGGGGACAACCTGACCGGTGCGGGTGACGGCGACGACGAGCAGATCAACATCAAGCTGGCCGACTTGTCCCCCGATGTCGACAAGGTGGTCTTCAACGTCTCGGTCTACGAGGCGGACCAGCGGGGACAGTCCTTCGGGCAGGTCCGCAACGCCTTCATCCGGGTGCTGAACCAGGCCGACGGCAAGGAGCTGGCCCGCTACGACCTGTCCGAGGACGCGTCGACCGAGACGGCCATGGTCTTCGGCGAGGTGTATCGCAACGGCGCCGAGTGGAAGTTCCGGGCCGTCGGCCAGGGCTACGCCTCGGGTCTGCGGGGCATCGCCCAGGACTACGGCGTCAACGTGGCGTGATCACCGTGCCCATCGACTACACCAAACGCCCGGCGGCGGCCGCGACCCCGCCGGTCTCGCTGTCGAAGGTCAGCCTGACCAAGGCGGCGCCGACCGTCTCGCTGACCAAGCAGGGTTCCGCCTCCGGCGTGCTGCGGGTCAACCTGAACTGGAACGCCAAGCCGGCGACCGGCGGCGGGATCTTCCGCAAACCCGCGCCCGGCGTCGACCTGGACCTGGGCTGCCTGTACGAGTACACCGACGGCTCCAAGGGTGTGGTCCAGGCGCTGGGCAACGCCTTCACCGACCGGCACTCGTTCGGGAGGAACCCGATCTGCCGGCTCGACGGGGACGACCGGTCGGGCGCCGTCTCCCAGGGGGAGAACCTCTTCGTCGACCTGGCGCAGGCGCAGGCCGTACGCCGCATCCTGATCTTCACGTTCATCTACCAGGGCGTGCCGAACTGGGCCGAGGCGCGCGCCGTCGTCACGGTCTTCCCGGCGAGCGGGCCGGAGATCGAGGTGCTGCTCGACGACGCCGACGACCGGGCGTCGATGTGCGCCATCGTGATGCTGGAGAACACCGGCTCGGATCTCTCGGTACGCCGCGAGGTCCGCTACATCCAGGGCGGCCACAAGAAGATGGACGAGGCCTACGGGTGGGGCATGCGCTGGGAGGCCGGCCGTAAGTAGGCAATCCCGCGCCACGGCCGGGATTCCTGTGCGCTAATGGGCATATGCGGCACTTCGCCCATCTCGCGCCGGAGATCCGCGGGCGGCTCTTCTCCCGCGAGCCCGGCTCCTTCGACCGCTCCGCGGACCCCGAGACGCTGTCGGTCGCGCTCGGCGCCACCCTCTACATGCCGGGCACCCGGCCGGACCTGGCCCGCGACCTGCGGTCCGCCGCCGCGCGCGGCGTGATGAGCGTGGTCGTATGTCTGGAGGACGCGATCGACGACGACAGCGTCGCCGCGGCGCAGGAGAACGTGATCACCCAACTGCGGACACTGACCGCCGCCGAGACGCCGCTGACCTTCGTCCGGGTCCGGCACCCGGACCAGATCACCGCCATCGTGGGCCGTCTCGACGCCGCGTCGACCCCGCTGACCGGGTTCGTGCTGCCGAAGTTCACCGACGTGGACGGCGCCGACTACCTCGACGCGCTGGCCGGCGCCGCGGACACCTCCGGCCTGCGCCTGTTCGGCATGCCGGTGCTGGAGTCGACGGCCGTCGCCCACCGGGAGACCCGCGACGACACCCTGCACGCGGTGCAGCGTCTGCTGGGCAAGTACCCGGGCATGGTCCTCGCGATCCGGGTCGGCGCCACCGACCTGTGCGGCGTCTACGGGCTGCGCCGCGAACGCGACCTGACCGTCTACGACGTCTGCGTGGTCGCCGACGTGATCGGCGACATCGTGAACGTGTTCGCCCGCGCGGACGGCACCGGATACGCGGTCAGCGGACCGGTCTGGGAGTACTTCGGCGACGCGGGACGCCTGTTCAAACCCCAGCTCCGGGAGTCGCCGTTCCACCCGCACTACGCGAGCGACCTGCGCCGCGACCTGCTCGCCTCCGGGCTGGACGGCCTGCTGCGGGAGGTGACCCTGGACAAGGCGAACGGGCTCACCGGCAAGACCGTCATCCACCCGAGCCACGTGCCGGTGGTGCACGCGCTGATGGTGGTCACCGCCGAGGAGTTCGCCGACGCCGACGACCTGCTGGCCACCGGGGCCCACGGCGGCGTGTGCGCTTCGGCGTACCGGAACAAGATGAACGAGGCCCGGCCGCACCGCGCCTGGGCCGAGCGGGTCCTGCGCCGTGCCGCGGTCTTCGGCGTCGCCCGGGAAGGCGTCGGCGCCGTCGACCTGCTCGTGGCCGGCGCCGCCGCATGACCACGACCGCGCCGGTACGGCCCGGCTGGCCGGGATCCTGGGTCGCCCGGCACCTCCCGGCCACGCTGACCGGCACACCCGGCGTCGAGGACCTGGTCGGGCTGGCCCTGCGCGACAACACCCGCCGCGTCCACCTGCTCGTCTCCCGGGTGCTGGGCAAGCACGTACCGGTGCACCCGGCCGAGATCCGGTCCGCCGGCCTGCGCCTCGGACAGCAGGTGCAGACCCTGCTCCCCCCGCGCGCTCCCGGGGTGGTTCCGCTGGTCATCGGGTACGCCGAAACAGCCACCGCCCTGGGTCAATGTGTAGCCGACGCCCTCGGGGACGCGATCTGCCTGCACTCGACCCGCCGGGAGACGCCGGGCATCCGGCCGGCCGCGCAGTTCGCCGAGGCGCACTCGCACGCCACCCGGCACCTGCTCGCCCCCGCCGACCCGGCCCTGCTGCACGGCGACGGCCCGGTGATCCTGGTCGACGACGAGCTGACCACCGGCGCCACCGCCGCCGCCACCATCCGGGTGCTGCACGACCTGCACCCCCGCCGGCACTACGTCGTCGCCGCCCTGGTGGACACCGCCGGCCCGGACTGGGCCCGGCGGCTCGCCGCCGAACTCGGCACCGGCATCACCCTGGCCGCCACCGTTCAGGCCCGGCTCGACCTGCCCGCCGACGTCCTCGACCGGGGGCACGACCTGGCCGTCCGCCACGGCGAACCGCCCCGGGCCTCGCCCGGCGCACCGCGGGTGACCCGGCTGCGACCGCCCTGGCCGGACGGCCTGCCCGCGGACGCCCGGCACGGCTTCCACCCGGCCGACCGGGACCGCCTCGAGGCCGCGCTGCCCGCCCTGACCGCACCGGTGCCGCACGGCGGACGGCTGCTCGTCCTCGGCACCGAGGAGCTGATGTACACGCCACTGCGCCTGGCCGGGGCCCTGGCCGATCGCGGCGACGACGTCCTGTTCGCCAGCACCACCCGGTCCCCGGCGCTGCCCGTCGACACCCCCGGGTACGCCCTCCGCGACGCCGTGACCTGGACGTCCGGGGAGGACGGCGGGCCGCGGTACGCGTACAACCTGGTGACGACGGCACCGGACGCCGTCCTGCTGGTCACCGACACCACCGTGCCGGCCGGCCTGATCGCCGCGCTCGGGGCGGCCACCCGGCACGTCCTGGTCGCGACCGTGGGCGCGGCATGAGCGCCCCGGTCAACACGCCGCTGCGGGGACCGGCGTTCGGGTCGTACCCGCTGGACGACGTCGGATGGCTGCTCACCGACCTGTCCGGGACCGACCTGGAAGCCCCCGCCGAGCAGCGGGAACGGGCCGTCCAGTCGGGGACCGCCCACTACGCCGAGTCGCTGCCGGTCGAGTACCGGCCGGCCGGCGACTACCTCGCCCTGTTCCACCGGGCACTGCGGGACAACAGCGTTCGGGTCGCCCACGACGTCGGCGTCCTCACCGAACTGGTCCGGCACCTGGTGACGCCCCGGCCGGTGCTGCTCTCGCTGGCACGCGCCGGGACCCCGGTCGGTGTCCTGATGCGCCGCTGGGCCCTCGCCGCCGACGGCGCCGACCTGCCGCACTACGCGGTGAGCATCGTCCGCGGCCGGGGCATCGACGTCGCCGCCCTGCGCTGGGTCGCCGACCGGCACGGCACCGCGGACCTGGTCTTCGTCGACGGCTGGACCGGCAAGGGCGCGATAGCCCGGGAACTGCACGAGGCCCTCGCCGCCGTCCGCGACCGGGACGGCCTCGACGTGCCCGGCCGGCTGGCGGTCCTCGCCGACCCGGGCGGCTGCACCCCGCTGCACGCCGGCCGCGACGACTACCTCATCCCGTCGGCCTGCCTCAACTCCACGGTGTCCGGTCTGGTGTCGCGGACCGTGCTGAACCCGGCCCTGACCGGTCCCGGACGGTTCCACGGCGCCAAGTTCTACACCGAGTTCGCCGCCGACGACCTCTCCCTGACCTTCCTGGACGCGGTCAGCGGCCGCTTCGACGAGGTACGGGCGACGGTGGCCCGGGACTGGCCGGTGCTGGCCGCCGCCGACCGGGACGTCACCTGGCAGGGGCTCGCGGAGGTGCGGCGGATCGGGGCGGCGTACGGGGTCACCGACCTGAACCTGGTCAAACCCGGGGTCGGCGAGACCACCCGGGTGCTGCTGCGCCGGGTGCCGTGGCGGGTCCTGGTCCACCCCGGCGCGGGACCCGACATCGAGCACGTCCGGGTGCTGGCACGACGGCGTGGCGTACCCGTGGAGGTCGTTCCCGACCTGCGCTTCCGATGTGTCGGACTGGTCCGGGGCATGACCGGATGACCCTCGCGGACACCGATCCGACCATCCGGTATCCACCACCACCGTCGCCCGTCTCCGGACCGGCGCTCGTCGCCTGCGACCTGGACCGCACCCTGATCTACTCGGCCGCCGCGGTGACCACGCCGGCCCCGCCGCTGGAGGTGGCCGAGACCAGCGACGGCGCGCCGCTCAGCTTCCACACCCGGGGCACCGGTCCGCTCCTGGCCGCCATCGGCCGGCTCGCCCCGTTGGTACCGGTCACCACCCGGACCCTGGACCAGTACCGGCGGGTCCGGCTCACCGGGTGGCCGCCGCGGTACGCCGTCGCGGCCAACGGCGGGCACATCCTCGTGGACGACCGGGTCGACCCCGCGTGGGCCGGCACGGTCGCCGCCCTGGTCGGGCAGGAGTGTGCTCCGCTCGGTGAGGTCCACGACCACCTGCGCGACGCCGCCGGCGCGGACGAGTGGCTGCTGCGCGTGTACACCGCCGACGACCTGTTCTGTTACGCCATCGTGGAGCGGTCCCGGTTGCCCGCGGACTGGCTGCCCGAACTGTCGGCGTGGTGCGGGCAGCGCCGGTGGAACGTCTCCCTGCAGGGCCGCAAGGTGTACTGCATGCCCCGCCCGGTGACCAAACAGGCGGCGGTGGCGGAGGTGGCCCGCCGCCTGCGGACGGAGGTGCTGTTCGCGGCCGGCGACTCACTGCTGGACCAGGATCTGCTGCGGGCCGCGGACGCGGGTGTCCGGCCCGCGCATGGGGAGTTGCACGAGCGCGGCTGGGCACACGACCGGATCGCGGTGACCGACGTCAGTGGGGTCATGGCCGGTGAGGAGATCGCCGCACGACTGTTGGCCTATCTGCTGCATCGGCCGTGAAAGTGTCGGTGGGCACTGCTACCTTCGCGGGATCGTTCGACTGCGGCCCGAGGAGTTCCGTGACCATCAACGAACACCTGACGACGTTCGCCGGGCTTCCCGTCGTGTCGTGGGACACCGTGCCCGACGACCCGTCCTCGGTCGCCTGGCGGATCGACACCATGGGTGAGGACGAGGACCACTTCGCGAAGGCCCTGGCCGCGGTGATCGAGCGCACCGGTCCGGACGGTCCGGCAGCGATCGTCATCGGCGACTGGGACGGCGCCTTCGACGACGGTTTCGACGCCGAGCTGCTCACCGACCACGCCGACCAGCTCCGCGGGCTGCGGGCCCTGTTCGTCGGCGAGATGACCTTCGAGCAGTGTGAGATCTCCTGGATCAACCAGGGTGACATGACGCCGATCCTGGAGGCGTTCCCCGGCCTCGAGCATCTGTGGATCCGCGGCTCGCAGGGGCTCGAGTTCCCCACCATGCGCCACGAGGGCCTGCGGCACCTGGTCCTGCAGTCCGGCGGCCTGCCCGCCTCGGTGGTCCGCTCGATCAGCGCCTGCGACCTGCCCAACCTGGCCCACCTGGAGCTGTGGCTGGGCGTCGACAACTACGGCGGCGACGTCCGCGCCGACGACCTGTCGGTGATCCTGGCCGGCCGGGCGCTGCCGTCGCTGATCTCGCTGGCCCTGCGCAACGCGGAGATCGCCGACGAGGTCGCCGAGGCGGTGGCGTCCGCGCCGGTGGTTGCCCGGGTCACCGAGCTCGACCTGTCGATGGGTGCACTCGGCGACGACGGCGCCGCGGCGCTGCTGGCCGGGCAGCCGCTCACCCACCTGAGCCGTCTCGACCTGCACCACCACTTCATGTCCGAGGACATGACGAAACGCCTGGTCGACGAGCTCAAGGGGGTGCTGGTGGACGTCTCCGACCCCCAGCAGGAAGAGGAGTGGGGCCGCTACACCGAGGTGTCGGAGTAAGTGCGACTCGCCGTCGTCGGCAACCCGGGCAACCGCCGGGTCGCCCTGTTCACCGCGGCCGTGGAACGTGCCGGCCTGCCCGCTCCCGAGGTCCATCCGTGGCGTGACGTGCTGCTCGCAGGCACGGTCCCCGGGCCGGAGAGCACCGTGCGGATCGACTCCCCCGGTGAGGACGCCGAGGTCGGCCGGCTGCTGCGCGAGCTGGGCAGCGGCGGTCCGGTCCGGGCGGCCGAGCACGGTGAGATCACCGGTTCGGCCGACGCGCACGCCGGGCTGGCGCGGGCGCTCGCCCGGATCGAGGCGGGCGGCGGGCATCTGCTCAACCGGCCGGAGGACATCCTGTGCATGAGTGACAAGCCGCGCTGCCATGCCCGGCTGGCCGCCGCCGGGGTGCCGGTGCCGGCCGCGCTGCCCGGCCCGATCCGCGACTACGCGTCGCTGCGGTCCGCGATGCACGACGCCGGCTGGAGCCGGGTGTTCGTGAAACCGTCGCACGGCTCGTCGGCGTCCGGGGTGGTCGCGCTGGCGGCGGCCGGTTCCCGGATCGCCGCCACCACCTCGGTCGAGCTGTCCGGCGGGCGATTGTTCAACAATCTGCGCGTACGCCGTTATGCCGCGGAGGCCGACGTGGCCGCGATCGTCGACGGCCTCGGACCCGACGGCCTGCACGTCGAGCGCTGGTTCCCCAAGGCCGGCCTCGGCGACCGGGTGCTCGACCTGCGGGTCGTGGTGATCGGCGGCGAGCCGGGACACGTGGTCGTCCGCACCAGCCGCTCCCCGATGACCAACCTTCATCTGGGCAACGCCCGCGGCGACGTGGCGGCGGTCCGGGCCGCGGCCGGCGAGGCGGCCTGGTCCGCGGCGATGCAGACCTGTGCCCGGGCGGCCGCCTGTTTCCCGGACACCCTGCAGGTCGGCGTCGACCTGATGTTCCGGGTCGGCTGGCGCGACCACGCGGTCGCCGAGGTCAACGCGTTCGGCGACCTGCTGCCGGGCGTGCTCGCCGACGGGCGGGACACCTACCAGGCTCAGGTGGAGGCGCTGTGCTCTCTCTCCCGGGGGCATCATGCGTGATCTGATCGGCAGCCACGACCTGCTCTTCGTCACCCTCGACACGCTGCGCTGGGACATCGCCGAGTCCTGCCTGGCCACGGGGCGCACCCCCACCCTGGCGTCGGTGCTGCCCGGCGGGGTCTGGCAACGGCGGCACAGTCCGGCCACTTTCACGTACGCCGCCCACCACGCGTTCTTCGCCGGTTTCCTGCCCACCCCGGTGCCACCCGGCCGTCACGAGCGGATGTTCGCCGCCCGGTTCGGCGGCAGCGAGACCAGCGGCCCGCACACGTTCGTGTTCGACGCCGCCCACCTGCCGGCCGGGCTGGCCGCCGAGGGCTACCACACCGTCTGCCTGGGCGGCGTCGGCTTCTTCAACACCGGGGCGCCGCTGGGCCGGGTGCTGCCCGGCATGTTCGCCGAGGCGCACTGGGACCGCAGTTTCGGGGTGACCGATCCCGCCTGCGTCGACAACCAGCTCGACCGGCTCGAACAGATCATCGGCGGCCTGCCCCCGGAACGCCCGCTGTTCACGTTCCTCAACGTGGCCGCCATGCACCAGCCCAACAAGCACTACCTGCCCGGCGCGACCGAGGACTCCCTGGAGAGTCACGCCGCCGCCCTGGAGTACGTCGACGGTCGCCTCGGCCGTCTGTTCGCCCTGGCGGGTGGCCGTGGCCGCCCCTGCCAGGTGATCATCTGCTCGGACCACGGCACGCTCTACGGCGAGGACGGGTTCGTCGGTCACCGGGTCGCACACGACAACGTCTGGACAGTTCCCTATGCCGATTTCATCCTTGGATGACTCCCCCTACCAGGGCTACCTCTACGCGTACCCGCACAAGACCGCCTACCGCCGCCTGGAACCCCGCCCGCTGCTGAGCGACGTGTGGTCCGGCGAACGGCAGGACTCCCTGTTCGGCTACATCCACCTGCCGTTCTGCGAGATGCGTTGCGGCTTCTGCAACCTGTTCACCCGGGCCAACCCGCCGGACGAGCAGGTCCGGGCCTACCTCGGCCAGCTGCGCCGGGAAGCCCGGGAGGTCCGCGACAGCCTGCGCCCGGACGCCCGGTTCTCCCGGCTGGCGATCGGCGGTGGCACCCCCACCTACCTGACCGCCCCCGAACTGGAGGAACTGTTCGGCATCGCCGCCGACGCGTTCGGCGCTACCGGGGTGCCGATGTCCGTGGAGACCTCCCCGGCCACCGCCACCCCGGACCGCCTCGAGGTGCTCGCCGGACACGGCACCACCCGGGTCAGCATCGGCGTGCAGAGCTTCCTGGACACCGAGGCCCACGCGGCCGGCCGCCCCCAGCGGCTCGCCGAGGTGCTGGCCGCGCTGCAGGCGATCCGCGACGCCCGCATCCCGGTCCTCAACCTCGACCTGATCTACGGCATCGACGGCCAGACACCGCAGACCTGGCAGCACTCGCTGGACGAGACACTGCGCTGGCGCCCCGAGGAGATCTACCTCTACCCGCTGTACGTCCGGCCGCTCACCGGACTCGGCCGCCGCGCACACGCCCGCGCCGACTGGGACCGGCAACGCCAGGAGCTCTACCGCCAGGCCGTCGACGTCCTCGAGGACGCGGGCTACGTCCGGCATTCGATGCGCCAGTTCCGCCGGGCCGACGCGCCCGAACCGGACGGCCCGGACTACTGCTGCCAGGACGACGGCACCGTCGGGCTGGGCGCGGGCTCCCGGTCGTACACCGACGGCCTGCACTACTCGTTCGACTACGCGGTCGCGGTGCCCGAGGTCCGCGCGGTGATCGACGACTACATCTCCCGCCCGGCCGGCGACTTCCGCCACGCCGAGTTCGGTTTCCACCTCGACGCCGTCGAACAACGCCGCCGCTGGCTGCTCAAGTCGCTGCTGCGCGCCGACGGCGTCGACGCGGTCGCCTACAAGGAACGGTTCGGCACCGCCCACGACGACGACTTCCCGCAACTCACCGAACTGGCCGACCGCGGCTGGCTGAGCGGAGACCGGACCACCCTGACCGCCGAGGGCCTGTCCCGCTCCGACGCGATCGGCCCGTGGCTGGTCTCCGGCGACGTCCGCGAAGCGATGGGAACCTACGTCCCCCGATGACCGACGACCTCTACATCCTCTACCGGGGACCGCTGGCCAGCTGCAACTACGACTGTCCCTACTGCCCGTTCGCGAAACGGGTCGACCCGCCGGACCTGCTGCGCGCCGACAAGGCCGACCTGCTGCGCTTCGTCGACTGGGTGGAGCAGACCACCGACCGCAGACTGTCGGTGCTGTTCACCCCGTGGGGCGAGGGCCTGACCCGCAGCTGGTACCGCGACGCCATCGTCCGGCTGTCCCACCTCCCGCACGTCGCCCGCGTCGCGATCCAGACCAACCTGGCCGCCCGCACAGGCTGGCTCGCCGACGCGAACCCGCGGGTGGCGGCACTGTGGACCACGTACCATCCGGGCCAGGTCACCCCGGAACGCTTCCTGGAACGCTGCCGCAGCCTCGACGAGCTAGGAGTCCGCTACTCGGTGGGGGTCGTCGGCCTGCCCGAACACCACGCCGCGGCGGTGGCGTTGCGGGCGGCCCTGCCGCCCTCGGTCTACCTGTGGGTGAACGCCGCGGAGGGCCACGTCTACACCGCGGACGAGGAACGCCTGTGGACGGCGCTGGACCCGCGGTTCGGCGACAGCGTCCGGCCGCATCTCTCCCTGGGCCGCGACTGCCACGCCGGGGAGACGGCCATCTCGGTGCTGGGCGACGGCACGGTCCGCCGCTGCCACTTCATCCAGACCCCGATCGGCAACCTCTACGACGGGTCGTGGCGTGCGGGTTTGCGGCCGCGGGCCTGCGGCAACGCCATCTGCGACTGTCACATCGGCTACGTGCATCTCAAGCCTCTGAAGCTTCGTGACGTGTACGCGGAAGGCCTGCTCGAGCGGATCCCCGCCCTGTGGCCGGTCGCGTAGCCGACCCTGGACACCTTCCACAGTCAGGGTCAGCGTGGTGATTTCGGGCGCTCAGCACGCCCGAATTCACCACACCCACAACAGCGTGGCGACTTCAGGCGCCCAGCACGCCCAAAATCACCACACCCACAACAGCGTGGCGACTTCAGGCGCCCAGCACGCCCA
>NZ_JZKF01000013.1 GCF_000962825.1 Actinoplanes rectilineatus
TCACCACACCAGTTGTGGGTGTGGTGACTTTGGCCGCGCTGGGCGCCCCAAATCACCACACCAGTTGTGGGTGTGGTGACTTTGGCCGCGCTGGGCGCCTGAAGTCACCACGCGGGCCCCTATGGCGAACGTGTCTATGAGAGGAGCGGGCCGGCGGGTCGACCCGCCGGCCCGGTCATCCGAATCGCTCGGTCCGGATCAGTTTCGGGTCGTGGCCCAGCGCCACCAGGATGTCCGCCACCGTCTCGACGAACCCGGCCGGGCCGCAGACGAAACAGTCCGGCTGGAAGTCCGGCGGCCATCCGTGGTTGTTCACCGTCGCGACGTCGATCCGCCGCGGCGGGACCGGCCAGCCCTCCGGCGCGGTCCGGGTGTAGACGAAATGCACGTCCAGCCCCGGATCGTCGCGGACCCGGCGGCGCAGTTCGTCGGCGTAGAGGGCGTCCTGCGGCGTACGCACCGAGTAGATCAGCCGGAACGGCTGCCGTCCGCGCGCCGCACCCCGGGCCCGGATCATCGCCATCAGCGGCACCACCCCGGAACCGCCGGCGATCAGCGTCACCGGTGCGGTGGCGGTGTCCCGCCAGATGAACCAGCCGCCGATCGGCCCGCGCACCTCGATCCGGTCGCCGGCTTCGACGACGTCCGCCAGATACGGCGAGACCTCACCGTCCTCCAGCCGCTGCACGGTGATCTCGACGGCCCCGCCCCCGACGGTCGCCGCCTCGCGGGTTCCCGCCTCAACGGTCCCGCTCTCAACGGTCCCGCTCTCAACGGTCCCGCTCTCAACGGTCCCGCTCTCAACGGTCCCGCTCTCAACGGTCCCGCTCTCAACGGTCCCGCCCTGAACGGTTCCCGCCTCGCCGGTCCACGCCGAGGCGATCGAGTAGCTGCGCTGTGCCTGGTACCCGTCCTCGGCGGTGAGCCGGATGTCGACGTGCTGGCCGGGCAGGTGGCCGGGCCAGTCCGGCACGTCGAGGACCAGGGTCCGGGCTGTCGTGGTCTCCCAGCGGGCCTCCAGCACGGTGGCGGCCCGCCAGGTCAGTCGCCGTGATACCGCTGTTCGCGCCATGGGTCCCCGTACATGTGGTAGCCGGCGGCCTCCCAGAAGCCCGGCTCGTCCTCGTGCATCATCCGCAGGCCGTCGACCCATTTCGCCGACTTCCAGAAGTACAGGTGCGGGATGACCAGCCGGGCCGGCCCGCCGTGTTCCGGGTGCAGCGGTTCGCCGTCGTACTCGTACGCGATCCAGGCCTGCCCGTCGAGCAGGTCCTCGAGGGGCACGTTCGTGGTGTAGCCGCCGAAGCTGTGCGCCATCACGTAGTCGGCCGCGGTCTCGACGTCCTCGAAGAGGGTGTCGAGCGAGACGCCTTTCCAGTTGGTGCCGAGCTTCGACCACTTGGTCACGCAGTGGATGTCCCGGGTGATCTCCTCGGCCGGCAGGGCGGTGAACTCCGCCCAGTTCCAGGAGGTCTTCTCGCCGGTCTCCGTGATGATCGAGAAATGCCAGCGGTCCAGCGGGATCCGGGGTGTCGGACCGGCGGAGAGGACCGGGAAGTCGTGTGCCAGGTACTGGCCGGGCGGCAGGTCGGGCGGCGAGTCACGTCGCCGCCCGCCGAAGCCGCGGGAGATGATGCCCATGGGATACGAGTAAAGCGCATGTTCGTTTCAGGCCGTGACGGTCCCGCTGGTGACGCCCTGCACGGCCTTGGTGGACGCCAGCACCACGCGGTACGTTCCCCCGCTGACCAGGCCGGTCATCTTCTGGCTGCCGGCCGCCTTGACGGTCCGCACGGTCTTCCAGGTCTTCTTGACGTACTGCTGGACGGTCAGCTGCTGTCCGGACGCGCCGGTCACCTTGACGGTGATCGCGCCCTTGGCGCTGCGGACCGCGGTGACCGCCGCTTTCACGCTGTACGCCGAGGTGACCGCCTTGGCGCCGGTCATGCCGACGCGTACCCGGAAGGGCTCGTTGGCGACCCGGGTCACCGCGTACGTGCCGGTCGTGCTGAGGGTGACCGTGCCGCATGTCCAGGCGCCGCCGTTGACCTGCAGGCAGGACGACGCGGTCTTGCCGGAGGCCGCCTTGCCGCCGTCGGTGACCTTGAAGGTGGTGACCGTCTTGGTGCCGTAGACGACGGTCTTCGTGGCGACACTGGTGCTGATCATCGGGCCGGCCGCGGCGGTGAGCGCGGCGTCGATGTCGATCCGGCCGTACCCGTAGTCCTTGTCGAAGCCGGCGGCGCCCAGGTCCACCGACGACTGTTCGAGGATCGCCTCGATCTGGTCCGGGGTGAGGGCCGGGTGCGCCGCCCGGAGGATCGCTGCGGCCGCGGCGACGTGCGGTGACGCCATAGAGGTGCCGTCCATGTACGCGTACGCGTTGGCGCTGTTCTTGCCGGTGGTGAGCGCAACCGGATAGGTGCTGAGGATGTTGCCGCCCGGCGCGGACACGTCGACGTAGCTGCCGTTGTTGGAGAAGGTGGCGTATTTGTCCGCGGCGGTGGTGGCCGCGACGGCGATGACACCGTCGTTGGCCGCCGGGTAGCTGATCGGGCTGCCCTGGGCCCGCTCGTTGCCGGCCGCGGCGATCACGGTCACGCCCTTGCCCCGAGCGTAGGCGATCGCGCTGGTCAGGGCGGCGAGCGGTTTGGTGGCCCCGAGCGACATGTTGATCACGGTGGCGCCGTTGTCGGCGGCCCACACCACGCCCTGCGCGGTGTCCGACATGTATCCGCTGCCGTCCGCGCCGAGCGCCCGGACCGCCAGGATCTTGGCGTCCGGGGCGAAGCCGGCGACGCCGAGGTCGTTGCCGGTGACCGCGGCGATGGTGCCGGCCACGTGGGTGCCGTGACCGTTCTGGTCGGTGGTGCCGCCGGCCGTGTTGGTGATGGCGTCGAAGCCGCCGACCACCTTGCCGGCCAGGTCCGGGTGCGATTTGTCGACCCCGGTGTCGATCACCGCGACAGTGACGCCCGCGCCGGTGGACCGTTGCCACGCGGTCGGCGCCTTGATCTTGGCGAGATCCCACTGCTTGCTGCTCAACTTGTCGTTGAGGGTGGGCACATCGGTGACGCGCACCGGGACGTCCAGCTCGGCGCCGGAGTCCATCGCCCGGATCACACCGATCGCGCTGACCTCACGGACCGAGATGACCGGGCGGCCCTCGGCGTCGAGGACGGTGCTCACCACCCGGGTGGTGCCGGGCGACGGCTGCGCTGCGGCGGGCACGGACGCGGCGGCCAGACCCGCGGTGGTGACGACCATGGCCAGGCTGCCGGTAAGGAAACGCCGCACTGAGTGGTCCTCCGCTCTCCGGTCCGGCCGTACCGGCCCGACCGGACCACCATCGCGGGTGGCGGGTGCGGGGGAGGGCCCGTGCGGTTGCGATCCGGTTGCGGCGACCGGACGTACGATCGGCCCATGCCGTTGACAGGGGAGTACGGTCCGAGCACCTCGGACTGGGCACGTGAGCAGGCAGAACTCTACGAGGCGACCGGAGGTGCCGAGGGTGGTGGCATCCAGGGGATGTCGATCATCGTATTGACGAGCGTCGGCGCGAAGACCGGGCTGTTGCGCAAGACGGCCCTGATGCGCGTCGAGCACGACGGTGAGTACGCGGTGGTCGGCTCGCTGGGTGGCAGCCCGAAGAACCCGGTGTGGGTGTACAACCTGCGGAAGAATCCCCAGGTCGAGCTCCAGGACCGGGAGGAGCGCCACGATTACACGGCGCGCGAGGTGTCCGGTGCCGAGCGGGACGTCTGGTGGGAGCGGTCGGTCGCGGCGTTCCCGAACTATGCGGAATACCAGCAGAAGACCGACCGGGTCATCCCGGTGTTCGTGCTGACCAAGGCCTAGACGCGGAGGAACCCGCCGTCCGAGGGGGCGGCGGGTTCGGCGCGGGCGGTCAGCCCTGCGCGTACGTCAGGCAGTCGGCCTTGTCACCGGAGGCACCCACGGTGATGGCCGGCGCGCGGCACTCGAGGTTCTGGTTGTAGGTGCAGTCGGCCCGCTTGCAGGCCCCGACCTGGGCGGTGGCGACACCCATGCCGCCCTGCTCGCCCGAGCCGATGAAGGTGTCGCACTCGGCGGTGCTCAGCGATCCGATCGTGATCGCGAAGGCGGTACAGCCGTCGTGGTTGTAACCGCACTCGGCGACCGTACAGGTCTGCACGCGCGGCATGTTCATCATCTGCGTCACGGTAACCAACTCCTGCGAATCGTCATTGTCGGTGCTGCCGACGATAACCCCGTCATGGAGTCGATTTCCAGTTGTGCGCGTGATCAACCGTTAAAGATTCGTCTCATTAGGTAAGGCGGCCCTATGTCATTTAGGTAAGGCAATCCTTTGTTGTGGTAAGCCATTCCTGAGGCTCCTGAGGTGCGCATCTGTCCGAAAGTGACCGGATTCAGCGGCTGGTGGTTTGGAGCGGCGAATCCAGGGTACGCATGATTTTATCGCCGGATCCGGGACCGTAGGATTCCACGGTGACGGGCGCTCCGAGCAATTCTGAAATAGCGGCCGACCAGTCATCCGGGCGGTGCAGGGAATCGGGCACGGCGCGGTTCAGCCGCCCGGTCAGACGCTCCTGGAAATCCAGATCGCGGAACGCCCCCGGGACGATCCGGTCCCAGGACCGTCCGTCCACCCGGTACGACGTGCAGACCCGCAGCCCCGGACAGCGCGGCGGGACGTCCAGGTGCGTGACCGCCAACTCGTCGACCCCGCCGGCCACCTCGACGGCGTACCGGTGGGCGACCGCGTCGAAATGCCCGGACCGGAACGCGCCCTGCCACTCGTCGCGCCCGTTGTGCGCCTCCGGCAGATCCAACCCGGGCGCCTCGGTCACGAACGGGCCGGCCCCGTGCCGGGTGGTGTACGTGCGCACCACGCCCAGCCGCCGGAACGACGGGCACAACTCGTCCACGTTGCCGAACGTCGTCGTCGACCAGGTGGTGTACGGGTGCCAGCCCCGCCACTCGTCGAGCAGCACCCCCTGCGCGCCCTCGAACACGCACGGCCCCTCGGACAGCAGCCGGCCGGTGAACTCCGCGCCGACGATCCGGACCACCGAACCGAACGCGGTGAAGGCGTCCACCACGTCGTCGAGCGGGACACCGTGCGGATCCAGTGCCTCCCGGACCTGCGCCAGGCGACGGCGCAACCGCCGGGGGGAGAGCACGTCGGCGACCCGCGGGGCGTTCGCGTGCTCCGACGCGTACGCCATGGTCTCGCCGACGCCCATGCCGCACGAACCGTGCCGGTCCGCACCCCGCGCGAGTTCCCGCCGGTGATTCGCCGCCCGATGCCACGGAGTCGCGAGCAGGGCGTCACCGTCGACCGTGAGCAGGTCGAACGGGTGCCCCAGCGCCGCAGCCTCACCGGCCAGCGCCAGCGGATCCACCACGGTGAACCGGGTCAGATGGGTCGGCACGCCCCGCAGCGTCCCCGACCCGAACTGGGCGAACGTGTGATGCCGGCCGGACTCGGTGACCACGTTGTGCGCGGCCTGAGCTCCCCCGTTGAAGCGCAGGACGGCCCGGACCCGCCCGGCGGCGCAGAGCGCGTCCACCACCGTGCCCTTGCCGGCGTCGCCGTAGCCCAGATCGACCACGGCCACATGCTCGGTCACAGCCGCTTGTTCCCGCTCTGCCCGGCGGTGATCTCGAACGGCGCGCTGCGTACCGCCGCGGTGCGCTGCAGCGGGGCGAGCGCCCGGCCCACCGACGTGCCCGCCGCCGACCCCAGATCGGCCAGGTCGGCGATGCCCTCGTGCAGGTCGATCGCGTCCTCGCCGAGACCGACGGTCAGCGCGATCGTCTCGCAGACCGCGTCCAGGTCATCGAGTTCCAGCACGTTCTGCCCGAGCAGCTCGCGCCAGCGGGCCAGCACCTCGGCGTCGCCGCCCCAGCCGGCCGCGGTCGGCAGGATGTAGTAGACGTCGTACTTGCGGCGCAGCTCCTCCAGGATCTCCTCGACCCGGATCGGCTGCCGCAGTTCGTCGCCGAGGACCGTGCGCACCTCCCGCGGCTTGACCTGCGGGTAGGGCAGCTCGTCGCCGATGATGAACAGATAACCCCGCCGGCCGCGATTGATCATCGAGTCCAGGATCGTGTGCCGGGCCATGAAATAGAGCGCCAGCTCGTAGGACTCGCGCTTCTGCCCGCCACCGCCACCCTCCAGCAGGATCCGGGCCAGTTGCTCGTCCATCCGGTTGTCCGACTCGAACTGTCCCACCTGCAGCGGTGCCCGGTCACAGGTGGCGTCGCCGATCGCACCGAACATGATCTGCGGGTCGATCGCGTAGTTCTTGCGGGTCAGCAGGCCCAGCAGCTGCGGCAGTTTGGTCTGCAGCACCCGGGGCACGGTGCCCATCGAGCCGGTCACGTCGAACAGGACGGCGATCGGCGTACTGAACGGGTGATCGTCGGAGTCCCGGCTCTCCCGCATGAAGACCCCCTGCGGGTCCAGGTCCGGGTGCGTCGTGCGGGCCCCGCTGTCGCTGTACGCGAAAGCGCTGGTCCCGGAGGCGGCCCGGTAGGTGGCCGCAGCGCTGTAGACATCGGTGGACCAGTGTCCGCTTCCCATGAGTTCCTCCTCAGTTCCGGTACCGCTGGGGGATGAGCTCGTCCAACTCGGCCAGCAGCGCCCAGGCGTCCTGCGGCCGCATCCGCGGGGCGGCGTACCGGCAGCCGTCCGCGAAACGGCGCAGCGCCACGGGCGCGCTGGGGCCCATCAGGCGGGTCATCAGGCCGGCCGCCATGAAGATGTCCGTGGCGGGACCGGCGATCCGGTCGTGCAACACCTCCGGCGGGTAGGCGGCCTCTCGTGCCTTTACTATCGCTCTCGGTCGATCCCCCGCATAGCACCAGTCGACCAGGACCAGCCCGCGGCGTGCCGGATCGATCAGAATGTGCGACTCCAGGACCGCCCCGTGGACCACGCCGGCCCGGTGCGCCCACCCGAGCACGGTCAGCAGGCGCCGCCACACCCAGAGCACCGTGCCGAGGTCCGCCTGCCCGGCCGGTGGCAGGCTCACCATGCCGCGCCGGCGCTCCAGCACGTTGACGATCCGCCGCCGGCGCTGCCCGTCCTCGTGCACGAAACTCTCGATCAGCCGCGGCACGTAGGGCCGGAACCGCGGGTCGCCGGTGTTCCACAGTCGCCGCAGGGCGTCCGCCTCGGCCTCCATCAGGTCGTTGTCGGCCGGATCCCGCGGGATCTTCAACAGGGCGTCGCCGGAGGCGTGCAACTCGGCGACGTCACCGGTCGCGAAGAGACGGCCCAGGTGGTAGGTGCCGTGCCGGGTGGCGATCACCGGATCGGGCGCCCGCTGGTGCGCCGCGTTCGGTGGCTCGGCGCGCTTCTCGTAGAGGATCGAGAGCTTGGCGAAGGCGTCCGTCGCGGTCACCCTCTGCGCCGCGCTCACGGCATCCGGGTGCACGATCCTCGCCCATCGACGGTACGCCTGACGTGAGCTCGCGTCGTTCGTCAGATCGTCGAAACTGTTCGCGGTCCGGATGCAGGCGACCGCCTCGTCGAACGTGATCATCGAACCCGGTCCTCTCTGTCGGGTCGCAGCAGAGCGGGGTGCAGCAGCTTCGCGTCCCCGGCCCGGTACAGCCTGGCCTTCGGGCCGCCCCGCTCCCCGCCGCGCGCCGAGGTCTCGCCGGTGCTCTCCACGAACCCCGGCACGGACAGCACCTTGCGGTGGAAGTTGCCGGCGTGCAGGTCCTCGCCCCACACCGCCGCGTACACCTGACGCAGATCGCCGATGGTGAACTCGGGAGCGGTGAACGCGGTGGCCAGCGGCGTGTACTCGAGCTTCGACCGGGCCCGCTCCAGCCCGTCGGCGAGCACCGCGTCATGGTCGAACGCCAGCCCGACGGCCTCGTCGACGGGCACCCAGTAGGCGCCCGCGGCGTCCGAGCCGGCGGTAGGGTCGGGCAGGCTGGGCGCGAATGCGAGGTAGGCCACCGAGACGATCCGCATGCGCGGGTCCCGGCCGGGGTCGCCGTAAGAGCGCAGCTGCTCCAGATGCACCCGGGCCAGCTCGCCCTCGCCGGGTTTGAGCCCGGTCTCCTCGCCGAGCTCCCGCAGCGCCGCCTCGTCGAGCGTCTCCGCCTTGACGAACCCGCCGGGGAGTGCCCGCTGCCCGGCGAACGGCGGGGCGCCACGCTCGACGAGCAGCACACAGAGCCGCCCGTCCCGGATGGTCAGCGCCACCACGTCGACGGTCACCGCGATGGACGGATAACGCCCCGGGTCGTAACCCGCCAGGTAGCTCGCCTCGTCCATCGCCGCGTCCGTTCTTCTCAGTGTCAGTAATGCTCAGTACGAGTAAGACTCAATCTGAGAAGAACATAGCGCGGCCCGTTGCGGGTGTCAATCGCTCTGCCTGGTGCGGCGAATGCTAGGTCGGGGGAGGCTGATCTGTCTGATATATGAGGATGTTTATGACTTTTGGGTATTGAAGCGCTGTGAATAGTTACGCTTCCGGCGAGACGGCCCGCCGTCTTTGAAGCGCGAGCGGGCCCTACCTAATCCACGAAATGCGGTTCGTAGAGACCGTAGGAGGACCCCGCATGCGCAAGTCCCTAGCTCGACCCGGCCGCCGACTCGTCATCGGTGCTGTCGCAGCGGTCACCGCCGCCGCGGCACTGGCCGGAGCAACCCCCGCCCTCGCCGCCGGTACCTTCACTCTCGGTACCACCCAGGTTGCCGCCGCCGGTGGCACTGTGCTTTACCTGTACGGCACGGGTTCGACCTTGGCCAGCGCGCTTGGTGCGCGGTTCGTCACCCCGGTGGCCGCCACTTGCCCCACTCTCTACGGCGACGCGGCGGTGACCGCCGGGTCCACCGTCGTGAACGCCGGCGCGGTGTCGAGCACCAGCGCCACCCGGGCCTACCTGACGACTCCGGCCATGACCGCCGGAAGCAGCTACAAGCTGTGCCTCTACGGTGGTGTGGCCACCGGCAGCACCACCTATGCGGGTGACACCACGGCCGACACGGTCACCGCGGTGAATGTCGGAACGCTCAACGCCTACAACGGCAAGGCGGCCGACAAGCTCACGCTGACCGCGCCGACCGGCACCTTCTCCGGAACCACCTACACCAGCCAGTTCATCTCCGGGGTCACGGCGTGCCCGTCGGCGCCCGCCACCGCCTCGGCCACGGTCATCGCCGGAACGACCGCGAAGGCCTCGGCCGCGGCCCTGACGATCACGGTGCCGACACTGGTGACCGGCACCAGCTACCTGATCTGCAACTACGCGGCCAGTGCGCTCTTTTCCCGGGCGGACCGCAGCTTCGCGGTCTTCGACACGACGTTGCCCGCGCTGACCGTCAGCCCGAACAACGGCAGCTCGGGTACCGCGACGAATGTCCTGGTGAGCGTGCCCGCCGCCAGCGCCGTCTTCACCGGTGCCGCTCCGGCGGTTCTGGTCAGCCGGAGTGCCTGCCCGGCCACCTACGCTGCCGGCGCAACGGGTATGGAGCCCTTCGCGGCGACCACCACGAAGATCTCGACCACCAAACTGGCCGTGGTCATTCCGACCACGACGATCGTCGGCGGCATGGACACCACCACGGGCTGGAACGTCTGTGCCTACGCCAGTACCTCGGGCGCGCTTCTTGCGGCGCCTGGCACGTTCAACGCCGCCCCGGCCCTTAGCGTCGCCAGTGTCACCTTCGCTGTCGGCTCCGGCTCGGCGCTCTCCACCGGCTCCGGCCCGGCGCAGGGTGGTTCGTCGGTCACCTTCGCGGGTCTGACCGGTATCCCGACTACGGCCGGTTCGATCCTGAGCGCCTCGCTCGGTGGTAGCCCGATCACCATCACCAAGGTCAACGACGCCACGTCCTTCACCGGCACCACCAGCTCGCACGCCGCCGGTGCGGTGAACCTGAGCATCACCACGGCGGCCGGCACCAAGTCGACGTCCAACACGCCGTACTCCTACAGCTATGGCATCACCGTCACGCCGAACACCGGTGCGTCGAACACCACGCCGGTTCTCGACATCCTCGGTGCCGGATTCTCGTCGCTGTCCTTCCTGGACGTCGTGACCGCGACCGCCCTGGTAGTCAACAAGTCCTACGTTCTGCTGACCGACAACACCTGGAACGCCCAGGACTTCACCACTGCGCCGATCGGTGCCCAGGCGGTCAAGGCGGTCAGCTACTGCAACACCGTGCTGCCGATCAGCGACAGCGAGATCATCTGCACCCTCGATCTGACCAAGTCGATCTCCGGTGTCGCTTCCAACGCGCCGACCATCGCCTCCGTCGCCGTGCCGAACGGCAACTACACGGTATCGGTCGTCAACTCGGGAACGGCTCTGCAGAGCACGGCGTTCAACTACTCGATCGTCTCCAGCGGCTCGGCCTTCACGGTCTCCCCGTACTGATCGATCCGGTTCAACGAGGGCTGCGGCCCGGAGCTTCGGCTCCGGGTCGCAGTGCTGTGCAGAGGTAAAGCGACTGTCAGTCCATGTCGCGCCAGTTCTTCTCCAGGACGTCGACGGCCTTGTCCCTGGACGGTTTGCCGTCCGGGTCGACGACGATGGCGACGACGCTCTTGTCCGGGGTGGTGCGCCAGCACATCAGCAGGTTGTCGCGCTTGGCCGGTTTCGGGTTGGTGCTGAACTTGAAGGTCTGCGAGCACGGCACGTCCCGGTGTTCCTCGATGCCGCCGGCCACGTACGCCAGCTCCTTCTGCCCGGTCAGGTCGCTGTGCGCGGTGTAGACCCGGACGATGCCGCCCTCCTTCAGCGAGCCCCTGGTCATCATCTTGACGTCCTCGGCCGGCGAGGCCGAGGCGGCAGTGTCGGGCGTGGCGGGGCGGTCCACCTTGATGCCGTCCTTCGCGTTCTGCCGGCGGCCCTCCTCGATCTCGGCGGCCTCCTCGGAGGTGACCGGGGCCGGGGAGGCGGTCGTCGTCGCCGGTTCGGGCTCGGTGGTGGATCCGGTGGCGGTGGTCAGGTCGGGGGAGGCGGCGGGTGCGGTCGTCGTCGCGTCGGCGCGGATCTCCTGTGCCGTGGTCGTGGTGTCGTCGCTGATCCGGCTGGTGATCAGGTAGGCGCCTCCGCCCAGGACCACGGCCAGGCCCGCGGCGCCGACCGCCAGGAGGCGGCCGGGCTGCCGGTTGTGGTGTCTGCTCATCAGGATGTTCCTCTGGTCTCGGCGGGCGGCCCGCGGTCGGGCGGGCCCGGAAACCCCATGCTGTCAACGCAACCGACATACCGGGTTGAATCCGGCAAGTGCGTCCCTGAGAGTTCGCTGGTCGCAGCCGAACCGGGCCGGTGCAACCCACGTGCAACCGAAGGAGTCCTGGGCCTTCCCCGCGCCCCGCCGATGATCGTCTTCGTTGTCGACGGAGGGAACTCGGGGAATGAAGGTTCAGCTGCGCCGGTACGCTGCCGGAGCCGTTGCCGCGGGTGCGCTCGCGGCCGTCGGGGTCCTCGCCCTGCCCACCGCGAGCGCCGCCTGGGAGCCCGTCACCTACGGCCTGAGCCAGAGCCCGGAGCAGCTGCTCCCGGCGGTGGTGTCGGTGGCCGCGCCGGCCCGGGTGGTCAGCACCACGGTCGGCGACGACGGCCGGCCGGTCGTCACGGTCACCGAGGCGACCGACAAGAAGACCGCCGTGAAGCTGGTCGAGGCGGGTCAGCGGGCGGACGACGCGGTCAGTGTCGAGGTCGACGCCGAGGTCAGCGCGCTCGACGTGCCCGCCGACAACGACCCGTACCGCGGCCAGCAGTGGGATCTCGGCAAGATCCGGGTGGGCGATGCCTGGAAGCAGTCCACCGGCGCGGGTGTGGTCGTCGCGGTGCTGGACACCGGGGTGGACGCGGCGCACCCGGATCTGGCCGGTCACGTGCTGGACGGCTACGACGCGATCACCGACTCCGCGGGCGGCGGCACCGACACCCAGGGCCACGGCACCCACGTGGCGGGCACGATCGCCGCCGCCACCGGCAACGGGGTGGGCGTCGCCGCGGTCGCCCCGGACGTGCGGATCCTGCCGGTGCGGGTCCTCGGCACGGACGGCACCGGGTACATGTCGGACACCGCCGAGGGCATCATCTGGGCCGCCGACCACGGTGCACAGGTGATCAACATGTCGCTGGGCGCGTCGGCCAAGGTCACTGCGGTGACCAATGCCATCGCGTACGCCCGGAGCAAGGGTGTGACAGTCGTGGCGGCGGCCGGCAACAGCCGTGCGCAGGGCAGCCCGGTCAACTATCCGGGGGCGGACGCGGGTGTCATCGGGGTCGCCGCCACCGACTCCACCGACACGGTCGCGAGCTACTCGAACGCGGGCGACTACGTGGACGTGGCGGCACCGGGCAGCGGCATCCTCAGCACGTACCCGACGGCCAAGGGCAACGGGTACGCCTACATGAACGGCACGTCGATGGCGACGCCGCACGTGGCGGCGGTGGCGGCGCTGCTCAAGGCGTTCCAGCCGAGCCTGACGCCGGACGGGATCGAGAGTGCGCTGGAGTCGTCCGCCGTGGACCTGGGGGCGGCCGGCAGGGACAACGACTACGGGTACGGGCGGATCGACGCGGCGGCCGCGCTGGCCGCGGTGACGCCGGCCGGCAGCACCCCGACGACAGCTCCCACGACGACAGTTCCCACTACTGCTACGACAACAGCTCCGACGACCGAACCCACGACTGCGGCCCCGACCACCGAACCGACCACGGCGGCGCCGACCGTCGCCCCGACGACCGAACCCACCACTGCGGCGCCGACGACCGCCCCGACGACCGCTGCCCCCACCACGGCCCCGACGAGCGTCGCTCCGACCACCAAGGCTCCGACGACCGCGCCCACCCCGGTCAAGACGGTCGCCAAGGTCAAGCCCGTCGTGACCAGCAACGTCAGCACCCGTGAGGTCGCCTACGGCACTGCCACCTCCACCACGTTCACCGTGAGACTGTCCGGCAAGGCGTACGCGGGCAAGGTCGTCTCGGTCTGTGTCACCGAGGCGGGTGCCGCGGTCCGCTGCACCAGCGCCCAGACCACCACCGCCGGCACGGTGGTCGTGAACCGTCCCGGCACCGCCGGATTCCGGGTCTACCTGAGCGTCCCCGAGTCGGAGACCGCGCTGGCCGCCACGTCGCCGACCGCGACCTGGACCGTCCGGGCGAAGGTGGCCGCGGCCCGCTCCGCCAAGGGCGTGATGACGGTGACACTGACCGGTGTCGCCGGCCAGACCGTGCAGGTGCAGCAGCTGGCGGGCGGCAGGTGGACGACCGTCGGAACGTTCCCCGCGGCGGCCAGGACGACGGTCAACGGCCTGACGGCGAACCAGAAGTACCGCGTGGTCGTACCCGACACGATCGCCGTTCTGGGGGTGACCAGCACGACCGTGACGACCTGACCATGCGGATGAAGGCCGGTGCTCCGCGGGGAGCGCCGGCCTTCACTGTGCGGCGGGGTCTAACCGAGCCGCGCCCACTCCTTGCCGATGATGTCCACGCTCGACGCGGTGGGTGGCTTCCCGGTCGGCACCACCGCCATCGTCACCACGCTGCGGGCCTTCGACGTGCGCCAGCAGAGCAGCAGCGTCGGCTTCTCCCCGGTGTCCGTGCCGGTGCTCATCCGCACCTTGCTGGTGCAGTGCACGCCGCCGCCGACCGCCTGGCCGTCGTCCGCGGCGAGCAGCATGTCCCGCTCGCCGGTCAGGTCGCGCTGCGCGGTCACGATCCGGATCGTCCCGGTGCCGAGCAACTCGGTGCGTTCGTTGACCGGGCCGTTGCTGAGCACGGTGACGTCGCCCCGGGACTGTTCCGGTGTCTCGGTCCCGGCCATCGTCTCCGCCGTGACGGACGGGGACGGGCTCGGAGGCGCCGGGCTGGCCTCCACCGGTGCCGCCGGAACCGTCGACTTGGACGTCGGCGTGGGGACGCGGGAGTCCACCGGCTCGGGTTCCGGTTCGTCGACGGGCACGGTGGTCTGCGGTGCCAGGGCCGCGGGTGCGGGCATCTCCGGCTGTTCGGCGTTCAGGAACTGGCTTGCCGCGAACGTCGCCCCGGCGAGCAGGGCCGCCGCTCCGGCCGCGCCGACCACGGCCTGCTTGCGGCGCCGGTTGCGGCGTTCGGGCGTGGTGGCCGCGGCCGAGGCGTACAGGCCGCTCGGGGATATCGGGTCGTGGAGTTCGTCGTCGGCCATGTCACCGTCCTCCGGGTGTGGTGAGGCATATGTGAAACCCCATGCTCCCAAAGACTGGTACATATCGGGCGGGAATCGACAGAACGCGAAAGGAACCGGCGTGCGCTGTCGCATTGTGGTCACCGGTGTCCCCGGCGCCCGATTCGGCTGCAGACCGGGCGATCGGCACGGACACGATGGCACGATCGCCGTCACCCGGACAGGGAGCCACCGTCCCCCACGGTTGACCCGGAAACGATGCACGCGCACTGTGTTGGGACACGGGTCCGCTGGCGGGCGGATCCGAAGGGGGAGGCCCTCGTGCGCTCTGCTGCGTTCCGGAACCGCCTATGACGGCGACCACCGGCCATGCCGAGGATCAGGCGGAACACGTCCCGGCCCGGCCGTCATGGGACTGCACGTCGTGCGGCCGGCCATGGCCGTGCGACCCGGCCCGGGAACGCCTGGCGGTCGGTCTGGGCCGGATCGAACTGGCGGTCCTGATGTGGGACCACCTCGAGGAGGCGGCCCGGGACATGCCGCACACCCCGGCGTCGGAGCTCTTCGACCGCTTCCTGCGCTGGACCAGCTGACCCACTGACCCACGCAGGCCGCGTCGGTTCGCGCGGCATTGCTGCAATGCAGCAATGCCGCTTGGCGGCGAGGATCGGGGTCTGCATACTCGATGAATGGACGAGACTCCGCGCGATACGGGAGCCGGCCGGCGCTCACGCAGCGTCGGCAGGAGAAATGTCAGGGCGGTGCGGCGGACCGTCAAAGACCTCACTGGTGGCGCGTTCGGGCAGGACCCCGGGGCGGCGACCCGCTACCACGGTTTCGTCTCCGTCCAATCCCGTGGCACCGTGGCGTTGCCGCCTGAAGTTCGCAGGCGCTACGGCCTCAACGAGCCCGGCTCTCAGGTGGAGATCACCGAGCGCAGCGACGGCGTCCTGGAACTTCGTCCCACCATCGCGATACCAGCCAGCCAGCAGTGGTTCTGGGAAAAACGGTGGCAGGAGGGCGAGCGCCGGGCGGATGCCGACATCGCTGCCGGGCGAACCACGACCTACGAGAACGTCGACGACTTCATGGATAGCCTGGATCTCGGAGAGTGAAGTTCGACAAGACCGACGAATTCGCCACCGACTGGAAGTCGATGCCGGTCGAGCATCGACGTATCTTTCGTGCTCTCATGCCTCGGTTCAACGCCGCGTGTGAGGCGTATGTGGCCGACCCCGGTCGGTCCTGGCCTGCGAACCTGAGGGTCAAACCGATGCTGAAGACGACCGGCATCTGGGAGATGACCTGGTCGTTCTCAGGTCCCGACGGCCGTGCCACCTTCGAGTTCTTCCAGGTGGACGGTGAGACGGCAGTCAGATGGCGGCGTATCGGCCGCCACGGGATCTACGAGAATCCTTAGGCAGTGGCCGACGTCGTCGTGCCGGCGAAGGTTTGCAGGTCGCGGCGTTCGATGGCGGCGGCCATCAGATCCGGGAACGCGTCCGGGGTGCACGCGAACGCCGGGACACCCAGGGCGGCGAGCGCCGCGGCGTTCTCCCGGTCGTACGCCGGAGCGCCCTCGTCGGAGAGCGCCAGCAACACCACGACCTGCACGCCGGCCCCGGTCAACGCGGCCACCCGCCGCAGCATCTCCTCCCGGGGCCCGCCCTCGTACAGGTCGCTGATCAGCACCAGGATGCTGTCCCGGGGCCGGGTGATCAGCTGCTGCGCGTACCCGAGTGCCCGCCCGATGTCCGTTCCGCCACCCAGCTGCGTGCCGAACAGCACGTCCACCGGGTCGCCGAGCTGTTCGGTCAGGTCCACCACCGCGGTGTCGAAGACGACCAGTGACGTCCGCAGCGACCGGATCGACGCCAGCACCGCCGCGAAGACACCGGCGAACACCACCGACGACGCCATCGAGCCGGACTGGTCCACGCAGAGCACCACGTCACGCTGGACGGCGGTGGTCCGCCGGGCGTACCCGACCAGTCGCTCCGGCACCACCGTCCGATGCTCGGGCAGGTAGTGCCGCAGGTTGGCGCGGATCGTCCGGTCCCAGTCGACGTCAGCGCTCCGGGGCCGCCCGGTCCGGGCCGCCCGGTTGAGCGCCCCGGTCACCGCGGTCCGCATCCGCTGGGCGACCCGGCTCTCCACCTGCTCGACGACGGTCCGGACGACCTGCCGCGCCGTCGCGACGGCGGTCGCCGGCATCACCCGGTTGAGGGAGAGCAGCGTGCCGACCAGGTGGACGTCCGGTTCGACCGCGGCCAGCATCTCCGGTTCGAGCAGCAGCCGGGTCAGGTCCAGCCGCTCGATCGCGTCGGCCTGCATGACCTGCACGACGGTGCTGGGAAAATGTTCCCGGATGTCGCCGAGCCAGCGGGCCACCCGGGGCGCCGACCCGCCCAGCCCGGCCGACCGCGGCGACGGCTCCCCGGCCCGGTCCGTGTCGTAGAGCGCCGCCAGCGCCGCGTCCATGGCCTGGTCCCGGCCCTCCACCGCGCCGAGCGGTTCGTCGGCGGGCGCGCCGAGCACCATCCGCCAGCGTCGTCGCCGTTCGGTCACGCGAACTCCTCGATGATCGGCTCCAGCCCCAGCTCCAGACCCAGCAACGCACCGAGCACCGGCACCGGCAACACCGCCCGCGCATGATCGATCTCGGTCACCCGTCCGGTTCCGCCGACCGTGCCGCCGGCGATCCGCTCCCCGATGGCCCGCCGTTCCGCGGCGTCGAAACCGCCGAACGTGCGCCGCAACAGGGGCAGCACCCCGTCGAACGCCGCCGCCGGGATCTCCGCCAGCCAGTCGTCCACCAGGGCGAGCAGTGCCTCGTCGTGGACCAGCAGCAGACCGCCGCCGGCCAGGAAACCCTCCACCCAGGCGGCCGCGTGTGCGGGCGGCGTCCCACCGGTCAACGGCAACCGCAGGCGACGGCGCACCTCGGCCGCATCCAGCCGACCGGCGTCCAGCAGCAGCCGCGTCAGCCGCCCGGCGAGCAGACCGTGCAGGCCGGGACGCACGGCGAGCGCCGCGACGGTGTCCAGCCACCGCTCCCGCAGACCCCCGTCGGCGAGCAGACCGACCGCCTGGTGCACCCGGTCCGTGCCGTCGCGCACCTGCCGCGCGGCCTCGTCGGAGAGCGAACCGGCCGCGGCGGGCAGACCGGCGCAGATCCTGCTCACCAGCCCGGCGGTCACCCCGATCAAACCCGCTTCCCGGGTACGCCTGACGTCGCCGTACCGCAGCGTCCGCGCCAGGGCGGGCAGTGCCGCCATCAGGTGCAGCACATCCGCGTCGAGCGCGGCCCGAACGTCCAGGGCGGCGAGCACCGGCGGGTACGCCTCGTCCAGATCGGCCAGCAGGCACACCTCGACCAGTGCGGTGACCTCGGCCAGCGACGCCGCCTCCCGGGCCCGGCGGGCGACCACGGCCGTGGCGGCGGACACCACCGTGGAACCCCACATGCTGCCCTCGACCAGCCGCACCGCGAACTCGGGCTGCCAGCACAGACGCCACTCCTCCCGGAACGTGCCGGTGCCGCGACGGTTCCGGGCACGCTCGCCCCACGGCACGTCCAGCACGCGCAGCCGGTGCAGCAGGCGACTGCGCCGTAGGTCGGTGTCCCGCCGCAGGTCGAGGTCGAGATCACGCCCGGCGGGATCCGGCCGCAGGCGTACGCTCCGCTGCTGCGCCGCCAGATCCCGGGCGAGCGGGACGGCCGGCATCGTCTCCGGCACCGTGCCGAGGCGTTCCCCGACCACGAGCCGCCGCGCGATCAGCTCCGAGCGCAGCGGTTCGCCGTCGCACAGCACCGCCTCGGCCGCCTCGGTGACCTCGGCCAGTCCGGCGAGGGGCCGCCCGCGGAGCGCGGCCAGCGCCTGGGCGAGCCGGGTCGCCTCGATGACGTGCGCCGGGGACGTGGCCACACCTTCGTCCCGCAGTACTCCCGCAGCCGCCACCATCCACCGGGCCACCACCAGGTCCGGGCTGCTCCGGTCCGCGTTGTCCCGATCCGGGCTGTCCCGATCCGGGCTGCTCTGGTCCGTCTTGCTTCGATCCGTGCTCGTGGCGCTGTCGCCCGGTAGGCCGTCGTCCGTGGTTTCACCGCCCGCGGTGAACAGGTGGTGGTACCAGCCGGGGGAGCGGACCCCGGCGCCGTACCCGGACCAGGAGGCGAGACGCCCGTACGTCCACGGCACCCAGGTGAACGCCACCCTCCCCTTGCGGAGACCCCTGAGCAGCGCGGTGTCGTCCTTCGCCGTCGACCTGCGCAGGAGAGCCGGCACGTGCCAGGCCCCGCAGACCACGGCGATGTCACTGTGGCGGCGGCGTTCCGCCCGCAGCACCGTCCGCATGTGGGCCTCGCGCAGCAGGTCGTCCGGCGCCTCCGGGGACACCTCGCGGATCGCCGTCATCGCCTCCGTGATCGCCGCGAAGGCCGGCACGCCGCGATGCTCCACGACGTCCTCCCACCAGCGTTCCGGATCGTCGTACCCGGCCGCCGCGGCCAACTCCCCGATCGGATCCATCGGCCGGAGAAGCTGATCAGTCCCGGACGCCGCCGTCTCCCCGCGCGGATCCACCGGCTGCGGCGGTTGATCGGGCTCGGGCTCGGGTGCATTCGCCTCGGGCTGCGCGACGATGCGGTACGCGTACGGTAGATCGAAGAAACGCACCGGAACGCCGCGCCTGACCGCCCACCGCAAGGCCTGCCATTCCGGGGAGAAGACGGCGAACGGCCAGAAAGCGGCCCGGCCCGGATCGTCCACCGCGTAGCCCAGCAGCGCGACCGGCGGGCGCAGACCGTCGTCCGCCGCCCAGCGCACCAGATCACCGGCCTCCGGCGGCCCCTCGATGAGCAGGATTCCGGGCGGTTCCCGGTCGAGTTCCCGCAGCAGCGCCCGTGCCGAACCCGGCCCGTGATGGCGGATCCCGTAGAACCGTTCAGGCATCGCGGGCGGCCCGGTAGAAGTCGCGCCACCCGGACCGCTCCCGGACCACCGTCTCCAGGTATTCGCGCCAGACGACGTCGTCGGAGACCGGATCCCGGACCACCGCGCCGACGATGCCGGCCGCCACGTCACCGGGCCGCAGCGTTCCGTCGCCGAAATGGGCTGCGAGCGCCATCCCGCCGGTCACCACGGAGATGACCTCGGCGGTGGAGAGGGTTCCGGTCGGCGATTTCAGCCGGGTACGCCCATCCTCGGTGATCCCGGAACGCAGCTCCCGGAAGATCGTCACCACCCGGCGGATCTCCTCCAGCGCGGGCGGCACATCCGGTAGTTCCAGGGCGGCGCCGAGCTGCGCCACCCGCCGCACGACGATCTCCACCTCGGCGTCGGCGGACGCCGGCATCGGCAGCACGACCGTGTTGAACCGCCGTCGCAGGGCGCTGGACAGCTCGTTCACCCCGCGGTCCCGATCGTTGGCGGTGGCGATCAGGTTGAAGCCGCGTTGCGCCTGCACCTCGGTACCCAGCTCCGGCACGGGAAGCGTCTTCTCGGACAGAATGGTGATCAGCGCGTCCTGCACGTCGGACGGCACCCGGGTCAGCTCCTCCAGCCGGGCGATCGCCCCGGTCCGCATGGCCCGCATGATCGGCCCGGCGACCAGGGCGGCGTCACTGGGGCCGTCGGCGAGCAGCCGGGCATAGTTCCACCCGTACCGGATGGCCTCCTCGGCTGTTCCGGCCGTCCCCTGCACCAGCAGCGTGGAGTCACCGGAGATCGCCGCCGCCAGATGCTCGGACACCCAGGTCTTCGCCGTGCCGGGCACGCCGAGCAGCAGCAGCGCACGGTCGGTGGCGAGCGTCGCGACGGCCACCTCGATCAGCCGGCGCGGTCCGACGTACTTCGGTGTCACCTCGCGGCCGTACCCCAGCAGATAGGTGACGACGGCCTGCGGCGACAGCCGCCAGCCCGGCGGCCGCGGCCGGTCGTCGGCGGCGGCGAGCCGGGCCAGTTCCGCCGCATACTGGTCCTCGGCGTGCGGTCGCAGTGCGGTCACCGGAACTCCTCGAGGACGGTGTGGTGGACGGCGGCGTCCGGAGCCGGCCGGGCCGCCGTGGTGGCCGGCGGTCGCCGGAACTGCTCGGACGTCCCGTAACGGAAGGCAGTCATCGGAACCCCTCGAACATCTCGTGGCGGGTGACGGTCATCGGAGTTCCTCGAACATCTCGTGGCGGAAGGTGAGGGCGCGGGCCAGGTCGGCGACCGGCCGGACCCGCGACGGGTCGAGCGTCTGCCCCAGTTCGGCGGCGAGCCGCACGACCCGGCCGGCACGTTCCGGCGGCGCCGCGACCGCGGCCAGCCGGCACAGTTCGCCGAGTTGCCAGGTGTGCCGGTCGGTACGGGCCCGCGCGGTGATCGAGTCCAGAATGGCGTCGGTGAGCCCGTCCGGCCACCGACCCGGGTGCAGAGCGAGCAGCCGGTTGGCGGAACCGTCCTCAGCCCGAAGAGCGGTCACGGCAAGCCGGGCCAGATCACCCGGCGGCAACACCAGGTGCAGATCCCAGCGCACGGCCTCCCGCAGGGCCCCGCCTTCATCGGTGAGCAGGGTGGACGCCCAGGTCGAGTCCCGTTGCGCCACCGCGGCCCTGGCCCAGCCGTGCAGCAGGGGAGCAGCCCAGTCGTTGCCACGCGCAGCCCGCAACCACCCGGCCGGTGTCAGCGCTGCCCAGGACGCCAGCGGAGTCCCGGCCAACACTTCCTCGAGCAGCCAGGCCCCGGCCCCGAGCCCCCGGGGCGGCGCCGCACCCACCCCGTCCCGCCGCAGCTGACGATCCACCTCCCGGGGAGGTTCGACGACGAGCCGCCGGCCGTTGACCCCGGCCCGCTCGACCGGCTCGGTCCGCTCGGCCGGGACCAGCCGCTCCGGACTATGGGCCTGCCCGTCCGGGACCGGTCGTGCCGGGGTGTGGGGCCGTCCGGTCGGTGCCGGCCCTCCTCGGAGGCGGGTCTGTTCGGTGGGGGCCAGTCGTACCGCGGCATGAGCGCGTTCGGCCATCCGGCGGCCGAGTGCCGCGCCCGGCAGCCGGCGGAGGTGTTCCCGTGCGGCGTCACGGACCTCCGTGTGTGGGTCGTCGAGCGCGTTCTCCAGCAGCGGTTCGTCGTCGAGGGTGAGCCCGGTGGCGAAGGCCGTGAGGAAACGGGCACGGACCTCCGGAGGATCAGCGTCCCAGGTGCCGGCGACGAGTTCCCGGGCTCGGCCGGGATCGGTGTGGCGCAGCGCCACCAGGTGACCGAGTCGTTCGGGTGTGCCGGCGGTGTGCCAGTCGCCGGCCGGTCCGGGCTGGGCCTCGTCGAGCAGCCACTGCCATTCCGGGCGCTGCGCGGCGAGCCACCGGCCCCGGCGCCCGGCGACCCGGGCCAGGCCGGCGCGGATCGACGTGTCCCGGCGGCCCGCCGTGAGCAGCGCCGGCAGCAGCACCGGAGGGACACGGCCACCCCGATCCGCGGCCGCTGCCAGCCACTGCGCCAGGAGTTCGCGCTCCAGGTGCCCGCCGCCGGGAGCCGCCCCGTTCAGAATCAGCGCAAGCCGCCGTCCAGCCGCCGCGGGTAGCAGCGGAGTGTCCTCCGGCGGCGCGGCCGGAACCGGCACCCGACCCCGCCCGGGCAGGATCCCCGCCCGCCGGCTGACCAGCGCCACCGCCGCTGCGGCCAGCAGCCCGCCCGCCCCGTCCACCGGTGATTCGTCCGCGGTGCGGAGGCGGATCGTCGACGACCCGCTCCGCACCGGATCGCCCGTCCACGGGCGCCGTCCGGTCCCCACCAGGGCCGCCGCCAGCAGTGCCGCCGGCAGCTCAGGCTCCCGGACCGCTCCCGGGTCCGGCGCCGGCGCCCCCACCGGCACGAACTCGCCGTCCACCCAGGCCGCGAGCGGTCGCAACCCGTCCGGCGACCACTCGGCCGCCACCGTCGCCGGCCGCCCACCCGCCGCGGCGAGCAGCCACCACGGCTCCCGGAACCCCGGCGCGAGCGGAAGAGCGGCACCCTCGGCATCCACGAGATGTCCACCATCGTCACCCACTGACGGGCGGCCGGCTCCCGGGGTGACATCCGCGAGCAGCATCGCTGACTCGTACCCCCAAGGGTGGTGGCTGAGAAACGACGCCCACCGTGACAACCCCGCCCGGATCGACCCCCCACCCGCCGGCGCCCCGAACGGCTCCGCCGCCGAGAACCGCTCCGCGACCAGCGCACGCAGCGACCCCGACCCGGGATGGAAGGCCAGCCCACCTCGGAATCCCGTCCCCGGCACGAGATCGTCGACCAGTGGCCGCCCGGGTGCGGCAAACGCCATGACCAGCGCGAACCGGCCGCTCTCCACCCCGTGCAGCCAGGTCCGCCGGGTGGTCAGCACCCCGTCCTCGCTCTCGGCCCGCCCCAGCACCTGCCACTGGTCGACGACGTGCGGACCGGCCAGAACCTCCTCGGCCGTGGTCGGGAAACCGATCCGGGCGCGGACCGTGGCCGCCGTGGCCGGGTCGAGAAGGGCGAGCCGCTCGTGGCCGGAGACCAGCAGCCGCAGCAGCGCCATCTCGCCCAGCATCCGGTCGGCCCACTGCGGACCGGTGCCCGCGAGGTCGCCCAGCCGGCGGACCATCGCGGCCGCCCCGGGCGCCTGCGCGTCGACCAGCCGGGCCGCCATCGGCTCGAACGCCTGCCGGCCGGACCGGGCGAGCCCGGCGAGTCCGGCGAGAACCTGGTCGTCGAGCCAGCGCCCCAGCTCGGACATGCCCCGGGCCACCCGGTCAGCGCGGTCCCGGGCGCGTTTCTCCGCCGGGACCGTGTCTGTCGATGCCGGGACCGTATTTGTCGACGCCGGGACCGTGGTTGTCGACCGTCGTTCGCGGGGCACGATGAGACCCTAGAGGCGGGGTGCGACGTTTTCTCTACGGCGGGGGCGGCCATGCGGGTGATCGTGTTCGGGGCGACCGGGATGGTCGGTCAGGGCGTGTTGCGGGAGTGTCTGCTCGCGCCGGACGTGACCGAGGTCCTCGTGGTCACCCGGACGCCGACCGGGGTCAGCCATCCGCGGCTGCGGGAGGTGACGCTCGCCGACTTCGCCGATCTGTCACCGATCGCGAGGGAGCTGGGCGGGTACGACGCCTGCTTCTACTGTCTGGGGGTGTCCTCGGTGGGCATGGACGAGGCCGCCTACACCCGGGTCTCCTACGACTTCCCGATGGCCGCGGCCCGTGTTCTCGCTCCGCTGGCCCCGGACATGACCTTCGTCTACGTCTCGGGCAGCGGCACCGGTGCGAGCAGCCGGCTGATGTGGGCGCGGGTCAAGGCCCGCACCGAGGACGAGGTGATGGCGATGTTCCGCAACGGGTACGCCTTCCGCCCCGGTTTCATCCAGCCGACCCACGGTGTCCGGTCGCGGACCGGTTGGTACAACACCGCGTACACGGTCACCGCCCCGCTGGTCCCGTTCCTGCGGCGTGTCCTGCCGAACCACGTCACCACCACCGACGCGATCGGGCGTGGCATGTTGCAGGCCGCGCGGACCGGGTTCGAGCGTCGTGTGGTGACCAACGCTGACCTGAGCTGACTGTCCCCACACGACGGCCGCGAACGCGACCACCATCCCGGCGACCTGCACCGGGGTCAGGGCCTGTCCCAGCGCCGCCCAGCCGATCAGGGTCGCGACCAGCGGTGACAGCAGGTTGAGCAGGGACACCCGCGCGGCCGGGAGCTTTTCCAGACCCCGGAACCAGAGGGTGTACGCGAGAGCCGTCCCGACCAGCGACAGGTAGGCGTAACCGGCCACGTTGCCGGCCGTCAACGACCCGGGCAGGCCTTCCACCGGCAGGGTCACCGGCAGCAGCACCAGTCCGCCGGCGGTGAGTTGCCAGCCGGTGGCGGTCAGCAGCGACACCGAGGGGCGTCCCCAGCGTTTGGTGAGGACCAGTCCGAGCGCCATCGAGGCGGCTCCGGCGAGTCCGGCGAGGACCCCGACCGGGTCGAGCCGGGCGGTCGCGGTCAGCACCGCGAGGGCCACGCCTGCGGCGCCGATCAGACCCGCGATCACGGTACGCACCGCGACCCGTTCCGTCAGCAGCAGCACGGTCAGGCCGGCCACGATGAGTGGCTGCACCGCTCCGAGCACCGCCGCCATGCCGCCCGGGAGACGGTAGGCGCTGACGAACAGCAGTGCGAAGAAGATCCCGATGTTGAGCGTTCCGAGGACTGCCGCCCGCCACCACCAGTGCCCTTTCGGCAGCTCACGGGTGACCGCCAGCAGGACGAGCCCGGCCGGCAGGGCGCGGAGCAGCCCGCTCAGCAACGGTCGTCCCGGTGGCAGGAGCTCGGTGGTCACAGCGTAGGTGGTGCCCCACACCGCCGGGGTGAGCGCGGTGATCGCCAGGATCCGCATGGCTCTACTCCCTCAACTGCCTCGACATAAAGTATCTCGACATCAAGATAAACCTTGTCGAGAAGCTCGTCATCAAGAAAAGTGGGATCGTGACCGACGACATCGACCGCATCCTGGACCAGTGGTCCCGCGAACGCCCCGACCTGGACACCGAGGCGATGGGCGTCTTCGGGCGCATCTACCGCCTGGCCCGGCTGGCCGGCGACGCCACCGAGAAGGCATACGCCCGCTTCCACATCAGCCGGGCCGAGTTCGACGTGCTGGCCACCCTGCGCCGCGCCGGCGAACCCTTCGAGCTGTCCCCGGGCGCCCTGGCCGCGTCCATGATGCTCAGCACCGGCGGCACCACGGCCCGCCTGGACCGCCTGGAGAAGGCCACCCTGGTGACCCGTTCCCCCGACCCGCACGACCGCCGCGGCGTCCTGGTCCGCCTGACCGCCCGGGGCCGCACGGTCGCCGACGAGGCCGTCGCCGCCGGCCTGGCCGAACAGCAGCGCCTGCTGTCCCACCTGCCGCAGCCCCGGCGCGACCAGCTCGCCGAGCTGCTCCGCACGCTCCTCGCTCCGGAGGGCGAGGCGGCGCGCCCCGAGGCCGGGAGCTAGACACCTTCTGCAGTCAGGGTCTGCCTCTGTGGTGATTTCGGGCGCTCAGCGCGCCCGTATTCACCACACCCACAACAGCGTGGTGATTTCGGGCGCTCAGCGCGCCCCAATTCACCACACCCACAACAGCGTGGTGATTTCGGGCGCTCAGCGCGCCCCAATTCACCACACTCACAACAGCGTGGTGATTTCGGGCGCTCAGCGCGCCCGTATTCACCACACCACCAGGGGTGTGGTGAATTGGGGCGTCCAGCGCGCCCGAAATCACCACACGGATGGGCTTCGCACCCTGACCACGAAACGTGTCTAGGGGTGTGCGATGCCACTCGGCTTGAGCTGATCAAGCTGCTGGCCAGGGTCCATGCGATCCGCCTCGCCGCGGCTACTCCGGCGGCCATCGCAGCTCAGTCGTTGTCGCGGCATCGGATCACTCTCAAGATCAACTCAAGTGGTGTGGCATTGCGGGCTGCCCGGCCGTCGCCCACGGCTGTTGTCGGCTCATCTGTGGACCACGGTTGACGGCCCGGCCGGCCGAGCCGTCGTCCACGGCTCGTTTCCGGCCGAGAACGAGCCGTGTCGAACGGCTGGGCGCTCCGAGCCGTCGTCCACGGCTCGGTTACGGTCCCGAAGAGAGCCGTGGAGGACGGCTGACTGCTCCGAGCCGTCGTCCAGGGCTGTCCTGCGGGGATCGGCGGGCGGATGGGCCGTAGTCGATCAATCGCCCGCCGCCGCTCTGCTGTTTCTGGTGCCCGTGGCCTCGGAGACACGGCGGGCGATTGATCAACACTGCTCCGTGGGCGACGAGTAGAACCGGGGGCTGTCCCGTAAGCCGGTCGACTGTCGTTCGTGGCTGCCGCGCGGCCGTCGCCTACGGCTCACCCGGTAACGCCGGTCGGCCACCATCGACGGCTCGGAACCGCCCGTTGCCACTCAGCTCAAGTTGATCAAGGAGGTGACCAGGAGCCATGCGGCCCTCCTCGCTGCGGCGACTCGTGCGGCCGTCGACGGTGGCAGCCGCATCGGCGCAGCTCAGCCGCCTGTCGCGGCATCGGGGCATCGCGGCATCGGGGCATCGGGGCATTCCTCGAGGTCAACTTGAGCCGAGTGGCATTGAGGGAGTGTGGGCGGGCGGCACCGTCTCGGCCGGGCTCGGCGGCAGCGGGGGAGTGCCGTCACCGAACGGCCGTCCGCCCAGGCTCTCGCGACCGTGCGGGGTCAGCCAGCCGCTCAGGTCCGGGCCCTTGGGGACGATCCCGGTCGGGTTGATGTCGCGGTGCACCTCGTAGTAGTGCCGCTTGATGTGATCGAAATCGGTCGTGTCGCCGAAGCCGGGCGTCTGGAACAGGTCTCGTGCGTACGCCCACAGCGTCGGCATCTCGGCCAGCTTGGACCGGTTGCACTTGAAGTGTCCGTGGTAGACCGCGTCGAACCGGGCCAGCGTCGTGAACAGCCGGACGTCCGCCTCGGTGATCGTGTCCCCGACCAGGTACCGCTGCGAGGACAGTCGTGCCGACAGGGCGTCGAGCCGGCCGAACAACCGGTCGTAGGCCTTCTCGTAGGCGTCCTGCGTCCCCGCGAACCCGGCCCGGTACACCCCGTTGTTGACGTCCCGGAACACCCCGTCGTTGACCTCGTCGATCTCGTCCCGCAGGTGCGGCGGGTACAGCTGCGGTGCCCCGTCCCGGTGGAATGCCGTCCACTCCAGGGACAGGTCCAGGGTGATCTGGGCGAAGTCGTTGGTGACCACCTGTCCGCTGGGCACGTCCACGATCGCCGGGACGGTGATCCCCTTGTCGTAGTCCGGGAACCGTGCGAAGAACGCCTCCTGCAGCCGTTCGATGCCCAGCACCGGGTCGCGTCCGCCCGGATCCAGGTCGAAGGTCCAGCTCCGCTCGTCGTGGGTGGGCCCGGCGATGCCCATCGACAGCACGTCCTCGAGGCCGAGCAGCCGCCGCACGATGATCGACCGGTTGGCCCACGGGCAGGCCCGGCTCACCACCAGCCGGTACCGCCCGGGTTCCACCGGATAGCCGTCCCGCCCGTCCGCGGTGATCCTGGTGCCGATGTATCGCTGGTCGCGGGTGAACTCGCCCGACGGATTCACGTAGGCCATGTCTCCATCCTTCCCACGGTCCGCCGTCGTCTCACCCCTAAACCAAGATCTTTGGGGGTACGCGTCAAAGCCCGGCCGTCGGAGGAAGTGGTGGGCGAGGCATCCCCCCGTGCTCGACGCCTCGCCCGGCTCATGGGGCGGCCCGCGTGGCCGCCGGTAGGACGGGCCGTCGTCGGGTGACGTCCGCTTGTGACCGGTTCGGACCGGAACCCGCTCGCTTTTATAGCACGAGGCAGAGGGCGCTTTCGGGCCTTTGGGAGCGTTCCCGTTCAGAGTGGGATATCGGTGACCACCGCGTAGTGGTCGGAGGGCAGCACGTCGGCGATGGGGTGGTGCCCGGCGAGGAAGGCCTTTTCCACCCGTACCGGCGACCCAGGTCGGCCCGGCCGGGCCAGGATGTGGTCGATCCGCCGGTCGAGTTGTTTCACCGCCTCGACGGGGGCGAACGGCACGGCCGAGTCCAGGGTGACCGCCGCCGGGTCGCCGCCGCCCGCCACCCAGGTGTCGGTCATGGTCGCTGCCAGGGGTGCGAACTCCGGCTGGTCCGGTGCGACGTTCAGGTCCCCGATCAGCAGCACCGGCAGGTCCCCGTCCAGGCGCCGGTCGGTGGCGAGGTCCGCGAGGGCTGCGCACTGTGCCCGGTGGTCGGCGGCGTACCGGGGCTCCCACTCGGTGCACGCCGTGATGACGTGCAGCGGTCCGGCCGGATGGTCCACGGTGGCCAGCAGTGCCCGGGGCGGGACGCCACCGCGCTGCGGATTGGGCAGGTCGGTGAGTTCCGTGGCCCGGATCGGCCAACGGCTGACCAGTCCGATTCCGATCGCAATGCCGGCCTGGTCGGCGTACTCCGCGGGGTCCGGTTCCGGCGGCAGCCCGGAGGGCGCCCAGACGGCGTGCATGCGGTGCGGTGCGGCCAGTTCCCGCGCCTGGTCGGTGCCGGCGCCGGACCAGGCCTCGACCAGCCCCAGCAGATCCGGCCGGCACGCGGCGACGGTCTGCGCGATGCCGTGCCGCCGGTCCCGCCAGTTCCCGCCGAAGCGCCACCAGACGTTCCACGTCATCACCCGCATGCCATCGACGGTAGTCGTCGCACGCGGCCTTCGGAGGCCGAGCGCCATACGCCGCCGGCAGTGTTCCGGCGGCATGATGTGTTCCGTGACGGACACGCCGAGCAGGGGACTGGTCCTGGTGGTCGAGGACGAGCGGCCGATCGCCGATCTCGTCAGGCTGTACCTGAGCCGGGAGGGTTTCGGAGTACAGGTCGAGCACGACGGCATCGCGGGGCTGGCCGCCGCCCGCCGGCTCCGGCCGGTCGTCTGCATCCTCGACATCGCACTGCCCGGGATGGACGGCACCGAGGTCTGCCGCCGGTTGCGGGCCGACGACGACTGGACGCCGGTGGTCTTCCTGACCGCGAGGGACGACGAGGTGGACCGGATCGTCGGGCTGGAGCTGGGTGGCGACGACTACGTCACCAAGCCGTTCAGCCCGCGCGAGCTGGTCACCCGGGTCAAGGCGCTGCTGCGGCGCGCGGCCGTGACGGCGGCCTCCGAGCGGGTACGCACCCTGGGCCCGTTGACGCTTGACCCGGAGCGCCGGACAGCGGCTGTCGAGGGCCGCCCGCTGATGTTGACCGCGACCGAATTCGACCTGCTCGCCCACCTGCTGGGCCGGCCCGGGCGGGTGTTCACGCGGGAGGAGTTGCTGGCCGCGGTCTGGGGGTACGCCTCGCATGCCGGAACCCGTACGGTCGACGTGCACGTGGCCCAGGTGCGGGCGAAGCTCGGCGAGGCGTCCGCGGTGATCCGGACGGTCCGCGGCGTCGGGTACACCGCCGATGCCTAGACGGCCGCGGAGCCTGGCCGGGCGGACCGTGCTGGTCACCGCGGCCACCACGGTGATCGCGGTGCTCATGACCGGGACGGTCGGCGTGCTGACCGCGGTCCGCACGGTGAACCTGCAGGTCCGCACGGATCTGCAGGAGCGGGCGGCGTTCGTGGCGGCCCTGTTGGCGCGCGAACCGGCCGGGTCCCGGGCCGCCGTCGTCGCGGGTCTGCGTGCCGAGGGCGTCGAGATCTACCTGATCCGGCGGGGCGAACCCGACCGTCCCGGGCTTCCCGACCGGGTGGTGAAACAGGTGGCGGCGGGCCGGAGCGTCGACGCTTTCGGCCTGGTGGACGGCCGTCCCTCCTTCGCCGGAGGACGGCCTTTCCCGACGGCCGCCGGAGGGCCGAGCCCGGAGACCGGAGGACAACCCTTCCCACAGAACTCCGGCGGTGGCGATACGCCGAACGACGACGATGACAACGCCGGTCCACGGAATTCCGGTGACGGGATCGTTCTCACCCGGACGGTCTCCTCGGGCACCGCGGCCCGCGCGCTCGGCGGCCTCTGGCTGGCCCTGCTGGCCGGGCTGGCCGGCGGCATCGCGGCCGGCGCCCTGCTGGCCCGGGTGGTCGTGCGGCCGGTCGAGCAGGCCGCGGCCGCCGCCGGCCGGCTCTCCGCCGGGGACCGTTCGGTGCGGCTGTCCCGCACCGGTCCCACCGAGGCGGTCCGTCTTGCCGACGCGTTCGACCAGCTCACCGAGGCGTTGCAGACCAGCGAGGGTCGTGAGCGGGAGTTCCTGCTCTCCGTCTCGCACGAGTTGCGGACCCCGCTCGCGACGATCCGTGGTTACGCGGAGGCGCTCGCCGACGGTGTGATCGCGGGGGACGGCACCACCGAGGCGGGTCGGACCGTGCTCGGCGAGGCGGAGCGGCTGGACCGGCTGATCTCGGATCTGTTGGTGTTGTCCCGGCTGGAGGCGGCCGACCTGCCGATCGACGTGCTGCCGGTCGACCTGGTGGAGCTGGTCCGGGAGGCCGGCCGGGCCTGGCGGTCACGGTGCGGCGACGGGGGTCCGGTGCTGACCGTGGAGACGCCGTCCGGGCCGGTCGTGGTGGACACCGATCCCGGCCGGATCCGGCAGGTGCTCGACGGTCTCTGCGAGAACGCGCTGCGGGTGGTTCCGGCCGGTGCGCCGCTGGTCCTGGCGGTCCGGGCCGGTACACACGGTGCGATCCTCGAGGTCCGGGACGGTGGCCCCGGGTTCACCGACGACGATCTGGCGGTGGCGTTCCAGCGGGGTGAGCTGAACCGGCGGTACCGCGGGGTCCGCGCTGTCGGCAGCGGGCTCGGCCTGGCGCTGGCGGCCCGGTTGGTGACGAGGCTCGGTGGTGTCATCGAGGCGGGTCACGCCCCGGAAGGCGGCGCGATGTTCACCGTGGAGCTGCCCCTCGCGTCCGGGTGACGGGGTTACTGCAGGAAGTCGGCGAACGGTGAGAGCAGGAGTTTGCCCAGGCCGGTGGCGGTCGAGTCGAGGCGCCGCCGCTGCTTGTCCAGGGCGAGCTGGTCGTGCCGGATCGACCAGATCTTCTGGGCGTTGCGCCACGCGACGTTCCGGGTGTACTCCACCATCTCGCCCTGCCACCAGTCGTCCAGGTCACCGTTCATCGTGTCGATGAGCAGCTGCCACCGGTCCAGGTAACCGCGGCGCAGACCGGGGATCTCCTCGGCGAAGATGTCGTTGACCTGCAGGTAGTCCTCGTGCTGGTCGCTGCCGTCGATCGGGTCGGTGCCCAGGTGGTCGAACGTGGTGACCAGCGCGAACGGCAGGTCGAAGTTGATGTGCGCGTTGACGCCGGCGACCGCGGACGGCAGTGGGCGCTGGTCGGGTCCCGGAACGCGGCAGAACAGGCCGGCCCAGACGCCGGGGCAGGACGGGCTCGCCTCGGTCCAGTACCGCAGTGCGTCGAAGTACCGGGCGGCGAACTCCACGTCCAGGCGGGACAGGAACGCCGGGTCCTTGAAGCGCCCGGCGTACAGGCGTTCCAGGACGTTCTCGGTGATGGTCAGGTAGAGCTTGTTGAAATCGGCAAGCGGGTTGCCGTGCAGCAGCGGCGGGACGCGGCACAGGACGTCCTGCAGTCCGGCCAGTTGCTCGACCACGCCGGGCACGTCGTCGGGATGCCGCCGCAGCAGGTCGGACATCTCCTGCTGAACAGGGCCCCAGATGGGCTGGGTCATCGGATCCTCCGTGGGTGATGCAGAAGTCGGAGGGCCCCCAGCACCGCCCGGAGGCTGTGGCCCCCGGGCGGTGCTCCCCCGTGGCCTCAGACTTCCAGCAGGGGTACGTCAGGGGGATCCGTAGAACGACGTATTTGACGTACGTATGTCACGGCAAGATAACGATGCCCTGGTCAGGCGGCTGTCAGATACACCCGACTGGCCTGCACGCGGGTACGTACCTGCAGTTTGTCGAAGATGTGCCCGAGATGCACGCCCACCGTCCGCTCGCTGATGAAGAGCTTCTCGCCGATCTCCCGGTTCGTCAGGCCCTCCGCGACGGCGGCCAGCACCTCACGCTCGCGGACGGTCAGCACCGCCAACTCGTCGGTGACCAGGGCGGGCGCCGCCATCGGCACGGTGGGCTCGTCGTCGGCCAGGGCCACCCGGAACCGCTGGGCGACACCACGGATCTCGCTGGCGAACGGGCGTGCTCCCATCGCGGTCGCCGTCGCGTACGCCTGACGCAGACCGGTGACCGCGGCAGCGCGACGGACCTTGCGGTGCAGGGAGGCCTCCGCCTGGCGCAGCCGGGAGTACGCCGCCGGATAGGGCTGCTGCCGGCGGTCCCAGACGGTGGCCGCCCGCGCCCACGGATCCGGATCGTGCCGGTCCTCGATCCGGCTGATCTCGGCGGTGCACAGGTCCACATAGCCGGTGACCGCGGCCTGCACCGCCGGACCTGCCTCACCCATCGCCGTGACCAGGCGTTCCGTGGCGGTCTTCAGGCGGCGCAGCGCGCCCGGGTCGACGCGGGCCCCGGCGACGTGCGCCTCCGCCTCGGCGCGCAGGCCGTGCCAGGTCAGCACCCCGATCAGCACCAGGTCGTCGGAGCGGGTCTCGGTCAGGCCGCGCTGCACCGCGGCGCGGGCCTCGGCGTGCTCGCCCTGCCACATCGCCAGGCCGGCCCGCAGGGTGAGCATCGGCAGCACGTGCCGGGCGCCACCGCCGGCCAGCAGGGTGGCGACCGCGTCCAGGTCACGGCGCGCGTTGTCGACCTCGCCGAAACCGACCCACAGCTGGCAGCGGGAGAGCAGCAGCTCGACAGCGTCGGCACCGGACGGGCGGTAGCTCATCGCGGTGTCCAGCACCGCGCTCGCCTCGGCCCACTGACCGACCCGGAACAGGCCTTTCGCGGCGATCGCCAGCAGCCGTGTCCGGTAGTGCCGGCCGACCGGGCGGTCCGCGCCGCGGCGGGCCACCAGGACGCCCTCCTCGATGCTGTTCAACGGGCCGGTGAGCAGCTCGGCGAGGTGCATGTAGGCCACGCCCAGGTCGTCCGGGTGGCCGGACCGTTCGGCGATCTCCACCGCCTGCCGGACCACGGACAGGCCGGCGGCGGGGTCCTCGCGGAACACCGCGCTGAAGCCGAGGGCGGCGCTGGCGCGTACCAGATCAGGGGTTGATCCGTTGATCGCGGCCAGCTCCATGGCGTCCCGGGCGTGCTGGTGCGCCTCGGCGTAACGGCCCAGGTGGACCAGGAGCTCGGCGAGGTACGCCGCGGCCGAGGCGCGCTGGCGGGGTGTGCAGTCCGGGGCGTCCAGGGCCCGCAGGTATTCGGTCTCGGCGGTCGCCGTGCGGCCCGCCGCGGCCAGGTAACGCGCCCGGCGCAGGTGCACGTCCGAACGCCCGGGACCGTCGGTCCGCGCGGCCAGCTCCTCCACCCGGGACAGTGCCAGCAGGTGCTCGCCGCACTGGTGCGCGGACTCGGCGGCGTTGCCGAGCACGTCGGCCCGGTCCTCGCAGTCGTCGCCGGTCAGCTGCAGGGCGATCGTCCAGTACCGGTGGGCCTCGGCGAAACCGTAGAGGCGTTCGGCCGCGCGGGCCGCCGCCAGCACGGCGGGCAGGGCCCGTTCGGGTACGCCGGCCCGCTGCCAGTGGAAGGCCAGCCGAGCGTGATCAGGATCACCCTCGACGGCTTCCAGCGACTCGGCGAACCGCCGGTGCAGGGCGGCCGACTGGGCCGGCAGCACCTCCTGCTCCAGCACCTCGGCGACCAGCCGGTGACGTAGGCGGTAACCGTCGCTGTCGCTGGCCACGAACCGGTGCGCCACCGCTGCTCGAATCGCTTCGATGAGCTGGTCCTCGCCGAGCGGAACCACCCTGGCCAGCACCGCGTGCTCCACCGGCTCGACACCGGCGGCCATCGCGTGCACCACCTGATGGGCGTTCGGCGGCAACTCGTCCACCCGGGACAGGAAGATCTCGCGCAGCGTGTCGGACAGCTCGACCCGCCCGTCGCGCAGGTCACGGGCCAACTCCTCGACGACGAACGGGTTGCCGCCGCTGCGCTTGAACACCCGGTCGGCGTCCTCGACGGCCACCGTCCCGCCGACGATGCCGGTCACCAGGTCGCGGGTCTGGTCCTGGGTCAGCGGGGCCAGGTCGACCACGCGGACCGACCGCAGCCGGCGCAGTTCGGCCAGCACCCGGCGCAGCGGGTGGGTGCCGTGCAGGGCCTCGGCCCGGATCGCGGCCAGCACCGAGACGCGGACGTCACCGAGGCCGGCGAGTAGGTAGAGCAGGAGCTGCCGGGTGCTCCGGTCGGCCCACTGCAGATCGTCCAGGACCAGCAGGAGCTGCCGGTTGCCGGCGATCGTGCGCAGGGCGTGCGACACCCGGTCGAGCAGGGCGCCGGCGTCGGCGGGACCGCTGTTGTCGGTGTGCCCGCCGTCGTGCCGGCGCAGCGCCTGCAGCACCGGATGCAGCGGGGAGGCGTCGCCGATGTCGAGACAGGTCCCGGACAGCACGGCGAAGTCCGTCCCGCGCAGGGCGTCGGCTGTCTCCCGCAGCAACCGGCTCTTGCCGACACCGCTCTCCCCGGTCACGAACACCGCAGCGGTGCCGCCCGGGCCGACGTTGCGCAGGTAGGACTGGATGTCGGCCAGCGTGCCGGTGCGCCCGACAAGCGGCCCCTCGTCCCCCTGGCTGGCCATGACCGGCAGCCTAGTGGGAATCGACCTATCACGTTGTCGTCGGTTCGGCCTGTTCTGCGTCACAAAAACGACGGACGCCGATGCTGTCAGAGATACGTCGTTCAACAGATCCGCGTCCGGTTGCGGGCTGGCACCGTACTCCCGGTCAACGCAGTGAACCGGGGGAGCGTGAGACATGACCACCATCACCTTGGTCGATCAGGAGCGGCGCCAGGACGTCACCGTGCTGTTCATCGACATCGTCGGCTTCACCGCCATGGTGGACCGGCTGGACTGCGCGGAGATCCGGGCGTTGCAGCGCGACTACTTCACGACGGTGGCCCGCGTGGTCCGCGACTGCGGCGGGATCGTGGAGAAGTACGTCGGCGACGCGGTGATGGCGGTCTTCGGGGCCGGTGACGGCGGCTTCGGTCCGGAGGCGGCCGCGGCGGCGGTCCGGGCGGGCCTGTCGGTCCAGGAGGCGTTGAGGGGGCGGCTCCTGGCCGGCAGGTTCCCGGTGCGGACCAGGGTCGGACTGGCCACCGGTGAGGTGATCGTGGACCCGATGGCGGCCTTCGACGGGGGCTACGCCATGATCAGTGGGAGCGTTGTGAACACGGCGGCACGGTTGCAGGCGTACGCGCCGCACGACACCGTCGTGGTCTGTTCGGTGACGCGCGAGGTGACCGACGCCCTGATCGCCTATCAGGAGTTGCCGCCCGTGTCGGTGCCGGGCAAGTCGTACCCGTTGGATCTGTGGCGTGCGCTACAGCCCCAGACCGCACAGTTGGCCAGCGTGTCATAGGACACTTTTTCGTACGCTTTGTACCGAATTCGGCCACGGTGTGGTCTCCACCTGCCTCGCCTGGGGCAGAAGTGTCGGGGGCGCCGGGTAGGCTCGCGCCGTCCTTGCCACCATGGCCGATCGGGAGTGCCGCCTCGTGACCGCACAGCCAGAAACCTTGTACGGGGCTGACGACCTCACGCACCTGGAAGGGCTGGACGCTGTCCGTAAACGCCCTGGCATGTACATCGGGTCCACGGACAGCCGGGGCATCAACCACCTGGCGAACGAGATCATCGACAACTGCACCGACGAGGGGGTCGGCGGTCACGCCACCCGCATCGCGGTGACCCTGCACAGTGACAACTCGGTGCAGGTCGACGACGACGGCCGGGGCATCCCGACCGACGTGCACGCCAAGTCCGGCCTCAGCGGCGTCGAACTCGTGCTCACCCGGCTGCACGCCGGCGGCAAGTTCGGCGGTTCCGGCTACAAGGCCTCCGGCGGTCTGCACGGTGTCGGCGCCTCCGCCGTCAACGCGTTGTCGTTGCGCTACGACGTCACCGTCAAGCGCGACGGCAAGGTGCACGAGATCTCGTTCCAGCGTGGTGTTCCCGGGGTGTTCGACGGCCCGGGGCCGGATGCGCCCTTCACCCCGCAGCCGGGTCTGCGGGTGGCCCGTCGGATGAAGCGGGGCGAGCCCACCGGCACGTCCACCCGGTACTGGTACGACGCCCGGTATTTCGAGACCGGTGCCCGTCTCGACGTCGACGCCGTCCGCGCCAAGCTGCGCAACACCGCCTTCCTGGTGGCCGGCGTCCAGTTCTCGCTCTTCGACGCCACCGCCGAGGAGCCGGCGACCGAGGCGTTCCACTATCCCCACGGGCTCACCGACATGGTGGAGTTCCAGACGCCGGCCGCCGACAAGCCGGTCTCCGGGATCCTGGTGGTGACCGGTGAGGGCACCTACAAGGAGAACGCCGCCGACGCCAACGGCGTGATGCAGTCCAACGTCGTGCGGCACGCCCAGATCGAGGTCGCGTTCCGCTGGAGCACCGGCTACGAACGCACCGTCGAGTGCTTCACCAACACCATCCGCAACGTCCACGGCGGCACCCACCGCAAGGGATTCGAGCGGGCCCTGGTCCGGGCGCTGACCGACGCCATCCGCAACACGCGTGGCCTGCTCAAGCCCAAGGAGGAGCCGCCCGTTCTGGACGACCTGCTCGAGGGCATGACCGCGGTCATCCACGTGCGGGTTCCGGAGCCGCAGTTCACCTCCCAGACCAAGGACGAGCTGTCCACCGCCGGCATCACCCGCGTGATGCAGAGCCTGGTGGAGACCTATCTGAAGGAGTGGGTGGAGGGCCGGCGCACCAAGACCGAGGCCCGCACCGTTTTGCAGAAGGTCGTGGACGCGGCCCGGGTCCGCCTCACCCAGAAGCAGCAGAAGGACGCCGCCCGCCGCAAGACCGCGCTCGAGGGCGCGTCGATGCCGGCGAAACTGGTGGACTGCCGGGCGATCGGCATCGACCGTTCCGAACTGTTCATCGTGGAGGGTGACTCGGCCCTCGGCACCGCCCGGATGGCCCGCAGCTCCGAATACCAGGCGCTGCTGCCGATCCGTGGCAAGATCCTCAACGTGCAGAAGGCGAGTCTGCAGCAGGTGCTCGACAACGCCGAGTGCTCGGCGATCGTGCAGGTGCTCGGCGCAGGCTCCGGCCGGACCTTCGAGATCGGCCAGATGCGGTACGGCCGCGTGATGATCATGGCGGACGCCGACGTCGACGGTTCGCACATCCGGACCCTGCTGATCACGTTGTTCGCCAAGTACATGCGCCCGGTGATCGAGCACGGCCGGCTCTTCGCCGCCATGCCGCCCCTGCACAAGGTGGTCACCAAGGGCCGCAACTCCGACACGCTCTACACCTACACCCAGCAGGAGATGGAGACCACCGTCGCCAAGCTGGAGCGCTCCGGACGGCAGGTGCAGAAGCCGGTGCCCCGGTTCAAGGGTCTCGGTGAGATGGACGCCGACGAGCTGTGGGACACCACGATGAACCCGGCGGCCCGCACCGTCCGCCGGATCACCATCGAGGACGCCGAGCGCGCCGAGGCCACCCTCGAACTGCTGATGGGCGAGCGTGTCGAACCCCGGAAGAACTGGTTGATCGAGGCTGCCGGCCGGATCGACCAAGAGACCATCGACGCCTGAGAGGCCGCAGACCATGGCACGCCGCAAGAACGAGAATCGCGTCGACCTGTCCGCGTTCGACCAGGCCGGCGCCAACATCATCGACAACCCGCTGACCACCGAGGTCGAGGACTCCTATCTGGAGTACGCGTACTCGGTGATCCACTCTCGAGCGTTGCCGGACGCCCGCGACGGGCTGAAACCGGTGCACCGGCGGATCCTGTGGTCGATGTCGGAGCAGAACCACCGCCCCGACCGGCCCTATGTGAAGTCCGCCCGTGTCGTCGGCGACGTGATGGGTAAGTACCACCCGCACGGCGACGTCGCGATCTACGACGCCCTGGTCCGTCTCGCCCAGGACTTCTCGCTCAACACGCCGCTGATCGACGGCCACGGCAACTTCGGTTCGCCCGACGACGGCCCGGCCGCGGCCCGTTACACCGAGGCACGCATGTCGCCCGAGGCGATGCTGCTCGTCGGCGAGCTGGGCGAGGGCACGGTCGACTTCAAGCCGACCTACGACGGGTCCGACTCCGAGCCCCGGGTGCTGCCGGCGGCGTTCCCGAACCTGCTGGTCAACGGCACGTCCGGCATCGCGGTCGGCATGGCGACCAACATGATCCCGCACAACCTCGGTGAGGTGGTGGCGGCCGCCCGGCACCTGATCAAGAAGCCGGAGGCCGACCTCGACGAGCTGATGCGCTTCGTCCCCGGCCCCGACCTGCCCACCGGCGGTCAGCTGCTGGGCCTCGACGAGGTGCGCCGCGCCTACGAGACCGGCCGGGGTGTGGTCCGGGTCCGGGCCCGCGCGCAGACCGGTCTGCTCGAGGGCGGCCGCGGCCGTCAGGCGATCACGGTCACCGAGCTGCCCTACGGCATCGGCGCCGAGAAGATCATCGAGGCGATCACCGACGAGGTGAAGGGCAAGCTGATCACTTCCGGTCCCCGGCGTGGTCAGCGTCAGGCGCCGCGACTGGCCGGCATCTCCGACGTCAAGGACCTCACCGACCGCGAGCACGGCACCCGCCTCGTGATCGAGTGCAAGGTCGGCGTCAACCCGCAGGCACTGCTCGCCGACCTCTACCGGCTCACCCCGCTGGAGAGCTCGTTCGGCATCAACAACCTGGTCCTGGTCGAGGGGCAGCCGCGGACCCTCGGGCTCAAGGCGCTGCTCGAGGTGTTCGTGCAGCACCGCTACGAGGTGGTCACGCGGCGCACGACGTACCGGCGGACCAAGCGCGAGGATCGCCTGCACCTGGTCGACGGCCTGCTCATCGCCCTGATCGACATCGACCGGGTGGTCGCCCTGATCCGGGCCAGCGACGACTCCACCGCGGCGAAGACCGGCCTGATGGCCGAGTTCGGCCTCTCGGACATCCAGGCGACGTACATCCTGGACACCCCGCTGCGCCGGCTCACCCGCTTCGACCGGATCGAGCTGGAGACCGAGCAGGAGCGCCTGCGCGGCGAGATCGCCGATCTGAGCCGCATCCTCGACGACGAGAAGGTGCTCAAGAAGGTCGTCTCCGACGAACTCGCCAAGGTCGCCAAGGAGTTCGGCCGCCCGCGCCACACCACGCTGATCGACGGCGACCTCAAGGAGGTCCTCGCAGCCTCGGTGCCGGCCGGCCCGCTCGAGGTCGCCGACGACCCCTGCCAGGTGATCCTCTCCGCCAGTGGCCTGATCGCCCGGACCGCCGCCGAGAGCGAGGAGTCCGCCGAGGCGCACAGTCGCAGCGGCCGGACCAAGCACGACGCGGTCCGCGCGGTCATCCACTCGACCGCCCGCGGCCGGATCCTGCTGGTCACCAACCGCGGGCGCGCCTTCAAGACCGACGTGCTCCCGCTGCCGGTGCTGCCCGACCAGTCCGGCACGGTGTCGCTGCGCGGCGGCATGTCCGCCTCCGAGCTGGTCCCGCTGGAGCAGGGCGAGAAGGTGGTCGGCCTCGCCCCGCTGACCCCGGGCGACTCGCCCGGCATCGCGATGGGCACCCGGCACGGCATCATCAAGGTGTGCGCGCCGGAGTGGCCGGTCCGCTCCGACGAGTTCGAGGTCATTACGCTCAAGGACGGCGACGAGGTCCTGCAGGCGACCTGGCTCACCGACGGCGCGGAGGCCCTGGTCTTCGTGACCTCCGACGCCAACCTCCTGCGGTTCCCGGCCAAATTGGTCCGTCCGCAGGGCCTCAAGGGCGGTGGCATGGCCGGCATCAACCTGGCCGCCGACGCCGAGGTGATCTCCTTCAACGTGGTGTCCACGTCGGACCCCGAGCACGGCGAGCCGATGGTGGTGACGTCGACGGGCACGCAGGTCAAGGTGTCGCCCTTCGCGTCGTACCCGGCGAAGGGCCGGGCCACCGGCGGCGTCCGCGTGCAGCGCTTCCTCAAGGGCGAGTCCCGCCTGACCGTGGCCTGGGTCGGCCCGCGCCCGGTCGGTGCCAGCGCCACCGGCGAACCGGTCGAGCTCCCGGAGCCGGACGCCCGCCGCGACGGTTCCGGCAACGCGGTCATCATGGGCCCGGAACTGATCGGCCACCTGATCGAACGCGACTGATCCCTTTCGGTCCTTTGCGACGGCCTCCGCCCTTCGGGTGGGGGCCGTCTCTCGTGGGTCCAGGTGGGTGCCTCCTCTTCCTCTTCCTCATCCCGTACGCGTGACGTGCTCTCCAGCCGCGAAAGAGGTTCCGGCGGCCGACCCGTACACGGGAAGGTCTGGATGTTGTAAGTCTAGTTATGTAGAGTTTCGTTCATGCCTAGGGTTCCGCATAGTTCGCCGCAGACGTTGTTGCTGTTCGGAGCGCTTCTGAACGATCCGCAGCAGTGGCGTTACGGCTACGAGTTGAGCAAGGAGACCGCGTTGGCCTCGGGGACGCTCTACCCGATCCTGATGCGTCTCAGCGACCAGAAGCTGCTGGAGACCAGGTGGGAGCCGTCGGACGAGCCAGGGCGGCCACCACGGCACCTCTACCGGCTCAGCGCGGACGGTGCGGCCCTGGCCCGGGAGCGGGTGACGGCGCGGGAGGCGAAGACCCGTCAGGCCGGATCCGGCACCGGCGTGGCGGCCACCGCGTGAGCGCCGGGCAGCAGTTCCAGGGCGTCACCACGCGGGCGGCCGGTGTGACCGGGGGATGGGTACGCCAACTCGCCTACCTGATGCTGGTGGTGGCGGTCCGGGGGCGCAAGGAACGGGGTGGCGAGTGGGGTGAGGCGACCCTCGCCGAGTTCGCCGAGACGAAGGGGAGTGCGGAAGCTGTGCGATGGGCGGCGGGTGGTCTGCGGGTGGCGCGGATGGAACGGCGGGCCGCCCGGCGGGAGCTGCCGCGGATGGTCCGGATCCGGCGGGTGGCCGTGCTGACGGTGCTGATCGGGGTGCTCGGCGGGCTGGCCGTCGACCGTTGGGTGCTGAGCGTCAACGTGGTGCTCAGCGGCAGCATGGAACCCGGCTACCAGATCCTCGACCGCTATCTGACCGACCGGGTCGCGTACCGGGTGACGGGCGTGGCGAACGGCGACGTCGTCGAGTACGGCGAGGCCGGCAAGAAGTACCGGCGCATTGACCGGATCATCGGCATGCCGGGCGACGCGATCGAGTGCCGCGACGGCGCAGTGTGGCGCAACGGGATCAAGCTGAACGAGCCCTACCTGCTGCGGGACGCACCTGAGGAGTCCGACACCATCTGCACCCCGGTGACGATCCCGGAGGGCAAGGTCTACGTGCTGGGTGACCATCGGATGGCGGCCCAGGACTCCCGTGAACTCGGCCTGATCGACCAGGACGACATCACCGGCCGTGTCGTCGGCCGCATCTGGCGGGCTTGAGCGTTCGCGGCGGTCGGGGCGGCGGTCAGCGGGACGGCAGCCAGTTCAGGGCCATACGCAGCAGGTGGCGCAGCTCGGTCAGGCGGAGCAGGTAGCCGGTGACCAGGTAGGCGAGGCCGCCCACCAGCCCCGCCACGACGCAGGTCACCAGCGTGACCGTCCAGGACTGCGAGCCGGCGACCATCGCCACGCCCCGCATGGCCAGGACGGCGCAGGTCGCGCCCACCGTCGCCGCGGCGAGGACCTTGACGTGGGTGCGGATCAGGTTCTTGCCGTCGATGAGTCCCAGCCGGCGGCGCAGGACCACCGCGGTCGCGGTCAGGCCGACGGTGTACGCGGCCGCGTACGCCACCGGAATCCCGATCACGATCGCGCCGCGAGGCAGGAACTGCCCGGCCGCGAGGCAGCCGATCACCCCGACAGTGGCGACGGCGGCGGCGATCAGGGCGGCGGTCCGGGTGTCCTGGAGGGCGAACAGGCCCCGTTGCAGCAGCATGTAGTTGGTGAAGGGGATCAGGGCGAGCCCGAAGGCGGAGACCACCGTGCCGAGGGTGTCGACCGTGGCCGTGGCGCTGTTGCCGTGGGCGAACAGCACCACGGCGATCTGCGGCCCGAGGACGATCATGGCGGCCGCGATCGGCGCCATGATCACCATGACGGTACGGACCGCCCGGGACAGGCTGGTGATCACGCGGCGGTGGTCGTTCCGGGCGGCGTGCCGGCTCAGCCGGGGCAGCATCGCGGTCATCACCGACACCGCGATGACCGCGAACGGTACGTGGAAGATCGCGCTGGCGTTCTGGTAGACCGTGACGCTTCCGGTGCCGCTCCACGACGCGGTACGGGTGGCGGCGGCGACCAGGATCTGCCCGGTGACGACGGACAGCAGCATCCAGGCGCTGAGTCTGCCGATCTGCCGGATCGCGATGCCCCGCGGGTCGAGGCGCAGGCGCACCGGGAAGCCGCTGCGGGACAGCCCCCACACCACCAGGCTGCACTGGGCGACGACGCCGGCGGTGGTCCCGACGCCGAGGAGCAGCAGGTTTCCGGTGGTCAGTTCGCCCACTTCGGTGGTGCCGCCGACGACCAGGTACGTCAATCCGACCGCGATCACCACGACGCTGTTGACGAGCGGTGCCCAGGCCGGCACCCCGAACCGTCCCCGGATGTTGAGGACGGCGGCCGCTCCCGCGCTCATCCCGTAGAACAGCATCTGTGGCAGGAAGAAGCGACTGAACAGGATCGCCAGGTCCCGCTGGTCGGGGGTGAAGGCGGGCGTGTACAGGTCGATGAGCAGCGGGGCGGCGAGGACGGCGGCCAGGGTCACGCCGCTGAGCAGGTAGACGATCAGCGACAGCAGCTTCTGGGTGTAGAGCACCCCGCCGTCGGACTCGTTCAGTGTCGCCCGGGTCAGCAGTGGCACGATCACGCTGGCCATGGCCCCGCCGACGACCAGTTCGTAGACGGCGTTCGGCAGCGTGTTGGCGATGTTGTACGCGTCGAGCATCCGGGTGCCCAGCCCGAGTGCCGAGGCGAGGACCAGGATCCGCAGGAAGCCGGCCGCCCGGGACGCCAGGGTGGCCAGCGCCATCCTCTGCCCGGCCCGGCTGACCGAGGGTGAGGCGGCGGGCGCGGGTACGAGGACCTCGACGGCCGGGTCGGGCGCAGGCGGGCCGGAGGGCGGCGACGCGGCTGCTGAAGATCCATTGCTCACGGTGCAGTGATACCAGGCCGGTCAAGGATGGGGTGAAATCACCAGGTCGGGCGGATGCGGCCCGGAACGGCCAGCCGGGACAGATCGGCGCGCAGGGCGGCCAGCCGTTCCGGGCCGAGCGCCGTGGCCCACGGCCGGAGCACCTCTTCGGCGGCTTCGTCCGCGGCCCGGGTGCAGGCGACCCCCTGGGCGGTGAGGACGAGGAGTCTGGCCCGCGCGTCGACCGGGTGCGGGCGGCGTTCCACGTACCCCTTGCGAACGAGTTCTTCGGCCATCTGGCTGGCGGCCTGTTTGGTGACGCCCAGGTGTTCGGCGAGTTCGACGACGGTGGCGCCGCCGTGGGACAGCCGGACGAAGGCGAAGCCGTGTGCCGGCCGGAGGTCGGTGAAGCCCCGGGCGACGACCGCCGCGTTGATGCCCTCGACCAGGGCGCCGGCCGCGCCGAGCAGCAGAACGGGCAGGTCGAGTAGATCGTGTCGCATGGCTGCAGTTTGACACGACGGTCAAGTTGCTTGACTATTTGGTCAAGTAGCTTGACTACCTGAGGGGGAACGATGTTGGAGAGCGCTGTGGAACACCGGATGCACGGCTCGACCTTCCGGTCCTATGTGTCACCCGCGAGCGGCAGCGAGGAACTCTGCGCCTGGCGTCTGGAGGTGGCCCCCGGCAGCCGGGGCGTCCGGCACCGGGTCGGGCGCGAGGAGGTGCTGCTCCTGCTCGCCGGGACGCTCACCGTCACCCTCGACGGCGTCACCGCGGAGATGACCGCCGGTGACGTGCTGCGCGTCCCGCGCGGTGCGGAGTTCGGCGCCGACAACAACACCGCCGACCCGGTCGAGGCGTGGGTCACCACCAGCGTCGGCCTGCAGGCCACCCTGCCCGACGGCACCGTGATCAGCCCGCCGTGGGCGAACTGACCACCCGAACCTCGTGGTCAGCGTACGAAGCCCTCCGGTGCGCCGAGGGGAGGACGGCGTGCCGGAGGGCCGGAGGGGCTGCGACAGCTCACTTGCTGGGCGGCGGCACCTCACACTTGATCTTCGGGTTGACGCCCAGCCAGTTGAGCGGGCCGGCGATCGTGGTGACGATGACCGTGCCGGCTTCGGCACAGCTGGCGTCGCCGGTGTCCTTGAAGTAGCCGCGTTCGAAAGCCGCGACCACGCCGAGTAGAAGCCAGATGACGACGATGACAGCGCCGATGCGCATCGAGAGCCTCCTCTGTCGCGGTGATGCGCGGCAGGTACCCGGAAACAGCCGACGGCTAAACGCGACGGGCCTGCAACGTGTACGTGTGCGGCAACCGTTCCGGCTTCTCGATGAGCTGGTACTCGCCGCCGCCGATCTCGTGCATCCGTCCCGGCAGGGCGTTCCACGGCACCGACTGGTGCTCGACCAGCCCGGTCAGGGTGAGTCCGGCGTCGAGGACCGCGGTGACGATCTCGCCGAGTCCGTGGTTCCATTCGTGGGTCACGGTGTGCTGGAACTCGTGGTCGGTCGACACATAGGTTCCGGCTTCGTCGTACACCTGGGGCTCGGCCTGCTCGAAGTACGGCTCGGAGAGCGCGACCAGGCCGTCGGTGCGGTCGTAGTCGAGCGACCACAGGACCGGGTGTCCTTCCCGGATGAAGAGCCGTCCGCCCGGGGCGAGCAGCGACGCCACCGTCCGCGCCCAGCGGTTGACGTCGGGCAGCCAGCCGAGGGCGCCGATCCCGGTGAAGACCAGGTCGAATTCGCCGTCCAGGACGTCGCGGGCCGCGTACACGTCGGATTCGACGAAGTCGATCGCGGCACCGGTGTCCGCGGCCAGGCGCCGGGCCTCGGCGAGTGAGGCGCCGGAGAAGTCCAGCCCGGTCATGGTGGCGCCGAGCCGGGACAGCGAGAGCGTGTCGGTGCCGATGTGGCATTGCAGGTGCACGCCCCGCTGCCCGGTGATGTCACCGAGCAGCGGCAGGTCGAACCGGACCACCTGGCTCAGGTGGTCCGGATCGCGGCGGAACGCGTCGACCTGGTAGTCGGGTGACGCGGCGTGCACCGGGCCACGTTCGTCCCAGTTCGCGCGGTTGACAGCGAGGTAGTCGGTCACGCGCCGGAGCGTATGCGGCCGGTGAACCACCGCGCACTCTGTTTCGGCGTACGCCGCTGCGTCTCGTAGTCGACGTGGACACAGGCCGAGGCGGCCACGCCCCGGGTGAAGCTCATCGTGCCTCCTCGTGCAGCCAGCAGGCGACCGTCCGTCCGTCGCCGCCCGGCGCGAGCACCGGGATCCTGCCGGCGCACGGGTCGAAGGCCTTCGGGCACCGCGGGTGGAAGGAGCAGCCGCTCGGCATCCCCTTCAGGTCGGGCGGGGAGCCGGGAATGCCGGTCAGTTCACGGCGCGGGCCGCGCAGGGCCGGGAAGGACCCCAGAAGACCTCTGCTGTACGGGTGCAGAGCGTCCCGGTAGATCGCGGCGGCCGGCGCCTCCTCGACGATCCGCCCGCCGTACATGATCGCGATCCGGTCCGAGAACTCCACCAGCAGCGACAGGTCGTGGGTGATGAAGACGACCGAGAAGCCGAGCCGCTCGCGCAGCTCGATCAGCTGGCCGAGGATCTGCCGCTGCATCACCACGTCGAGCGCGGTGGTCGGCTCGTCCATGATCACGACCTGGGGCTGCAGGATCAGCGCCATGCCGATCATCACGCGCTGCCGCATGCCGCCGGAGAGCTGGTGCGGGTACGCGTCCATCCGGTCCGGCGCGATGCCGACCAGGGTGAGCATCTCCCGGGCACGCTCGGTGCGCTGCTTCTCACCCATCCGCGGATCGTGGGCCCGCAGCACGTCGGTCAGCTGGGTGGAGATCTTGTGCACCGGGTTGAGCGAGTTCATCGCGCCCTGGAACACGATCGCCGTCTCGGCCCAGCGGAACGCCCGCAACTGCCGGTCGGTGAGCCCGAGTACGTCGTACGGCTCGCCCGCGGAAGGGTGGTAGATCACCTCGCCGCCGGTGATCACGCCGGGCGGCGGGAGCAGCCGGGTCGTCCCGTACGCCAGGGTGGACTTGCCGGATCCGCTCTCGCCGGCCAGACCGAGCACCTCACCGCGGTGCAGGGTCAGGGTGACGTCGCGGATCGCGTGCACGGCCTGGTCGCCCAGTCCGTAGTCGACGTTGAGACCGCGGATCTCGAGGACCGGTTTCCTGCTCACTTCGAGACCTCCTTGCGGATCACCGGGGTGAAACCGATGCGCATCCGCACCGTCTGCCCGCTGGTCGTCTTCACCTTGGTCTTGCCGGCGCTGCGCAGTCGCGGGCTGACGAACTCGTCGATGCCGAAGTTGATCAGCGAGAGTGCGGTGCCCAGGACGGCGATGGCCAGGCCGGCCGGTACGAACCACCACCAGGCGTTCTGGGCGAGCGCCTGCTGTCCCTGCGCCCAGAACAGGATGGTTCCCCAGTTCCAGGTGGTATTCGAGGTGACGCCGATGAACGCCAGGGTGATCTCGGAGAGCACCGCGAAGATGACCGTGCCGACGAAACCGGAGGCGATCACCGCGGTCAGGTTCGGCAGCAGCTCGAAGACGATGACCCGCCAGGTCCGCTCGCCGGTCGCCCGGGCCGCCTCGACGAAGTCCCGCCGGCGCAGCGACAGCGTCTGCGCCCGCAGCACCCGGGCGTTCCACGACCACGAGGTCAGGCCGATGACCAGGGCGATCAGCCAGTCCTCGGCGCTGGACAGGGCGGAGGTGATGATGATGATCAGCGGCAGGGCCGGGATCACCAGGAACACGTTGGAGAGCGCGGAGAGACCCTCGTCGGTCTTGCCGCCGACGTATCCGGCGGTCACCCCGATCAGCACCGACAGCACGGTGGCCACGATGCCGGCGAAGAACCCGACGAACACCACGCTGCGGGTGCCGGCCAGCAGCTGGCTGAACACGTCCTGGCCCAGGTGGGTGGTGCCCATCCAGTGTTCCGCCGACGGGGGTTGCACCAGCTGGTCACCGCGGGCGCCCGGGTCGTACGGTGCGATCCACGGGCCGACGATCGCCAGCAGGACGTAGATCCCGAGGATGATCAGGCCGGCCGCGGCCTTCTTGTTGGCGACGAACCGGAACCGCTGTCTGCGGGCCTTGGCGGCCGGGACGACGGCCACCGCGCCGACGGTGGAGATGGACGACATCGGTCAGCCCTCCTTGCGGGTGCGCGGGTCGAGGAGCAGGTAGGCCACATCCGCCAGCAGGTTCGCGATCAGCACCGAGATCGTGATGACCAGGAAGACGCCCTGCATCAGCGGGTAGTCCTGGGCACCCAGGGCCTGGAACAGCTGGAAACCCACGCCCGGGTACGAGAAGACGATCTCCACGAGCAGCGTGCCGCCGACGATGAAGCCCAGCGACAGCGCGAACCCGGAGACGTTCGGCAGCAGGGCGTTGCGGGCCGCGTACCCGAGTGCCACTCTCCGGTCGGAGAGGCCCTTGGCGTGCGCGACGGTGATGTAGTCCTCACTGGACACCGTCACCATCATGTTGCGCATGCTGAGGATCCAGCCGCTGACCGAGGAGACCAGGATGGTCAGGGCGGGCAGCAGGCCGTGCTGGATCGCGCTCGGGACGAACCACTGGTCCCAGGCCGGTTCCAGGCCGATGTCGGCGCCGCCGGACGACGGGAGGAAGCTGTCCGGGCCGGTGAACAGGTAGATCGCGATGATGCCGAGCCAGAAGTACGGCACCGAGGAGAGGAACGTGGTGACCGGCAGCAGGCCGTCGGTCCACGAGCCGCGCCGCCAGCCGGCCAGCACGCCGAGGCCGGTGCCGATCGCGAAGCTGATCACCGTGGTGATGCCGACCAGCCACAGCGTCCACGGGAGGCTGTCACTGATGATCTCGGAGACCGGGGTCGGGAAGAACGTGAAGGACAGGCCCAGGTCGCCGCGGAACAGCTGCTGCCAGTACTTGACGTACTCCTCCCCGACGCTCATGTCCCGGTCCAGGCCGAACAGCACGTACAGCGAGTCGATCGCCTGACTGCTGAGCTGGCCCTGGTACTTGGTGATCAGCGACTGCACCGGGTCGCCGGGCACCATCCGGGGGATGAGGAAGTTCAGGGTGATCGCGGCCCAGGCGGTGAACGCGTAGAAGGCCAGGCGCTGCAGGAAGTACTTCACTTCGCGGCCCCCTCGGTGTCGTACAGCCAGCACGCCGCCCAGTGGCCGGGGACGTCACCGATCTCCAGCCGTACCGGCACCTCGGTCGAGCAGCGGGCCATCGCCATCGGGCAGCGCGGATGGAACCGGCAGCCGGCCGGCGGGTGGATCAGGCTCGGCGGTTCACCGTTGCCACGGTCCTCGCCTGCGGCATCGGGCGCGCCGGTGAGCCGGTCCGGGTCCGGAGCGGAGTCGATCAGCAGTTTCGTGTACGGGTGAGCCGGGTTCTGCGTCACCGTCTCGCTGTCGCCGCCCTCGACCATCCGGCCGGCGTACATCACCATCGTCTGGTCCGCGAAGTACCGTGCCGACGCGATGTCGTGGGTGATGTAGAGGATCGCCAGGTCCAGGCGTTCCTTGAGGTCCCGCAGGAGGTTCAGCACGCCGAGCCGGATCGACACGTCCAGCATGGACACCGGTTCGTCGGCGAGCAGCGCCTCGGGGTTCGCACCGAGGGCCCGGGCGATCGCCACCCGCTGGCGCTGTCCGCCGGAGAGCTCGTGCGGGAACTTGTCGAGGTAGCGCTCCGGCGGCGTCAGGTGCACCCGCTCCAGGAGTTCGTGCAGCGCACCGTCGAGGTCGTCCCCGGCGTTGTCGTGGATCATCAGCGACCGGGTCAGGTGGTACCGGATGGTGTGCACCGGGTTCAGCGAGGCGAACGGGTCCTGGAAGATCATCTGGACGCGCGCGCAGTACCGGCGGAACGCCGACCCGGACTTCGCGGTCGTCGACGTGCCGTGCAGCCGGATGTCGCCGCCGGTCCGCGGATAGAGCTGGGCGAGCAGCCGGGCCACGGTGGACTTGCCCGAGCCGGACTCGCCGACCAGGGCCACCACCTGTCCGCGCCGGAGCGTGAGGTTCACGTCGTCGACGGCGTGGACCGCGTCCTTGCGCCGGTTGAGGAGGTCGCGCATCGTCCGGCGGACGGGGAAGTGCTTGGTCAGGCCGATCGCCTCGAGCACCACCTCGCCGGCCGGCGCTTTCGCGTCGGGGATCGACGTCATGCCGGATTCCTTAGGGGGAGTGGGACGGCCGTGCGCCCCGGCCGGTGACCGGGGCGCACGGGGCGATCAGGACTTGGCCGGGCGCAGGTGCAGGACCACGTCCAGGGCGCCGGCCTGGGTGGGCTGCATCGGTGCGTACGAGTCGGCGTCCGAGGGCCAGCCGATCCAGTTCTTGGTGCTGTACGCGCCACCGACGTTGTCCGAGCCGATCGGCAGCATCGGCGCCTGTTCCACGAAGATCTTCTGGATGGTGGCGAGCGCCGCGGCACGGTCCGCGTCACTGGTGGCGCTGGAGTACGTCTTCAGCGCGGCGGTCGCCTCCGGGCTCTGGAAGCGGCCGAAGTTGCCCTGCTGGGCGGCGGTGCCGATCGGCTTGTAGAGGTCGCCGTCCAGCACCGTCTGGTAGATGTCGAACGGCGTCGAGCCGCCGTTGGTCCAGCGGACGGTGCCCTCGAAGTCGCCCTTCTGGACGTTGGCGTCCCAGACGTTCTGGTTCGGCTTCTCCACCGTGGCCTTGATGCCGATCTCGGCGAAGTTGCTCTTGAGGATCTCCAGCGTGGTCTGGTAGTCCGACCACGACGCCGGGTCGCTGAGCTTGATCGTGACCGGCTCGCCGGACGGCGTCCTGAGGGTGTCGCCCTCCAGCTTGTACCCGGCAGTGGCCAGCAGTGCCTTGGCGCCCTCGACGTCGACCGCGAACGTCTTGCCGGTGAAGTCGGCGGAGATGTACGCGTCACCCGCGCCCTCCGGCAGACCCGTGACGCTCTTGATCTCCGGGTGGAAGTAACCGGCCTCGGCCTGGGTGAAGATGTCCGCCCGGTTGACCACCATGTTCATGGCCTGGCGCAGCTTCGGGTCGTCGAACGGCTTCTTGGTGGTGTTGAGGTACAGGCCGTGGATGCCGAGCACGCCGGGCGCCCAGACCTTGTAGTTCTCCGGGTCCTTGGCGACGAACGTCTGCTGGTAGTTCGGGATGAAGACGAAGCTCCAGTCGGACTGACCGTTGGCCAGTGCCGTGGTCTGCGCGTTGTTGTCCGCGTACGACGTATAGCGCAGCTCCTTGACCTGCGGGAGGTCCTGCCAGTAACCGCTCTCCCGGACGGCGAGCGTGATGCCCTGCTGGCTGAACGACTTCAGCGTGTACGGTCCGCTGCCGACCGGCTCCTTGATCGGGTCGGTGGCCGGGTCGGCGATCTTCTCCCAGATGTGCTTGGGCACGATCGGGATCTGGCCGATGACCTTGTGCTGGGTGGTGAACTGCGAGGTCTTGAAGGTGACCTTGACCTTGTCGCCGTCCGCGGTGATCTGGTCGAACGGGACCGCGAAGATGTTCAGCGCCTCGTTGCTCTTGACCAGGTTCAGCGTGAAGACCACGTCCTCGGCGGTCAGCGGCTTGCCGTCGGACCAGGTGGCCTTGTCCCGGATCACCAGGTCGACCGTCTTGTAGTCGGCGGACCAGGTGATCTCACTGGCCAGCCAGGGCTTCAGCGGGTCGGCCGGTTTGGTGTTGTTCCACTGGCCGAGCGGCTCGTAGAGCATCCACCGGTACCCGAGGGAGGCGCCGGCCGAGGTGCCGACGAAGGGGTTGTTGTTCTCGGTCACGGTGCCGTTCGGCATGCCGATCGACAGGTAGTCGGCCTGCGAGCCGTTGGCGGCGTTCTTGTTGGCGTTCGGCGAGTCGCCGCAGGCCGCGAGGCCGCCGGTGGCGAGGACGCCGGCCAGGGCGACCGCGAACAGTTTCCTTCTCTGCATCGCAAATACTCCTCGGGAGAGCGCTTTCTGGGCAGGGGGTATCGCGCGACCGGTGGACGCCGGTCGCTGGGTATGGCTAGAGGGCCGGCCGTCGTGGGGCCGGCCTGTTCGAGGCTGGTTAAGAGACTGTCGAGGCGCGGACGGTGAAGGTGGCCGGGATGATCGTCGGCCGGTTGGGGAGCGCGGCGCCCTCGAAGTGGGCGAGCAGGGTGCGGGCCGCGGCCTCGCCCATCTCACGCATGGGCTGGTGGACCGTGGTCAGAGGGGGCTGGCTGTGCGCGGCCATCGGTATGTCGTCGAAACCGACCACCGCGACGTCCTCCGGCACGCGCCGGCCGCTGTCCTGGATCGCCTGGACGGCCCCGAAGGCGGAGAGGTCGTTGTGGCAGAAGACCGCGTCGAACGCGAGCCCGCTGTCGATGGCCTGCCGGACGGAGTCGGCGCCACAGCCGACCTTGAAGTCGCCGAGCATGATGCGCTCGTCGTCGATCGGCAGCCCGGCCTCGGCATAGACCGAGGCGAAGCCGGCCGTGCGCTGCTGGGTGCACCCGAACCGGGCCGGCCCGGTGACGACCAGCGGCTGCCGTCGGCCGATCTCCAGCAGGTGGCGCGCCGCCGCGGCGGCGCCGAGGTGATTGGTGGTGCCGATGCTCGGGATCTGGCCGGACTGCTGGTCGCGGTCGTCGATCAGGACCATCGGCAGGCCCCGCGAGTGCAGGGTGGCGATGTAGTCGAGGGTGCCCTCGGGCTCGATGACCAGCAGGCCGTCGAACGACTTGGCGGCGACCTGGGCGGCGAACTGCCGCATCGACTCCTCACCGCGGTTGCAGGTGAACAGCAGCATGCCGTAGTTCTCGGCCTCCAGCACGTCGGCCGCACCCTGCAGCACCTCGCCCATCCAGGGCCAGGTGAGCGAGGGGACCAGCATGCCGACGACCCGGGTGCGGCCGCGGGCGAGGTTGACGGCCCGGGCGCTCGGCACGTAGCCGAGCTCCTCGATGACCGCGCGGACCCGGTCGGCGGTGCTCCGGTCGAGCTCGCCCTTGCCGTTGAGCACCCGCGACACGGTCGTTTTGCTGACCTTGGCCGCGGCTGCCACATCGGCGATGGTGATCGGCACTGCTCCTCCGCGATGTGACTGGGCCGTTGCGCCGGCGTTTCGGAACCGGTTTCGGTACCGGTTTCGGCAGTCAACATCAGTGAGAGCCGTCACGTCAATGTGCCAGGAGATCAAAAAAGGTTTCGAGACGATAACCGTTTAAGTTACCTTCCAATAAAACGGTAGTTACCGGCATCAACCGCCAGATTCGGTAGGACCACGCCGAGCGGCGCATCGATGAAGAGGTCCGCGTACGGCTCGCCGCGGGTCACACCCCGGTTCACGATCGCCACCCGGATGCCGTCCTTCACCGCCCGCAGCACGAACCGCCGACCCGACATCACGGTCAGCGAAGAACCCAGAACCAGCAGCGTGCGGGCCGCCCCGACCAGCGAGAACGCCCGGGACACCCGGTCGGCCGGCACGGTCTCGCCGAAATAGACCACGTCCGGCTTGAGCATCCCGTCGCAGGACAGACAGTCGACGACGGTGAACCCGTCCAACTCGGCCTCGTCCATCTCCACGTCGCCGTCCGCGTTGACCGCGGTGGCCACCCCGGCGAACCGCGGATTGGCCAGGGTCAGACGCTCGGCCATCTCCTCGCGGGCGGTCAGCTCACCACAGGCCAGGCAGACGATCCGGGCCATGTTGCCGTGCAACTCCACCACCTCGCGGGCACCGGCCGCCTGATGCAGGCCGTCCACGTTCTGGGTGATCACTCCGGAGAGCAGGCCGGAGTTCTGCAGCCGGGCCACCGCCCGATGGCCGTCGTTGGGTGCGGCCTCGCCGATCGTGCGCCAGCCGAGATGGCTGCGCGCCCAGTAGCGCCGCCGGGCCACCGGATCGCCGGTGAAGTTCTGGTACGTCATCGGAGTGTTCCGGCGGGCCGAGCCGGACGGCCCCCGGTAATCCGGGATGCCCGAGTCGGTGGAGAGACCCGCCCCGCTCAGCACCACGACGCCGCCCTCGCGGATCCAGGCGTCCAACCGGGCCACCTGCTCCACCACCTGTAGGTCCATGGTCCTATCGTCCCCCGGACGGGTGACCGCACAAGGGCACCCCAGGGTGGGCGTCACCACCGCGAGCCCTGCGCGTTGCCGTTTCCACTAGTAGCGTGATTCCGTGATCGCTGTCAGCAGGCTCCTCTGGCGTCCGTGGGACGCTCGACGCCTGCTGCGCTTCCTCACCGTCCTGGCGATGCTCGCCCTGGTGGTGACTCTGCGGGCACCGAGCGCACCCACCGTCGCCCCGGAACTGTCCGCCGTTCCGGAGCTGTCCGTCGCGACGGCCGGCCCGGTCGCGACGGACGCCGGCACGGAGCCGTCCGTCGCGACGGCCGCCGTCGCGGAACCGCCGGCCCCGGAGACCGTTCCGGCTCCGGCGGCGATCATCACCGGCCCGGACACCCGGCCCGGCGGCGAGACCCCGGACACCCGCGGATCACGCGGACCGCCGGCCGCCTGACGCCCCGGCGGGACACCGCCGGGACGCCCGTCGATGCCGGCCGTCGTCCACTTCCCAGGGGTGTTCATGGATTCCGCATTTGACAACTTCCTGACCGCGATGCCGCAGGCCGCCTTCATCTGGGTGGCGATCCTGCTGCTCCTCGCGGTCGCGGTGGTCACCTCGGCGCTGCCCCGATTTCACGGCGCGCATCCCGTCGAGGAGAACCCGTACGCGGACGAGATCGAGAACGCCGCGACCCGGGCCGCCGCCACGGCCGTCCGGCGACGGGCCGAGTGGCTCGCCGCCCAGGAGACGGTCGACAGTGCCTGGACCGCGTACGAGGAGGCGGACCGGGCCGCCCGGCGGACGTCGGCCGCGACCGCGTACCCGCTGATCAGCCGTCGTCGCAAGCCCGGCGAGAACGTCGACCGGCAGCGTTACCTGCACCGGGCGGCCGGCGAACTGTGCCGCTCCCAGGACCTGTCGATCGCCCAGCTCAACGACGTGTACGCGCACCGCGGCTGGAACCCCCGCCTGCACCCGGTGCAGCAGGAACCGTTGCTGCGCAACGCGGCCCGCGATCACCGGCTGACCGCGTACCGCCGGTCCGTCGAGGCCGAGCGGATCGCGTGGCGGGCCGCCGAGGCCGCCGCCGACGAGGTGCGCAGCCTGCGGGCGGAGGCCTCGTCGGCTCGGATGCGCGGCCCGGCCGCCGAACCGATCGACCAGCAGTGGTGGTCCGAGCAGTGGGCCGCCACCGAGCTTCCGGCGGCCGCCTGATGTCCATCCTGGAGTCCCGGACGGCGCCGTGGCATCCCGTGTCCGTACCTGTGTGGAAGACGGACGGTGACGTGGTCCAGCCACCCCCACTTCGATGCGGGTCCCTGGTCCTCGCCCGGTAACGTGGCCGGGCGGGACGGGCGGCTGGAACTGGGTAAGGAGGCGATGGTGACGGTAACTCCCGCGGGTGCGAGCTCGCCTGCGGCCCGGATGCACCGGGCCGCCCTGATCGAGGACGCGGTCCACGACGTCATCGAACGTCGGCTGCGCGGACGGGGCTGGAAGCCCTACATCACGGCCTACACCGGGTACGGCGCACCGGGCTGGGCCCGGGTGATGGGCCGGGTGTTGCTGGCCCGCCCCGGCATGGTCGGCAGACGCCGGGAGAAGGTACGCGGCTGGCGCAGTTTCACCACCACCCCGGCGGCCGGGGCGCTGGTCCGCATCGAGCTCGGCGGCACGATCACCGAGGCGCACACCGACCGCAGCGGCTACCTCGACTGCCGGGTCAAGGGCGACCTCGACCCGGGCTGGGGCAGTGCCCGGCTGAGCATCGAGACGAGTACACCGGTCGACGCCCCGATCCGGGTGATCGACCCGAAGGCCACCTTCGGTGTGATCTCCGACATCGACGACACGGTGATGGTGACCGCGCTGCCGCGCCCGATGCTCGCCGCGTGGAACACGTTCGTGCTCGACGAACACGCGCGGATGGCGGTCCCCGGGATGGCCGTGCTCTACGAGCGGCTGGTCAACGCGCACCCCGGCGCCCCGGTGGTCTACCTCTCCACCGGTGCCTGGAACGTCGCGCCCGCGCTGACCCGTTTCCTGAGCCGGCACCTCTATCCGGCCGGCCCGATCCTGCTCACCGACTGGGGACCCACCCCGGACCGGTGGTTCCGCAGCGGACAGGAGCACAAGCGCAAGACGTTGCGCCGGCTCGCCCAGGAGTTCCCGGACATCCGGTGGCTGCTGGTCGGCGACGACGGCCAGCACGACCAGGAGATCTACTCCGAGTTCGCCCGGGAACACCCGGACAACGTCGCAGCCGTGGCGATCCGGCGGCTCTCGCCCACTCAGGCGGTGCTGGCCGGCGCCATCCCGGGACCCTCGGAGAACGCCGAAGTGGTCCCGTCGGGCGGCAAGACGTGGTTCTCCGCCCCGGACGGCGCCGGTCTCTGGTCCGTACTCAGAGACACCGACATGGTGTGATCGTCACTCCAGCCGCATGTCGATCCAGCCGCATGTCGATCCAGCCGTATGTCGATCCAGCCGCATCGTCATTCCAGCCGCATCGTTCACTCCGGTCGCGGAGCCGGCCCGTCCGGTTTCGCGGCCTCGGCCACCCGCTCGTGCAATCGGCTCCGGATCTCGTCCGGGGTGTACGCCCGGCGCTGTCGCTCCTGCCGGGCGATGATCGCCCCGGTGGCCGCGACGCCCGCCAGTCCTGCCAGTCCCACTACCTTCCACCAACGCATTTGTTGAGGATAGACACGTGGTTGCCGAACTAAGCCTCGACGAGGCCATTGACCTGACTCGTACCGGTGACATCTGGATCTTCCGAGGACGATCCGGTCCGGACCGGGCGATCCAGACTCTCACCAACAGTCCCGTGAACCACGTCGGCATGTCCCTGGTGATCGAGGACATGCCACCACTGATGTGGCACGCCGAACTCGGCAGGTCGCTGCCCGACATGTGGTCCGGCGGCTTCCAGCGCGGCGTACAACTGCACGACCTGAGGGACGCGGTCACCGTGTGGGCCCGCCGGTACGGCCAGCGCGGTTACCTGCGCCAGCTGGAACCGGGTGTGACCCGGGCCATCGAGGACAAGGCCCTCAAGACGGTGGCCCGCCTGGACGGCACGCCGTTCCCGTCGACGTCGCAACTGGCGGCGCGCTGGGCCCGTGGCCGGGTGCCGCAGATCCGGCTGCCGTGGCAGGAGCGGCGGGTCAGCGAGGCGACCCTGGAGAAGGCCTACTGCGCCGAGGTGGTGGCGGTGACCTATGAGGACATGGGCCTGCTGCCCCGCGGTCGTAAGGCCAACTGGTACGACCCGGGGCGTTTCTGGAGCGGCGACGAGCTGGAGCTGTGCCCCGGGTACTCGCTGGGCAAGGAGCTCTCGGTGGTAGTCCCCGAAGCCTGACACCACACGCCCGAACTCACCACACCAAACGGGGTGTGTTGAGTTAGGGCGCGCTGCGCGCCCCAACTCACCACAGCGAACGGGGTGTGTTGATTTGGGGCGCGCAGCGCGCCCGAAGTCACCACAGCGAACGGGGTGTGTTGAGTTGGGGTGCGCTGCGCGCCCGAAGTCACCACAGCGAACGGGGTGTGTTGATTTGGGGTGCGCTGCGCGCCCCAACTCAACACGGCTGACGGGGTGTGGTGATTTCAGGCGTGGAGAGCGCCTCAAATCACCACGCGGGAGTCAGCGGCCGGAACGGCGGCCGGTGGAGCGGGTGGAGAACGCGGCCGCGCCACCGGAGGCGGTGGAACGCTGCTGCGGCGTACCCGAACGGGTGGTGGAACGTGCCTGGCCGGCCTGGCCGGACCCGCGCTGACCGCCGCGACCACCGGCGGTGGCCTGCGTGGCACGGCCTCCGGCGGACGCCTGGCTGCCGCGGCCGCCGGACGTGGCCTGACCGCGGCCACCGGTGCCCTTGTCCGGGGAACCGGACGACGTCGCGGCCGCGGTGCCGGCACCGGTCGAGCGACCACGTCCCCGGCGGCGGCGCGAACCCCGCGACGGTCCGCCGGTGCCCTCACCCTGCGCCGTGCCACCGTCCGCCGACCGGGAGCCGGAGGCCGACGAGGTGGGGGCCGGGGCGGACGCGGCGGCGGCCTCGGCAGGGGAGACGAAGGTCCGCTCGCCCGGCGCCAGCTCGGCGAGCAGCGTGTCGCCCGGCCGAGCCTTCGTGGTGACCGGCCGGATGCCCGCCTTGCGGGCCAGGTCACGGACGTCGGACTGCTGGTCGTCGGTCATCAGCGTGATCACCGTGCCGCGGTTGCCGGCCCGGGCGGTCCGGCCGGACCGGTGCAGGTAGGCCTTGTGCTCGACCGGCGGGTCGGCGTGGATGACCAGCGCGACGTCGTCGACGTGGATGCCACGGGCCGCGATGTCGGTCGCCACCAGCGTGCCCGCGCTGCCGTCGGAGAACGCCGACAGGTTGCGGTTGCGGGCGTTCTGCGCGAGGTTGCCGTGCAGCTCGACGGCCGGGATGCCGGACGCGATGAGCTGGCGGGTCAGCACCTTGGCGCGGCGCTTGGTGCGGGTGAAGACGACCGAACGGCCGGGCGCGGCGAGCAGGTCGACGAGCACGCCGAACCGGTCGTCGTGCCGGACGTGCAGCACGTGGTGGTCCATCTCGACGGGCGCCTGGGCGGCCGCGTCGACGTGGTGGGTGACCGGCTTGCGCATGAACTGGCGGACCAGCACGTCGACGCCGTTGTCCAGGGTGGCCGAGAAGAGCAGGCGCTGACCGGTCGCCGGGGTCTGCGCCATCAGACGCTTCACCACCGGGAGGAAGCCCAGGTCGGCCATGTGGTCGGCCTCGTCGAGCACGGTGATCTCGATGGAGTCCAGCGAGGCGTGACCGTTGCGGATGTGGTCGTCGAGCCGGCCCGGGCAGGCGACCAGCACGTCGACGCCGTCCTTGAGCGCCTTGATCTGCGGGTTGGGCCCGACGCCGCCGAACACCACGAGGGTGGACAGTTTCGCCGCGTCGGCGAGCGGGCGCAGGGTGGCCTCGATCTGGGTGGCCAGTTCCCGGGTCGGCGCGAGGATCAGCGCGCGGGGGCGGCCGGTACGGCGCGGCGCCTTCGAGGCGGCCAGGCGGGCCACCAGGGGCAGCACGAACGCGTACGTCTTGCCGGATCCGGTGCGGCCACGTCCGAGGACGTCACGCCCGGCCAGCGAGTCGGGCAGGGTGGCCGTCTGGATCGGGAACGGGGCCGTGATCCCGAGCCCGGTGAGTGCCGTGGTGAGGACGGCGGGCACGCCGAGCTCGGTGAAGGTCGTCATGAAGGTGGGAACTCCAGTGGTCGAGGGTCGGTCTGCCCGGCGCTGACCTCACTGGTCGCGACGCGTGGTGGTCGACCCGAGGGCGGCCGCCCGTAAGAGAGAAGCGGTTAACCGCTACCGATCATTGTACCGGCCACGCTCCGCAACCGGTTCGCACCCGAGGGCGAACCGGTCCGCACTCAGCGCGGCTCATCTTTCTCCTCAGTGCCGGGACGTCCCCGCCCCCGGCAGGACCTGAGGAGGCCCCTGATGACCGTTGAGACACCGGCAGTGGAGCGGCGTCGCGAGGACATCGTCCGGGCGAACATGCCTCTCGTCGGACACCTGGTCCGGGAGATGCTGGCCCGTGTCCCGGCACACGTGAACCGCGACGACCTGCTCTCCGCAGGGTACGCGGCTCTGGTCGCCGCCGCTCGTGGTTTCGACCCGGAGCGGGGTGTCCCGTTCCCCCGGTTCGCGGCGGCCCGGGTTCGCGGCGCCCTCCTCGACGAGCTCCGCGGGCTGGACTGGGCCAGCCGTTCGGTCCGCCAGCGGGCCCGCCGTTCCGACTCGGCGCGTGAGGAACTGATGGCCGAGCTGGGGCGTACCCCGACGACGCAGGAGGTCGCCGAGCGCCTCGGGTGCAGCGTCGAGGACCTGGAGCAGGCCGCCGACGACGTGCAGCGGGCCACGGTGTTCAGCCTGCAGGGTTTCGCCACCGCGACCGCCGATGACATGGTGACCGAGCCGGGTGCCGGCCCCGAGGAGATGCTGCTGCGCCGGGAACGTCTCGGGTACCTGCGGCACGCGGTGGAGGCCCTGCCGGAGCGTCTGCGGGAGGTGGTCGAGGGCTACTTCTTCCAGGAGCGCCCGATGGCCGACATCGCTTCCCGGCTGGGTGTCAGCGAGTCGCGGGTCTCCCAGTTGCGTGCCGAGGCGCTGGTGCTGCTGCGGGACGGTCTGAACACGCACCTCGATCCGGCGATGGCCGCGCAGAACCCGCCGAAGGAGGGCTGTGTCGCCCGCCGCCGTGCCGCCTACTACGAGAAGATCGCCAATCGTGGCGACTTGCGTACCCGTCTCGCCCTGACCAGCGCGGACGGTCTGCCGGCGGCGGCCTGAGACTCGGCCCGGATCCGGGGGCCCGCCGCGGTTCGCGGCGGGCCCGGGGACGCCCGTCGGAGTTCAGGCGTTCGGGCAGGTCCCGGCCTTCTTCTGGGCCGCGATGGCCTTGTCGGCGCCCAGTTTGTACAGCGCCAGACCCTCCTTGGCCGGCTCCAGCCGCCAGGAGTCCGTCTCGTAGACCATGGTGTACGACTGGGCCGCGACCAGTTGCTTCGCGATCACCACCGCCTTGTCGGTGCCCTCCATCCGGGCACTGGTCAGCGTGATCGCCAGGCCCTTGCGGGAGCAGGCCTGGTTGAGCTTGACGTAGTCGTCCTTGCTGATCGACTGCTTGCCGGCAGCGGTGTACATCTCCCACGCTCCGGCGAAGTCCCCGCCACTGAACCGGTCGAAAACGGTCTGGGCCGCGTCCTTGGCGCCCTCGATGGTCTTCGGCGCCGGGCCGGCGGCCGCGGCGGCCGCGGGCTCGTCCTCGTCGCCGGAGCACGCGGAGGTCACGCCGAGGGTGGCGATCATGGCGAGGGCAACGATCGAGAAGCGCCGGATGGGGTGGTTGTTGTCGTCCATGTCCCGGTTAATCCCGGGTGGGCTCTCCGCGTAACGGCCCGGGCGTGTCGAGACGGATTTCGGACACTCGCGGTGTCGGCCGTAACTCGTGGCGGCTCCGCTATTCTGGTCGTTTGCCGAATCCATGGCAGATACGAAAAAGGCAACCATAAGAATGGTTGCCAGCGCCGGAATGATAGCACGAAAAGGGGCGACTTTGTCAAGCTGGAACGCCGAGATCGATTCCGAGCAGGCGTACTTGACCACGCTCTACACGCGGCTCGATCAGTTGCGTGAGCAGGCGGACAATCGGCTGCGCGCGATCCTGCTCGAAGGCGGCGGCACCCCGCAGGGACGGGCCCAGCGGGAAGCCACCCGGGGCCACTACACCGAGCAGCTCGCGCAGTTCAACTCGGTGGAGAACGGCCTCTGCTTCGGCCGCCTGGACTTCGCCGCGGATCATCCGCGCTACATCGGCCGGCTCGGGCTCTTCGCCGAGGACCGCGCGCAGGAACCGCTGCTGGTGGACTGGCGCGCACCCGCCGCCCGGCCGTTCTACCTGGCCACCGCGGTCAGCCCGGACGGCGTCACCCGGCGCCGGCACCTGCGGACCCGGGGACGCACCCTGACCGACATCGACGACGAGGTGCTCGACATCTCGGCCGGCGACGGGACCGGCAGGGAGGACGTGACCGGCGAGGCGGCGTTGCTCTCCGCGCTGACCGCGAACCGGACCGGCCGGATGCGCGACATCGTCGAGACCATCCAGGCGGAACAGGACGAGGTGATCCGATCCGGACTGCCGGGCGTGCTCGTCGTCCAGGGCGGCCCGGGCACCGGCAAGACCGCGGTGGCCCTGCACCGGGCGGCTTACCTGCTGTACACGTACCGGGAACAGCTGACCCGGTCCGGCGTGCTGATCCTCGGGCCGAACACCACCTTCCTGCGCTACATCTCGCAGGTGCTGCCGTCGCTCGCGGAGACCGGCGTGCTGCTGGCCACCCTCGGCGACATGTTCCCCGGGGTCCGCGCCCGGGCCGTCGAGCGCCCGGCCGCCGCCGCGCTCAAGGGCACCCTGCACATGCTCGACGTGCTGGAGAACGCGGTCGCCGACCGGCAGACCGTCCCGGACGAGTTCGTCGAGGTCGACCACGACGGCTACCCGCTGCGCATCGAACGGGCCGTGCTCGAGGAGGCCCGGTCCGCGGCCCGGCGCTCCGGCAAGCAGCACAACGTGGCCCGGCAGATCTTCGTGACCGAGTCGATCCACGCGCTGTCGCAGCTGATCGCCGACCGGATCGGCGCCGACCCGCTCGGCGGCGACAACCTGCTCTCCGAGGCCGATCTCGCCGAGACCCGCCGGGAACTGCGCGAGGACGTCGACGTGCAGCAGGCGCTCTTCGAGTTCTGGCCGGTGCTCACCCCACGACAGGTGCTGCGGGACCTGCTCACCGACGACGACCGGCTGGACTCGGCCGGGTGCACCGCCGAGGAACGGGCGCTGCTGCTGCGCGACCCCTCGGACGGCTGGACCCCGGCCGACGTACCGCTGCTCGACGAACTGGCCGAGCTGCTCGGTGTGGACGACACCCTCAAGCTGCGCGAGCAGAAGCGGCAGCGGGCCGCCGCCCTCGACTACGTCGAGGGCGTTCTCGAGATCGTCGAGGGTTCCCGGTCGCTCGACTTCGAGGACGAGGGCACCGACCGCGACGAGGTGCTCTCCGCCCTGGACGTGGTCGACGCGGACGCCTTCGTCGAACGGCACGAGGTCATCGACACCCGGACCGCCGCCGAACGGGCGTCCGCCGACCGGACCTGGGTGTTCGGGCACATCATCGTGGACGAGGCCCAGGAGCTGTCGCCGATGGCCTGGCGGCTGCTGATGCGCCGCTGCCCGAGCCGGTCGATGACCGCGGTCGGCGACGTCGCGCAGACCTCCGAACTGGCCGGCACCACCACCTGGGAGCAGGTCTTCGAACCCTACGTGGCGCAGCGCTGGCGGCTGGTCGAGCTGAGCGTCAACTACCGCACCCCGGCCGAGGTGATGGCGGTCGCCGCGGACGTGCTCGCCGCGGTCGACCCGGCCCTGCGGCCCCCGCATTCGGTGCGGTCGGCCGGCGTGACGCCGTGGGCACGCCGGGTGGGGCCCGGCGCTCTCGCCGAGGAGTTGATTGCGGAGGTACGCAAGGAGTCCGCGCTGATCGAGGAGGGCCGTCTCGGGGTGCTCGTGCCGGACCGGCTCGAGGAGTCCCTGGGCGCCGCCCTGATCGCGGCGGTACCCGGCGCGGCCGTCGGGGAGCAGCCCGACCTGCTCAACCACGTGGTCCTGATGACCGTCCGGCAGGCGAAGGGGCTGGAGTTCGACTCGGTCCTCGTGATCGCCCCGGACGAGATCATCGAGGAGAGCCCGCGGGGCCTGTCCGACCTCTACGTGGCGATCACCCGGGCGACCCGTCGACTGGGCGTTCTGCACACGACGGATCTGCCGAAGGTGTTGTCCGCGCTGGCGTGACCGCTTCACCGCGTACCCCGTGAAGGGCGAAACAGGAGAGACCCGGCGGAAGCACCGCCGGGTCTCTCCTGTGCGGGACGAATCAGTGCCCGCCACCGTTCGGCGGCTGGCGCAGGCCCCGGCCGATCGCGGTGTGGCCGTGCGCGTTGGTCATCGCCAGCCGGCTGTGCATGGTGGTGTTGTTGGCGATCTGTGCGTAATACGACGCGCGGCGCCGGGCGGTGATGCTTCCCGGGTTGTCCGGCGCGGGCGCCAGATCCGGGTTGAGGTGCGTGTTCAGGCCGTCCTTGAGCAGTGACAACGCCTCGGCGCGCAACTGGCTCACCCGGCTCTCGGTGACCCCCAGGTCGGAGGCGATGTCGGCCATCGGCCGCTCCCGCAGGAAATACTCGGTGACCACCGTCTGCAGGCGCTCCGGCAGCGAACCGATCGCGTGGTGCAGATAACCGATCTGCTCCCGGCGCAGCAGCATCTCCTCCGGGCCCGGCGCCTGCTCGGTGACCAGGTCGTCGGCGCTGCTGGTGGTGAAACCCTGCAGCGAGAGCACGGTCGCCCGCTGCACGTCGTTGTTCGTCTGGTTCAGCTCGGTGGTGGTGGTGCCGAGCGCCTGGGCCAGCTCCTCCGGCGTGGGCGTCCGGCCGAGAGTGGTGGTCAGGTTCTGCTTCGTCGCGTCGGTGCTGCGCGCCTTCGACCGCACCGACCGGGTCGCCCAGTCCAGCGCCCGCAGCTCGTCGAGGAGCGCGCCCCGGATCCGGGTGCTCGCGAAACGGTGGAACGGCACACCGCGCTCCGGGTCCCAGCCGCGCGTCGCGGTGACCAGGGCGTGCAGCCCGGCACTGGTGAGATCGTCCCGATGGATGTGGTTGGGGATGCGGCTGAGCATGTCCCGCACCAGGTGCCCGACGAGCGGCATGTGGGTGCGGATCAGCTCCTCCTGCTCCCGGACGGAGAGCACGGTCGCGGCGGGCGCGAGATCGGCGACGAAGTCGGCAGTCGTCACGGCGCTGGTCATGTCTGTTCCCCCGGTTCATGTCGGCGCCCGCGGCCGTGGGGCCTTGGCTGACAGGGAGAACTGTCCAATACAAAAGGTGCTGAGCCGGGCACACGCAGTTGCGTACCGGTTGCATTCGTCCGCGGAAGCGGCCGTTGGTTAGCCATCGGCGCTCGGCGGGGCTGGTTGAGGGTTCTGGACGGTTGCGGCAGGGTGTCCCGCATGGAATTGAGCGACACCGGTACCGCCATCACGATCATCTCTGGAATCCTGATCCTCACCGGCGTGATCGGGGTGATTCTTCCGGTGTTGCCGGGATTGCTGCTGACCTGGGGCGGCGTCCTGTTGTGGGCGCTGCTGGGCGGGGCGTCCACCGGCGTCGCCTGGACGGTGGCGATCGTGGCCTCGCTGATCGGCGGCGGAGGGATGGTCCTCAAGTTCCTCTGGCCGGGAAAGAAGCTGCAGAACTCGGGAGTGCCGACGTCGGCGCTGCTGCTCGGCGGGGTGCTCGGCCTGGTCGGCTTCTTCGTGATCCCGGTGGCCGGGCTGGTGATCGGGTTCGTGCTGGGTGTGTGGCTGGTCGAGCTGAACCGGCTCGGCGCGGACCGGGCCTGGCCGTCGACGCGGTCGGCGCTGGCCGCGGTCGGACTCTCCCTGCTGGTGGAGCTGGCGGCGGCGCTGGGGATCGCGGTCGTCTGGATCTTCGGCCTGGTCCTCGGCTGACTACTACTACTGGTCGGCGGCGGCGGCGGTCGCGTCGCGGTGGGCCCGGCGCCGGCGTCGCTGGAGGACCAGGAGCAGGAGCGGGATCGCGGCCAGGCTGATCGCGATCGACGCCGCGGCCGCCACCGACACCGGGCTCCCCGAGGCCGGCCGGGCGGCCTGCGGCGACTGCTCCACCCGGGTGCCCTCGGTCGGCGCGGCCTCCGCCTGCTGTTCGGCCCGCTGCTGCGCCGCTACCTCCTCCGGGGTGACCAGGTTGCCGACCGAGGAACCCTCCGGCAGGGAGAATCCCCAGTCGAGCAGGGCGGCACCCTGCTGCCAGCCGCGCTTCGGCCTGGCCTCGGCGCCGAGCAGGGTGACCACGAGACGGCGGCCGTCGCGTTCCGCCCCGCCGACGTAACTGTGCCGGGCCAGCGTGGTGAAACCGGTCTTGCCGCCCAGCGCACCCGGATAGTTGAAGATCAGCTTGTTCTCGTTCTGGAACTGGAAGCCGCCGGCCTTCTGCTTCCGCTGCGCCGGCATCGTCGCGGTCTTCGTCAGCGCGTACTTGCGGAAGTCGGCGCTGGCGAAACACACCCGGGCGATGAGCGCCATATCGTACGCACTGGTGAACTGCCCCTTGCCGTCCAGCCCGGACGGGGTGACCGCGTGCGTCTGGCGCGCGCCCAGCGAGGCGGCCAGCGCGTTCATCGCGCCGACGGTCTTGGCCACGCCGTCGGTGCCGCCCCCACCGGCCGTGCGGGCCAGCGCGTTCGCCGCGTCGTTGCCGGAGTTGAGGAGCAGCCCCAGCCAGAGGGTCGAGACCGGATAGGTGCCGCCGACGACCAGGCCGACCGCCGAACTGTTCACCTCGATGTCCAGGTCGCCGTCGGTGGCGGTGACCTTCTCGGCCGGGTCGAGCTGGTCCATGGCGGTGGCGGCCAGCAGCATCTTCTGCACGCTGGCCGGGGTCTGATGGACGTGTGGTCCGCAGCCGCCGAGCACCTCGCCGGTGTCCAGGTCGGCGACCAGCCAGGTGGTCGCGGTGACCGCGGGCGGGGCGGGGACGCCCGCCGGGACGGTGAGCCCGCGGGTGGCGAGAGCCTCACCCCCGACGGCCATGTCGGCGGCGACGTCGGCTGGCGGGGTGGGCGCGGGCGGCCGGCTGGGCGCGGCCACCCTGGGTTTCGGGCACGCGACCGGGGCGGCTGCCGCGGCGGAGACGGGAACGCGGCCGGATGTGGCTGCTGTCGATGCGGCGGAGACGGGAACGCGGCCGGTTGCGGCTGCTGTCGATGCGGCGGAGATCGGAGCGCGGCCGGTTGCGGCCGCGGCGGGGACGGCGGCCACCGGGACCGCGAGGAGTCCGGCGGTGAGGGCCGCGAAGGGCCGGAGGGCTGAGGTCACGGCCAGTGGGCTCCCGCCTCCAGTCGCCGGTCGAGCAATCGCCCGAGGGGCATCGGATCCCCGTCGCCGCCGCCCGCGCCCACGATCATCCGGGGTTTGCTGGGACTGAGTTCGGCTCCGGTGAACCGGGCGCGCAACGAGGCCGGGACGGTGAGGATGTAGTACTCGCCGTCCTCGCCGACGGCCACCGAGCGGTCGTGTTTCAGATACCACCCGCGGGCCGTCGTCCGGTATGTCGACCGTCCGTCCAGGCTGCGGGCGCTGAGCGGGTGCGGGGGCAGCCCGGCCTCGGCGGCACGGCGGACGAAGTCGTCGAGCAGCGCACCGGCCTGGCGTGCCTCGGCGGCACGGTCCGCCTCCAGCGCGGCGGCGCGGCCGGCCGCGGCACGCTTCTGCTGCTCCCGCCAGGCGAGCTGCTCGTCCTGCATGGCGCCGACCCTAACGCCCACCGCGGCCCGTGGCCAACCGGGCTTTGCGGATTCGGCGCTATTGCGCCGGCCCCATTCTGATAAGGGGCCGGGCGGCGGATGGAAAGAATTGCCGGATCGCGGTGGGGAGTTGCGCGGCCCGCCGGTCGCGCGCAAGACTGGGCGCGGTTGATTAATTTCTCTCGGGAGTCCTTATGGCGCGCCAGGTAATCACCACCCTGATCGACGATCTGGACGGCAAGAAGGCGGATCGGACGGTCGAGTTCAGTCTCGACGGTGTCAGCTACACGATCGACCTTTCCGAGGCGAATGCCGGAAAGTTGCGTAAGGCGCTGGACCCGTACATCAACGCGGGCACCCGCCTGGGCCGGACGACCACGGGGCGCATCCCGTCGCGGGGGGCCACTCCGGTGCGCACCGCCGGTTCCCGTGACGAGAACCGGCTGATCCGCGAGTGGGCGATTCGCAACGGGCACAAAATCTCCGAGCGTGGCCGCATTCCGCAGGAGGTCAGCAGCGCGTACCGGGCGGCCCACAACCGCTGAATCGTGCCGGTCGCGGGCTGCCGCGCCCGGCGGCCGGTTGCCCTCCGGCGCCGGAGTCCGATGACGGTGCGTGAACGGAACCGGCGCGCGGAATCCCCTTCGACCGGCCCGAAACGGCTCGCGCCGGGCCGGGCGAAATGGCGCGGGAAACGGGTCGGGAAAGCTCAGCCCCGGCGCAGGCGGGGCAGTTCGGCGGCGACCGACTCCAGCACGCTCTCGTCGCCCGCGTACCAACTGGACTGGCGCGGCCAGTGGGTGATGACGTCGGTGAAGCCGAGTTCCGCCGCGCGGCCGATAGCGTCTTCGAAGGCGTTGACGCTGCTCAGCGAGTAGACCGGCGACGAATCCAGATTAAGATAACGATCCACTGTGTCCGGTGCGCGGTCGGTGTCCGCCAATGCCGTCTCGAATCGGTCCCGGATGGTGGTCACCTCCCGCCACCACTGGTCGGCGGTGTCCGCCTGCGGGCCGGTGGTGACCCAGCCGTCACCGTTGCGGGCGGCCAGCCGCAGCGCCCGGGGACCGTTGGCGGCGATCACGAACGGTGGGCGCGGCTGCTGCACCGGGCCGGGGATGCTGCGGGCCTCGACCGCCGAATACCACTCGCCGGACCAGGTGGTCGACGGCGTGCTGAGGATCGTGCCGAACAGCTCCAGGAACTCGGTGAACCGGTCGACGCGCTCGCGCGGCGTGAGTTCCGGCCGTCCGAGCACGGCGGAGTCGAAGCCGATGCCGCCGGCGCCGAGGCCGAGCAGCAGCCGGCCGCCGGAGATGTCGTCGAGGGCGAGGGCCTCCCGGGCGAAGTGCACCGGATGCCGGAAGTTCGGTGAGGCGACGTAGGTGCCCAGGCGGATCCGCTCGGTCACCATCGCGGCCGCGGTGAGGGTCGGCACCGCGTCGAACCACGGGCCGTCCGCCAGGTCACGCCAGCCGAGGTGGTCGTAGGTCCACGCGTGGTCGAAGCCGAACTCCTCGGCGAGCTGCCAGCGTCGCCGGGCGACGGCCCAGCGCTGGTCCGGAAGGATCACGATGCCGATGCGCACGGGACGCAGCCTATCGCCCCTCAGCACCGCTCCTGTCGATCACCTAGGCGGTCCGGAGATCGCCGCTCGCGGTGTCGTGGTCCTGCGCGGCGGCGGCCTCGAACGCCTGCAGGGCGCGGAGCAGGTCCTGGCGGGCGCCCGGCGGCATCCGGTCGAGCACGTCGGCGAGCGCCGCCCGGCGACGGTCCCGCAGGTCGTTGAGCAGCCGCTGGGCGGCCGGGGTGAGCAGCAGCCGGACCTCGCGCCGGTCGCGGGGGTCGGCGACCCGGCGCAGCAGCCCGGTCGCCTCCAGCCGGTCGCAGAGTCGGCTGGCGGAGGACGGCACCACGTCGAGGGCCTCGGCCAGCCGGCTCATGTTGGTGTGCCGGTTACCTGAGATGATCATGAGCACGCGCAACTGGGCCGGCGGTACAGACGGACTCTGTGCCAGCCTGGCCTGTTCGAGGACAGCCGCGAACGACTCCGCCGACGACTCGATCGCGGCGGCGACCTCGGTGACGCGCTCCATGCCGACACCCCGTTTGTAGAGTCACGGACTCATGAGCCTCTACCCCTACCCGGTCCGGCGGTTTTTCAACCGGTCCGAAACGGGTCAGCGCCGCCAGTCCAAGCAGACCGTGACGGCATCGTCGAGCGCGTCGGCTCCGGCGTGGTAGTCGCGAAGGCCTCGCATCACCGTACCCACCGCTTCTGTGGCCGGCTGCAACCGTGTCCGTCGAAGTGCACTGAGCAGGGCAGATTCACCGTAAGGTGATCGGCCTCCGGGGGTGGCGGCGTGTACCCCGTCACTCACCACGAGCATCCGGTCGCCGGGATCCAGCCGGAAGCGCTGGATCTCGTAACGGGCCTCGCCGAACATGCCGAGCGGTAACTGCTGCTCCAGCTCGACCTGCCGGACGTCACCGCCCCGGGCGATCAGGCAGTGCGGTGAGCCGGCGTCGACCGCCGCCACGTCCCCGCTGACCAGATCGATCTCCAGGAGCAGGGTGGCGGCATGCACCGTGCCGCTGTAGCGGGAGTGCACCGCGTCGGAGGCCAGTTCGGCCTGCTCGACGATGTCGGCACCGCAGCGGCGGGCGTTGCGCATGGCGTTCACCGCGGTGGCGGTCAGCATGGACGCCTCGAGACCGTCACCGTCGCCGTTGAGGACGGTGATGGTGAGCCGGTCGCCGTCGAGCGCCCAGTCGAAGTGGTCGCCGCGGACGTCGTACGCCGGCTCGAGCTGCCCGGCGAGCAGGAAGCGTTCGTCGCCGAGGGACCGGCCGGGGAGCAGGTCCCACTGGAGCTCGGCGGCCATCGTGAGCCGTTCCCGGCGGCTCGCCCGGTGGTAGCGGTCGGTGGCCGGGGCCGCGGCGCGCATGGCCACCGCCAGCTCGTCGGCACCGGTGGCCAGCTGGTCGGCGACCTCCGGCTCGGGACGGCGGGGCAGGTCCAGGCGCAGCACGCCGATCCGTTCACCCCAGCAGCTCAGCGGCAGATACAGCCGGTACGTTCCGGAGAGCGTGCTCTCGGCGCCGGTGCGCTGACTGCCGAAGCAGCGCAGCGCCGACGGGTCGGCTGTGGTCTTGTCCTCGCTGAGCAGCGGGCACATCGCGGAGTGGGTCAGATCGGGGATGAAGACCTCGATCCGGTCTGCCGAGTAGTGGCGTCGCAGATGCTCCGCCACCACCTCGGGGAGCCGGTCCGGAGGCGCAGCACGTAGTAGGGAACCCAGGGGTACCGGTTGGTCGGACACTCCACACTCCTCTCCCGACAGCAGGTATTTGTTATACGGCAAACGTTTCGCGCCGGAACAGCCCACCCTGGGCTGTTCCGGCGCGGAAACGCTCAGGCGAAGGACTTCTCGAAGTGGATGAGACTCCCGGTGCGCGGGCTGGAGTGCATGCGCACGTTCTCGGCCAGTGCCCTGATCAGGAACAACCCGCGTCCCCGTTCACTGCTCGGAGCAGGTGAGACACCCGCGTCCGGTCCCAGATCGAAGCCCGTGCCCTCATCGACCACGTCGATCGAGCAACGGTCATCGGCGACCTCGAGGCGGACCTCGAAGTTCTCCACCCCCGCCGCGTGCTTCACCACGTTGGCGCACGCCTCGGTGAGGGCGATCTCCAGATCGGCGCCGGCCTGCCGATCGACCCGCAGGGTCGTCAGCGCGCAACGCAACAGCCTGCGCACCGCGGGGACGCTGTCCACCTCGCGGGGCAGGTTCAGTCGTACCGACATGCGCATGTGATGTCTGTGCCCGATCCGCGCTCACGCTAATCGTCGCCCCTGGGACAGCACGCCGAAACGTGTTATCCATGGTCACCATGCACGTCTCCCTTCCTGGAGAAGCACTGCATGCCCAGGAAAGGCGGGACTATGGCACCACAACCGGATACCGCGACGGTGATCGCGGCGCGGGCCGGGGACGCGGCCGCGATCGACCGGCTCGTGGCGGGTTACCTGCCGCTGGTGTACACCATCGTGGGACGCGCGCTGGAGGGTCACGCCGACGTCGACGACGTCGTCCAGGAGACCATGATCCGGGTCCTGAGCAACCTCGGTGACCTGCGTGAACCCGAGTCGTTCCGTTCCTGGCTGGTGGCCATCACCGTGCGCCAGGTGCGCGAACGGTTCCGCCGCCGGCAGCCGGACGCCCCGATCGACGCGGACCTGCGCGACCCGGGCGCCGACTTCACCGACCTGGCGATCACCCGGCTCGAACTCGCCGGCCAGCGCCGGGAGACCGCCGAGGCGACCCGGTGGCTCGACGAGGAATACCGCGAACTGCTCTCGCTGTGGTGGCTGGAGGCCTCCGGCGAGCTGACCCGCGACGAGATCGTCGAGGCCACCGGGGTCACCCGGCAGCACGCCGCCGTCCGCGTCCAACGGATGAAGGCCCAGCTGGAGACCGCCCGGGTGGTGGTCCGGGCCCTCAACCGGGCGCCGCGCTGCCCCGAACTCGACGTGCTGGTCACCCCCTGGGACGGCCGCCCCGGCGCGCTCTGGCGCAAGCGTGTGGCACGGCACACCCGCGACTGCCGGGTCTGCGCGCCGGCCTGGGACAACCTGGTCGCCGCCGAACACCTCCTGGCGGGCCTTCCGCTGGTCGTCCCGGTGCCGGCTCTCGGGACCGTCCTGAAATTCAACATCCTCGGGGGTACGACCGGAGCACCGTCCACCACCGCCACGACAGCCGCCCCGGGCCTCGCGGCGAAGGTGGGCGCGGCCGCCGCACAGAAGGCGCTCGCCGGGCTGCTGACGGTGGGAGTGGTGGCGGGAGGCGGTGGGGCCTTCTACGCGTACACCCGGCCGGCGGAGCCGATCGAGACCGCGGCCGTCGTCGCCGCACCCTCGGCCCCGCCCGCCTCGATCGCGCCCTCCCCGGCGGTGTCCCGCAGCGCCTCGCCGTCCGCCCCGGCCCCGGCCTCGTCGTCGCCCGCGGCCTCGCCCTCGGTGACCTCGAAGGCGGCCGTGGTGACCGCCTCGGCCAAGAAGGGCGTCGGCGTCTGGAAGTTCAGCGGCGCGAAGGGCGCGCTCAAGGACGTCGGCGCGTCCTGGTACTACGACTGGGCGCCCAGCGACGACGAGGTGCCCGGACCGTCCGGCGTCGACTTCGTGCCGATGATCTGGGGTGCGGCGAACGTCACCGACGCCACCCTGAAACAGGCGAAGTCCGAGGGCGACGGGTGGCTGCTCGGCTTCAACGAACCGGACCTGGCCGAGCAGTCGAACATGACCGTGGAGGCCGCGCTCGACGCCTGGCCGAAACTGGAGGCGACCGGGATGAAGCTGGTCAGCCCGGCCGTCGCCTACGGCGGGGACACCGAGAACGGGTGGCTCGACCGGTTCATGACCGGCGCCGCGGCCCGCGGCCTCCAGGTGGACGCGATCGCCCTGCACTGGTACGGCTCCGACTTCAGCAAAGCCGCGGTGAACCAGTTCCTCGGCTACGTCGACGCCGTCCACGAGCGGTACGGCAAACCGATCTGGATCACCGAGTTCGGCCTGATGAACTTCGGGGGATCGCCCAGGTACCCGAGCGACGCGCAGAAGGTGACCTTCATCAAGGGCGCCACCGCCGGAATGGAGAAGCGCTCCTACGTGTCCCGGTATGCCTGGTTCGGGCTGCCGGCCGTCGACGACAGCGTGGATTTCGGGCTCTACAAAGACGGGAAGACGCCGACCGAGGCGGGCAAGGCGTACCGATCCGCGGGCTAGGCTGAGATTCATGATTCGGTTCGGGTACAAAGCTTCGGCGGAGCAGTTCGCGCCGGCGGAACTGCTCAAGTACGGCATCCTCGCGGAGGAGCTCGGCTTCGACTCGGTCTTCACCAGCGACCACCTCCAGCCGTGGCGGCACGACGGCGGGCACGCCCCGGCCGCACTGCCGTGGCTGGGGGCGCTCGCGGCGCGTACCGAAAGGGTCCTGATCGGCACGAGCGTGCTCACGCCGACGTTCCGGTACCACCCGGCCGTCGTCGCGCAGGCCTTCGCCACCCTCGGCTGCCTCGCGCCGGGACGCGTCGTCCTCGGCGTCGGCTCCGGCGAGTCGCTCAACGAGGTGCTGCTCGGCACGCAGTGGCCGGACGGCAAGGAGCGGTTCGCCCGCCTCAAGGAGGCCGTCCTCCTGATCCAGCAGCTCTGGACCGAGGACCGGGTGACCCACGAGGGGCAGTTCTACTCCACCGAGAACGCCACCATCTACGACAAGCCGTCGACGCCCGTCCCGATCTACATCGGCGCGTCCGGCCCGGCGGCGACCCGGCTGGCCGGGCGGATCGCCGACGGATTCATCACCACCAGCGGCAAGGGCCACGGTCTGTACACCGACACCCTGCTCCCGGCGGTGAACGAGGGCGCGGAGAAGGCCGGCCGCAAGAGCGACGACCTGGACCTGATGATCGAGGTCAAGGTGTCGTTCGACGACGACATCGACCGGGCTCGCAACGACACCCACTACTGGGGTGCGCTGGCCCTGTCGCCGGAGGAGAAGACCGGCGTCGAGGACCCGATCGAGATGCAGCGGCTGGCCGACGCGCTGTCGGTGGAGCGGACCGCGACCCGGTGGATCGTGTCGTCCGACCCGGAGGAGCACGCGGCGAAGGTCACCGAGTACCTCGACATGGGCTTCAAGCACCTGGTGTTCCACGCGCCGGGTCCCGACCAGGAGCGTTTCCTGCGGCTCTACTCGCAGGAGATCCTGCCGCGGCTGCGCAACCGCTGACCCCCGCGTGTTGATTTGGGGCGCCCATGGCGCCCGAAGTCAACACGCTGCTTGGGGTGTGTTGATTTGGGGCGCGCTGCGCGCCTGAAGTCAACACGCTGCTTGGGGTGTGTTGATTTGGGGCGCGCAGCGCGCCCGAAGTCAACACACTGCGGGGGTCAGACAGAGCGGAGGTCGCCGCGGCCCGAGCCGCCGGCGCCCTCGCCGTTGATCACGCGGAGGTTGGGGCGGCCCTGCACCCGGCGGCGGCCCGCGCCGGCTTCCCGGACGACCGCCTCGGCGTCCGGCCGGTTGTCCCGCCACCGGCGCCGCATCAGGTTGTCGCCGTCACCACGTCCCGGCGGGGTGATCCCGGCCGTGCCGTCCTGCCGGCCCGGTGTCACCGGCGCCGGCCCGGCCAGGCGGGCCGCGCCACGCCGGCGGTCGGTGGCCCGGCGGTCGCCGCGCCGGCGGTCCACAAACCCGGCATCGCCCGGCAGCAGGCCGCTGTTCGGCCGGTCACCGCTCGTGCCGCCGCGCCGCGGGTTCGGTGCCGGCCACTGCCGGACACTGTTCGGCGGATAGCGGTCCGGGTACGGCGGATTGACCCGCCCGGTGCCGGTCATCACGACGATGCTCTCGCCGGTGGCCGTCCGGGTTGCGGCCGGCCGCCGTTCGGCGATCAGCGCGCGCAGCGCCGGGCCCAGGGCGGGCATCCCGGACCGGTCGGTGTGCGGATAGACGGTGACCTCGACGTCGGCGACCTTCAGCCCGGCCCGGGCGGCCCTGACCGCGATCAGCGGCTCCACCTCACCGCCGTCACCGGTCAGCGGTTCGGTCCCGGCGACCGGGGGCAGCCCCAGCCGGTCGGTGGTGTCGCGCCAGAAGGCGCGGTATCCGAAACCGGGGTCGGCCGGCCGGCAGCCGAGCAGCACGCCCATGAACCAGAGCAGGATCAGGTCGGTGGGCCGGGTGATCCGGCGGCGCGACCCGTACGCCATGTCCGCCCCGCCGCGCAGCGCCGCGACGAACGCCGGCACCTCGGCCGGGTCGCAGGAGCCGTCGCCGGGCAGGGTCACGATGATGTCGCCGGTGGCCGTGGCGACCCCGCAGGCGACGGCGTTGCCGGAGCCGGAGCGGGTCTGGCGGATCACCCGGGCGGCCCGGGGGAGCGCGAGCGCGGTGTCCTCGGCGGTGCCCACCACGATGATCAGCTCGTGCACCGGGGGCAGCGCGGCGAGAAGCAGCGGCAGCCGCTCAGGACTCTGCGTCGGGATGACCACGCTCACGGTGGGTGACGCCGGGCGGTGTCCGGGGCGACTCGGCGGGACTGGCATGTGCGGTGGCTCCCCGGCTTCGGTTGCGGTGCTTACCACGACCCTGCTGCGGCTGCGGTACTCCCACGACGCTACCGGCCTGCAACCGGACCGCACCCCGACCTAACGGCTGATGATCATCGACTGGCCGGTCCAAACCGCCCGCCGGGCACGGGGACGCGTCACCGTGCGTACACGATGGGGTGTTGAGGGTAGGGTGACCGGGTGAGTATCGCGGCGGTGGTTTTCGACCTGGACGGCGTCATCATCGACACCGAGGAGGTCTGGGAGGAGGTCCGTCGCGACTACGTCGCCGAGCACGGCCGTGAATTCCTGCCGGACAGCCAGGACCGGATGATGGGCATGAGCACCGGCGAGTGGTCGGCGCACCTGGCCGACGAGGTGGGCGTGCCGCGCACCGCGGAGCAGGTCGCCGCCGACGTGCTGGGCCGGATGGCCGAGCGTTACCGGGCCGCCCTGCCGCTCATCCCCGGCGCGGCCGACGTGGTCCGGGCCCTCGGCGGGCACTACCGCCTGGCGCTGGCCAGCTCGTCGGCGCGGATCCTGATCGACCAGGTGCTGGCGACCGCCGGGCTGACCGGCGAGTTCGAGGTGACCCTCTCCACCGAGGAGGTGCCGCGCGGCAAGCCGGCGCCGGACGTCTACCTGGCCGCGGTCGCCAAGCTGGGCCTGACCCCGGCCGACTGCGTGGCGATCGAGGACTCGAGCAACGGCCTGCGGTCGGCGGGCGCGGCCGGCCTGACCGTGATCGCCGTCCCGCACGGCGTCTACCCGGCGGCTCCGGACGCGTTGGCCCAGGCGAAACTGGTGGTCAAGGCCATCACCGAGGTCACCCCGGAAGCGGTCGCCGCGCTGGTCTGAAACATGCCGGACATTCTCGTGTGAAAGATCTTCGATTCGGGTAGTCAGCGGGCCGTCCTCGAAGGGGGTGGCCCGTGTCCGGGTTGAGACTTGATGTCGGGTTGGTCGACTATCTGATTCTGGCGATCTATTTCGTCACGGTGCTGGGGGTCGGATTCGCCGCCCGGCGTGCGATCCGCACCAGCGCCGACTTCTTCCTCTCCGGCCGGTCGATGCCGGCCTGGGTGACCGGTCTGGCCTTCATCTCGGCCAACCTGGGCGCCCTGGAGATCATCGGCATGGCGGCCAACGGCGCCGAGTACGGCCTGATGACACTCCACTACTACTGGATCGGCGCGGTCCCGGCCATGGTGTTCCTCGGCATCGTGATGATGCCGTTCTACTACGGGTCGAAGGTCCGCAGCGTCCCCGAGTTCCTGCGGCTGCGGTTCAACCGGCCGACCCACCTGTTCAACGCGGTCAGTTTCGCGGTGGCACAGGTGCTGATCGCCGGCGTCAACCTGTACGCCCTGGCGCTGATCCTGCAGGCGCTGCTCGGCTGGCCGCTCTGGCTGTCGATCGTGATCGGCGCGGCGATCGTGCTCGCGTACATCACCCTCGGCGGACTGTCGTCGGCGATCTACAACGAGGTGCTGCAGTTCTTCGTGATCCTGGCCGGTCTGCTGCCGATCACGATCATCGGGCTGGTGAAGGTCGGCGGCGTCGACGGCCTGTTCGAGAAGGTGCGGGCGACGCAGCTGGGCGACGCCGCCCTGCACACCTTCCAGGACACCGCCGGCACCGGGAACCCGCTGGGTGCGAACTGGATCGGGATCGTCTTCGGTCTCGGGTTCGTGCTGTCGTTCGGGTACTGGACGACGAACTTCGCGGAGGTGCAGCGGGCGCTCAGTGCCAAGGACATGAGTGCGGCACGGCGTACCCCGATCATCGGTGCCTTCCCGAAGTTGCTGATCCCGGTGGTGACCGTGATCCCGGGGCTGATCGCGCTGGTGACCGTGCAGGGCCTGGGTGCCGAGGAGGGCGACCTGGTCTACAACAACGCGATCCCGCTGCTGATGCGCGATCTGCTGCCGAACGGTGTGCTGGGTGTGGCGGTGACCGGTCTGGTGGCGTCGTTCATGGCCGGCATGGCGGCGAACGTGAGCGGTTTCAACACGGTCTTCACCTATGACATCTGGCAGGCGTACGTCCGGAAGGACCGCAGCGACGAGTACTACATCCGGGTGGGCCGGATCGCGACGGTCGCCGGCATTCTGGTCGGCATCGGTACGGCGTTCATCGCGGCCGGCTTCGACAACATCATGAACTACATCCAGGCGCTGTTCTCGCTGTTCAACGCACCGCTGTTCGCGACGTTCATCGTGGGCATGTTCTGGAAGCGGATGACGCCGTGGGCCGGCTTCTGGTCGCTGCTGCTCGGCTTCCTGGCCTCGCTGACGCTGTACATCGGCCACCTGACCGAGGTGATCCCGTTCAACTCGGACCTGGAGGAGAGCTTCTGGGGTGCGGGGCTGGCGTTCGTGACGGCGGTGGTGGTCGCGGTGATCGTCACCCAGTTCACCCCGCGCAAGCCGGAGGACGAACTGAGGGGCCTGGTCTACGGCATGGCCGGCGAGGGCGGCGCGGTCTCCGAACCGGCCGTCTGGTGGCGCAACCCGGTGCTGCTGGGTGTGATCGCGGTGGTGCTGGCCGTCCTGCTTTACATCCCGGTGTGGTGAGGGGACAACCATGAGAATCTTCGATGTACGCGGGGTCATCGGCGGCCTGTTCGTCGTGTACGGCCTGATCGTCACCGGCATCGGTCTCTTCGACAGCCCGTCCGAGCTCGACAAGGCCGAGGGCATCCGGATCAACCTGTGGATGGGCCTGGGGATGCTGGCCCTGGGGCTGCTGATGCTGTTGTGGCTGCGCTTGAACCCGCCGCCGGAACCGGAGCCGGACGACGAGACGGCGCGGTGAAAAGCATCATGTGGCGGGTTTTTCAGCCGATATCCCTGGCATGGAACGTCTCGCCTCAGTCAGCAGCCTCGCCACGTCGGGCGGCAGTGGTGTCTCCGGCGTCGGCATGCAGATTCAGCTTCGCGTCGACTATGTCGTCAACCGGGTGATGGAGACTCATCGCGGCATGGCCGAGGACCAGGTCAAGCAGGCCATCCAGGAAGGGCTCCGCGGCTTCGGTGTGGTGCCCAACAAACGCCAGGTGGACCAGTACGCGGCCGCGATCTCGTCGATGCCGCAGCTGCCGCCGAGCAACGGCTGAGTCAGCCCGCGGGGAAGCGGACGATGCGGTCGTCGCCGTCACGGGGGTCGCCGCGGCCGTCGGCGTTCGAGGTGGTGAGCCACAGCGAACCGTCCGGCGCCACGGCGACCGTGCGCAGGCGCCCGTACTCCCCGGCCAGTTCCGCCTTCGCGTCGCCGCCGCTCAGGGGCACGGTCCAGAGCCGTTCGCCCTTGAGCCCGGCGACGTAGAGGGTGTCGCCGGCGACCGCCGCCCCGCTGGGGGAGGCCTCGTCGGTGGTCCACTGCACGAGCGGGTCCGCGTACCGGTCGTCGTCGGCCTCGCCCTCGACGTCCGGCCAGCCGTAGTTCTTGCCGGCCTCGATCAGGTTGACCTCGTCCCACTCGTTCTGACCGAATTCGATCCCGTACATCCGGTCTTGGGAGTCCCAGGCCAGGCCCTGGACGTTGCGGTGTCCCATCGACCAGACCGGCGAGTTCTTCCAGGGGTTCCCCGGCGCGGGCTCACCCTCGGGGGTGAGCCGCAGGATCTTTCCGCTCGGGTCGTCGCGGTCCTGTGACCGGGATTCGTCGCTCGCGTCGCCGGTGCCGGCGTAGAGCATGCCGTCCGGTCCGAAGGCGATCCGCCCGCCGTTGTGCCGCGGGCCCTTCGCGATGCCCTTGAAGATCACCTCGGGGTCGTCGGTGCGGTCCGGCCGGAAGCGGACGATGCGGTTGTCGTCGTCGGCCGTGTAGTAGGCGTACACCCAGCCGGTCTCCGCGTGGTCGGCCGCGACGGCCAGGCCAAGCAGTCCGCCCTCGCCGCCCTCGGCGACGCCGGGCACCTCGTAGATCTCCTCCGGCTCGCCGCCGCCGGCGCGGACCCTCAGCACCCGTCCGGTGTCGCGTTCGGCGACCAGTGCGCTGCCGTCGGACCGGAATGCCAGGCCCCACGGCACGTCGATGCCGGTCGCCACGGTCTCCGGACTGTTCAGGTCGGGTGTGCCGTCCGGGTTCGAGGCGGGGGTGGTCGCCCGCGGTGAGGTGGCCTCCGCGGTCGGCGTTCCGGGTGACGAGTCCGGGGTCGAGGTGGCGGAGCAGGCGGTCAGGGCGGCGACCCCGGCCGCGGTCAGGGCCAGTCGCGAGGTCCGGGCGAGGACGGTCATACCTCCACGGTACCCATGACCTTTTTATGGTAAAAACGGCGGTTTGCCGGATTGATCGCGCCGTCCGGGCGACGATGATGCGGCGCGGTGCGGCGGCCGGGCAGGGCGGAGAGAGGTTTTGCGCGTTACAGGACAGTCGGTCACGGCCGCGTTCCTCACCCTCACTGCCATCATCGGGTACGCCCTGACGCCGGCCGCGGCAGCCCGTGGCAGTGCGGTCCCGCCCGGTCCGCGCGCCCCCGTCCCGCCGGTGATCCGCTGGACGCCGTGCCCCGAGGACGACGAGGTCCAGTGCGGGACGATGCGGGTCCCGGTCGACTGGTCGGCCCCGCTCGGCGCCCCGATCGACCTCGCCCTGGCCCGCCGCCCGGCCACCGACCCGGCCCGCCGCATCGGGGTCCTGATGGTCAACCCGGGCGGCCCCGGCGCCTCCGCCGTCACCATGGCCCTGGACACCGAGTTCTTCAGCGCCGAGGTCCGCGCCCGCTTCGACATCGTCGGACTCGATCCGCGGGGCGTCGGCCGGAGCTCCCCGATCCTCTGCGACCAGAACGTGGTCGACGCCAAACCGTCCCCGCTCGTCGTGACCCCGGACGGCTTCGCCGCGCTGGCCGCGTACAACCAGAGGCTGGCGGCGGACTGCGAGAGCCGCAGCGGCGCGGTGTTCCGGCACGCCGACACGCTCAGCGTGGTCCGCGACACCGAGGAGGCGCGGATCGCCCTCGGCGAACAGCAGATCAGCTACTACGGCGCCTCCTACGGCAGCCTGATCGGCCAGCAGTACGGCGAGCTCTACCCGGACCGGCTGCGGGCCCTGGTGCTGGACAGCGTCATGGACCACACCGCGGGCGTGGACGACTTCCTCGGCCGCACCGCGGAGGCGGCGCAGGACGCGTTCGACGAGTTCGTCGCCTGGTGCGCCCGGGACACCCGGTGCGTGCTGCGCGGGCAGGACATCCGGGCGATCTGGAGCCGGCTGATGCAGCAGGCCCGGGCCGGTGAACTGGTCAACCCGTACGACCCGCCGAGCAGGCTCGGGGTGTGGGAGCTGATGGGCGCGGCGTTCAGCGCGTTCTACGACCCGCAGTGGTACTCGTTCGCGCACTACATCAAGGAGGCGAGCAACCCCGAGCCGGCCGCGGTGGCGCGCCGCGGACCGGGGCTGCTCGACCTCACCCCGTACAGCTTCCCGGCGGTGATCTGCCAGGACTGGGCGCTGCCGGTCGGGACGTTCGAGGAGTACCGCAAACGCCTGGACACCCTGGCCGTCAAAGCGCCGCAGGTGCTGGCCTCGCCGCTGGCGCTGACCGCCGCGACCGGCTGCCTCGGCTGGACCGGGACGCCGGCCAACCCGCAACGGCCGGTCCCGCCGGCCGCCGGGCCGGTGCTGGTGGTCAACTCCCGGCACGACCCGGCCACCCCGTACGCCTGGGCCCGCCAGCTGACCCGCCGGCTCGGGGCGCGGGCCCGGCTGCTGACCTACGACGGCTGGGGGCACGTCGCGTACAGCCACAGCCCCTGTGTCCGGGCGGCCGCCGACCGCTACCTCACCACACTGGCCCTGCCCGCCATCGGCGCGAGTTGTCCCGGCGTCGAGCCGGCGCCGTACGGCGTGGGTTGATCGTCGACCGACGGTTGTGCCCGGACCCGAACACCGGTAGGCAGGGATTGACAACCGAAACTGTCCGACCTGGAGGGCCGATGCGGTTCCTGCCCGCGCTGACAGCTCTATCGTTGACCACCTTGGGGATCGTGGCCGTCGCACCACCCGCCGTCGCCGGCGGCGGCACCACGGTCTCCGGACCCACCGCGACCGGATCCGGCGGCGCCATCGCCACCGTTGACGCCACCGCGACCGCAGTCGGCCTGGAGGTGCTGAGGAACGGCGGCAACGCGGTCGACGCCGCGGTCGCCGCGGCCGCCACGCTCGGCGTCGTCGAGCCGTTCTCGGCCGGCATCGGCGGCGGCGGATTCTTCGTGTACTACGACGCGAAACGCAAGAAGGTCTCCACCATCGACGGGCGGGAGACCGCCCCGGCGAGCGCGACCGAGTCCCTCTTCATCGACCCGGCGGACGGGTTGCCGTACGACTTCCAGGAGGCCCGGGTCAGCGGCCTCTCGGTGGGCGCGCCCGGCACCCTGGCCACCTGGGAGTCCGCGGTCCGCAACTGGGGCACCCGTTCGCTGGGCAGCCTGCTGCAGCCGGCCGCCCGGGTCGCCGAACGGGGTTTCCCGGTCGACGCGACGTTCCGCCAGCACGTGACCGACAACGTGGCGGCGTTCTCCCAGTTCGACGCCACCCGCGAGCTGTACCTGCCCGGCGGGGCGCCCCCGGAGGTCGGCTCCACGCAACGCAACCCGGACCTGGCGGCCACCTACCGGCTGATCGCCGCGAAGGGGACGGGCGCGTTCTACCGGGGGGACATCGGGGCCGATCTGATCGCGACGGTGCAGCATCCGCCGGTCGCCGACGATCCGGCTGTGCCGTGGGCGTACCCGATCCGGCCCGGCGGTCTCACCCGCAGTGACCTGGCCGGTTATCGCGTGCGCACCCCCGAGCCGACGAAGTCGGACTTCCGGGGCCTGACCGTGTACAGCGCGAACACGCCGTCCAGCGGCGGCATCGCCGTCGAGGAGGCGCTCAACATCATCGAGGCGGGGCTGCCGTCCGGCGCCACCGACACCGAGAAACTGCACTACTACCTGGAGGCGTCCGCGCTGGCGTTCGCCGACCGCAACCGTTACGTCGGCGCGAACACCGACCCGGCCCTGGTGAAGCAACTGATCTCGGACCGCTGGGCGAAGACCCGGGCCTGCCGGGTGGACCCGGGCGAGGCACTCACCAAGCCGGTCCCGCCGGGCGCCCTGAACGGGTCCGGATGCGCCGCGGCGACCGTCGGCGGCCCCAGCGAGCAGGGCCAGAGCACCACCAACCTGACCGTCGCCGACCGGTGGGGCAACGTCGTCGAGTACACCTTCACCCTCGAACAGACCGGCGGCAACGCCATGGTCGTGCCCGGCCGGGGATTCGTGCTCAACAACGAGCTGACCGACTTCAACTTCACCGGCACCCAGGGCGACGCGCCCGACCCCAACCTGCCCGCCGCGGGCAAGCGCCCGCGCAGCTCGATCTCACCGACGATCGTGTTCCGCGACGGTAAGCCCTACCTCGCGGTCGGCACGCCCGGCGGCGCGTCGATCATCACCACCGTGCTGCAGATCCTGGTCAACCGCCTGGTGCGGGGGATGACCCTGCCGGAGGCGATGGCCGCGCCGCGCGGCTCGCAGCGCAACACCGCGGGCATCCAGGCCGAACCGGCCTTCCGCACGCAGTACGGCCCGGGGCTGACCGCCCTCGGCCACGAGTTCGGCGCCGACGTGGCCGAACTCGGTGCGGCCACCGCCATCGAATTCACCCGGGGCGGCGGCTTCATCGCCTCCGCCGAACCGGTCCGCCGAGGAGGCGGCACCGCCGCGGTGGTCCGGCCCGCTCAGAACTGATCCATCGGCAACCTGATGAGCACGGTGGTCCCGGTGTCACCTCCGGTCAGCTCCACGCTGCCCTGGTGCTTCTCGACCACCGTGCGACTCAGGATCAGGCCCAGCCCGCTGCCCGGCAGCACCCGGTCGTGGCCGCGGCTGGTCCGGTAGTGCCCGGTGAAGATCTGCTCCCGCTCGGCCCGGGGCACGTCGGTCGCCGCGTCGGAGACCTTCAGCACGGCCGTCCGCCCGCTGCTGCGCAACGAGACGCCCACCCGCCCACCGTCCGGGCTGTACCGGACCGCGGTGCCGAGCAGGTTCTCCACGATGTGCCGCAGACGTTCCTTGTCACCCGGCAGGATCAGCTTGCGGGGCAGGTCGGCGTCGATCTCCACCGGCGCCCCGTCGATCGCGGTCCGGGTCCGGTCCACCACGTCGCGGACCACCTCGGCCAGGTCCATCGGCGCCCGGCGTACGTCGGCGTGCCCGGCGTCCAGGGCGGACAACTCCAGCAGCTCGTTGATGATGTCCCGCAGCTGGGTGGTGTTGCGTTCGATCACCCGGATCAGCCGCGGACCGTCGCGGACCAGGGTCGCCTCGTCCGCCCCGCCGAGCAGTTCGGTGTACGCGCTGATCGACGTGAGCGGCGTCCGCAGCTCGTGGCCGACCAGCGCCAGGTACTCGTTCTTGCTGCGGACCAGCTGGCGTTGCAGATCCTCGACCCGGCGGCGTTCCACGAACTGGCCCAGATGCGCGGCGATCCCGGACATCAGCGCGACCAGTTCGTCCTCCGGGTCCTCGATCGCGTCGGCGAAGACGGTCAGCACCCCGATCGGCCCACCGCCGTCGTGCACCGGGATGGCCAGCGCGGTGTGCAGGCGTTCCTGGGCGGTGTCCGGGGAGATCAGGCTCTGCGGGCGTCCCACGTCCCGGATCCACAGCGGTTTGTCCACCTGCCAGGCCCGCCCGGCGAGGCCCTGGCCGAACTCGAGCCGGGCCGGCACCGGAATCCCGGCCGGCCAGCCCGGCGTGCTCCAGCGGGCGGCGGCCCGGATCGTGCCGTCCTCGACCAGCCACAGCTCGGCGTGCACCCAGTCCAGGGTGGCGACCACCGCCTCCAGCACCCGGGGACCGGCGGCCTCGATACTCGGCGCTTCGGCGAGCGCGGTGGTGACCGCGAGTTCGCAGCTGCGGAACCGTTCGGCCCGCCGCTGGCGGGTGACGTCCTGGACGGCCTGGACCGCGCCGACCACCCGGCCGTTCGCCCCGTGGATCGGCTGCGCGTCCATCAGGTAGTGCCGGGTGCGGCGGCCGGCACCCTGCAACGACAGCGGCTCGTCCCGGATCCGTTCGCCGCGCAGCGCCCGCAGCAGGCCGGGGTCGTCGTTGTCGTCGGCGACCGGGACCCGGTCGCCCCACATCCGGCGCATCCGCTCGTTGACGAAGACGATCCTGCCGTCCGCGTCACACGCGGTCACCCCGTCGTGCAGGCTGTCCAGGACCGCGTCCAGGAAGCGGTGCTGTTGTTCCAGCTCGTGCCGGGCCAGCTGTTCGCCGATCAGCAGGGTGGCCACCCGGGCGGCCTCGGCGACCGCGGCGCTCTGTTCGCGGGTCCACTCCCGGGGGAGCGGGTCGTGCACGCAGCACACACCGAGGACGGTGCCGTCGCGGTCGTGTACCGGGTGCCCGAGGTAGGCGCCGCCCTGGGAGCGGAGCAGCCCGTCCGGGACCCGGTCGTCGGTGCGGGCGTCCGGGACGGCCAGCGCCTCACCGGTGCGGGCGACGATCCCGCCGATCTCGGCGGTGGCGTCGTCGCAGGCGGGGGAGCCCCAGGCGCCGTACGCGCGGAGCCGGTTGCCGTCGACGAGTTGCAGGCAGGCCGCCGGCGCCCCGGCGGCGCGGGCGGTCAGCGCGGCCAGCTGGTCGGCGGATCCGCTGCTCAGGGTGGTGTTCGAGACGACGGCCGGTTCCGGCGTGGCCGCGCTGGTGGTGACGGCCGCCGGTGTGCCCGAGTGCGAACCGGCGGCCGTCCCCCCGTAAGGCTCGGTCGTGCGCGCGAGTGCCACGGCTTTCACCGCACGTGTCCTGGGGGACCGTCCGGCGTTGCCGCCGGGGTCGTCTCGCCGCATGGCCGACCTCCACTCCAAGCCTAAAGGCGCGAAGGTGTCAAAAGCGGCATCTTGCCGGTTCGTGCCGCGTTCGGGTCGCGCCGGTGCACTGGGCGTACGTCTGCCTTGTCGGCAGGCTCACGCCCGTGTGTACCGAAAATCGCTGATCGGGCGGCCGGCTTCGGCACCCCGTCGCTCGAACTTGGTCAGTGGGCGACCGTGCGGGCCCTCCGGCAACCGGCGCAGGCCCGGATCGGCGTCGAGCGTCTCCGCCATCGCCTCCGCGTACTCCGGCCAGTCGGTCGCACAGTGCAGCACGCCACCCGGCCGCAGGCGCTCCCGCAGCACCGCCACGTTCGACGGCTGGATCAGCCGTCGCTTGTGGTGCCGCGCCTTCGGCCACGGATCCGGGAAGAAGACGTGCACCGCGTCCAGGTCGCCCGGCGCGATCCGCTGCACCAACTCCATCGCGTCGCCGTGCGCCACCCGCACATTGGTCAGGCCCTGCTCCTGGACCAGCGCCAGCAGGTTGCCGATGCCCGGCGTGTGCACCTCGACACCCAGGAAATCCCGGCCCGGCTCCGCTGCCGCCATCACCGCGGTCGCGTCACCCATGCCGAAACCGATCTCCAGTACGCGCGGAGCATCGCGCCCGAAGAGCGTGGCGAGACGCAGCGGACTCCGGTCGCCATCGGTCACGGTCAGGCCGAACAGCGGCCAGAGCGCGGCGTGCGCGTCGGCGTGCCGGGCACTCATCCGGCCCCGGCGTGGATGAAAGGTGCGGATCGGGCGATCGGCGGCGGCTTCAGCAGTCATGGCCGCCCCACGATACGGCCGACACCCATCCGACGCGAAAAGCCGGCCCGTCCACGGGCCGGCCCTTCCTATTCCGCTCCGTCTCGCCGACGTCAGCCCACGGGCTGGACACTCGGCTGCGAACCCACACGGAACGGGGTCCGCGACCCGTTGGTCAGGTTCACCAGCGTCACCCAGGAGTCGTTCGCGTTCTGGCTGGTCACCACGGCGCGGAAACCGTCGACGTAGGCCAGCTCGCGGTCCAGTTCACTGCCGACCGTCCGCTTGGCGCCGTTCATGGTGTCGTACTCGACCAGATGCACCGGCTTGCTGTCGGCGTCGGTCTCGCCCTCCTCGTACGCCGTCCAGGACAGCTTCGCACCGTCCGCACGCCAACTCGGCACCACGGCGAAACCACTGTTCTGGAGACCACCGCCGCCGTACGCCGCAACGGTCTTCTCGCTGCCGGTCTTCACGTCGCCGATGCTGAGACAGGCGTCATACGTCGACTCGCACTCACCGCCCCGGAACGCCACCTGCTTGCCGTCCGGCGACCAGGCCACCGCGTCGTCGGCCCGGAGCCGGTCGTTCAGCGAATTGCCGGACACCTTGCCTGACACCTTGGCAGCGGCCTCCGACGGTAGCGGCTCACCGCGGCAGTCCTGGGGGAACACCACCTCCGGGGCCGCACGCTCCTGCGCCGTGGAGATCCGGAACACCCCCGGCGCCCCGGTGCAGGACAGCGACGCGAACGCGATCCACTTGCCGTCCGGCGACCAGGACGGACCCGCCGCCGCACGGGTGGTCAGCCGGCGCTGCCCGCTGCCGTCCGCGTTCATCGTCCACAACTGGCCGTCCTTCAGGTACGCCAGCTGCTTGCCGTTCGGCGACCAGCGCGGACGGGCCTGGTTGCCGCCGGTGGTGAGACGCTGCTCTTTCTCGCCCATACTGGCGAAGATGTCACCACCCCGCACGTAGGCGACCATGCTGGGCAGGGCGGGCGTCGCCGCCTCCACCGAACCGGCCTGCACGACGGAGCCCGAGAAGCCCACCGCCGCCGCCAGCGTCACCGTCTCTGCCACATGTCCGAGTTTCATGGCCGAACGCCCCCCGATGTTCGTCCTGACTGTGCTTTCGCCTTTCGCCTGGTGAAATCGTCGCGCCGGAGCGGTCCCTGAGCGGTTGAATCGCCGATATCCGTGGAAACCGTGACGGTTCGGTTGAGGGATATCCCCTGTTCGGTGGTATCCACCCGGACGTCGGGTCCGGGCGCGCCTCACCGTCCTCAGTGGTGTGACCCGGCCACACACGTCTCCGTTGCTTTCCGGGTGCGGGCACGGTTCCGTCCGGTCGCCGGCCTTTCCGATTGCGGGCGCGGTCCGCCGGGCTGCTGCCTTCCGGTTGCGGAGGCGGCCCCGCCGGACGGCGGGGCCGCGTGTGATTCAGCGGTCCGCGATGCCCACTGTTTCGGCAGGTGTCACGGGTTGCTCAGCTTTATCGGCTTTTGTCTTCGTCGTTTTTGTGGTGCCGCCGGTCCCGACGTAGAGACTCACCACCGCGCCGAGCAGCAGAATCCCCCCGACGACCGCCGGGACGGACAGCCGCTCGCCGATCAACAACACCGCCAGCAGGGCCGCGGCGAGCGGCTCCAGCAGCGTCACCACGGCCGCCACACTGCTCGACGTGTGCCGCAGACCGGAATAGAACAACGCGTACGCCAGAGCCGTCGCGAACGCCCCCGCATAGAACAACAACGCCAGCGGAGTAGCCGCCGGCGTGAACACCAGCCCCTCCACGGCGGCCAGCGGGGCCAGCGCCATCGAACCGATGACACAGGACAACGTGGTCAAATGCAGCGGCCGAACCCCCTGCGCGGTGTGCCGGCTCAGCGCCGTCGACGCGGCATAGACGATGCCCGACCCCACCGCGGCCAGCAGCCCGAGCCCCGCAGTGGCAACCGGCGACCCGGCCGTGTCCCCACCGATCAACACCAGCCCGAGGATCGCCGCCGCCGACGCCCCGAGCGCCGCGACGCTGGGCCGCTGCCGGGTGCGCAGCGTCTCCCAGACACTCAGCAACACCGGTGCCAGCCCCAGACTCACCACCGTGGCGACACTCACCCCACCGAGCCGCACGGCCAGAAAATACAACGCCTGATAGGCGGCCAACCCCACCCCGGTGGCGGCGGTCGCAACCGGTGCGGCGAGGAACGCCGCCCAGATCCGTCGCCGAGCCGGAAACCCGATGACGAGCAGAACCCCGGCGGCCACCACAAGCCGGTAGAACCCGATGGCCAGAGCACCCAGCCCGGTCCGTTCCGCAACGACCTGAACAACAACACCGGTAGTGCCCCAGAGCACCCCGGTAACGGAAAGTTGAAGCAGACTCAGCCGCGCGACAGCAGCAGGAGACATCGAAGATGACATGAGAGAGTGCGCTCCGTGAGAAGTGAGTCGGTCAGGGCCGGCTGCGAAGCGCACTACTGCGAAGCCGCACGGGACTCACCCGGTCGGCGCACCTAGCGCTCCGCTCAGGAGCGCGGCGGCGAAAGCAGACCCGAATACGTACTCACCCCCCGACCTTACCCCGCCACCCCGCCCGGCCCGTTCCACCCGGCCCGATCCGCCCGCCCCGTTGCACTCAGTCCGATCGCCCGATCCGATTCGCCCAGCCTCGACAGCCCGATCTGCCCAGAATGTTGCAATGACGGCTGACGGCTGACGGCTGACGGCTGACGGCTGACGGGTCCGGATACGGTTTGCTCCGTTGCTCCGTTGCTCCGTTGCTCCGTTGCTCCGTTGCTCAAGGCTGCGTGGCCACTCAGCCGTCGTACGCGGTCAGCCCCCAGTCAACGAAGCAACCCCTGGTGACGGCTGGGAGTTCCGGCCGTAGTTCATGGCTGCGAGATGGTCGGTGACAGCGCCGTCAGCGACGGCCGGACCCTTCGAGCCGTCGTTTGCGGCTGGTTCTGGTCGACGAAGCGACCACCAACGACGGCCGAGCGTGTCGAGCCGTTGCCCATGGCTCGTTCAGGTCGGCGAATCTGCCGTTGGTGACGGCTGAGCGGATCGGGCCGTTACTGACGGCTGGTCCTGACCGGAGAATCCGCCGCTGGCGACGGCCGGGTGATTCGAGCCGGCGGTCACGGCTCGCCCCCGGTGGCGGGAGTGCCATCGGCAACGGCTCGGTGGTACGCGGTAGCCCGAGGCAGCGGTCACGGCTGGGTTGGTTAGCCCGGTCGTTGTCTTCTGCTCACCCCGGATCGTCGGTGGGGCATGACCAACGACGTCTTCTGGACGGGGTGTCACCCGACCTCTTCTGGACGGGGTGTCATCCGACGTCTTCTGGACGGGGTATCACCCGCCGTGCCGTGATCTCGGCGACGGTCTGGTGGAGTCGCGGGCGACCGACTGCATGGCATACGGCAAACACCGGGAACGGACGTCGTCCAGCGGGCTGGGTGTCGGCACACCTGCGAGGTCAGCCGTGAGTAACGGCTGGACGGAGCACACACCGGCGAAGGCGATCTTTGGAAGGTGCCTGGGCGCAGCGCACATACGTGAGCGGCGGTCGAGTGCGGCTCTATGGCCACGTAGGCAGCATCGGGGCCGGTAGGCAGCATCGGGGCCGGTAGGCAGCATCGGGGCCGGTAGGCGGCGTCGGGGCCGGTAGGCGGCGTCGGTGGCCGAGCGGTCGGCAGGCGGGCGCAGTCGCGTCCCGCGGGATGACTCACGCCGGCGGGCTGCGACCGCGTTCCACGACCGCGTCCCATGAGATGACTCACGACTGCGGACCGCGGCGGCGACCCAAGACCGTAGATTCCGGCCCGTAGGTTCCGGCCCGTAGGTTCCGGCCCGTGGGCGCCGCCGCGGATGGGGTGGAGCGACTCACGACCGCGCGGCGGCCGTGAGTCGCAACCGAGTGAGGTTGGCGGTGAGGAGCGGTAACAGTGCCGGAGAGGGGAAGGCCGTCAGGCGGCCGGCGTGGCGGTCGCGGCCCACATCGCGGTGAAGGCGGCCGCCTCGCCCGCCAGCCAACTCTCCACGTCGCCGGGGCGGACGCCCGGGTTGGCGCGAAGGGTGACGCCCCGGCGGACGTCGACCAGGACCGGCTCGGCGTTGGGGAGGATCTGGTCCATGTGGCGGGACATCAGGTGCAGCATCGCGGTCGCCGCCTCCGGGGTCGGCGGCTCCTCGTCGAAGTGCAGGCGGACGGCTTCGCGGCGGCCGTCCTCGTAGCGGAGTCCGAAGTGTGGGTTGATCTTTACGGCCAGGGGGCCGACGGTGGCTATCGCCTCGCGGGTCTGGGCGAGGCTGACCTGGGCCGGATCACCGAGGGAGGCCAGGTAGGTCTGCGCGCCGGCGGTCACCGACTCGTAGAGCGGCTTCCACCGGTCCTTGACCAGGTCGACGACGCCGGTGAGGTAGCTGCCGCCGGTGCGGAACGCGATGTCGGCCTTCAGCGCCTTGACCATCTGGCCGTGCGGGTTGAAGCCAGACCGGCGCTCCCGCTGACGGCGCAGGCCCCCGACGAAGGTGGCCTTGGCCGGGCCGGTCCGGGAGACGTAGCGCGTGAAGCCGAGCATCGTCGCATAGGGAGGGATGACGGGGGTGGACAGGGTGGACGTGGTCACGTCGGTCTCCTCACTCGCCGCTGCGCGAAGGCGTGAACCCCCGAAGATCAGCAGCTCAGGGCCCCTCATTCGTACATACATTCTAATCGACGGGTACGACATTCCCAACGCGATACGGGGGCCGGAGCCCGACTGGCTCGCGTTCCGTCACGAGCCGCGAAACGGCTGTCCTCGCTGCACTGCCCGGCATCCATCCCGGCGGCCGCGTCCGGCAACTGTTCCCGCACCACCGCTACGTCTGCACCCGCCGCCGTTACGTCTGCACCCACAGCCGTTACGTCTGCACCCGCCACTGCTACGTCTGCACCCGCCACCGCATCTGGATCGGGCCACCCGACGTCATCGATCAGCTCTACCCGGCCCTCGATGTCCTGCCTGAGGTCGTCGCCGCGCAACGCGCCCACCTGCGGCTTCTGCGCCGACTCGGCCCGGCCGCGGCCTACGGCGCCGTGCTCACCGGCTTCCTGATCTGCGGCCACCGTTTTCGCCCACCGGCGACACCTTCGACTATGTTCGGCCGACAAGCGTCGAATCCGCCTACTGTGACACCGCCGCCGGCCCGGCAGCATGGCCTATCCGGGAGGGCTCAGCAGCTGGGCATCGCGGCGGCCGGCCATGTCTGGGACACGAGCGCAGAACATGCGCGGCCATACCGCGACGCTGATCGGACTGACTTTCATGCACGGCCGAAGTCGGCCGGAGCCTCGATCGCCTTCGCTCTGAATGCACTCGCCAGCACGTCGCCGTCGATCAGGCCGTCGAAGTCGTCATCGGTCGGCCAAGAATCGGAGTCCTCGCCCTTCAGGCTGCGCCTCAGGGTGTCATCCAGAAGATCGGCGGCCGCGGTCAACCCGAAGTAGTGCAGGGCTTCGACTGCGCGCCTGATCCGAAAGGGCTCGTTGACCTCCAAGGCGAAGGACAGGCCGCCGCCCATCACGGAGTTGTGAACACGCAGTAGGCCCGCGAGCTGATCGATGCCCGGAGGCGTGCCTTCGGGCGCGTCTCCGTCGATCCCGTAATCATTGGCTTCATTCCAGATCAGGTCGAGGTCGTCCAACACGCCGCCGCCAAGCGCAAGTACCTGCGACAGCGCAGCGATCGTCTCGTCTACTTCAGCGGGGTCAGTGTCTTTCGGCCGTTCCTGACGCCACAGGTCGACGACAGGGGTGAGCGCGTCGAGTGCTGCGCTGGTCAGGCCTTTCATGAGCTTGGGCAGTCGAGCATCGAGGGCGGGATCATTCGCGGCCAACCTTCGGAGACGCTCGCCGAACTGGTCTCCACCGACCGAAGCCGCGGCGACGATCCCGGCGGCAGCGACCACCTGATCCGGGTGGACGTCGCGTCCGACCAGTTCGGGCTGGTCTTCCACAAAGCGGAACCGCTGTTCCAGCGCTGCGGCGCGCAACTCAGGAGCCACCTCGGCGAGTTCTCTCAGGAACTCCACGGCCTCCTCGCTGGAGAAGACGTCAGCCCCGGACGCGGCCATGCTTGCTACCTCCTGATGCAAGACAGTCACCGACGTGAACCTACAAGATCAGGACGATCGACTGTCGGCCTCGCGGGATTCGGCTCGGGTCCGCCCATGCCGCCGAATCCGAAAAGCAGGTCTGGACGATCGACACCACGATCGTCCAGACCTGCTTTTCGGATCGCTGGTCAGCGGCTTGCCGTCCGCGATCTTCAACGGGAACGGACACCCCGGGAGGCCGGCGAGGTGCCGCAGGGCTTCGGCCGCGCGCCGGACGCGGAGGGGTTCGTCGACCTCCGGGGCGAATCCCGGCCCTCCACCCGGCACGGAGCCGTGGATGCACAGCGGACGGGCGAGGTGCTGGATGCCCGGGGAACGCCGTCGGGTCTTCCCCGTCCACCCCGTGGTCACAGGCGTCATTCAAGAATCAGGTGAAGGTCGTCCAGCGTGCCGACATGATGCCTCGCCACCTGCTCGGACAGGGCGATCGTCGCCGTGGAACCACAGGATCGGGAAGCTGGAGAATAAGTCTGGGATGATGATCGACATCGGCGCCTGGCGTGCCCCACAATCTCCGAATGGCACTGATCCGGGTGGATGTCGAGTCCGAGGCGTTGGAACTGAGCACGTCGATGACCGTGCTCCTGCCGGAGCGGCCGGCCGCTGACCCGCCGCCCGTCCTCTACCTGCTGCACGGGCTGACCGACGACCACACCGCGTGGACGCGTTTCACCTCGATCGAGCGGTACGCCGCCGACCGCGGACTGGCAGTGATCATGCCGCAGGTGCATCGCAGCTTCTACGCCAACGAGGCGTACGGCATGCGGTTCTGGGACTACCTGTCGGTCGAGGTGCCGGCCACCGTCGCCCGGTTCTTCCGGGTGTCGGCCCGCCGGGAGGACACCTTCGTCGCCGGGCTGTCGATGGGCGGCTACGGGGCGATCAAGTGGGCGCTGCGCGAGCCGGAGCGGTTCGCGGCCGCCGCGACGCTGTCCGGCGCGCTTGATCTCGCGTACATCCAAGAACATGATCGCAGGCCGCACATTCGCGCCCTGGCCTCGCGGGTCTTCGCCGACCGGATCGTCGCGGGCGGGGACGAGGACCTGATGCACCTGGTCCGGGTCGCCGATCCGGACCGGCTGCCGCGGCTGATCCTGCGGTGCGGCAGCGAGGATCACCTGCTGGCGCAGAACCGGCGGTTCACCGCGGCGTGCGCGACGGCCGGGGTGCCGCTGGACGCCGAACTCAGCCCGGGCGGGCACACCTGGGACTACTGGGACAGTCAGATCCCCGGTGTGCTCGACCGGCTCCTGGCGCGGGCCCGCACCAGGAGCTGACGGCGGTCAGGGCGGCCCCGGGCCCGTACCTGGTACGGCCCCGGGTCAGCACCAGGAGCTGACGACGGCGGGCCGCCGAGGTGACACCTATTCGTCGCGGGACTGTTCGGCGAGGAACCGCTCGAGTTCCGCGCCGAGCTCCTCGGCGGTCGGCAGCGGCGCGTCGGTGTCGGCGAGCAGGTTGCCCTGCCGGCCGCGGATGAACGCGTCGTACTGCGCCTCGAGTGAGGTGACCAGGCGGCCGGCCTGCTCGTCGTCGGCGATCTGCTTGTCGACCTCTTCGCGGACCAGCTTGGCCGAGTCGCGCAGGCCGCCGGTGGGCAGGGCCAGGCCGGTGTTCTTGGAGACCGAGTCGAGCAGCAGCTCGGCGGCCTGCGGGTAGCCGGTCTGGGCGAGGTAGTGCGGCACGTGCGCGGCGAAACCGATCGCGTCGTGGCCGGAGTTGCCGAGCCGGAACTCCAGCAGGTTGCCCACGCTGGCCGGCACCTGCACCCGTTGCAGCCAGGACTCGTGTTCGCCGAGCAGGCCCTTGTCGGTGGCGTGCGCGGTGACGCCGACCGGGCGGGTGTGCGGCACGGCCATCGGGATGGCGTTGAGTCCGACGGTCAGGCGGACCCCGAGACGTTCGATCAACGCGGTGATCGCGGCGATGAAACGTTCCCACTGCAGGTCCGGTTCGGGGCCGGTGAGCAGCAGGAACGGGGTGCCCAGCTGGTCGCGCACCAGGTGCAGGGCGAGGACCGGCTCCTCGTAGCTCTCGAACCGGTCGGACACGAAGATCATCGGGGGGCGCCGGGAACGGTAGTCGAGCATCTGGTCCAGGTCGAAGGTGACGACGACCTCGCTCTCCAGATGTTCCAGGAGGTGATCCTGGGCGAGCTGGACGGCGCTGCCGGCGTCGACGAACCCGGTGAGCGCCTGGATGAGCACCGGGCCGTCCAGGTCCGGCAGGTCACCGGTGACCTCATAGAGCCCGTGTGGGTCGAGCACGCTGCGGACCTCCCTCTCACAGACCCGCTGACGCGGGTCCTCCTGCCAACAGCCCGGCGGCCCGGTTCATTCCGGGTACGGCGCGGGCATGTTCGAAATCATCGCGTACGCACCGGAGCACGCCGACGGTCACCCGGGCATGTGCCGGGAATCCGACTCTGTGACGGCGACCACCGAGCGTGTCGATGGACGTGCGCGCATCCGCCACAATGAGGGCAGATCCACTTCCTTCGGCCCCCACGGAGTGATCTATGAGCCAAGCCTCCGCACCTCTCGACTCGTCCGCCGCCGACACCGCGACGCCACCGGGTTCCCTGTGGGCCCGGATGCGAGCCGATCCGCAGTACGCGCCCGAGCATCTGGCGCTGGAGGCGGTCCGCCGTCTCGGCCCGGAGGCGTCCCGCTGGCACGACCGGATGCGTGACGAGCAGCCGGATGCGAGCCCGGACGAGCTCGCCGACCAGGCGGTCAAACATTTCCTCACGCTGGCCCGGGTGTCCGGCGCGGTCTCGGGTGTGGCCGGCCTGCCCGGTGCGGTGCTCGACGTCGGCGTGCTGGCCTGGACCCAGGCGCGGCTGGTGCTGCACGTCGCGGCGGCGTACGGCGTCGATCCCACCGCGCAGGAGCGGGCCACCGACCTGCTGGTGCTGCAGCGGGTGCACAAGGTCGCCGAGTCGGCCCGGATCGCGCTGGGTGTGGCGGCCGGCCGGGAACGCGCCAGTCGCATCTTCACCGGTTCCGGGAGTCGTCCGCTCGGCGGTGTGCTTCTCAAGCTCGGCGTCAAGCTGGCGCAGATGGCCGGGGTCCGCGCCGCGAAGCGGATGTTCGCCAAGGTGGTGCCGGGCGCCGGAGTGATCCTCGGCACCTGGGCCAATTCGGCGGCCACCAAGGATCTGTCCCGCCGGGCCCGCGAGCACTACCGGCCGGGGCCGCCTCAGTAATATGCCGGGAAGTCCGATCTTCCTGGTATGCGGGGATTTCGCAGGCGGGCTGCCGTCGCGGCGCTGGCGGCTGCCGCCGTACCGGTGATGCTGGTCGCCGCCTGCGATTCCGGGACCTCGCAGCCGGAGACCAGCCCGACGCCGCGTCCCGGCGGCAACTGGATTCGGCTGCAGCAGGGCAGGGTGGTCGCGTCCCCGTCGACGAAGGCCGGTGCGCTCGCGGCGGACCCGTCGCTGATGCTGCCGACCCTGCCGTCGTCGCGGGCGTCGAGCGGGTCGTCCACCTCGGTGACCTGTCCGCCGGTGCCCGCGGTCGGCAACGGCATCAACGGGCTGACCGTGGTGCCGTCCCGGACCAGTGCCGTCGTGACCTGGTACAACCAGGGCGGCAGCGACATCGTGGAGTACCGCCTGACCGCGATCAGCCAGGACCTGGTCGCCGGCGAGCAGGCCGAGGTGGGCTGGGTCACCTCCACACCGGTGGGCTGCGGTGAGACGAGCGCCACGCTGACCGGACTGCAGCCGGACACGCCGTACCAGTTCTCGGTGGACGTGGTCCGCACGCGTACCGGGCTCGATGGTGTCTACGCCCACACCGTGGCCCGCTCGGGAGTCATATCCACCACTGCGTGACCAGCGGGGGGAGTATCTAAGCTCTCCGGCATGGAGAGCATCATCGACACGGTCGTCCTCGTGGCGATCTCGGTCGTCGGCGCCGCACTGGCCCGGCGACTCGGCTTCGTGGCCCCGTTGGTGCTGCTCGTCGCGGGTCTGGGGTTGTCGTACGTGCCGGGGTTCCCGGAAGCCCACCTGGAACCGGAGCTGGTGCTGATCGGGATCCTGCCGCCGCTGCTGTACGTGGCGGCCCTGCAGACGTCGGTGCCCGCGTTCCGCCTCGCGTTGCGTCCCATCCTGCTGCTCGCGGTGGGTCTCGTCACGCTGACCGCGGTGATTGTCGGGTATCTCGTACACCTGCTGCTGCCGGACGTGCCGCTGGCCGCGTGTGTGGCGCTGGGGGCGATCGTCGCCCCGCCGGACGCGGTCTCCGCGACCGCCATCGCCCGCCGGGTCGGCCTGCCGCGACGGGTGGTCACCATCCTCGAGGGCGAGAGCCTGCTCAACGACGCGACCGCGCTGGTCATGGTCCGGGTGGCGGCCGGTGCGCTGGGCGGCGCGACGGTCGGGTTCGCCGAGATCGGCCAGGAGGTGGCGCTCAAGGCGGGCGGCGGTCTGCTGATCGGCCTGGTGTTCGCGGTCGCCGCGGCGTGGCTGCACCGCAGGATCGAGGATCCGCTGCTCGACGACGCGGTGTCGCTGCTCACCCCGTTCGTGGTGGTGATCGTCGCGGAGGAGCTGCACACGTCGAGCGTGGTGGCCGTGGTGATCGCCGGGCTCTACCTCGGGCACCGGATCCCGTACCTGCTCTCGGCCACCTCCCGGCTGCAGACCGACGCGTTCTGGCGACTGGTCATCTTCCTGCTGGAGGGTGTCGTCTTCCTGCTGGTCGGCCTGCAGCTGCGGACGGTGGTCGCCGAGATCGAGACGCCGATGGGCACCACCGTGCTGGTCACCGGACTGGTGTTCCTGGTCCTGGTGGTGGTCCGGTTCGCCTGGATGTACCCGGCGACCTACCTGGCCCGGCTCATCCCGCGGATCCGCAACCGCGAGCAGCGCCCACCGGCCGCGGTGCCGACCGTGATCGCCTGGGCGGGCATGCGCGGCGTGGTGACCCTGGCGGCCGCGCAGACCCTGCCGGAGCCGGGGGTGGACGGGGTGCCGGACTACCCGCGGGAGCTGTTCGTCTTCGTCGCCTTCGCGATCATCGTGCTGACCCTGCTGGTGCAGGGCACCACGCTGCCGGGGCTGGCCCGCCGGCTGAAGGTCCGCGAGGACACCAGTGCCGAGGACGCGCTGGCCGAGGCCGGGGTGCAGCACGCCGCCGGTCAGGCCGCGGTGAAGGCCCTGGAGGAGCACGCGGACGGCGCCCCGCCCTCGGTCGTCGACCGGCTGCGCGGTCTGGTGGAGAGCCGTTCCAACAACGCCTGGGAACGTCTGGGCAGCCAGGAGCGGGAAACCCCGTCGGCGGCGTACGGCCGGTTGCGCCGCGAGATGATCAGAGCCGAACGGCACGTCTTCAAGATCGCCCGTAATGAGGGGCGGATCCCGGAGGAGGTGCTGGTCCGGGCTCAACGTGAACTGGACCTCGAAGAATCCCAGCTGCAACGGAGTGACGATTGAGCTGTCAGCATCTCAAAGAGGCGACCGACCACGCGCCGCTGAGCGCCTACGAGGGTGGCTGCCCGCCCTGCGTGGCCGCCGGTTTCGACGACTGGGTGCACCTGCGGCTGTGCCTGAGCTGCGGCCTGGTGGCCTGCTGCGACTCGTCGCCGCGGCAGCACATGTCCGCGCACTTCGCCGCGGAGCGCCACCCGGTGATGCGCTCGTTCGAACCGGGTGAGGCGTGGCGCTGGTGTTTCGAGGACCACCAGATCGGCTGAGGAGGGGATCTTCGGATCGGCTGGGGAGAGAACCTCCGGATCGGCTGATCAGAGTGTGGCGGAGCGGGTCGCCGGGACGTGCGTGAGGACGTGTTCGGCCTCGCGGGCGACCCGGCCGGCGTCGTCGGACAGGGTCGTGGCGTACACGGCGGCGGTGGCGGCGGCGATCGACGGCCAGGTGAAGGCGTCCCGCACCCGCCGCAGGGCGTGCTGGGCCAGGGCGCGGGCGTACCCGCGGTCGGCCAGCACGGCACCGACCGCCGCGGCCAGCGCGTCCGGGTCGCCGGGGGTGAACTTTACGCCGGTCACCCCGTGCTCGACGATCGCCGCGAGGCCGCCGGTGTCGGCCACCGCCACCGGCGTGCCGGCCGCCGCGGCCTCCAGCGCGACCATGCCGAACGGCTCGTAGATGCTCGGCACCACGTAGCAGTCCGAGGCACCCATCAGCGCGGTCAGCTCGTGACCGCCGAGAAACCCGCTGAAGGTCACCCGCGCGTCGGCGAGATCTTCGAGCTCCTTCTTGTACGGGCCGTCGCCCGCGATCACCACGCGGAGGCCGGGGAACCGCCCGGTGAGGGCCGGGAGTGCCGCCAGGAGCAGCTGGACGCCCTTCTCGTAGACCAGGCGGCCGGCGAAACTGATCAGTGGGCCGTCCCCGGCGTACCGTTCCCGGGCGGCGGCGACCGCCCGGGGCCGGGCCCGCCAGCGCAGCGTGTCGACCCCGTTGGCGACCACGTCCACCCGGTCCGGGGCCGCTCCGAAGAGCCTCCCGGCCTCGGTGCGCATGTACTCCGAACAGACGATCACCCGGACCGCCTCGGTGGTGAGCCACCGTTCGATGTCGTCGATCGTGCGGTTGTGCGGGTGCGGCAGCCAGCCCTGGTGCCGGCCGGACTCGGTGGCGTGCACCGTGGCGACCAGCGGCACGTCCAGGTGGTCGCGCAGGGTGACCGCGGTGTGGGCGACCAGCCAGTCGTGCGCGTGCACCACGTCGTACCGGCCGGTGCGGGCGGCCCGCAGCGCGGCCCGGGTGAGCGTGTGCTGGAAGGACAGCGCCCAGGGCAGCATGTCGCCGCCGGCGACGGTGAACACCGGTGGGTCGTCCGGCGCGCGGATCACCCGGACGCCCTCGGTGTACTCCTCGAGCGGGGCGCCGGGCGCGTGCCGGGTGACCACGGTGACGTCGTGGCCGGCGGCGGCCAGCGCCGCGGACAGTGCGTGCACGTGCCGTCCGAGGCCGCCGACCAGCAGCGGCGGGTACTCCCAGGACAGCATGAGAATTCTGGTCATCACCCGTGGCCTCGTTCGGTCCGCAGCATCTCGGCGACCGCGAGCGCGGAGAACGGGCGGCCGGTGGCCCGGTGCGGCGGTTCGCCGTCCGCGGCCTCACCCACCGATCCGACACCGGATTCGGCCAGGTGCGCACGCAAACCGGTGAGGAGACCCTCGACCGGGTGGCCGGTGGCGGCGCAGGCGTCCGCGTACGGGCCGATCCACCACGGCCGGACCGCGCCCTGCTCGGGGTGCCCGCTCTGGTAGCCGTACTCGGTGGGCGCCAGGGTACGCAGCCCGAGCGGGGTGAGCAGGGCCTCGCCGGGGCCGCGCAGCCGGTGGCCGGGCTGTCCGCGCATCGGGGCGTGCGGCAGCGACCAGGCGAGCAGTTGGTGCGGCCGCAGCGACGGGTCGTCGTGGTGGGCGCCGGCCCCGAGCGGGTAGGTCGTGGCGGGACCTTCGACCACGTCGTACAGCCAGCCTTCGGGGGCCGGGAAGCGGGCCAGGAACGCGGTACGGGCCCGGGCGTGCAGTCCGCGGGGTTCGCGGTCGTCGCGTCCGGCCTCGGTGAGCAGGTCGGCCATGGCGGCCAGCGCGTTCACCCACAGCGCGTTGAGCTCGACCGGTTTGCCGACCCGGGCCGGGAGGAGCCCGCCGGCCGGTGGGTCGTGCCGGAGCAGGCCGTCTGCCGGGTCCAGGGTGACCGGTCCGGAGCCGTCCAGGAGCTGTCGCAGGTGCCGGCCGAGGGGTGCGACCAGGCGGGCCGCCAGGTCGGTGTCGCCGGTCCGGGTCACGTGCCGGTCGACCGCGTGCACCAGCCACAGCGGGTCGTCCGGCGCGGCCGCCGCGGCGATCAGCAGCTCCCGGCCCTCGTCGGCGCGGCCGGTCGCCAGGAACAGGCCCTCGTACGCGGGCAGCACCTCGTGCCGGGATCCGTCGTCCCACGGGTAGCCGGGGAGGACGCCGGGGCCCTCCGGGGTGCAGACGACGAACCGGTCTGCGGCGATCGTGAGCTGCGCCGCGTACCCCTCGGATTTGGCGGTCGTGATCAGACGATGAGCGCGCTCGCGCTCCGCGGCGGTGACCACCGACGCGGCCGGCGGCCGTTGACCGAGGAGGCCGGACCAGGCGGAGATCTCCAGCGTGTCGCCGGCCGCGACCTGGCGGGTGAAGGACCCGGCCAGCCAGAGGTCGGCGCCGGCGGCGTCCTCGCGGGTGTACGCGCCCAGGTGCGCCACCCCGGCCGTCTGCCAGCCCGGTCCGAGGAGTCGGCACACGCCGCCGAGGACGGTGCCGCCGGCGACGGGGGTGGCCTCGGCGGGCCGGTCGAGCATCACCGCGACCGACAGTCCGACGGGTGCGGGTGCGCTGACCACCCGGTGCACCACGGCGAGTGACGGGTGTCCGTGGTGCAGCGCCAGTTCCCGCTCGACGACCACGTCGCCGATCCGCCAGCGCCAGCGCGGCAGGCCGCCGTCCAGCGTGAACGACTCGAGGAGGTGGTGCCCGCACGGATCGACGGTGCCGGAGGCCCACTGGTGACTGTAGAGCGGGATCCGGGTGCCCGAGGCGAGTGTCACAGTCAGGTCGAGCGCGGTCAGCGCCAGCTGATCAGAAACGGTCAGGAGCGTGTGTTGTCGACGGGTGCGCAGGCCGCCGGCCGTGCCCGTGGCGAACCCGCCCAGACCGTCGGTGACCAGCCACTCCCGCCCGGCCCCGCCGGTGGCGTCGAGAGATCCGCAGACCTGCGGACCGAAGCTGAAGTGATCACATGGCACCACGATGCCTCAATGCTCGATATCGAGCGCGCCAAACCCCCGGACGGGGAGATATCGGCGGCTAACCGGACAGTCGGGCCGACGTTATCAGTCAATTCCGAGAGAATGGCCGCAGACGCGGCACGCCGGGTTTGCCGATCCACCGGATGGGCAAAGCCTCACCCGCCGCGTGCGCACAGCGACGGCTGAGGGGTAGGAGCACGACATGCAGGTCTGGCCTGGTCACCGGTACCCGTTGGGGGCCACGTACGACGGGACGGGCACTAACTTCGCGATCTTCTCCGAGGTGGCCGAGGCGGTGGAGCTCTGTCTCTTCGACCCCTCCGGCAACGAACGCAAGGTCCAGCTGCACGAGCAGGACGCGTTCGTCTGGCACGCTTACCTTCCGGGAGTGGAGCCGGGCCAGCGGTACGGATATCGCGTCTACGGTCCCTACGAGCCGCACCGCGGGCTGCGCTGCAACCCGCACAAGCTGCTGCTCGACCCGTACGCCCGGGCGATCGACGCGGACATCGACTGGCATCCTTCGCTGTACGCGTACGACTTCGCCAACCCGGATCAGATGTCGGATCTGGACTCGGCGCCCTACATGGCCAAGGGCGTGGTGGTGAACCCGTACTTCGACTGGGGGAACGACCGCCGTCCGGACATCCCGTACCACCACTCGGTGATCTACGAGACGCACGTCAAGGGGCTGACCCAGCGGCACCCGGAGATCCCGAAGGACATGCGCGGGACGTACTCCGCGATCGGCCACCCGGCGACCATCGAGCACCTGAAGAGCCTCGGGGTGACCGCGGTCGAGCTGATGCCGGTGCACCAGTTCGTGCACGACAACCGGCTGCACGACCTGGGCCTGCGCAACTACTGGGGCTACAACACGCTGGGCTTCTTCGCGCCGTACCACGGGTATTCGGCGATGGGCTCGCTGGGACAGCAGACCCAGGAGTTCCGCGGGATGGTCAAGGCCCTGCACGCGGCCGGCATGGAGGTCATCCTCGACGTGGTCTACAACCACACGGCCGAGGGCAACCACCTGGGACCGACGCTGTCGCTCAAGGGCATCGACAACCGGACGTACTACCGGCTCGTCGACGACCAGCCGCAGTTCTACATGGACTACACCGGCACCGGCAACAGCCTCAACGTCCGCAGCCCGCAGAGCCTGCAGCTGATCATGGACTCGCTGCGGTACTGGGTGACCGAGATGCACGTCGACGGCTTCCGCTTCGACCTGGCGTCCACCCTGGCCCGCGAGTTCTACGACGTCGACCGGCTCTCCACGTTCTTCGAGGTGGTCCAGCAGGACCCGGTGGTCGGCCAGGTCAAGCTGATCGCCGAGCCGTGGGACGTCGGCCCCGGCGGTTACCAGGTGGGCAACTTCCCGCCGAACTGGACCGAGTGGAACGGAAAATACCGCGACACGGTCCGCGACTTCTGGCGCGGCGAGCCGGCCACCCTGGCGGAGTTCGCGTCCCGGATCACCGGGTCGGCCGACCTCTACCAGGACGACGGCCGCAAGCCGTTCCACTCGATCAACTTCGTGACGGCGCACGACGGGTTCACGCTCAACGACCTGGTGTCGTACAACGACAAGCACAACGACGCCAACGGCGAGGAGAACCGGGACGGCGAGAGCCACAACCGGTCCTGGAACTGCGGCATCGAGGGGCCGACCGAGGACGCCGGGGTGCTCGAACTGCGGGCCCGGCAGCGGCGCAACTTCCTGGCCACGCTGATGCTCAGCCAGGGCGTGCCGATGATCTCGCACGGCGACGAGCTGGGCCGCACCCAGCAGGGCAACAACAACGCGTACTGCCAGGACGACGAGATCAGTTGGATCGACTGGGAGAACGCCGACGAGCGCCTGCTCGACTTCGCCCGCAAGCTGACCGCCTTCCGCCACCGGCACCAGGTGTTCCAGCGCCGGCGGTTCTTCACCGGCCTGCCGGTGACCGCGCGCGGCGGCGGTGACCCGCTGCCGGACCTGGCCTGGTTCACCCCGGACGGGCGGCAGATGGCCGGCGAGGACTGGGGCAACGACTTCGGCCGGGCGGTCGCCCTCTTCGTCAACGGTGAGGGCATCAGGGAACGCGGTCAGTACGGCCAGCGGCACGTGGACAGCTCGTTCCTGCTCTTCTTCAACGCGCACGACGCGCCGCTCGAGTTCGCCACGCCTCCCGCGGAGTACGGGGAGAAGTGGGAGACAGTGATCGAAACCGCCGACCCGTCCCCGGATCGTCCGTCGGTCGTGGAGGCCGGCCACACGATCTGGGTGCCGGACCGCTCCCTCATCGTGCTGGACAGGACGGTTTGATGCACCACCCCAGCAGTACCTATCGAGTCCAGGTCCGTCCCGACTTCCCGCTGAAGGCCACCGCCGAGCTCGCCGAGTACCTGGCCGACCTCGGAGCGAGCCACCTCTACACCGCGCCCCTGCTCGTCGCGACGCCCGGCTCCGAGCACGGGTACGACGTGGTGGACCACTCCCAGGTCAATCCGGCGCTGGGCGGCGCCGAGGGGCTCACGAAGCTCAGTCAGGCCCTGAAGGCGGCTGATCTGGGCCTGGTGGTCGACATCGTGCCCAACCATGCCGGGGTGGCGGTTCCGGCCGCCAACCCCACGTGGTGGGACGTCCTTCGCCACGGCCGCAAATCCGAATTCTCCAATTTTTACGATATCGACTGGTCACGTGGCCGGATCCTCATCCCGGTCCTCGCCGACGACCCGGACGCGCTCGACCACCTGAGGATCGAGGACGGCGAGCTCCGCTACTACGACAAGCGGTTCCCGATCGCCGACGGCACCGGCGACGGCACCGCCCGCGAGGTCCACGACCGGCAGCACTACGAGCTGGTCAACTGGACCCGCGGCGACAGCGAGCTCAACTACCGGCGGTTCTTCGGCATCGTCGACCTGGCCGGCCTGCGGGTCGAGGACCCGGCCGTCTTCGACGCCACACACGCCGAGATCCTCCGCTGGTACCGCGAGGGCCTGATCCAGGGCATCCGCGTCGACCACCCGGACGGCCTGCGCGACCCCGGAGACTATCTGCGGCGGCTGCACGAGGCCGCCCCGGACGCCTGGCTGGTGGTCGAGAAGATCCTCGAACCGGGGGAGACGCTCCCCGACTGGCCGGTCGCCGGAACCACCGGATACGACGCGATGGCCGAGGTCTGCGGCGTCTTCGTGGACGGAAGCACCGAGGCGTTCTTCGACACCCTCGATCACCACCTGACCGGCGGCACGACGTCCTGGCAGGACCTGGTGCACCAGACCAAGTCGGCGATCGCGACGCGTACCCTCGCCGCGGAACTCGCCCGTCTCGCCCGCCTGGTGCCGGAGATCGAGGCGGCGCCGAAGGCGCTCGCCGAGCTGGCCGCCTGCTTCCCGGTCTACCGCTCCTACCTGCCGGAGGGCGGCCGGTACCTGGCGAAGGCCCGCTCCGAGGCCGGCCGGCGCAACCCGCAGCTGATCGGCGTGCTGGACCAGCTCACCGCCCGGCTGCGCAACCCGGGCGACGAACTCGCCGCCCGCTTCCAGCAGTTCACCGGTGCGGTGATGGCCAAGGGCGTGGAGGACACCGCGTTCTACCGCTGGACCCGGTTCGCCGCCCGCAACGAGGTCGGCAACGACCCGTGCGACTTCGGGCTGACCCCCGACCAGTTCCACGAGGCCTCGGAGAACCGCCTGCGGTCCTGGCCGCACTCGATGACCTCGCTCGCCACCCACGACACCAAGCGCGGCGAGGACGTCCGGGCCCGGCTGGCGGTGCTCGCCGAGGTGCCCGGCGACTGGACCGAGGTGGTGCGCCGGTGGGTCCGGGCCGCTCCGCTGCCCGATCCGGCGCTGGCCCATCTGATCTGGCAGGTCGCGGTCGGTGCCTGGCCGATCTCCCGGGAGAGGCTTCTCGCGTACGCGGTGAAGGCCGCCCGCGAGGCCGGAACCGGGACCACCTGGGTCCGTCCCGACGAGGGTTTCGAGTCGGCGCTGAAGGCGATGGTCGACAAGATCTACGACGACCCGGCCCTGCACCGGGAGATCGCCGACTTCGCCGGGTCGATCACGCCGCCCGGCCGGTCGAACTCGCTCGGCCAGAAGCTGATCCAGCTCACCATGCCCGGCATCCCGGACGTCTACCAGGGAACCGAGCTCTGGGACCACTCGCTCGTCGACCCGGACAACCGCCGGCCGGTGGACTTCACCGAGCGGCGGGAGCTGCTCGGCCGCATCGACGACGGCTGGCTGCCGCCGGTGGACGACACCGGCGCGGCCAAGCTGCTGGTCACCAGCCGGGTGCTGCGCCTGCGCCGGCAACGCCCGGAGCTGTTCACCGGATACCGGCCGATCTTCGCCGAGGGCCGGGTCGGTGAGCACGTGCTCGCCTTCGACCGCGGCGGCGTGGTGGCGGTCGCCACCCGGCTGCCGGTCGGATTGTCACGGCACGGCGGCTGGCACGACACGGCACTGTCACTCGACGGCAACAGTTGGACGGAAGTGTTCACCGGTGTCGGTTACGGCGGCACCCGTCTTCCGGTGGCCGAGCTCCTGCACACCTATCCCGTCGCTCTCCTGGTGAAAGAATGACTGTCTTCGAAGTCTGGGCACCGGAGAAACCGGTCACGCTGCGGGTCGGCGACGTCGACCACGAGATGGAGCCGGCCGAGCACGGCTGGTGGCACGCCGACGTCCCGGCCGAGCCCGGCACCGACTACGGCTTCCTGCTCCCCGACCGCGACCAGCCACTGCCCGACCCGCGGTCGATGTGGCAGCCGGACGGCGTGCACGGGCTCAGCCGGGTCTACGACCACGCCGCCTTCGACTGGACCGACCAGGGCTGGACCGGCCGGCAGCTGCCCGGCGCGATCCTCTACGAGCTGCACGTCGGCACGTTCACCCCGGAGGGGACCTTCGACGCCGCGATCGAGCGGCTGGACCACCTGGTCGACCTCGGCGTCGACATGGTCGAGCTGCTGCCGGTCAACGCCTTCAACGGCACGTACAACTGGGGCTACGACGGGGTCTGCTGGTATGCGCCGCAGGAGTCGTACGGCGGTCCGGACGCGCTGAAGCGGTTCGTCGACGCGGCCCACGCCAAGGGCCTCGGCGTGCTGCTAGACGTGGTCTACAACCACTTCGGGCCCAGCGGTGCGTACGCGCCGATGTTCGCGCCGTACACCGGCGCCTCGAACAGCTGGGGCGCCTCGGTCAACCTCAACGGCCCCGGCTCCGACGAGGTCCGCCGGTACATCATCGACAACGTGCTGATGTGGCTGCGCGACTACCACTTCGACGGCCTGCGGCTGGACGCCGTGCACGCGCTGCACGACGAGGGCGCGGTGCACCTGCTCGAACAGATGGCCGTCGAGGTGGAGTCGCTCTCCACCCGGCTGCGCCGGCCGCTCTCGCTGGTCGCCGAGTCCGACCTCAACGACCCCAAGATGATCACCCCGCGGGAGGGCGGCGGCCTCGGCCTGCACGCCCAGTGGGACGACGACGTGCACCACGCCCTGCACACCCTGCTCACCGGGGAACGCCAGGGCTACTACGGCGACTTCGGGTCGCTGGACTGCCTGCGGACCGTCCTGGAAGGCGCCTTCTTCCACGCCGGCACCTGGTCCAGCTTCCGGGAGCGCCGGCACGGCCGTCCGGTGGACCGGCAACGCGTTCCCGGCCACCGGTTCGTGACGTTCCTGCAGAACCACGACCAGATCGGCAACCGGGCGATCGGCGACCGGCTCACCGCCACCCTGTCGCCGGGGCTGCTGCGGGTCGGCGCGACCCTGCTGCTCACCTCGCCGTTCACCCCGATGCTGTTCATGGGGGAGGAGTGGGCCGCCTCCAGCCCCTGGCAGTACTTCACCTCGCACCCCGAGCCGGACCTGGCCGACGCGGTCCGCAACGGCCGGCGGCGCGAGTTCGCCCGGCACGGCTGGGCCGAGGCGGAGGTGCCCGACCCGCAGGACCCGGCCACCTTCGAGCGGTCCAAGCTCGACTGGTCCGAGCGGGAGAAACCGGGCCACAGCGAGATCCTGGATCTCTACAAACGGCTGATCCGGCTGCGGCGCGAGACGCCCGGACTCGCCGACCCGTGGCTGCACCAGGTCGAGGTGTGGCACGGCGACCAGCACCTGGTGGTCCGCCGCGGGCCGTGCGTGGTGGCGGCGAACCTGGCCGCGACCACCCAGACGGTGAGCCTGCGGTCGGTGCCGCGGGCGGTCCTGCTGGCCACGTCCCCGGGCGTGATCGTCGAACGGGACCGTCTGGTGCTTCCGGCGGAGAGTGCGGCCGTCGTCTCCGTACGCTGACCATGTGACCCCACACCGCACCCAGCGGGCCGTGACCGCGGCGATCCGAGGCTACCGGCGGATCTCGCCGCGGCTGCCCACCCGCTGCCGTTACACGCCCACCTGCAGCGCCTACGCCCTGGCCGCGATCGAGCGGCACGGGCTGCGCCGCGGGCTCCGGCTGGCCCTCGGGCGCTGGGTGCGGTGCGGGCCACGTGTCCCTCCGGGTACGCCGGACGCCGTTCCGTGACATCGGTGGGACACCATGGCCTCTCCGGGGGAGGGAGCATGGCGCCATGGACGACACCAACGAGGAGTCCGTACCACCACCGCGGGGTGTGCGCTGGCCGCGACAGTGGACCGGTGACCGGGACTGGATCCGGCAGGTCACCAACGAGGTGAACCGGCTGCGCGGCCGGCCGGTGGTCCCGGACGAACCGGCCACCGTCGAGGAGATCGTCTCGCAGACCATCGCCGAGCAGGAAGTGATCGAGGAGATCGTCTCCGAGATCGAGCATCGGCGGATCAGCAACAGCGGCCAGCAGTTCCGGGTCTGGCGCCTCGCCGGACTGGGGTTGCTGCTGGTGCTGGTGCTGCTGGTCACCCTGGTCCGGCTGCTGGCCGGCGGGCCTCCCACGGTCGACGAGCTGCGCGCCGAGTCCGGTGTGGACACCTGGAAGCAGCTCGCCGTCGGTGTCAAGGACGACCAGTACGGCACCGCGTTCTACGACGAATCCACCGGGATCTGGTCCGGGTTCGACATCGACATCGCGTACATGATCGCGGAGGATCTCGGTTTCCGCCGGCAGGACGTGCGCTTCTACGGCATGGAGAGCGAAGACCGCGCCCGCATGCAGGCCACCGACGCGGTGACCGGCGAGCGGGTCCCGGTGCAGATGGTGATCGCGAGCTACAGCATCACCGGTGAGCGCGAGGCGATGGCCGGTGTCACGTTCTCCCAGTCCTACCTGTACACCGAGCAGTCCGCGCTGACCCTGAACCCGCACGAGCGGCTCTCCTCGTTCGAGGACATGGCCGGCCGTGAGGTCTGCACGCTCTCCACCGCGACCAGCCTGACCGCCCTGGAGAACGCCGGGGCGATCGTGACCCGCAAGAACCGGATCAGCGAGTGCGTCACCGAGCTGAACGCGCGGCGGGTCGACGCGGTGAGCACCGATGCGGCGATCCTGGCCGGTTACAAGTTCAAGTTCCCCGAGAAGTACGCCCACTGGGATCTGGGCCTGGACCCGACCGAGCGCTGGGGCGTCAACGTCGGGGAGAACCCGGCGCTGAAGACCCTCGTGGACCTCACCCTGTACCGGTCCTGGGCCGATCCCCGGGACAACCGCTGGGAGGAGGCCTTCGAGAGGAACCTCCAGGTGGAGACCGGGGTGCCCGATCAGGCGCCGATCGCGGTCCGGACGCAGCCCCGCGCCGAGCGGCCGGACGTGAGCCGCCTGCCCTGGGAGGACCCCCTAGGATGAACGAGTTCCCGGTGTTCAAGGAGCGGTCGATCGCGTCGCGGCCGAGTTTCCGGGCCGAGCTGAACTGGCTGCTCGCCGTGCTCCCGGGCTTCCCGCTGTTGATGTTGATTCTGCGGCTGTGGTACCTCAGTCGTCAGGATCTGCCGACCATGCTGCTGCTCGTGCAGTACATCAACCCGCTGGGCATGCTCGGTGCGCTGTTCATCACGCTGAGCTGGATCATCCCGGCGGCGATCCTGGTGATCCGGGTGCTCGGCGGTCTGCTGCTGGTGAGCGCGCCGGGCCGGGCCGCCTCGTCGTTCCTGGCCGTGGCGGCGCTGCGGATGCCCGGTTGGGTGGTCGGGATGGCCGCGGTGATCGCCGCGTTCTCCTGGCAGCTGCAACTGCTCCCGCTGCTGATGATGCTGATCGTGGCGATCCTGGGGCTGACCGCGGTGCAGGGTGTCGAGGCGGGGCCCTGGCTGATGCGATGGATCACACTGGGCGTGCCGGTGCTCACCGGAATCCTGGTCTGGATCTTCGTGTGGCCCGGTCTGGTCGCCGCCGTCCGGGCCGGCAACTGGGTGACCGTGCTGTTGCTGGCCGGGCCGCCGCTGTTCGGTCCGGTGCTGACCGGTCCGCTTCCGGAGAACTGGGCCCGGATCGCCACCCAGTGGCCGGCGATCGCGGCCGCGTTCGCGATGCCGTTCGTGGTCGGTGTCGTCTTTCTGCGGACGCCCGTTCTCGCGGACAGTGCGGTCGAGACGATCGCGGCGACCGGGGAGGTGAATGTCGTCCGGGGGCAGCTGCTCACCGTCGACGACACCTCGACGACGATGCTGACGGCCGACGGCGAAGTGATCTTCATCCCGAACGGGGAGGTCCGATCCAAGACGCTCTGCCCTGATTCCGCCCGATCTCCCGAGAGTGGAATCGCGGTCCGTGGCTGGGCCGTCGAGACCTCCGCACTCCAGTGGATCGCACCGACACGCAAGGTGACGGAAGTCGATCCGAGGTGCCTCGGACGACCGCTGGATCCCAGCTGAGTGTATTTTGAACGACGACATGTGCGACATGCCGCCCACCACGTGCAGACAGCTTGGCATCGACCTGGCAGGCTGCACGCCATGACCTTGCACCTCCGGTGGGCGGCCGTCACCGACCAAGGACACGTCCGGAGCAACAACGAGGACTGTCACTACGCTGGTGACAACCTCCTCGTCGTCTGCGACGGCATGGGTGGGATGGCCGCCGGCGACCTCGCCAGCCGTCTCGCCGTCGAAGCCATGGTCTCGCTCGACGCCGTGATCGACACCGACCAGCAGATGGACTCCCTGCACCGCGCACTGGAAGTAGCGAACCAACGGATCGCCGAGCAGGTTCTCGCCGACCCGTCGCTCCAGGGGATGGGCACCACGCTGACCGCGGTTCTCTTCAACGGCGAGCGGGCCGCGATGGCTCACGTCGGCGATTCCCGTGCCTACCTCCTGCGTGAGGACCGGCTCAACCAGCTGACCAAGGACGACACGTACGTCCAGATGCTGGTCGACCAGGGCCTCATCAAACCCGAGGAGGCGGCCGGGCATCCACGCCGGGCCGTCGTCACCCGGGTGTTGCAGGGGGAGCCCGTCAGCCCGGCGTACGTGATCGTCGAACCCCAGCCCGGTGACCGGTGGCTGCTCTGCAGCGACGGTCTGACCGGCGTGGTCAGCGACGCGGTGATCGAACAGGAACTGCAGACCGTGCCGGACCCGAAGTCCTGCGCGGAGCGCCTGATCGACCTCGCGCTGCGCGGTGGCGGGCCCGACAACGTCACCGTGATCGTCGCCGACGTGACCACCCGGGACTGACCCGGTATTTTGTCTCGGCTGCCGCACTCCCGAGCGCGGCCCGGACTTGGTGGTGATGACGACGGCGCGACTGATCGGCACGCTGGCGCTCGCCCTGGGAGTGGTCGCTCTCGGCGAAATGGTCCCCGGACCGCCACGGCTGTACCCGGACACGACCCAACTGATCGCCGGCCTGGCCGCCGCGGGCATCTGCCTGACGGCCGGCCGCCGCCGCGCCGGCATCCCGCGGCGCTGGCGGCTGCTCGCCGCCGGCGGCCTGCTGGTGTGGTCGCTGACCCGCCTCTGGTGGGTGCTGCGTGACCTGACCGGCGCCGCCCCGGCCGCCCCCGAGGCGGTCGGCGACGTGGGTTTCCTCGTGCTGCCCGTGTGCATGCTGCTCGGACTGCTCGGCGCCACCCGGACCCGGCCCCGGCCGATGCCCACCTCCGCCCGGCGCGACCAGATCGCGCTGGTGCTCGACAGTGTGCTGATCGCGGCGTCACTGCTGGCGCTGATCTGGTCGGTGGCCCCGGCCGGCCTTCCCGCCGACCTGGCCCGGACCGCGATGCTGGCGTACCCGGTCGCCGACCTGGTGCTGCTCACCATGGTCGTGCTGCTGCTCACCACCCGGCCGGACACCCCCGCCGGGCGGCGCCCGCTGCGACTGGCCGGGATGGCGCTGCTCGCCTTCACCTGCGGCGACACCATCCGGCTGCTCGGGTCCGGGCCGTCCTGGCTGGAGAACGCCGGGCACCTGCTCGGCCCGGTCTTCCTCGCCCTGGCGGCGCTCAGCCCGGCCCGGGTCGGTCTGCCCCGCCCACCGGCCCCGCTGATCGCCCAGGACTGGTTCCACCTGCTCCTGCCGTACGGGCCGGTGGTGGTGGCCGGGGTGGTGCTGGTGGCGCGGACCCTCACCGGGCACCCGCTGACGGCGTTCCAGGCGTACCTGGGATGGCTGGGCCTGGCCCTGGTGGTCACCCGGCAGATGCTGACGATCGTGGACAACATGGCGCTGCTCGGCCGGGTCGCGGAGACCCAGCGGCGGCTGCACCATCAGGCGTACCACGATCCGCTCACCGGCCTGGCCAACCGGGCGCTCTTCCGGGAACGCCTCGTGCTCGCCCTGGACGCGCACGAGCAGCACGGCGCCCCGGTCGCGGTGCTCTTCGCCGACCTGGACGACTTCAAGCTGATCAACGACACGTTCGGGCACGCCATGGGTGACCGGGTGCTGCACGCGGTCGGCGAGCGGATGCGGGCCTGTGTCCGGTCCCAGGACCTGGTGGCCCGGCTGGGCGGCGACGAGTTCGCGGTGATGCTCGACCACGGCGCCGAACCGCCGCCGGCGCCGAGCCGTCCACCCGGGCGTCTGCGGTCGGTGATCCGGCAGCGGGGGTACGTGCTGTCGGCCGCCGGGATCCGGATGTCCGGGATCTCGGCACCGGCCCGGGAACGGCGGCGTACCGAACCGGAACCCGCCGGTCTCTCCTGGGTGGCCGAGTCGGAGGCGATCGGACAGCGGATCCTGACGGCGCTGCGGGAGCCGTACATCATCGACGGCCGGGCGGTCGGGGTCGGCGCCAGCATCGGCCTGGTCGCCGCCGAACCGGGCGACAGCCTCTCCGCCGACATCCTGCTGCGCCGGGCCGACGCCGCGATGTACGCGGTGAAACGCCGCGGCAAGGGCGCCCTGATCCGCTACACCGGTCCCCGTGACGCCGGCCCCAACGCGGACCTGCCGCAGCTGCTGGCCGGGGCCCTGACCGGCGGCAGCCCGGCGGCCTCCGGGTTCGAGGTGCACTATCAGCCGATCGTGCGGTTGCGGGACCACACCACGGTCGCGGTGGAGGCCCTGGCCCGCTGGACCGACCCGGTCGCCGGCAAGGTGCACCCGGACGTCTTCGTGACGATGGCCGAGCGCACCGGCCTGGTCGCCGCGATCGACGACTTCGTGCTGAACCAGGCCTGCGCCGACGCCGCCGTCCTCGCCGACCGGTTCGGCCGCCCGATCGCGGTGCACGTCAACGTGTCAGCCGGCCGTCTCGGGCAGCAGGGCCTGGAGGAGGCGGTGGCGGCCGCGCTGTCCCGCCACGACCTGCCCGCCTCCCGGCTCGTCGTGGAGATCACCGAGACGCTGCGCATCTCGGACCTGCCCGCCGCGGCCGCCGTCGTCGGCCGTCTGCGTGATCAGGGGGTACGCGTCGCGCTCGACGACTTCGGCAGCGGCTTCAACGCGCTCGCCCAGCTGCACGCGATCCCGGTCGACATCGTCAAGCTCGACTCCACCCTGACCGACGTGAGCGACCAGCCGGACGACCGGGCGGGCGCGCTCTGCCGCTCGGTCCTGGCGATCTGCGCCGAACTCGGCATCGACGTGGTCGCCGAGGGCATCGAGACGGACGAGCGGTCGGCGGCGCTGGCCGGTCTGGGGTGCCCGCTGGGCCAGGGCTACCTGTTCGGCCCGCCGGTGGCCGTGGACCGGCTGGGACTCTGAGCCGGGCCTCACCGGGCGCGTGGGTTGAGACGGCGGGTGGGGGCGGCCGTGGTCGGGTCCTCGGGCCACGGGTGCCGCGGATAACGGCCGCGCATCTCGGCGCGTACCTGGGGGTAGCCCTGCTGCCAGAACGACGCCAGGTCCGCGGTGACCGCCACCGGGCGCCCCGCCGGGGAGAGCAGGTGCAGCAGGACCGGGACGCGGCCGTCGGCGAGCCGCGGCGCGGTCTTCCAGCCGAAGGCCTCCTGCACCTTGACCGCCAGCACCGGCGCCGCCGGGTCGGAGTAGTCCAGGCGGACCCGGGAGCCGCTCGGGACGGGCAGGCGTTCCGGGGCCACCTCGTCCAGCCGGCCCGCCACCGACCAGGGCAGCAGACGCCGTAGTGCCGAGGCGACGTCCACCTTGGCCAGGTCGGCGCGGCGGCGGGCCCGTTCCAGCGGCAGCCACTCCTCGGCGGTGGCGAGCAGCGCCTCGTCGGACACGTCCGGCCACGGGTCGCCCAGGGCGGTGTGGGCGAAGGACAGACGGGCGCGGAGCTCCTCGGCGGTCCGGGTCCAGGTGAGCAGCGACAGGCCGGACTCGCGGAGACCGGTGAGCAGGGCCGCACCGACCCGGTGCGGATCCGGGTCGGTGAGCCGGGTGGTGGACAGCGTGATCGCGCCGAGGCGGCGGACCCGGCGGGCCACCACGTCGCCGTCGAGCCAGGCGATCTCGGTGGTGTCGTCGAGCAGGGCGGCGGCCACCTCGCGGGCGGTCTGCTCGTCCAGCGGCGCGGCGGCGCGGATCCGTGCGGTCCGGGCGCCGGCGGTGCGGTCGGCACTGGCCACGGCGATCCAGGGCAGGCCGGTGAGTGGGCTGCCGTCGGGCAGGTCCGCGGCGGTTCCGCCGGCCATCAGGTAGGACCGGCCGCCCGCCTGACGGGCCCGGGCCACCCGTTCCGGGAACGCGAGCCCGACCACGAGGCCGGCGGCCAGGTCGTCCGGGATCCGCGGGCCGGTGCCGGCGGGGGGCGGCTGCTCCGACCGGCGGACGGCGGAGCGCAGGCGGCGTACCTCCGCGGTGAAGGAACTCTCGCCGGAGGCGCGCCGCCAGGCGGCGACCACGTCGCCGCCCGCGGACCGGTCCTCGTCGAGCACCGCGACGATCTCCGCGGCCCGGCGTTCGCCGACCGCGGCCGCGCCGTCGAGCAGCGCCCGGGCCAGACGCGGATGCAGGCCCACCCCGGCCAGGGCGCGGCCGCGGGCGGTCACCCGGCCGTCGGTGCCGACCGCGCCCAGGTCGTGCAGGACGGCCGTGGCGGCCCGCAGCGCACCGGCCGGCGGGGGGTCGGGCAGTGCCAGGCCGGCGCCGTCCGGATGCCCCCACAACGCCAGGTCCAGGGCGAACCCGGTGAGGTCGGCGGCGGCGATCTCCGGGTCCGGCCGGGCCGGGAGACGGTCGTGTGCCGCGGCGGTCCAGCAGCGGTAGACCCGTCCGGGCGCCTCCCGGCCGGCGCGGCCGGCCCGCTGTTCGGCGCCGGCCCGGGAGACCGGGACCGTCACGAGCGTGCCCAGGCCCCGCGAGTGATCGGTCCGGGGCACCCGGCTCAGTCCGGCGTCGACCACCGCGCGGACCCCGGGCACCGTCAGGCTGCTCTCGGCGACCGCGGTGGCCAGCACCACCCGGCGGCGCGGACCGGCCCGCAGCGCGGCGTCCTGGTCGGTGCCGGACTGCCGGCCGTGCAGGACGACCACGTCGGCGTCCACCCCGCGCAGACGTCCCGCGACCGTCTCGATCTCGCGGGCGCCGGGCAGGAAGACCAGGACGTCACCGTCGCCTTCGGACAGTGCCCGGCGGGTGGTGGCCGCGACGTGGTCGAGCAGTCTCGGGTCGACGCGCAGGCCGAGCGGCGGGGCGACCGGGCCGGGCGGCGGGGACCAGGACACCTCGACCGGGAAGGTCCGGGCGTGCGCGGTCAGCACCGGTGCGCCGTCCAGCACCGCGGCGAGCCGGTCCGAGTCGGCGGTCGCCGAGGTGGCCAGCAGGCGCAGGTCGGGGCGCAGCGCGGACCGGGCCTCGACCAGGAACGCCAGCGCGAGGTCCGAGTCGAGGTGCCGTTCGTGACACTCGTCGAGGATCACCGTGGCGGCGCCGGCCAGTTCCGGGTCGTGCTGCAGGCGGCGGACCAGCAGGCCGGTGGTGACCACCTCGACCACGGTGTCCCGGGAGACCTGCCGGTCGCCGCGGACCGCGTAGCCGACCCGCTCGCCGACCTTCTCGCCGAGCAGCGCGGCCATCCGGCGGGCGGCGGCCCGGGCCGCGACCCGGCGCGGCTCGGCGACGATCACCCGGCGTCCCGGACCGGCCAGGGCCAGCGGCACCAGTGTGGTCTTGCCGGTTCCGGGCGGGGCCACCAGCACCGCGGCGCCCGCCTCGTCGAGGACGGCGACCACCTGCGGCAGCACGGGGCGGACCGGGAGATCGGGCAGGGCGTCGGCGGGGATCAGCACCCGACCAGTCTCACGCATCGCTTGTTAATTCTTCGCTCAGGCGCTGACGGGGGCGGATCCGCCTGATTGACTGATCAACACCATGGAGACCTTCAACGCGTTGCCCGCCGAGCGGCTGAGGGCCGACCTGCTGGCCTGCTGTGCGGCGCCGGCCTGGGGCGAGGCGATCCTCGCCGGGCGGCCGTATGCCGACCGGGCCGCGCTGCTCGCCGCGGCGGACGCCGCCGGACGGGCGCTGACCTGGCCGGACGTGCTGCAGGGGCTGTCCGCGCACCCGCGGATCGGCGAGCGTGCCGCCGGCGATTCCGCGGAGGCCGCCTGGTCGCGGGCGGAACAGTCGGCCGCCGCGTCCAGCGCCGACGACGACACCAGGGCCGCCCTGGTCGCGGCCAACCGGGACTACGAGGACCGGTTCGGCCACGTGTTCCTGATCTTCGCGAGCGGCCGTGGCCAGGCGGAGATCCTGGCGGCAGCCCGGGAACGGCTGGGCAACGACCCGGCCGTCGAACGCGAGATCGTGACCGGCGAACTCCGCAGGATCGCCCTGTTGCGGCTGGAACGGGTGCTCGATGACCTCTGAGATCTCGACGCACATCCTGGACACGGTCAGCGGCGATCCGGCCCGCGACGTCCACGTACGCCTGGAACGCCGCGACACCGGGGGCTGGCGCACGATCGGCGAGGGACGGACCGACGACGACGGCCGGATCCGATACCCGGTCCCGGTGCACGAGTGGCAGGCCGGGGGATACCGGCTGGTCTTCTACGTCGAGCCGTACCTCGGCGGCGACTGCTTCTTTCCGGAGATCACGGTCGCCTTCCACATGTCCGATCCGGACCGGTCTTACCACGTACCGCTGCTGCTCAGCCGGTACGGCTACACCACCTATCGAGGGAGCTGACCGTTGGCGATCGTGCTCGGACCGAACCGGTACGGCAAGGCGGAGACGCGTCTGGTGCGGGTGCACCGCGACGGCGACACCCACGGTCTGGTGGACTTCACCGTCAGCGTCGCGCTCTCCGGCGACCTGGCCGCCACGCACCTGACCGGGGACAACGCCGGTGTGCTGCCGACCGACACGATGAAGAACACCGTGTACGCGTTCGCGAAGAAGCACGGCACCGGTGAGCCGGAGGAGTTCGCGCTGCTCCTGGCCCGGCACTTCGTCGCGTCCCAGCCGCAGGTGCACGGGGCGAAGGTGTCGGTCGAGGCGATCGGCTGGGAGCGTCTGGGGCCGCACTCGTTCCGGCGGCGCGGCGACCACACCCGGACCGCGGTGGTGACCGTGACCGGCGACGGCGAGCAGGTGGTGTCCGGGGTGACCGGCCTGGTCCTGTTGAACACCACCGATTCGGAGTTCCACGGCTTCGTCCGGGACGAGTACACGACGCTGCCGGAGGCGACCGACCGGATCCTGGCCACGGCGGTGGACGCGCGGTGGCGGCACTCCGGGGTGGACGTCGCGTGGGGCGAGTCGTTCGACGCTTCGCTGGCGGCGATGACCGGCGCGTTCGTCGGCACCTACAGCTATTCGCTGCAGCAGACGCTGTACGCGATGGGCCGCCGGGTCCTCCAGGAACGTCCCGAGGTGGCCGAGGTGCGGCTGGCATTGCCCAACAAACATCACTATCTCGTGGATCTGGCACCGTTCGGGCTGGTCAACGAGGGTGAGGTGTTCATCGCGGGCGACCGGCCCTACGGTCTGATCGAGGGTTCCGTGGTCCGCGACGACGCGGTGGCCGCGGTGGCGGAGTGGTGGCTGTGATCCTCATCGAGAACGCCACCGTCGCCACGGTCGACGCCGGCGACACGGTGCTCGCCGGCGCCGACGTGGTGGTCGGCGACGACGGCCGGATCGCCGCCGTGGGCCGGCACGACTTCACGGACTTCTCCCGGCGGATCGACGGGAGTGGCTGCCTGCTCACCCCGGGGCTGGTGAACACCCACCATCACCTCTACCAGTGGGCCACCCGCGGGCTCGCCCTCGACGAGACCCTGTTCGGCTGGCTGACCACGCTCTACCCGGTCTGGGGCCGCCTGGACGCCGAGATCGTCGGTGCCGCGGCCGCCGCCGGACTGGGCTGGCTCGCCCTCTCCGGCTGCACCACCAGCATGGATCACCACTACGTCTTCCCCCGCGACGGCGGTGACGTGCTGGGCGCCGAGATCGAGGCGGCCCGGACGATCGGCCTGCGGTTCCACCCGACCCGCGGCTCGATGGACCTCAGCCGCAAGGACGGCGGCATGCCCCCGGACCATCTGGTCGAGGAGACCGACGAGGCCCTGGCAGCCACCGAGGCGGCGATCGACCGCTGGCACGACCCGTCCCCGGACGCGATGCTGCAGATCGCGGTCGCCCCCTGCTCGCCGTTCTCGGTCACCACCCGGCTGATGGAGGAGGCCGCGGCGCTCGCCCGCCGCAAGGGCGTCCGCCTGCACACCCACCTCGCCGAGACCGACGACGAGGAGCAGTTCTGCCGTGAACAGTTCGGCTGCAGCCCGGTCGAGTACGCGGAACGCGTCGGCTGGCTCGGCGACGACGTCTGGCTGGCGCACGGCGTACACCTGGACGACGCGGCCATCGCCAAGCTGGGCGCCACCGGCACGGGCGTCGCGCACTGCCCCAGCTCGAACGCCCGTCTCGGCGCCGGCATGGCCCGGGTCCGGGAACTGCTCGACCACCGGGTGCCGGTCGGCCTCGGCGTGGACGGCGCGGCCTCCCAGGAGGTGTCGCACCTGGGCGCCGAACTGCGGCAGGCCCTCTACACCGCCCGGATGCGCGGCGGTCCGACGGCGATGAACGCGCGGGAGGCGCTGCGCCTGGGCACCATGGGCGGGGCCCGCTGCCTGGGCCGGCAGGACGACATCGGTTCGATCGAGGTGGGCAAGCTGGCCGACCTGGTGCTGTGGCGTCTCGACGGCCCCGGGCACGACGGCATCGACGACCGCCTCGCCGCCCTGGTGTTCGGCCCGCCGGCCCCGATCGGACTGGCGCTTGTCGGTGGTGCACCGGTCGTCGAGGACGGCAGACTGGTCAACGCCGACGAGGAGGCCCTGACCCGTGCGGCGCGCGGGGCCCACCGCCGGCTCGTCCCCTGAAGCAGCACCGAGAGGAGCCGTGACGATGACCGAGATCCTGTCCGACGAGGCGGTGGCGTTCGTCGCCGAGCTGAACCGGCGCTTCCGGCCGCGCCGCGACGAACTCCTGGCGGCCCGGGCCACCCGCCGGGCCGAGATCGCCGCGGGCGCCACCCTCGGTTTCCTCGCCGAGACCGCGGACATCCGGGCCGCCGAGTGGTCCGCCCCGCCCGCGCCCGCCGACCTGCGGGACCGCCGGGTGGAGATCACCGGCCCGACCGAGCGCAAGATGACCATCAACGCGCTGAACTCGGGCGCCAAGGTGTGGCTGGCCGACCTGGAGGACGCGAACACCCCGCACTGGGCGAACGTGGTCGACGGCCAGCGCAACCTCTACGAGGCGATCCGGCGGACCATCTCGCTGGCGACGGAGAAGAAGACCTACGAGCTGAACGGCGGGCCGTACCCGACGATCGTGGTGCGCCCGCGCGGCTGGCACCTGGACGAGCGGCACCTGCCGGTGGACGGCGAACCGGCCGTCGGCGCGCTCGTCGACTTCGGCCTCTACTTCTTCCACAACGCGGCCGAACTGCTGGAACGCGGCAGCGGCCCGTACTTCTACCTGCCCAAGATGGAGTCGCACCGTGAGGCCGCGCTGTGGAACGACGTCTTCACCTGGGCGCAGGAGCGGCTGAACATCCCGGTCGGCACCATCCGCGCCACCGTGCTGATCGAGACCATCCCGGCCGCGTTCGAGATGGAGGAGATCCTGCACGCGCTGCGGCCGCACATCTCCGGGCTCAACGCCGGCCGCTGGGACTACCTGTTCAGCATCATCAAGTACTTCCGCGACAACCCGTCGATGATCCTGCCGGACCGGGCCGCGGTGACGATGACCGCGCCGTTCATGAGGGCGTACACCGAACTGCTCGTGGCCACCTGCCACCGCCGTGGCGCGTTCGCGATGGGTGGCATGGCGGCGTTCATCCCGAGCCGCCGCGACCCGCAGGTCAACGAGGTCGCCCTGGTCAAGGTGCGCCAGGACAAGGAGCGGGAGGCCGGCGACGGTTTCGACGGCTCCTGGGTGGCCCACCCCGACCTGGTGCCGATCTGCGCCGAGATCTTCACCGGGGTGCTCGGCGACGCCCCCAACCAGCTCGGCAAGCAGCGCCCGGACGTCGCGGTCGACGCCGCCGACCTGCTCGACGTGGCGAGCCTGGGCGCCACGCCGACCGCGGACGGCCTGCGCAACAACGTCAACGTCGCCCTGCAGTACCTGGAGGCGTGGCTGCGCGGCAACGGCGCAGTGGCGATCCACAACCTGATGGAGGACGCGGCCACCGCCGAGATCTCCCGCTCACAGATCTGGCAGTGGATCCACAACGGGGTACGCCTCGACGACGGCACGCTGGTCACCGCCGAACTGGTGACCCGGATCGTGGACGAGGAACTCGCCACGATCCGTGCCACGGCCGGTTCCGCCGGCCGTTTCGACGACGCCCGCAAACTCTTCGAACGGGTCGCGCTCGCCGACGACTTCGCCGACTTCCTGACGACCGCGGCCTACGACTCGATCGATTGAGGTTCCCCATGCGCCTGTCCGATCATGACTACTCCGAGATCGACGGGCGCCTGGCCGCCCACGACGCGTTCCTGAAATCCCGGTACCCGGGGGAGCGCGCCGGGCGGCAACCCGTGCACACCGTCTACGTCCCGGCGGACCGCCTGGACGACTTCCGCGACTGGGGCGCGATCGCCCTGGCCGCCATGGACGAGCACGATTTCCCCGGGTCGGACCCGGCGATCCGGGCCAAGCTCGACCGCGAGCCGATCGAGGACCTGCGCGTCGATTTCGAGGACGGTTACGGCGTCCGCGACGACGCGCAGGAGGACGCCGTGGTCCGCAGGGCCGCCGGGATCCTCGCGGCAGGCCCGCGACCACCGTTTGTCGGTGTCCGGATCAAATCACTGGAGGCGGCCACCCGGCACCGCGCGCTGCGCACGCTCGACCTCTTCCTCGACTCCTATCAGGACACCTTCATCATCACGCTGCCCAAGGTCAGCGGCCCGGTCCAGGTCGCGACCATGGTCACCCTCTGCGAGAGACTCGAGCGGGGGTACGGCCTGAGCACCGGCACCCTGACGTTCGAGATCCAGGTGGAGTTGCCGTCCGCGGTCCTGTCCGCCGACGGGACCGCCACGGTGGCGGCTCTGCTGACCGCCGCGGACGGCCGGTGCACCGGACTGCACTACGGCACCTACGACTACAGCGCGGCGGCCGGAGTGGCGGCGGCGTACCAGTCGATGGAGCATCCGGTGGCCGACTACGCCAAGGCGGTGATGCAGGCCGCCGCCGCGCAGACCGGTGTGCGCCTCTCCGACGGCTCCACGAACATCCTCCCGGTCGGCGACCGGTCCGCCGTGCACGAGGCCTGGGCGCTGCACCGCCGACTCGTGCGCCGCTCGCTGGAACGCGGCTACTACCAGGGCTGGGACCTGCACCCGGCCCAGTTGCCGACCCGCTACGCGGCCACGTACGAGTTCTTCAGGGACGGCCGGGACGCCGCGGTGACCCGGCTGCGGCGGTACCTGGACCGGCAGGACAGCGGCATCCTCGACGAACCGGCCACCGCCCGCGCCCTGGCCGGATATCTGCTGCGAGGGCTGGACTGCGGTGCGTTGACCGACGCCGGGTTCACCCGCGCCGAGTTGCTGGCCCTTCAGTAGGGCTTCAGTAGGGCAGGTCACGTCCCAGGTGCCGGGCGTACGCGCGGTGGACGAGGGCGCCCACCTCGTCGTCGAAGCCGAGCCCCCACCGCAGCCCGTCGCCGGTGCCGACGTGCACCTGCGCGGCCAGATCCGCCCGGGTGATCGGGAACTCGGTCCGGGCCTCGTCCGGCCCGGCCGGGGCGATCAGGGTGTCCGGCAGCCGGTCGAGGACCGCCGCGACCGCCGGAAGTCCGGCCAGGTGGTCGTCGCGGTAGCTGACGCCGCCCTGTCCCACGGTGCCGGCCGCCGGCTCGATGCCGGGGACCGCGTACGCCGGAGGTGAAGTCATGCCGCAAGTCTCTCGTCAGACCGGTGGCGTCACGTTTTCGCGGTGGGGGAGGTGCCGATTACCGGCGGTAGCCGCCGCAGGCGGGGTGCTGATCATGCTGTGGTGGGGGAGTTGAGGCTCGTACCCTTAGGTAGCTCTTAAGAAGCGCTCGCGATAGGCCAAAGATGGACCCGCGTCGAACCTTTCTCTGATCCACTGAGTATCACTGTGCGCGACGGGACGCGGGGAGAGGAATCGACAACAGTGAGAATGACATGGAAGCGCGGCACGGGTGTCGCGGATAGCCCGGTCATCCAGGCGGTCGAGCACATGGCGGAACGACCGTCCTGGGACTGCCGGGAGTGTGGTCAGAGTTGGCCGTGCGCACCGGCCCGGGACGATCTGGCCGGCAGTGACGACCGGATCTGGTTGGCGATGTACATGTCCGGCAACCTCGACCAGGCGATGGGTGACCTGGTGCCGGCCTCGCCGGCCGTCATGTTCGACCGGTTCCTGGGCTGGTTGCAGCAGCCGGCCCGGACCGGTGAACTGGTGAGTGTCTAAGAAGGAACGGTCAGGCGGTCGTGGAGCCAGGCGGGGTCCGGATTGACGTGGGCCTCGCCGGCGATCACCACAGTGGGGACTGTTTCGTCACCGCCTGTGATGCCACGGACGACGGCGGCGCCCTCCGGATCCTGCCAGATGTCCACCCAGTGCAGCTGGGCGGCGTCCGGTCCGAGCCGGGCCCGCAGCCGGAGGCAGAACGGACATCCGGGACGCCAGTAGACCACCGGGCGGCCGTCGGCGACGGCGTCGGCGGTGCTTTCGGGACGGGGGAACGCGCCTGGTGAGAACAGGTACGCCAGGACCAGGAAGACGACCAGGACGACCGCGGCGGTCGTCGGGGCGCCGGCACCGAACTTGACGGCGGCGATCAGCACGCCGCAGACGGCCCACAGGGCCGCCAGCCTCCACCTTCGCAGCATGGCGGGGACGGTACTCGGTTACCTGCGGTGACGGCATCCCCTACTGGCGGGATGATGGATGTCAACAGGAAACAAACCGTGGTTAGGGTGCGGCCATGGTTGATCTCGTGGTGCGGTCCCGCCGGGTGGTCACCCCTGAGGGGGAGCGGCCGGCATCGATTCTGGTGGCGGACGGCCGGATCGTGGCCGTCGAGGACTACCACCATCCCGGCGACGGTGTCGACCTCGGCGACACCGCGCTGCTGCCCGGCCTGGTGGACACGCATGTGCACGTCAACGAGCCGGGGCGGACCGAGTGGGAGGGGTTCGCGTCGGCCACCCGGGCGGCCGCGGCCGGTGGCGTCACCACGATCATCGACATGCCGCTGAACAGCCTGCCGCCGACGGTCGACCCGGCCGCGCTGCGCGTCAAGCAGAAGGCGGCGACCGGTCAGTGCCACGTCGACGTCGGCTTCTGGGGCGGCGCGATCCCCGGCAACCACGGCCACCTGGCCGGGTTGCACGCCGACGGGGTGTTCGGTTTCAAGGCGTTCCTCGCGGATTCCGGCGTGCCGGAGTTCCCGCCGGTGGACGCCGCCCAACTGGACCTGGCGATGCGCTCGGTGGACGCGCTCTTCGTGGTGCACGCCGAGGACCCGGATCACCTGCGGGAGGCGGCCGGGTCGCCCGCGTACGCGGACTTCCTCGCCTCCCGCCCGGAGGCCGCCGAACACGCGGCCGTCGCCACCGCCATCGGGGTGGCCCGCGAGACCGGCCGCCGCGTGCACATCCTCCACCTCTCCGCGGCCTCGGCACTCCCTCTCATCCGTGCGGCCCGGTCAGCGGGGGTACGCGTGACCGCCGAGACCTGCCCGCACTATCTGACCCTGGACGCCGGCACGGTCCCGGACGGTGCGACCGAGTTCAAGTGCTGCCCGCCGATCCGGGACGCCGCGAACGCCGACCTGCTCTGGCAGGCCCTCGCCGACGGCCTGATCACCTGCGTGGTCAGTGACCACTCGCCCTGCACGCCCGAGCTGAAACGGCAGGACACCGGCGACTTCGCGGCGGCCTGGGGCGGCATCGCGTCGGTGCAACTGGGCCTTCCGGTGATCTGGACCGCTGCCCGGGACCGTGGCCACACGCTCGCGGATGTGGTGAGCTGGATGGCACAGCGTCCCGCCGATCTGGTGGGCCTGCGGGGGAAGGGCCGCATCGCCGCCGGTGCCGATGCGGACCTGGTGGCCTTCGACCCGGAGGCGACGTTCGTGGTCGACCCGCACGCCCTGCACCACAAGAACCCGGTCACGCCCTACGCCGGGCGGACCCTGCGGGGCGTGGTCGCCGCGACGTGGCTGCGCGGGCGTCCGGTTTCCGGCAACGACGCCGGTGGAAGGTTCCTCGTGCGTCAGGAGCGTTGATGCCAGAAGAGTTCACCACCCTGCCCGACCTCGCCTCGCGTGCCTTCGGTGGCGGTGTCGTGGTCGCCAACGACGAGTTCTTCGCGGCCGCCGACCATCTGGTGCTGCCCACCGCACCCGGGCATGCGCCGCGGACGTTCGACACCAAGGGCCAGGTGTACGACGGGTGGGAGACCCGTCGCCGCCGCGAGGCCGGGCACGACTTCGCCGTCGTACGGCTCGGCGCCCCCGGCGTGATCCGCGGTTTCGACATCGACACCGCGTTCTTCACCGGCAACTTCCCGCCGTTCGCCTCGGTCGACGCGGTCGCGCTGCCCGGCCATCCCGGCCCGGACGAGCTGGCCGCCGCGGACTGGCAGCCGCTGCTGGGCCGCTCGCCGCTGAAGGGGGACAGCTCGAACCTGTTCCCGGTCGACGACGGGCGGCGGTTCACGCACGTACGCCTCAACATCTTCCCGGACGGCGGGGTGGCCCGGCTGCGCGTGCACGGCGAGGTGGTTCCGGACCCGGAGCTGCTGCCGAAGGTGTTCGACGTGGCCGCCGCCGAGTACGGCGCCACGGTGGTCGACTGCAGCGACATGTTCTACGGCAATCCGCAGCGGATGCTGATGCCCGGTCTGGCGCAGAACATGGGGGACGGCTGGGAGACGTCGCGCCGCCGTGACGACGGCAACGACTGGGTGGTCGTCCGGTTGGCCGCCCCGGCCCGGCTGCGCTTCGCGGAACTGGACACCAGCCACTTCAAGGGCAACGCCCCCGGCGCGGCCCGGCTGACCGGGATGGATTCCCGCGTCGACCCGGACGCCTGGTTCGAGGTGCTGCCCCGGGAGGCGCTGCGCCGCGACACCCGGCACCGGTTCCCGGTCCGGGTGCGCACCGAGGTGACCCACGTGCGCCTGGACATCTTCCCGGACGGGGGGATGGCCCGCCTGCGTTTGCTGGGCCGTGCCGATCGGGCGCACCTGCGCGCGAGAATCAATCGGTGACCCGAAGTGTGACTCTGGTGTTGACCGATCCGGCCGGGCGTCTGCTGGGTGCCCTGCCGCCGTTCACCGTCGCGGCCCCCTGGTGGCAGGAGGTCGGCGAGATCGTGGCGGAGGCCGGGGTCGACGTGACCGTGCTGCGGCTGTTGAGCGCCGACCGGGAGCGTCCGCCGGGCGGTCACGTCACGTACCTCGCGGTGACGCCGGACCGCCCGGCCGGCCTGCTGCCGGTGGACGCCGACTTCGGCGATCATCCGAAGCGTGCGCCGTACGCCGAGATCGGCGGTCCGGCGGCCTCGCTGGCCTGGGCCACCGGCGCCCTGGACCGGATCGGCATCGTCGACGCGATCGCACATCAGCAGCGCACCTGGAACCTGTCCGCGCTGTGGCGGTTCGACGGGCCGGACGGTGTCCCGGTCGCCTGGCTCAAGCAGGTCCCGCCGTTCCTGGCTCATGAGAAGGCCGTTCTCGCCCTGGTCGACAAGGTGGTGCCGGGGATCTCCCCCTGCCTGCTGGCCGGTGGGGAGCAGGGCCGGATGCTGCTGGCGCACGTGCCGGGCGACGACTGTTACGGGGCCGGGCCGGAGGTGTGCGACGAGGCGGCGGCCTCGTTCCACCCGGTGCAGGAGCACTTCGCCGGCTGGGCCGACGAGATGATCAAGGCGGGGTTGCCGGACAAACGGCCGGACATCGCCCAGATCGCCGCGGTCGCGCTGCCCTTCTTCGACCGGCTCGACGGGTTGCGGCAGCTGGTCGAGGGCCTGCCGCGGCGACTCGGGCGGATCGAGGCCTGCGGTCTGCCGGACACCCTGATCCACGGCGATCTGCACCCGGGCAACATCCGGATCGACAACTACGGACCACCGGTGATCATGGACTGGGCGGATGCCGGGGTGGGCAATCCGGCGTACGACATCCTGCGTCTCGTGGACTCGCTGGACTCCGCCGCGGACGCGTCCGGACCGTTGACCGCCTGGGCGGACCGGTGGCGGGACAGCCGTCCGGGCAGCGACCCGGTGGGGGTGGCCGCCCTGATCCGGCCGGTCGCGGCACTGCAGGCGGCGGTCACCTACGCCGGTTTCCTCGACGAGATCGAACCGGCCGAATGGCCGTACCATGCGGGCGACGTCCCGGAACGACTGAGCGCCGCGGTGGCCGCGGCGGCAGACTGACATTCATGGACGATGCCCGCCGGCACTACCTGGACCTGATCCGGCACGACGGGGTGACGCTGACCCCGGAGCTGGCGGCCGCGTTCGCCGCGGTGCCCCGCGAGGTCTTCGTGCCGGACGGGTTCCATCGCCGCGACGGCCGCCTGGTGGTGCCCGCCGACCCGGAGTTCCTGCCCGCGGTCTACAGCAACGAGGTGCTGGTCACCAAGCTCAGCGACGGCCGCCCGGTCAGCTCGTCCAGCCAGCCGTCGCTGATGGCGGTGATGCTGGCGGCGCTGGAGGTGCGCCCGGGGATGCGGGTGCTGGAGATCGGCGCCGGGACCGGGTACAACGCCGCACTGCTCACCGCACTCGGCGCGGCGGTGACCACGGTGGACGTGCAGGCCGACGTCGCCGAGCGGGCGCGCGCCGCGCTGGCCCGGTCCGGCACCACGGGCGTCCGCGTCGAGATCGCCGACGGCTACACCGGCGGCCCGGCCGGGGCGTACGACCGGATCATCGTGACCGTGGGCGTCGCCGGGATCTCCCCGCACTGGCTGGACCGGCTGGCCCCGGACGGCCTGATCATCGCGCCGGTCGAGCACGCCGGCGTGCACCCGGTGCTGGCGGTCCGCCCGGACCGCACCGGGCTGACCGCGACCGTGATCTGCCCGGCCGGTTTCATGAGTGCCGCCGGCCCGCTCACCGCCCGCCACCCGGGCAGCCATCCCGCGCCCGTCGCCGGCCTGACCGACCTGGTCGAGGCGGTCCCGCCGCGCTGGGATCCGCCGCTGACCGGCCTGCCCTACCGCGATCTCTGGTACGCGGCCGGCGCCTGGCACCGCCGCGTGACGCACGCGTCGAACGACGTCGTGGTGCTCGACGGGACCGGCACGGGCGGTGCCGTCGTCACACCCGCCGGCGCCGTGCTGGCCACCGGAGAAGAGCCGGACCGGTATGCCGCGGTCGCCGACGCGCTGGTGAGCCGGTGGGAGTCACTGGGCCGGCCGCCGATGAGCGCCTGGACGGTCCGGCTGGCCGAGGCGGGCCCGATCCTGGTGCCGGTCGAGTGGCGTCACCAGGTCCCGGAACGCCGGTCCCGCCAGGGCCGCCCGTCCGGGTCGTAGACCATCCGGTACGCCGGGACCGCCCACAGCTTCTGATGCCACGGCAGCTTCCCGGTCCGGTGTGCGACGAGCCGGCCCGGTGGCCGCGGCCCCTGCCCGCCGCCGTCGTGCCACTCCCGCAGCCGGTCCGCGGCGTCGGCCATCACCCGGACCGCCGACGCCGGGTCGATCAGGTCCTCGTCGTCGCCGTCCTTGCGGTCCAGGTGCTCGAGCATCAGCCGCAGGCGCAGGTCCCGCGGGAAACGCCCGTCCTCGTCGACGACCGCGCAGGACAGCTCGCTGTCGTGCGTCCACGATCGACGGTTGAAGTTGTCGCTGCCGACGCTGCACCAGACGTCGTCGATGACGCACACCTTGGCGTGCACGTAGATCGGCGTGCTCTCGTGGTTCTCCAGGTCGAAGACGTGCACCCGGTCCGCGTCGACCTGCCGGCACAGGTCGATCGCCTGTTCCCGGCCGACCTCGTTGGGCGGCAGGGCGAACGCGCCGTCCACGTCCGGGTACCGCGGCACCACGGCGATCAGGTGCAGCTCCGGGTTCTCCCGCATCGCCTCGGCGAACAGCCGGGCCACCTCCTTGGACCACAGGTACTGGTCCTCGAGATAGATCAGCCGGGTGGCCCGCTTGATCGCCTTGGTGTAGCCGCGGGCCACACTGCGCTCGCCCTTCGTCGCGAAACCGTACGGCGGCCGCATCGCCGGGTAGGTGCGCAACACCTGCACGGTCAGCGGACCGCACGCGGGCGGGTCCGGCGGCTGTTCGGGCAGCGGGTCGGGGCTCATGTCCTCGTGCTTGAGCCGGTCGACGACCGTGGACACCGGACCGTTCTGGTCCAGCGGCACCCGGTCGTTCCAGCGCTCCCGGAACGTGTGGTCGAGCGCGCCGACCACCGGGCCACGCAACTCCAGCTGCACGTCGTGCCAGGGCGGCGTCGGGCCGTAGGCCTTCGCCATCTGCACCGCCTGCCGGTCGCCGTGGTGCTCGGCGTCGTCGCGCCGGCTGTGGCACAGGTCGATGCCCCCGGCGAACGCCACGTCCCTCTCCGGGTGTCGCGGATGGCGTAGTACCACCAGTTTCTGGTGGTGCGAGCCGCCCCGGCGGACCCGCTGGTCCAGCAGCACCTCACCGCCGGACTCCTCGATCGCGTCGGAGAGGTTCCGGTTCTCCTCCTCGCTGTACGCGAGTTTGTCCATGTGCGAGCGCCACAACAATCCTTTGACGATCACCCCGCGGGCGGCGGCCGCCGCGAACAGCTCCGCGATCGACGGACCGTCGTCACGCATCAGCTCGTCCGGGTCGCCCCGCCAGTCGGTGAAGAACAGGTGGTCGCCCTCCGAAAGAGCCTCGACTTCACTCACCAGCCGATCGAAGTACTTTCGCCCATGAATCAGAGGCTCGGCAGTGTTTCCGGTGTTCCATGTGGGTATGGAGGTGTCCGGGTTGCCGCGCTCGGCAGCGGTGAGAAGCCATTCGTGCAGCGGCAAAGCAGCCCCTTCGAGGTCGACGACGCCCTCACCGTAAGCCTCCCGCACGCACCCCGCATCCCTTCGTCATCAGGAGTGGACCCCATGAGCGCCGAGCCCCTGGTCAGCACGCCCGTCACCGAGACCGCCGACGCCGCTGAGAAAGGACTGCTCATAGCGGTCCTCTTCCTCGTCGTCATGGGCACCGCCGCGATGCTCCTGATGTCCTGATCCAGGCGTCTTTCTCACACTTGCCAGGGGGTACGAGCCACTACTCCCCGCCTTCCGCCACACCTCTCCTGCCTGCCCCAGGATTCCCGGGCCCCGATCACTGAGCACCGGTCACCTCGTCCGGGCCCACGGGCGTACGCGACGGCCGGGGTCGACAAAGATCGCTTGATTCGTACACTTGTGCGAATGAAACGGCGACCGCGGGGTGCCCCGCAACTCCACGAAGCGGCCTGGCTGCACTTTCCCGGCGTCTACCCCGGGCCGGTGTCGCTCCTGCGTCTGGAGAAGGCGGCCGGATCCGGCGGCTGGGAGGTCATCCTCGACCGCGATCTGCGGCTCGGCACGCAGGAGCGGGGACGTTTCGCCACCGAGGCGGCGGCCCGCAACCGCATCGAACAGATCTACGCCGGCACCGCCGAGGGCGGCGAGTGGCGGGTGCGCCGATATCAGCCACACCCGCCCGCGCGGTGAGAGAACCGATGCTCAGTCGGTGTGCGGCAGTTTCGTCGCCGGGATGACGCCGAGGCGCCCCTTCTGGAAGTCCTCGAACGCCTGCTTCAGCTCGGCCTTGGTGTTCATCACGAACGGCCCGTACTGCGCCACCGGTTCACGGATCGGCCGACCGCCCATCACGAACAGGTCCAGTGCCGTCTTGGCCTCGACCCGGATCGCGTCACCGGGGCCGTACGTGGCCAGCTGTCCCAGATGGATCGGCCGCATGTCGGTGCCCACCCAGCCCTCGCCGGACAGGGCGTAGACCAGGGCGTTGTAGTCCGGCTGCCACGGCAGGTCGAGGCGGGAGCCCGGCTCCATGGTGATGTGCGCCAGGTTGATCGGCGTGAACGTCGACCCCGGTCCGGCGTGCCCGGCGATCTCACCGGCGATCACGCGGATCAGTGCGCCGCCGTCCGGTGTGGTGAGGAGGGCGGCAGCCGTACCCCTGATGTCCTGATATTTCGGGTCTATCATCTTTGCTGCCTTGGGCAGGTTGACCCACAGCTGCAGGCCGTGGAACAGCCCACCGCTGGTGACCAGGTGCTCCGGCGGCGCCTCGATGTGCAGGATCCCGCTGCCGGCCGTCATCCACTGCGTGTCACTGTTCGCGATCGAGCCGCCGCTGCCCAGCGAGTCCTGGTGGTCCATGATCCCGTCGATCATGTACGTGACCGTCTCGAACCCGCGGTGCGGATGCCACGGCGTGCCCTTCGGCTCTCCGGGCGCATAGTCCACCTCGCCCATCTGGTCGAGATGGATGAACGGGTCGAGCTCGGTGACCGGCACCCCGGCGAAGGCCCGTCGGACCGGGAAGCCCTCACCCTCGTATCCCTGCGGCGCGGTGGTGAGCCGGCGGACCGCCCGGAACTCCGTCGCGACCGGATCCAGCTCCGGCAGTCGCGGCAGAACGAGAACGTCATCGACGGTGATTGCAGGCATCTCAAGCCCTCCTGACTTCGAGGGCCCCAGCATAGCTCCTTCAAATCTGAAATAACAAGGTGCTGCTTTAAATCTGAAGAATCAGTGAGCCGTGTCATCGAGGTCCGGCCGGAGCGGTCCCGACTGCTCCGTGACGATGAGGGTGGCCTGCCGGTCACGCCTTTCGGACTCTGGCGAAGATGCGGCCGATCGCGGCCAGCTCCTCGTCGTCGACGTGGTCGATGAAGCTTGCGCGGACGGTGGCGAGGTGGGCGGGCGCCGCCGCCCGCAACGTCTCCAAGCCCTCGTCGGTGAGCACGGCCTCCTGGCCCCGCCCGTCGTCGGAGCAGTTCTCCTTGCGGACCAGCCCGCGCTTGACCATCGAGGTGATCTGGTAGGTGATCCGGCTCGGTGAGAGCACCAGCCGGTTGGCCAGTTCGCCCATCCGGATGCGGCGGCCCGGCGCCTCCGTCAACGCGACCAGGACGTGGTAGTCGTTCATGCTCAAGCCGGTGGCGGCGCGCAACTCGTCCTCGAGGCGGGTGTGCAGTGCCCACGAACCCTCGATGAACGTGCGCCAGTGCTCGAGTTGGTTCGCGCTGAGCTGTTCGGCCATACCCCGACGATACCCTTCAAATCTGAAAGAAGCCCAGCCCGGGGAGGCGCGCGTTAGGGTGCCGTTGTGTCGAGTCGCCGAGCTGTTCCCGATGATGCCGCCGAACTGGTCCGTCTCCGGGCCGTGATGTTGAGCCAGGCCTACCGCGAGGGCTGGAACGACGACTGGCGGGAGCCGGTTCGCGAGTCGTTCGCCCGGCGGCTCGCCGAACCGGTGCCGGCGCTCGCCGCCTACGTGGTGGACCGTCCGGACGGGGGTGGGCTGGCGGCCTGCGCGGTCGGCCTGATCGAGGAGCGGCTGGGTAATCCGGTCGACCCGTCGGGGCGCGTCGGTTACGTGATGAGCGTCGCGACGGATCCGGACATGCGGCGGCGGGGCTATGCGCGGGCGTGCATGACCGGGCTGCTCCAGTGGTACCGCGACCAGGGCCTCCGGACCCTGGACCTGCGCGCCTCCGGGGAGGCCGAGCCGCTCTACCGTTCGCTCGGTTTCGCCCGGACCGCTGACCCGTCGATGCGCCTGCGGCTGGTCTGACCGGGACTGTGCTCGGTCGCGTACCCCATCGTGGGTTTCATGCCGCCCTGGTGTTGAGGGACCGTGTCAGTTCGGCGCGCAGGGCCGCCACGTCGACGTTGCGTTCCGTCAGGATGCGGGCGCCCAGCCCGGAACCCTCGCGGAGCAGGCCGAGCAGGATGTGTTCGCGGGCGATGAAGTCGTGCTTGTGGTGGACGGCCTCGCGCAGGGACAACTCGAGCACCTTCTTGGCCCGCGGCGAGAACGGGATGTGGCCGGTGCCGGCGTGGAAGCGGCCGAAGAGTCCCCTCCTCTTCGGCGCGGGGTGCGGGAGTCGCAGGGCACCGGCCCCGAAGTTCTCCTCGATGGCGGCGCGGACCGCGTCGAGGTCGATGCCGATGGCTTTGAGGGCGGCGGCGTCCTCGGCGTCACGATCGGCCACCGTGGAGGCCTCGGTGCTCTGGTCGCCGAGGTGCCGGATGATCGCGGAGCGCACGCCGGCCCGGTCGACGCCGTGGTGGCGCAGGGTGGCGGCGACCGGGCCGGCCTCGTCGGCGACGAGGGCGAGCAGCACGTGTTCGGTGCCGATCACGGGGTGTCCCAGCTCGCGGGCCTCGGTCTGGGCGCCGATCACCGCGGTGCGGGCGCCCTGTGTGAATCGCTCGAACATCTAGCCCTCCCGGGGGTCGTGCGGCGGAACGAGCTTGGCGTGTTTCTTGTGCACGCCCTGGCGGGTCACCTCGAGCGCGTCGGCGATCTCCTGCCAGGACCAGCCCTTGCGGCGGGCGTTGGCCACCTGCAGATGCTCGAGGCCCTCCAGCAGTCGGCGCAACGCCACGACCGCCCGCAGGCCCACCCGGGGGTCGGTGCTGCTCGCGGCGGCGGCGAGGTCGGTCGCTTCGGTCATGCTGTCAACGTACGTTGACAGTCGGCTCCCGTCAACCCGGGTTGACGCTCGCCGGGCAAAAAAGAAGACCGGCCCTGATCGGGCCGGTCGCTCCTCGGGCCGCTCACCTGCCGCGGCCGGTCTTCTCCTGCAGGTCGTCGATCCGCCGGGAGGCCTCGGCTTTCGTCAGGCCCTCCGGTACATCCTCCTTCGCCTCCGCGGCGAGGGTGTGCAGGTAGGACTCCTGCGCTCCGGTGGCCGGCTCCTCGCCGGTCGTCCAGTCGCTGGGATCCTTGATGGTGTTGCCGGTGTCGGCGTTCGTCTGATCGGACATGACACCGTCATTACCCGTGGTGGGTCACTCCCATGCCGGGAGAGCCCCCAACGAGACGGTCAACTCGACCGGGTGATGCACCGGCGCCACCACGGTGAAACGCGCGCCGAACGGGTCACGCAGCTCGGCGAAGGCGCTCAGCCCGGTCTCGACCGGCTCGGAGAGCACCGCGCCGCCGAGGCGCTCGCAGTAGTCGGCCGCGGACTGGATGTCCTCGACCTGGAAGGCGGCGCGCCACCAGCCACCGCGGTAACCCGCGGACAGTCCGGCGATGGCGTCGTGTGCCTGGTTGAGCCACTCGCCGGTGCCGAACTCGTGGCGCAGCAGCCAGCCGAACGCCGAACCGTAGAACCGGGCCGCGGTGTTCGCGTCGTCGGTGATCAGCTCGGGCCAGGACATCGTGCCGGGCTCGTCGCGCGCCTGCGAGCCGCCGAACTCGCGGGGCTCCCAGAGGCCGAGCACCGCGCCGGACGGGTCGGCGATGATCGCCCGGCGTCCGCCGTGTGCCTCGGCCGGGTGGCTCAGCAGGTGGCCGCCGGAGAGGGCGACCTGCTCGAGCGCCTCCTCGAGGTCGGGTGCGCTGAGGTGGGTCAGCCAGCCCTCCGGCCGGTCGGGCCCACTCCGGGTGAGGCCGGCGACGGCACGTCCCCCGAGCTTGAACCGATCACCCGCTGACTCCCATCCGAACAACTCTGCGTAGAACTGTGACGCGCGCGCAGGGTCCGCGCTCGCCAGTTCCACCCAGCAAGGTGTCAACGGTGCATAGCCTCTGATCCGCATGAGCCGCTCCATGGTGGACATCCCCAGTTACTTGAGCACTCTACGGCACTGATAACTCTTCGTCACTACCGGACGGTCCATTGTCCGATTTGCGAGGTAAAAATACTACACAGTGTGAGCGGTTGAGTGATCCAGGTAACGCATCACCGGAGTGGCCGCGATTCCGTGCAGCACAACGGACACGACGACCACGAATGCGGCCGTCGCCCAGACGATCTCCATACCCGGGAAGTCGGCGTGTGTAACTGCGTACGCTAAGTAATAAAAGGATCCGATGCCACGGATACCGAATGCGGCGATCACCCAGTGTTCCGATGTGGACCCCGGGGTGCCGCGGAGGGATGCGAAGGCGGTCAGCGGACGAATCAGAAATATCAGGACCAGTCCGGTCAGGGCGGCCTGCCACGTCAACGCCGTCAACAACCCGCCCACCACCGCGCCACCGAGCAGCATCAGCAGCAGCACGGTCAGCAGGCGCTCGGTCTGCTCGGCGAAATCGTGCAGCACCTGGTGGTACTCGTGCGACCGCTCCGCCGCCCGGATCGCCCGCGCCGCCACGAACACCGCCAGGAAGCCGTAGCCTCCGGCGACCTCGACCACCCCGTACGCCAGAAAGGTCGCAGCCAGGGCGAGGAAACCCTCGGAATGCCGGGCCAGCCGCAGCGAGTCCCGCCGGGCACGGAAGAACAGCTTGCCCAGCCCGTGACCGATCAGCGCGCCACCGAGGACACCGACGGCCACTTTGTACAGCACGTCCTTCAGCGCCCACTCCGCGAGCCAGCCGGCCGGGTCGAGACCGTGCGTGGCGATCGCGACGGCGGCGTAGACGAACGGGAACGCCAGCCCGTCGTTGAGCCCGGCCTCGGAGGTCAGCGCGAACCGCACCTCGTCCTCCGAGTCCTCCTCGTCGGTCGGCTCGCCGACCTGCACGTCCGCGGCGAGCACCGGATCGGTCGGGGCCAGCGCCGAGCCGAGCAGCAGCGCGGCCGCCGGCGCCAGCCCGGCCCACCACCAGCCGAGCAGGGCGGTCGCCGCGATCGTCACCGGCATCGCGATGATCAGTAGTCGCCCGGTCGACGCCCAGCGGCGCAGACCGAACGGCCGGTCGATCTTCAGCCCGGCGCCCATCAGCGCGACGATCACGCCGATCTCGGTCAGGTGCTCGGTCAGCGTCGGATGCGCGAGCGGATCGGCGTCCGGCAGGCCCAGCGGCAGGCCGAAGACGAGCAGGCCCAGGGCCAGGAAGGCGATCGGCATCGAGATCGGGCGGCGTTCCAGGATGCGGGGCAGGATGCCGGCCAGCAGGGCACTCCCGCCGGCCAGGGCGAACAGCCCGTCGGAGAGCGTCAGCTCCATGGGTGGAAGTCAGGGGCGGCAATCATGCCCGCCCATTACCCCCGAGCAACATCTCGAACCAGACCGTCGATCCACGGACCGTGGGGTCGGTGCCCCACGAGTCGCTCAGCTCCTCGATCAGCCCCAGACCCCGGCCCCGGCTGGCCATCGTGTCGGTCCGGGCCCGGATCACGCTGCCCCGGGTGCCGGTGTCGGCGACCGAGACGAGCAGGCGTTCCGCGTTGAGGTCGATGTGGACCTGAGCCGGGGTGCCGGCGTGCAGCAGCGCGTTGGTGGTGAGCTCGCTGGTGCACAGGATGGCCGCGCCGATCACCGCCTCGGGCACCGACCACTCCCGCAGCCGGGTGGTCATCCACTGGCGGACCCGGCTCGGGCCGGTCGGCTCGGCGGCCACCAGCATGGTCGCGGCCCGGCTCATCGCCAGCGCGTGCTCCACGGCGAGCACCGCCACGTCGTCGTCGGTGGTGCCCTCGACCGCGGAGGTGGCCAGGGAACACATGTTGCGCGGGTCACCACTGGCCGAATGCGCCGCCGCGGCGACCAGGTCGTCCAGGCCGTCGTTGAGCGGGCGCCCGCGGCGTTCCACCACGCCGTCGCTGAACATCAGAATCGTGTCGCCCGGCTCCAGCAGCAGCGAACCGGTCTGCCAGCGCCCACCCAGGCCCAGCGGGGCACCCGGCGGCACCTTGACCAGTTCGGCGGTGGCCGGCTCGCCACCCTGCCCGGCCCGGCGCAGCACGGGCGGCGGATGACCGGCACTGGCCAGCGTGATCGTGCCGTCGGCGGGGTCCAGCACGCCGTACACCACGGTCACGAAGATCTCTTCGTTGCGGGACTCGGCACCGAGTGAACCGACCAGCCGATCCAGCCCGGCGAGCACGCTCGGCGGCGACGGATCGGTCAGCGCCAGGGCGCGCAGGGCCGCCCGGACCTGGCCCATCACCGCGGCGGCCCGCACGTCGTGCCCGGCCACGTCGCCGAGAACCATCGCGAGACGGCCGTCGAGCAGCCGGAACGCGTCGTAGAAGTCACCACCGGCGGCATTGCCGTCGACCCCGACGTCGTAGCGCGCGGCGATCCGGAAGGTGTCCAACTCGGGCAGGTGCTCCGGCAGCATGCTGCGCTGCAACAGCTGGGCGGTGCCGTGCTGGGCCTCGAACCGGCGGGCCCGCTCGGCGGCCTGCGCGACCAGGGCGGCGGCGGCGGTGAGCAGGGCGCGTTCGGCGGGCAGCCAGGCGTGCGCACGGGTGAAACCGACGGTGAACGCACCGCGCAGCGACGGGGTGCGCAGCGGCAGCACGGCCAGCGCGCGGACCCGGCGCTCGTGCCGGTCGGTGGCGACGGCGGCCAGCGGCTCACCGTCGGCGACGAAACTGGCCCGGCCGCTCTCGGCCGCCTCGACCAGCGGCGCGGTGTCGTCACTGACACGCCGCCAGACCGGGGGCAGGCGTTCGTCGGCCTCGTCGAGCATCTCCCCCCGGATCCGCCGGACGAAGCGATAGGTGCCGCCGTCGTCCACCGCGAGCACACAATGATCCAGATCAAAGGATTCCATCGCGTACGAGAGAACGACGCGCGTGACATCGTCGATGGTGAGCGCGCCGGCCAGCCGTGCGGTCAGGTCACCCAGGCTCTGCAGCCGGTGGATCACCTGAGTGGTCTCGGCGGCGACCGTGAGGACCCCGGCGACCGCGCCGCGCGAGTCGCGGACCACCGAATGCCCGCGGGTGTAGAACGCCGGCTCGGTGCGCCCGGGCGCGATGGCGACCTGGCTCTCCGGCTCGAGGACCGCCCGCCCGGTGCGGTGCACCCGGCTGATCACGTCGCGCATGCCGGGCTGGTCCCACGCGTCGCCGAACGCCTGCGCGGCCGGACGGCCCAGCGCCGCCGGGTGCAGGTCGCCGAGCACCTCGGCGTAGGCGTCGTTGTAGAGGACCAGGAACGCGTCGCCGTGGACCAGCATCATCGGCACCGGCGAGGCGAGCATCAGCTCGACGGCGGCGCGGACCGCCGGGTCCCAGGTGGTGATCGGGCCCAGGGCGGTGCGCGACCAGTCGAACGCGTGCACCATCGAGGCGCAGGCGATGCCGGTGTGCGGCGAACCAGCGGCCTGTAGGGGGAGAGTGGAGATCCCGGAGGGCCGGATGCCGGCCGGGATCAACCCGCCGGACCCGAGCCCACCAGACCCGAGCCCGCCGGTCCCCAGACCGTCGGACCCGAGATCCCTCGAGCTTGTTCCTGCCGAGCCGACCATGCAGAAAGCCTATCCCGACTAATCCGTTTGTACGATGCCCCACCGGCCGACCGTCCGGTTATTGACCAACCGAGGGGACCGGGTGTCGGCGAGGTGTACCCGTTTGACGTGTCAGATCACTTAAAGTTGCTGGTCAACTACCGTTTGATCTTGGTGAAGATCATTCGTGTTCCCCTATCATCGCGGCCGTGATCGAACGACCGCACGGGGTGACGCGCTCCTCCGGGGAGCAGGAGCAGGCGACGGCAGGCGCCGATCGCCGAGTCGTCGATCACTCGGTGCCGCCCGGCCATCCAGGGCACGGCCCGTCGGCCGACGACCGGCACGCCGATGACGGGTACGCGGCACTCGCCGACTGGGCACAGTCCGGCGAGACGATCATGTTGCCGTCGGTGCCGCGGCGGTCCTCCGCCTCCTCGCCGCCCGCCTCCTCGCCGCTCTCTTCCTCCTGGTCGCCCTCCTCGCCCTCGTCGCCTTCCTTGCCCTCCTCGCCTTCCTCGCCCCAGGGCACTGAGTCCGACTCTTTCGCCCCGGGGTACGGACTGCCGCCGTACCAGCAGGACGAACCCGCGGACTACTCACCGTGGGGGCAGGCCGCGCCACTGTCAATGTTCGAGGAACCCGCACCGCACGCCGGCCGTGACCCGCTGCTGGACGCCCGCCACCGACGTCCCGGAATGGGTAGCCGCGGCATCCGGGTGGCGGTCGCCGCCGGAGCCGTGGCCGCGCTGATCGGCGCCGGGTTCCTGCTGACCGGCGGCGACCAGGAGGAGACCACCACCCCGGTCGCGGCCCCCGCCACGCCGTCCACCACCGAGGTCGAAGTACCCGACCTGACCCCGGCCTCGCCGTCGAAGGCGAGCCCCAGCGCCTCCGCGTCGGCGAGCCCCACCCCGTCGAAGTCGCCGTCGCCGTCCGCCTCCACGGTGGTCACCAGGCCGGCGGTGCACGCGGGGTCGCGTACGCCCACCCGGAAAGCGACCTCGGCAGCCCCGGAGGACTCCGGAGCCGCGGTGCTCAGCGCCTTCTACAGCTATTCGGCGGACACGGACTTCGTCGGCACGGTGCAGGTGGTGAACGCGGGCGACGCCGCCGCCGACGACTGGACCGTGACGATGACCGTGCCCGGCGGCGAGAACGTGGCGGCGTCCGGCGGTGTCCAGGTGTCCCAGTCCGGAACCCGGGTGACGTTCCACGGTTCGTCCGTCGCGGCGGGCGGCTCCTCGACGTTCAGTTTCACGCTGGGCGGGGCGCCCTCCGCACTGCCCACCGGCTGCACCATCGACGGCACCGCCTGCGCATAGTCGCCGGCTGAGTCCCGACCGGGGCGGCCCGCACCGCCGACCGCCGCCGGTCATTGCGCGACGTCGGTCATGGACTGGGCTGCTTACTCGACCATGCGTGCTGGTGCGAGGCGCTTCGCCTCGTCGATTCGTCCTGTGGGTGACGGCTGGGTGTTCCCGGGCCGTCGTTCACGGCTGACTCGCGTCCTGTCGACAGCCGTGTCCGACGGCTCGGCCGGCTCGGCCGTCGGCTGTGGTTCATCCGTGAGCTGAAAGCGACCACCGTCCACGGCCGACGAGTCGCCGCGGCGAAGCGATCGCATGGTTACCGGTCACGGCATTGATCAACTCAAGCTGAGCGGCATCGGTGCTCCGGGATGCCCCGCTTCCCGCGTGATCCACCGGACGGGGCGTGGCGGTCGCTTTTCCGTGTCCGCGTATTCGGAGTGCCGTCGGTCGATATTCACGGGCGGCTACGGGGTAATCCTCCGGCCGGTGATTCGTTGAGGCGTGGAAGGCGTCTCGAGGATCTTGAGGAGGGCGGATGACCGGGGACGGGCTGAGCCGTGGGCTGAGCGACATGTGGCGATCGGTGGTGCTGTTCCTGCCGTACGCGGTGGCATTCGCCCTGATCCTGCTGGTGGGCTGGCTACTCGCGTGGCTGGCGCGAACGCTGACCGTGAAGGCGCTGCGCCGCGCCGGGTTCGACCGGGCCGTCGAGCGGGGGATCGCCGGCCGCCTGCTGAAGGACCGGACCGCCGCGGCCACCGACTTCTGTGGTCGCCTGGTCTTCTGGGCGGTGATGCTGATCGCCCTCCAGTTGGCGTTCGGGCTGTGGGGACCGAACCCGGTGAGCGACCTGTTGACCGGCCTGATCTCGTGGCTGCCGCAGCTGTTCGTGGCGGTCGTGGTGCTGGTGGTGGCGGCCGCGATCGCCGGTGCCGCCCACGACCTGATCCGGACGGTACTGGGCGTGGGCGGGACGGCCCGTCTGCTGGCCCGCGTGGCGGCCGGCGTGATCGTCACCTTAGGCGTGATCGCGGCACTGGACCAGGTGGGTATCGCGACGGCGGTCACCCGTCCGCTGCTGATCACCGTCCTGGCCACGGTGGCCGGCGTGATCATCGTGGGGGTCGGCGGCGGTCTGGTCCGGCCGATGCAGCAGCGCTGGGAGGGATGGCTGGAGCGGGCGGCGACCGAATCGGCGGCGATCCGCGAACAGGCCCGCGCCCGCGCGGAGGAACGCGCCCGGGCCGCGGCCGAGGAGGAGGCCCGCCGAGCCGAGGAGATGCGTCTCGCGGAGGAGGCCCGCAGGGCCGAAGAGGCACGGATCGTCGAGGAGGCCCGTCTCGCCGAAGAGTCCCGCCTCGCGGAGGAGGCCCGCAGGGTCGAGGAGGCCCGCCTCGCCGAGGAGGAGACACGGGCTGTGGAGGTGGCCCGACTCGCCGAGGCCCGAGCCGCGGAGGAGGCGCATCGTGCCGAGGAGGCCCGGATCGCCGAGAACCGTCGTGCCGAGGAGGCGCGCCGGGCGGAGCGGGAGCGCGCGGAGGCGGAAGCCCGGGAACGGTCGGCGGACGAGACCCAGGTGATCACCACGGACGCGATCGCGCCCGCCCCGGCCGGCCCGACGGTCTTCACCCCCGGAGTCCGGCCGGAGAGCCGGACCGCTCAGGGGCCGGAGGACACCACCACCGGGGATGCCGGATCCGCCACTACCCGGGAGACGGAGAACGCGGTGATCACCCAGGGGCCGGGGAGCGGCGAGACGACCGTGATCACGGATCCGGAGCCGGACGCGTCGGTGAACGTGGAGGACACCGACGAGGGGGACCGGACCCAGGTGGTTCCCCTGCCGGACACCGACGAGACGGAGACGCTGCCTCTGCCCCGGGACAAGCCCAGGCCGAGATGAACATCTGACCTACGGCGCGATGCGGGTACGACTGAGGGCCGGCACCTGGTGGGTGCCGGCCCCTGGCGGTCGGGAGTCGGTCGTTCAGGGATGGGCCGAAGCCCGGCCGTCGGGGAAGTGCCGTCGGGAGCGGATCGGAGCCTGGTCGTCGGGGAGGTGCCGTCGGGGGCGGATCGGAGCCTGGTCATCGGGGAAGTGATGGCCGGACGCGGACGCAGCCCGGTCGTCGGAGGAGTGCCGGTTCAGCGTGCGGCGGACCCGGTGCGGTCGGGGCGGGTCAGCGGGTGGTGGGCAGCGTGCGGGCCAGCGCGCAGACGGCGAGCAGGCGACGGAGTACCCAGTCGTCCTCGGACCAGTCGATCTCGCCCTCGGGGGCCGTCCAGCCGTGCTGGAACGCGGCGTCGCGGACACCCTCGGCGTACGCGGCGAGCAGCACCGCGGTCAGCGGGCGCTTGTCGGCCGACAGGCTGTCGCGGACTCCGGCCGAGTGCTGGTCGACGATCGACATCAGGCCGGGGTTGGCGTCGGCGGCGGCGAAACCGCTGATGCCGACCACGGCGGTCAGGTCGGCGAGCGACGAGTGGGCGGAGCGCTGAGCAGCGCGGGCGGCGGCGTTGCTGAACAGGCCATTCATGAGAAGAACGTTAGGTAGCCCGGGGTGCCCGAACGTTTCTCGCACCGTTGCGGATCGGTTGAAGCGCGAACCGGCCCGCAGCCGTACCGGGCGCGAACCGGCCCGCGGCTGTGCCCGGGCGCGAACGGGCCCGCGGCTGTGCCCGGGCGCGAACCGGCTCGCGGCCGTGCCCGGACGCGAACGGGCCCGCGGCCGTACCCCGGAAAGGTGAACCGGTCGGGAAAAGCGCTCGGATCGGTTCAAGGCGGGCAGCGCGGGGAACACAGGTGCCGTGGCAGAAGCGGAGACCGGCGAGCGCGCGGTGGGCGGGCGGGCCGCGGCGGGGCCGGCGGGGACGCGAGCAGCGGACCGCCCGGCGGGTGGGCGGACGGCCGACGGGCCGGATCGGGAGCATCGGCGGCCGGACGGGCTCGACGACACGACCGTGCTGGCGCTCGGCAAGCTCAGCGAGGCACTCGAGACGGTCGAGCGGGCCCGCGGCCACCTCTACACGATGCACCAGCTGATCGGCAGCGCCGACTTCGCCCTGGACGAGGCCGTGACGTTGTTCGCCGAGGCCGGGCACGGTGAGGTGGCCGACCGGATCCGGAACGATCTGATCGGCCGCAACGTCGTCCCGGGACGCTGGACGTTCCAGATCGTCGAGGAGTTCGACGACGGGTACCACGCGGAGTTCCGCGCCGTCGAACGCGACGCCCGGGACCGTCTGGCCGGCGGGCGCCGTCATCTGTACGAGGCGGAACTCAAAGAACACCGCCGGACACGCGGGCGGCCCGGCCACGAGGCGTTACCCGGTCACTCCGGGTAGTCGACCGCCTGGGGGCGGCGACGCTGAGAGTCGTCCGCGATGATCACGGTGGCTACGACGAGTGACACGACTATGGCGAAGAACCATGAGGCGTCATCGACGAGCTTCGCCGCCAGTGGCGCTTGGAAGGCCGAGAGGAAGAAGGCCACCCAGGCGAAACGGCGCTGACGTTCAGACAGGAATCCGGCAGATCGCACTCGGAAAGTGTGTCTCGATCAGGACGAAACGCCGTCACCCGTTCGGCCGATTCTCCGTTGTCCGATGGTGCCCCTCGCCTTGCGTCGCCGTCACTCAAGCGTGCTCGTCCCGTGTCTGTCGATGCTGGTCGGAGCGGTCGGGTGCACCCCACCCACGCCTGCGCCGCCCCGGCCGCAGCCGTCGGCGCCGGATCGGGTCCAGGCAGGTCCGTTACTCGACCGCACCGGAGCATGGCTCACGGTGAGTGACGCGGCGAGTCGCGTACGTGTCGAGACGGCGACCCTTCCCGGACTGCTGTACCGGATCAGCACCGAACCGGACGCGGGCGTGGCGCCGGTCGTCACCCGCCGTGGCGGGCGGGTCGTGGTGGGCCTGCGCGGTACCGGCGGCGACGGGCTGGACGAGGTGCGGATCGTGCTGAACCGGGACGTCCGGTGGGGGATCGCACTGCCGGACGGGGCCGGCGAGCAGCAGGTGAACCTCCGGCACGGCCGGGTCGAGCGTCTCGACCTGGGCACGTCCGGTCTGGCCGAGGTGTGGCTGCCGGCGCCGGACGGGACGGTCACGGTCACGTTCACCGGTGGGATCGGCACGGCGGTGCTGGCGGCCGACACCGATGCGCCGTTCCGGCTGCGGTTCGACCAGGGCGCGGGGTCGGTCACCACACCGTGGACGGCGAACAACGGGACCGCCGCGGGGCGGGTGCTCCGGGAGCCGGGCTATCGCGGCACCCGAGACCGGTATTCGGTGCGGGCCCGGTCCGGGGTCGGCAGCCTGGAGTTGCGGCGGCTGGCGACCACAGCGGACGAACGCCGGCTGGGTACGCCCGAGGGGTGACCACCGATCTCAGCCCGGCGGCCGGGTGAGGGCCGGTGCGGCACCCACCCGGCGTTCAGGCACGGTACTTCTGCGTAGGTCGTACAAGATGATTGTTGTGATCTTCAGGTGGTGGATTCTCAGGCTCCGGGGCGATCGACGTGACCGCGCCACGAACCGGTCTCGATGCCGCCGCGGCTCTCGATGAACTCCTTGAAGCGCTTCAGATCGCCCTTGACCTGGCGGTCGATCACGCCGAGCTTGTCGCCGGCCATCTCGACGAAACCCTGCGGCTCGAAGTCCATCTGGACGGTGACCCGGGTGTGGGCGTCGTCGAGCCGGTGGAAGGTGACCACGCCGGCCTGCTTCTCGCCCTCGGTGGTGTGCCAGGCGACCCGCTCGTCGGGCAGCTGCTCGGTGATCTCGGCATCGAACTCGCGGTGCACCCCGCCGACCTCGGTCTCCCAGTGCATGCGGGTCTCGTCGATCTGCCGGATCTCCCGGACGCCGTCCATGAAGCGCGGGAACTCCTCGAACTGGGTCCACTGGTTGTACGCGGTGCTCACCGGTACGTTCACGTCGACGAACTCGGTAACCGTGCTCACGAGGATCTCCCTTCTGTTTTCTGCTCTCGGCACTACCGGTGCCCGGGAAATGGCGTGCCAAACGCACAGGTGGGTAGCGTGCTGGTGTGGAGACCGTGGACGCGATCATCGTCGGTGCAGGTCACAACGGTCTGGTGGCGGCGAACCTGCTTGCCGACGCCGGCTGGTCGGTGCGTGTGCTGGAGGCCACGCCACATCCGGGTGGGGCGGTGCGTTCCGGTCACGTGACCGCGCCGGGTTATCTCTCCGACCTGTTCAGTGCGTTCTACCCGCTCGGCTACACCTCGCCGGTGCTGCGCGGCCTGCACCTCGACGAGCAGGGACTGAGCTGGACGCACGCCCCGAAGGTCCTCACCCATCTGCTGCCGGACGGCCGTGCGGTGAGCCTGGACCGGGACCTGGCGACCACGATGGCGTCGGTGGAGCAGTTCGCGCCCGGCGACGGGGAGCGGTGGAAGCACGCGTACGACGACTGGCGGGACGTCTCCGCACCGATGCTGGCCACGCTGTTCGACCCGTTCCCGCCGGTCCGCAACGGCCTCGCCCTGGCCCGCCGGCTCGGGGTCGGCGGCGGCCTGCGCCTGGCCCGGCGGCTGGTGCTGTCGGTCCGCGAGCTGGGTTCGGAACTGTTCGACGGTGAGGGGGCGAAACTGGCCCTGGCCGGGTGCACCCTGCACACCGACCTGTCACCGGAGGACGCCGGCGGCGGGGTGTACGGCTGGCTGCTCGCCATGCTCGGCCAGGAGTACGGCTGGCCGGTGCCGAGCGGCGGCGCCCAGGAGCTCACGTCCGCCCTGGTCCGGCGCCTGACCGCCCGCGGTGGCGAGATCGTGTACTCGTCGCCGGTGGCCCGGGTGCTGGTGGCCCGGGGGCAGGCGATGGGGGTGCGGACGGTGGACGGCCGGGATTGGCGGGCCCGTCGCGCGGTGATCGCCGACCTGCCCGCCCCGGCCCTGTTCCTGGACCTGGTCGGTGACCGGTGGCTGCCGCCGCGGATGGTGGAGGACCTGGCGCACTTCCGCTGGGACGGCGCGACACTGAAGGTCGACTGGGCGGTCCGTGGCCCGGTGCCGTGGAAGAACCCGGCGGCGGTGGGGGCCGGGACGGTGCACCTGGGCGCGGACCTCGACGGGCTGACGCGGTACGCGGCCCGGATCGCGGTCGACGAGTTGCCCCCCGACCCGTTCCTGCTGCTCGGGCAGATGACCACGGCGGATCCGAGCCGGTCGCCGGCCGGAACGGAGGCGATGTGGGCGTACACGCATCTGCCGCACCGCCAGTCCTGGCACGCCGACGAGATCGCGGAGCACGTACGCCGGATGGAGGCCGTGGTCGAGTCGCACGCGCCGGGTTTCCTCGGCATGGTCGAGGGCCGCAACGTGTTCGCCCCCGGCGACCTGGAACGGGAGAACCCGTCACTGGTCGGCGGGGCGCTCGGCGGCGGCACGTCGGCGGCGTTCCAGCAGTTGTTCCTGCGGCCGATCCCGGGGCTGGGCCGGCCGGACACCCCGGTGGACCGGCTCTACCTGGGCAGCGCCTCGGCGCACCCGGGCGGCGGGGTGCACGGTGCGCCGGGGGCGAACGCGGCCCGGGCGGCGCTGGCCCGGGACCGTGCCGTGACGGGCCGGGCCTACCGGGCGCTGATCGACGGCGCGCACCGGGCGGTCTACCGCTGACCGTCCCAGCGTTCGGCGATGTCGGCGAGGCGGCTGAGCGTCTCCACGTTGCGGCGGTGCAGCAGCAGGTCGTTGATCTTGTTCTGGACCCAGCTCAACGGCCCCTGCTCGAACTCCTCATGCATGATCACCCGGGTCTGGTCGCCGGCCGTGGCCTCCAGGATGATGTCCACCACCGCAGACCCCAACGGCCACAACCCGGCCTCCAGCCGCAGCCGCCGGTCCGGCAGGCAGCTCAGCACGGTCGACGAGTCGTGCAGCGACAGCGGCCACGGCCCCGCCTTGTGGTGGAGTTTCGAGCCCGGTTGCGGCCACTCCTCGTCCACGTCCCGGATGTGGGCGGTGCCCACCACCCAGTCGCTGTACGTCCAGCCGTCGGCGAGGACGGCGAAAACCCGATCGGGTGGTGCTGCGACAGTGCGCGAGACGGTGGCCACGACAGCTGATTACCCTGCTCAGGACGCTTGTAACGGCCGGGTCATGTTTACGCCTCGGGCAGTGGGGCAATCGGCACCGGGTATCCGAACTCGTCGCCTGCGATACAAGCGGTAGAGGAGACTCTGTGCGAATTGCAATGATCTCCGAGCACGCCAGCCCGCTCGGAGGCGGGGACCAGGGGGCCCACGTTTCCGGGCTTTCCACCGCGCTGGCCGAGCTTGGACATGACGTCCGTGTCTACACCCGTCGTGAGGATCCGGACGTGGCCGAGGTGGTTCCCACCCCGAGCGGCGTTCGGGTCGTCCACATCCCGGCCGGGCCCTCCCGTCCCACGCCACCCGGCCTGCTGCTGCCCCACATGGGCGAGTTCGCCCGGCGACTCCGGGAACAGTGGCGGGACGAGGACTGGACCCCGGACGTGGCACACGCCCACTTCTGGACGAGCGGCCTGGCCGCGGTCACCGCGGCACGGCAGGTCGGCATCCCGGTGGTGCAGTCCTTCCACGAACTGGGCGCCCGGGACGACGACCGGGAGACCGCGAACGGCCCGTCCCGCGCCGGCTACGAACGCGCGCTGGGTCGTGCGGTCGACCGGGTGGTCGCCCAGACCCAGGACGAGGTCCGCGGACTGGTCCGGATCGGCGTCCCCCGGGCCCGGCTGTCGGTCGTGCCCGCCGGCGTCGACAGCGAACGGTTCAGCCCGGACGGGCCGGCCGTGCACCGCGACCCGGAACGACCCCGCATCCTGTCCGTCGGCCGGCTCGTCGAACGTAAGGGCTTCGGCGACGTCATCCAGGCGATGCGGTACGTGCCCGGCGCCGAGGTGGTGGTGGTCGGTGGCCCACCGGCCGAGCAGCTGACCGCCGACCCGGGCGCCCGGCTGCTGCGGGCGATGGCCGAACAGTTCAAGGTGTCCGACCGTCTCCGCCTGGTCGGCCAGGTGCCGTACCGGGACATGCCGAACTGGTACCGCTCCGCCGACCTGCTCGTCGCCGCCCCGTGGGCCGCGTCGGACCGGTTCGACCCGGCCGCCCTGGAGGCGATGGCGTGCGGAGTGCCGATCATCGGGACCTCGGTGGGCGCGCTGACCGAGACCGTGGTGGACGGGCTGACCGGCGACCTGGTGCCGGCCCGCGACCCGCGGGCCCTGGGCGGTGCCCTGCGCCGGCTGGTCAACGACAAGGTCCGCCGGTTCACGTACGGGACCGCGGCACTGGACCGGGCCCGGCAGGCGTACTCGTGGAAGCGGGTCGCCGCTCAGATCGGCTCGATCTACTCGGCGGTGAGTGGGCTGCGGCGTACCAGCGCCGGCAGTGAGGCGGCGGCGTAGGAGTAGTCCGGATCCACCGATCGGTGGATCCGTTCGGCCGCCCACCGGTCGATCCGGGCACCCCTGCCGGTCCGCCACGCTTGGTGCATGCCAGTCGTCGAGGTCGAGAAGCTCGCGAAGAGGTACGGCGACACCGTCGCCGTGCGGGACGTGTCGTTCACGGTGGAACCCGGCGAGATCTTCGGGATCCTCGGTCCGAACGGCGCCGGAAAGACCACCACGGTGGAATGCATCGGCGGCCTGCGCACCCCGGACTCCGGCCGGATCACGGTGCTGGGCCGCCCACCGGCCGACCGGAGCCTGCGCGCCGAGGTCGGCGTGCAGCTGCAGGAGGGTGAGCTGCCGGACCGGCTCACCGTCCGGGAGGCCCTCGAGCTGTACCGGACGTTCTACCCGGACCCGGCGGACTGGCGGCAGCTCGCCGGTGACCTGGGCCTCACCGAGAAGCTGACCACCCGGTACGCGAAACTCTCCGGTGGCCAGAAACAGCGCCTCTCCATCGCCCTCGCCCTGATCGGCAACCCGCGGATCGCCGTCCTGGACGAGCTGACCACCGGCCTGGACCCGCAGGCCCGCCGGGACACCTGGGAGCTGATCTCGCAGATCCGCGGCCGGGGCGTCACCGTCCTGCTGGTCACCCACTTCATGGAGGAGGCCGAACGCCTCTGCGACCGGATCGCGGTGATCGACCGCGGTGAGGTGGTCGCCCTGGACACCCCGGCCGGCCTCGTCCAGCAGACCTCCGACGAGCAGACCATCCGGTTCCGGCCGTCCGTGCCGTTCGCCGACGCACTGCTCACCACCCTGCCCGAGGTGCGCCGCCTGACCCGGCACGGCGACCGGATCGAAGTGTCCGGAAACGGCAACCTGCTGCACGCGGTGGTGTCCGCGCTCGCCCTCAACCAGATCGTCGCCGTCGAACTGCGCCTGGAACAGGCCACCCTGGACGACGCCTTCGTCCGCCTCACCGGCAGGGAGGAGTCGTGACCGTCTTCGTCAAGCTCACCACGACCGAACTCCGGCTGCTCGTCCGCGAACCACTGGCGATCTTCTTCGCCGTACTGTTCCCGACTGCCCTGGTCGTGATCCTCGGCGCGATCCGGGTATTCCGCGAACCGGTGCCGGAGCTCGGCGGCCTGCGGATCATCGACCTGTACGTCGGCATCGCGGTCACCCTGGTGCTCGCGATGCTCGGCCTCCAGATGCTGCCGGCGGCGCTCGCCACGTACCGGGAGAAGGGTGTTCTGCGCCGCCTGGCGACCACCCCCGTCCACCCGGTCGCCCTGCTCGGCGCCCAACTCGTCGCGAACCTGCTGGTGGCGGTGGTGGCGGCGGCCCTGTGCATCACGGTCGGCTACCTGGTCTACGACGTGCAGCCCGCCGCGAACATGCCGGCCTTCCTGATCGCGTTCCTGCTCAGCGGCGCCGGGGTGTTCGCGATCGGCCTGCTGGTCGCCGCCCTCGTCCCCACCGGCAAAGCCGGCAACGCCGTCGGCACGCTGCTGTTCTTCCCGTCGATGTTCTTCGCCGGACTGTGGGCGCCGCGCGAATCGATGCCGGCCACGGTACAGCGGATCGGCGACTTCACGCCGCTCGGCGCCGCCGAACGGGCCCTGCACGAGGCGATGACCGGCTCCTGGCCGAACCCGCTGTCCGTCGCGGTCCTCCTCGGCTATCTGCTGATCTGTGGCGTCGCGGCCTCCCGCCTGTTCCAGTGGTCCTGAGAGACTGACGGACGTGACCGAAGCGCCGGAACGCAAAGCCTGGCGGAGCTGGCTGCCGTTCACCACACTCGGCATCGCCACCGCGCTGGCGTTCGTGGTGAAAGCGCCGCACATCACCCACCGCCCAGCGCCGGAGATCTTCGCGGCGGTGGCCCTCACCGCCGCCTGGATCCTCTGGTGGGTGACCCTGCATCCACACTGGGCCACCCGCCGTGTCCACATGACCGTCTTCTTCGTCGGTCTGCTCAGCTGCAACCTGCTCCTCGTCTGGTGCAGCCCGTTCTTCGGCTTCTTCACCTGGACCGCGAACCTCTTCGTGATCTACGCCCTGCCCGGCCGGTGGCGGATCGCCGGGGCCGTCCCGGGCGCCGCGATCACCGGGCTCTCCCAGGTCGGCGGATTCGGCACACTCGCCGTCTTCGGCGGGGTCATCGCCTTCCTGGTCGTGGTCGCCGCCAACCTGCTGATCGCAGGCGTGATGCTCTACGTCGAGACCCGCAACGAGCGGGACGCCCGCCGCCGCGTCCGCATGATCGACGAACTGGCCGAGGCGAACACGAAACTCGAGGAGGCGCTGCGGGAGAACGCGGGCCTGCACGCCCAGCTGCTGGTCCAGGCCCGCGAAGCCGGGGTGCTCGACGAACGCCAGCGGATGGCCGGCGAGATCCACGACGTGCTCGCCCAAGGCCTGACCGGCATCGTCACCCAACTGGAGGCGGCCGAGGCTGCCGGGGCGGACCCCGGCGACCGCGACCGGCACCTGGCCACCGCGAAGCGCCTGGCCCGGGAGAGCCTGTCCGAAGCCCGCCGATCCGTACAGGCGCTGCGCCCCCAGCAACTCGACGCCGCGCCCCTGCCGGACGTCCTCGCCGACGTGGTACGCGGCTGGTCCGGCCTGCACACCACCACTGACGCCCGACTGATCGTCACCGGCGAACCCGCCCGCCTCCTGCCGGAGATCGAGGCGACACTGCTGCGTACCGCCCAGGAGACCCTGGCGAACGTGGCCCGGCACGCCCACGCCCGCCGGGTCGCACTGACCCTCTCCTACATGGAGGACCTGGTGACCCTGGACGTCCGCGACGACGGCGCCGGCTTCGACCCGCACCTGCCCCGCCCCGTCTCCGACACCGGCGGCTTCGGCCTGCGGGCCATGCGCGAACGCCTCACCCGGATAGCCGGCACCCTCGACGTGGAATCCGAACCGGGCGCCGGCACCGCGATCTCCGCCTGCGTACCGGCCATCCCGGTCGGCGGCCTCGCATGATCGGCCTGCTGATCGTCGACGACCATCCGGTGGTCCGCGACGGCCTGCGCGGCATGTTCACCGGCGACGGCCGTTTCACCGTCCTCGGCGAGGCCGCCGACGGCCGCGAGGCGCTGACGGTCGCCGCCGCGGTCACCCCCGACGTCGTCCTGATGGACCTGCGCATGCCGGTGATGGACGGCGTCACCGCGATCCGCGAGCTGAAAGCGGCCGGCTCACCCGCCCGCATCCTGGTCCTGACCACCTACGACACCGACGGCGACGTGCTGCCCGCGATCAAAGCAGGCGCCACCGGCTACCTCTTGAAGGACGCCCCCCGCGAAGAACTCTTCCGCGCCGTGGCCGCCGCCCACCGCGGCGAACCGGTCCTCTCCCCGGCGGTGGCCGGCCGCCTGATGGGCAGCCTGCGCGCCCCCACCCCCGTCAAGGAGTCCCTCAGCCCCCGCGAACGGGAAGTCCTCGCCCTCACCGCCCAGGGCTGCACCAACCGGGAGACCGCAGCACGCCTCTTCATCAGCGAGGCCACGGTCAAAACCCACCTGCTGCACATCTACGCGAAACTCGGCGTGCGGGACCGGGCGTCGGCGGTAGGCGCGGCCTTCGAGCGGGGCCTTCTCCCTTTGGGGGTACGCGTCGACGGCCCCTCCTGACGCCACACCTCCCGCGCTACCACGCGGCCACCTGCCCACTCGGCCTTGTGCCGCCGCCTCCGGGCTGACCTGCCGCGAGAGCCTCACCCCCGTGTGTGCCATCCGTGAGCCTCCCCGCGGGTAGCGACGATTCGGCTCGTTTGCTCGTTTGCTCGTTTGCTCGTTTGCTCGTTCGCCGGTTCGCCGGTTCGCCGGTTCGCCGGTTCGCCGGTTCGCCGGTTCGCCGGTTCGCCGGTTCGCGCGTTCGCGCGTTCGCGCGTCCACTCGGGGTCCAGCCGTCGTTCATGGCTGCCGCGCGGAGTCGAGCCGTGGCAGCCGTCGCCCACGGCTCTCCGGAAACGCCGGCCGACCGTGGACGACGGCTGGGAACTGCCGGCCGTCGTCCACGGTCGTTGTCGGCTTGTGGATCGACCACCAGCGACGGCTTGGGGCTGTCCGGCCGTCGTCCAGGGTTGTTTTCGGCTCGTGGACGGACCACCAGCGACGGCTTGGGGTCGTCCGGCCGTCGTCCAGGGTTGTTTTCGGCCCTTGGGTGGACCGTGGGCGACGGCTGAGCGGGTTGGGCCGTCGGGCACGGTTGTTCGGGCGGCGGGAGTCAGCCATCAGCGACGGCTGGACCCCGAGTAGACGGGCGAACGGGCTGCCGGGTTGAGGGGCGGATGGGCTGACGGGGAGGGCGGACGAGTGGACGGGCGGATATGAGGACGGGCGGTCGGATATGAGGACGGACGGGCGGATGGATAGGCGGACGGGCGGATATGCGGACGGGAAGGCAAATAAGCGGACAGACGGGCATGCAAGTAGACAAGCGGTCGGAAGAACGGATGAGCTGACCAGCGGATGAGTAGAGGAGTGGGTGGGGTGGGTGGGGTGGGTCAGTCGGTGGGGGCGGGGGCGGGGGACTCACCGCGGGAGGTGCCGAACTGCCACAGATTGCCCTCGGGGTCTCGGGCGGTGAAATCGCGGGAGCCGTAGTCGGTGTCGAAAGGGGGCTTCAGGATTTCGGCACCGGCTTTGGCGGCTCGTTCGTGGAGGGCGTCGATGTCCTCGGCGACCACGTACGCGCCGAAGGTTCCGGCTCGTAAGGGCCACTGGTCGAACGGGTCGTCGCGGGCCGAACCGAGCATGATGCCGCCGCCCAGCGGCCAGGTGAGCTGGGCGTGGTCCACCTGGTCGCCGTCGCCGTACACCACGGTCTCCTCGAAGCCGAACGCCTCGACGAGGAAGCGGATCAGCGCCCGGGCGTCCTTGGCGCGCAGGCTGGGCCAGACCTGCGGCGGAGGGGGCGTCGTCGTCGTGTCCGTCATGCCTTCATCGTGGCTGGACTCGTCGTTTCCGGGGCGGAAACCGGGTGCGACCGCCGAGACGGAAGCCGGGTGCGACTGCCTGAGACGGAAGCCGGGTGCGACTGCCTGAGACGGAAACCGGGTGTGACCGCCCGAGATGGAAACCGGACAGCACGAACGATCGTGCGGCATCGGCCGGAGACAGCGCGTGAGTAAGGCAGCGGTTGGACGGCTGCATGCAGACGGCTGTGACTGCGGGGGAGCAGGATGAGGGGTATGGGACGACGGGCGGTCGTGGTCGGGGCGGGGATCGGCGGGCTGGCCTCGGGGCTGGCACTGCAGCGGCGCGGCTGGGACGTGACCGTGCTGGAACGGGCCTCGTCGCTGGAACCGGTCGGTGCCGGGCTGGCCGTGGCGCCCAACGCGCTCCGGGTGCTCGACGTGCTGGGCGTCGGCGAGCGGATCCGGGGGCTGGCCGGGCTGCGGGGTACGGCCGGGATCCAGCGCCCGGACGGCCGCTGGATCACCCGGACCGATGCGGACCGGGCACTTGCACGGTACGGCGACCCGGTGATCGTGGTGCACCGGGCGACGCTCGTCGACGCGCTTGCGAGTGCTCTCGCACCGGGGACGGTACGACTCGGTATGCCTGCGGGGGCGGTCGATGCCGAGGCGGGACGGGTGTCGACCGCGGACGGGACGCTCACCGCCGACCTGGTGGTGGCGGCCGACGGGCTGCGGTCGCCGATCCGGGCCGCGCTGTTCCCGGAGCATCCCGGCCCGGTGTACACGGGGGTGACCAGTTGGCGGATCGTGGTGCCGCATCCCGGGGGCAGGCTGGACCCGGCCGAGACGTGGGGCGCCGGGAAGGTGTTCGGAGTGATGGTGCTCGGCGACGGGCGGGTCTACTGCTACGCCACGGCACCTGCGACGGCGGGAGATACCGCGCCTGCGACGGCGGGAGATACCGCGCCTGCGACGGCGGGAGATGCCGCACCTGCGACGGCGGGCGATGCCGTGCCTGCGACGGCGGGAGGAGCCGGCGACGAGCGGACCGAGATGCTGCGGCATTTCGGGGGCTGGCACGAGCCGATCCCGGCACTGATCGCGGCCGCCGACGAGGTGACCCGCACCGACATCCGCTGCCTCGACGAGCCGCTTCCTCGGTTCCACAGCGGGAAGGTGGCGCTGGTCGGTGACGCCGCGCACGCGATGACCCCGAATCTGGGGCAAGGTGCCTGCCAGGCACTCGAGGATGCACTGGTCGTCGCGGCCCGAGCAGGCGAATTACCTCTTTACTCGGCAGAGCGCGTCACGCGTACGAGAAAAGTCTCTGAAGCCTCACGCAGAGTGGGCAGAGTGGCCGGCCTCAGCCACCCGCTCGCCGTGTTCTCCCGGAATCTCGGGATGAAGCTGGCCGGCATGCTCGGCCCGGACCTGGTCCTCCGGCAGATGGACCCGGTCCTGAGCTGGCGGCCGCCCCGGTGAGGGACGGCCGCCAGGAGATCAGGCAGCCAGCGCCTGGGCGAGATGGTCCCGGAACGACTGTTCGTCCTCGGTGACCGTCTCGGCGCCGATACCCAGCAGACCACCGGTCGAGGCGGCACCCACCACCGCGTCGGTGATCTCCAGAAGCCAGTGACGGTACGTCTCGGCGTCGGCCACCGTGGCCTTGGCGGAGAGCAACGCCGCTGCCTCGCCCGCCCGGGACAACACGTCCTGGACGTAGGCCTCCGGGTCGTTCGGTTCGATGATCGGGGCTTCCTCGCCGATCTCGGGGTCACCGGCCTCGGCGACGGCCGCACCGGCGACCGTCGAGACCAGTGCGCTCGCCGACGCGCGGGCGTCGGAGATCCGGTCCAGCCCGGCCTGGTTCTCGGCGCGGGTCTTGCGGGCGCTGTCCGGGGTGGCGGCGCTGGCTGCGGTGATCACCGACTGCGGAAGCCCGGTGAGCAGGCCCCACTCGGCGTCGGTGTAGCCCAGCTGTGCGTAGAGCGGTTCGTCCGTCACGCGCGGTCCTCTTTCCCTGTGTCAGGCTGACAGCATTCTTACCTACCCCGTTGCCGTCGGCCTTGCACCGGGCGTAGCGCTTACGGGCGAGCTTCGTAGACGTGATTGAACGGCGTCTGCGCGACACGCCGGAACCGGGTGAATCCGGCCTCGGTGACCAGCCGCCGGATCGGCTCCTCGCCGGCCTGCGCGCCGAGCGACCAGCCGCCCTCCTGGGCGAGCGCGCCCGGGACGCACAGGTACGCCGAGAACGAGTAGTACACCCGCCCCACCGGGTTGAGGTTGTCCGCGACCGTCTCCCCGGCGGCCGGCTCGACGATCATCCAGGTGCCGTCGCCGGTCAGCCGGGACCGCACGTTACGGGCCGCCGCCAGCGGATCACCCATGTCGTGCAGTGCGTCGAAGGTGGTGATCAGGTCGTACGGTCCGCCGCCGAAGTCCTGCGCGCTGGACGCCTCGAAGCCGACCCGGCCGTCGAGTCCCGCGTCGGACGCCCGCTTGCGCGCCTGCTCGATCGAGGCGGTGTGGCAGTCGTATCCGGTGAACGACGATCCGGGGTACGCCTGCGCCATCAGCACCGTCGACGCCCCGTGCCCGCAGCCCACGTCGGCCACCCGGATCCCGTCGCCGAGCCGTGGCAGGATTCCGTCCAGGGCGGGCAGCCACTCCGCGATCAGGTGCGCGCTGTACCCAGGCCGGAAGAACCGCTCACACCCGGCGTGGACGTCCTCGTCGTGGCTGCCCCAGCTGAGCCCCTCGCCGGTGCGGAACGCCCGCTCCACCCGGTCCTGGGCCCGCAACGCCCCCAGCGCCAGCTGGAACGCGCCGGGGGCGAAGATCGGGCCGTTCGGGTCGGTGAGGGCGAACGCCTGCTCTTCGGTGAGCGAGTACCGCCCGTCGGCCGGGTCGTACTCGACGTAGCCGCCGGCCGCCTGACCCCGCAGCCACTCCTCGACGTAGCGGGGTGCGGTGCCGGTCCGCTCGGCCAGCTCCTCCGGCAGGGCGGCCCCGGTGGCGAGCGCCTGGTAGAGGCCCAGCCGGTCGCCGATCACGATGTGCCCGGCGGCGACGGCGGCACCCAGGTCGCCGACGAAACGGTGCACGAAGTCCATGAGTTTCTGCTCGTTGACTGTCATACCTTCGGTTCTACGGTGTGGCGCGGCCGGGGGAATCCGTGTCGGCTACCTAGCTCAGGGCGGGCGGCTACCCGGATCGGAACCTAGGGTCGCTGCTATGGGGCGGCCACTCCTGGAACGGGAGCACGAGCTCGCCGAGCTCGGGGCGGCGGCCCGGCGGGCCCGGGACGGTCACGGCTGCGTCGTGCTGGTCACCGGCGAGGCCGGGATCGGCAAGTCCAGCCTGGTGTCCGCGTTGCGCCCGGTGCTGCCGGCCGAGGGCCGGCTCCTCGTCGGATACTGCGACGACCTGGCCACCCCGCGGGTGCTCGGACCGCTGCGGGACCTGGTCGGCTCGGTCGGCGCCGGACTGACCGAGGCGCTCGCGTCCGGCGACCGGTCCCGGGTGTTCGAGGCGTTCCGGGCCGAACTGGACTGGCCCGGCCACCCGGCGGTGCTGGTGCTGGAGGACCTGCACTGGGCCGACGAGGCCACCCTGGACGTGCTGCGGTTCCTGGTCCGCCGGATCGTCGACCTGCCGGTCGTGCTGGTCGTGACGTACCGCGACGACGAGATCGGCGCCGACCACCCGGTGCGGTCGCTGCTCGGGCTGGCCGCGGCAGCCCCGATGGTGCGGCTGCCACTGTCCCGGCTCTCCGCCGGGGCGGTCCGCCGGATGGTCGGCGAGCACGGGCTCGACCCGGACCGGGTCTTTACCGTCACCGACGGCAACCCGTTCTTCGTGACCCAGGTGCTCGGCGCGGGCGACACCGAAGCGGTGCCGGTGACCGTCACCGAAGCGGTCCACGCCCGCCTCCAACTGCTGGACCCGGCCTGCCGGGAGGCGCTGGGCGGGCTCGCGGTGGTGCCGACCGCCGTCGAACACTGGCTGATCGACGCGACCGTGCCCGGCGGGCTGCCGGTGCTGGGCCCGGCCGAACAGCGCGGCATGCTGACCGTGACACCGTCCCGGGTGCTGTTCCGGCACGAGCTGATGCGCCGGGCGGTGGCGTCCACCCTGACCGCGTCCCGGCGGATCGCCGCCAACCGGGCGGTGCTGTCCGCGCTGCTCGCGCACGGCGGAGCCGACCTGTCCCGGCTGGTGCACCACGCCGCCGAGGCCGGCGACGCCGACGTGATCGTGGCGTACGCGCCGGCCGCCGCCGCCGAGGCCGCCGGTGCCGGATCCCACCGGGAGGCCGCCGCGCACTACCGGCTGGTGCTGGATCATCGGGACGCGTTCGGGCCGGCCGACCGGGCCGGACTGCTGGAGGCCTACGCCGAGGAGGCGTACATGCTGGGCCTCGCCGACCCGGCGGCCACCGCCCAGCGCGAAGCGGTCACGCTGCGACGGACCCTGCCGGACCAGGTGGCGCTCGGCCTGGCCCTGCGCCGGCTGTCCCGCCTGCACTGGTACGCCGGCGACCGTCCCGCCGCCGAGGAGACCGGCGACGAGGCGGTCGCCGTACTGGAACAGGCCGGCGACGAACCGGCCCTCGCATTCGGGCTGAGCAACCAGGCACAACTACTGGTCCTGGCCGGGCAGAGCACCGCAGCCGTCACCGCTGGCAGCCGCGCGATCACCCTGGCCCGCGCCGCCGGTGACGCGGCGGTGCTGTCCCACGCGCTGAACAACGTCGGCTACGCCCTCTGGGATCTCGGCGACCCGGGAGGCCGGAAGATGCTGACCGAGAGCCTGTCCGTGGCGCTCGCGTCCGGCGAAGACGACCACGCCTGCCGCGCCTACGCCAACTACGCCTGGCACCTGATCGACGACCTGCACCTCGACGAGGCGGCGGCACTGCTCGACGAGGGAATCGGGTTCGCCGAACGTACCGAAGTACTCGGCTTCCTCCGCTACCTGCAGATCACCCGCTCGGTGGTACACCTGGCCCGCGCCGAATGGGACGACGCCGAACGCCGCGCCCGCTGGGCCGAGAACGCGTCCCCGAACATGCGCCCACCCGCACTGGTGGTGCTGGGCCTGTCCCGGATCCGCCGCGGACTGCCCGGCGGCGACGAACACCTGGCCGGCGCCTGGGACCACGCCCGCCGCATCGGCGAAGCTCAACGCCTCGGCCCGGCCGGCGCGGCCCTCGCGGAAGCGGCCTGGCTGCGCGGCGACCACACCGTCGCAGCCCGCCTCACCCCGGTATACCAGCAGACACTCGCTGCCGAGGGCGGCCGCCGGCTGGCCGGCTTCGCCTACTGGTTGCGCAAGCTGGGCGCGCAGGTCCCGCTCACATCAACGACATCGGGGTACGCGCTACTCGCTCTCGGCCGAACGGAAGAGGCGGTCGAACGGTTCGCCACAGCCGGAAGCCCCTACGAGCAGGCGCTGGCGTTGGGCCACAGCGACCGCCCCGACGACCTGCGGGCGGCGCTCGCCCTGTGCGACCGGATCGGTGCGGCGCCGCTGGCCCGCCGCCTCCGCTCGACGATGCGCGACCGTGGCGTGCCGCGCATACCGCGCGGACCGCAGGCGGCCGCCCGCCACCATCCGGCAGGCCTGACCGGTCGCCAGTCCGAGGTGCTTAGCTTGCTGGGCGAGGGCCTGACGAACCCGGAGATCGCCGGTCGGCTGGTCCTCTCGGTCCGCACGGTCGACGCCCACGTCGCCGCGATCCTCGGCAAGCTGGCCGCCGGCTCCCGCCGAGACGCGGTGTCCCGGGCCCGTGCCTTGGGCCTGCTCCCCGGAGTCCACTGACAGCCCTCTACGCGGCCCGCTCCCACTCGCCGGGCGCGCCGGGCGTGGGGGTTCGGGTGCGCGTGCCGTCCTCGGGCGGTGTCTGCACCCGATGTTGCGGTCGGGTGCGTTGGCCATTCTGTCCGGTGGTGGGCGTCCCCGTTGTGGTGATCGGGTGCGCGTGCCGTCTTGTTTCGGGTGGTGGGCGTTCCCGCTGTGGTAATCGGGTGCGCGTGCCGTCTTGTTTCGGGTGGTGGGCGTTCCCGCTGTGGTGATCGGGTGCGGTGGCCGTCCTGTTCCTGGTGGTGAGCGTTCCCAGTGTCGTGATTGGGTGCGGGTGTCGTCTGTGGGGTTGGTGTTTGCGCCCGATCATGCGGTTGGGGGCGGTGGCCGTCCTGTTTCGGGTGGTGGGCGTTCCCAATGTCGTGATCGGGTGCTCTTGCTGTGGGCTTCCGGGGTGCGCTCGTCGGCCTGGGGTGGTGTCTGCACCCGATG
>NZ_JZKF01000130.1 GCF_000962825.1 Actinoplanes rectilineatus
CAGGTGGTACGTGCGGTTGCGGCGTTTCAGCACGGGCGGTGGCGGGTCGGTGACCTCGGCGGTGCCCGGGTCGTCGTCGAAGTAGGCGGGCATCGTCGGCACACTCCACAGGGCCACCGCCTCCTCCGCCTCCGTGACGTCGGTCCAGAGTCGCGGGGTCGGGGCGGGTCCTCGCCCGGGGCGCAGGATGGCCCGGAGGACGGCGGGACTGTAGATCGTGCGTACACGGAAAGAGGTCAGATGCCGGCGTGGCAGCACGATGCGGATGGACCGCCCGGCCGTGCTGCGGTGCCGGCCGACGACGAAGAGTTTCTCGCCGCCGTCACCCCAGCGGGGTGGTAACACCCAAACCTTCGCCCCGGGGGCGAAGTGCCGGGTGCCGGCTCGGACTTCCAGCCCGCCGACACCCTGTGCGGTCTCCTCGGCAACATTGGCCACGACGCAGTGCGCCAGTGGCTGTGAACCCTTGTCGGTCGCCACCAGGCCATCGTGATCCATTCCGCTGATCAGGGCAATAAGCGAGATCTCACCGACGGCCGGGACGGGGCCGCCGGCGCACCGGAGACAGGGCCGCGGCTTACCGGCTCTCCGCGGTGGAGCCGACCGGAGAGCCGACTGGAGTGCCGCCCGGAGAGCCGCCCGGAGTGCCGCCCGGAGAGCCGACTGGAGTGCCGCCCGGAGAGCCGGCCGTGGCGTCGATCGAGGCCTCGGCTGCGGAGCCGGCTGCGGGGCGGGCCGAAGAATCCGCCGGGGACCCGGCCGAGGGGACACGCGTCGCGCCGCAGGTGTCGTCCGGGTCGACGGCGCGCATGATGCGCCGGGCGATCTCGTGCAACTGCCGCACCTGGGCCTTGGTCAGCGGGTCGAAGACGAGACGGCGTACCTCGTCCACGTGACCGGGCGCCGTCGCCGCGATCTTGTCCCAGCCCTCGTCGGTGAGGGTGGCGAGGGTGTAGCGACCGTCGGTCGGGTCGGGTCGCCGCCGGACCCAGCCGCGTTTCTCCATCCGGGCGACGGCCTGTGACAGCCGGGCCAGGGAGCCCTCGGCGAGCATCGCCAGGACGCTCATCCGCAGGGTCCGTTCGGGCGCCTCGGAGAGCCCGGCGAGAATCCCGTACTCGAAGTGGCTGAGCTCGGCGTCGCGCTGCAACTGGGCGTCCAGCGCCACCGGAAGTCGCATGAAAAGGCTGGTCAGCGCGAGCCAGCTGGCCCGCTCCCCGGGGGTCAGCCACTGCGGCTCGGGCGTCTCCATGCCGCCCATGGTAGCGCAGACATTTAACCGAAGTGACTTGCATGCTTGAGTCAATCTAGCCTACGGTCCACTCAACTGTTTAAGTCAATCCGAAAGACGTGACAATAATGAACATCGTTCTCTGGGTGATCGCCGGCCTGCTCGCGGCCGCGTTCCTGGCCGCCGGCGCGATGAAGGCGACCCAGCCGAGGGAGAAGCTCGTCGCCTCCGGGATGGGCTGGGCCGCCGACTGGCCGGCCGCTTCGATCAAGCTGATCGGTGTGGTGGAGGTGCTGGCCGCGATCGGGCTGATCCTGCCGGCCCTGCTCGACATCGCGCCGGTGCTGGTGCCGCTCGCCGCCTCCGGCCTGGTCATCACCATGATCGGCGCGATCGTGGTGCACGTGCGCCGCAAGGAGTTCCCGATGGTCGCGCCGAACGTGGTGCTGCTGATCCTGGCGGCGGTCGTGGCGTGGGGACGTTTCGGCGCGTACGCGTTCTGACCGGCTGCGTTCCGGCAAACTTATCGATATAGTTCATCGTCTCGGCGCGGTACCGGACGATGGGGCGGACGATGGATCCGGCAGCAGGGCATCGTGGGACAGAGCCGCGGATCACCTCTGACGAACCTGGCGAGCGCGTCACGCGTACCCCCGAGGAAGCGCGGGGAAAACGGTGGTGGAAGCGCCGCACGGTGATCTTGTCGATGGTGCTCGCGGTTCTTCTGCTCTCCTCGATCGGCACGGCGGGGGTCCTGTTCGTGCGGCTCAACGAGTTGTCCGAGGCAGCCCCGGTGCGACCCGCGATGCCACCCCCGCCGCCGCCCCGTCCCGAACCGACTTCCAGCGGCCCGCAGGCCAGTGACCGTCCGGTGCGTTCCGCCGACGATCTGGAACGGGTCTGCGACCGGTGGTACTACCCGGAGTCGCCGAAATACCACGGATCGGCGCCGCACCCGATCGTGATCAGCTCGCGGGACCGCCTCGACCTCGACCATCGGACGGCACGCACGCTGAACCTGGCGGCGTACTCCGGTGGTGCGGCCGACCGTGCGGCCTGGGCGCCGCAGCCGGCGAACGTGCAGCTGGTCGCCTGTCTCGACTTCACCGGCGGCGGCGACGAGTTGCGCAAGTGCGACATCGACGACCCGGAGCCGGAGACGCTGAGCCTCAAGGAGGGGCGGTACCGTCTGGCGGTCTACGAGGTGGCCACCCGGCGCAAGGTCGCCGAGGTGAAGCTGACCGGAGATGACAAGGGCTGCCCCTGGGTGGTGGTGACCGGTTCTGATCGCACCCTCTACAGCACGGTGGCGGACCGTCAGCTCTACGCCGCACTGCGTGGACGGGTGGAGGGCCTCTGATCCCGGCTCCTTATGACTCTGTGTGGCGAGTCTTAAGGAATCCTTTACCGGCGTGCTGGGGGCGGGTGTCTCGGGCATGGTGAACGGGCGCCGTTCCCAGCCCGACTCACCGAGGTGAATCCCCCGTGCCGCTCTCCACCGCCGCCCGATTCCGATACACGCTGGTCGCCGGCTCGACCGCTGTGGTGATCGGGGCGGGCTTCATGGTGGCGGGCGTGGCCTCCGGATCCACCGACGCCACCACGACGAGCCCGGTGAGTGCGCCGATCGCCGTCACCACGGCCCCCGGCGAGTACGGCGACGACGGTCTGCTGACCGATCTGGACGCCTCGGCGTCGATCTCTGCGTCACCGAGCGTGTCCGCTTCCGTCACCCCGTCGGCGTCCGCGTCCGCCAGTCCCAAGGCGTCCGCGAAGGCCTCCCCGACGGTGAAGAAGACGGCGACCACCAAGGCGAAGGCGTCCAGCAGCACGACCAAGAAGGCGGAGGCCGACAGTGCGCCGGCCACCTCGGGAACCGTCGCCGAGCAGGTGCTCGCGCACATCAACGCGGCGCGCGTGGACGAGGGCCTCAAGGCCCTGAAGCTGGACACCGCGCTGTCCACGGCGGCGGCCATGCACACCGAGCTGATGATGGACGGCTGCGGCCTGGAGCACCAGTGCTCCGGCGAGTCCGGCATCGGGGAACGGTTCACCGCGCAGGCCGTCTCGTGGAGCACGGCCGGCGAGAACATCGGCTTCGGCTCCAGCGGCGCCAGTGACGCCGCCAAGATCGACGCCGCCAACGGGCTCACCGACTCGATGCTGGCCGAGGTGGCGCCGAACGACGGTCACCGCAAGAACCTGCTCAACGCCGACTTCACCCGGATCGGCCTGAGCATCGTTCGCGACACGAAGGGCATCACGTGGATGACTCAGGACTTCGTCGGCTGATCCCGCTCTACACCACGCCCCTGCAGCAGGGGGGTGGAGCGCCGCCACAGCGGGCCCTCGCCGTCCTTGCGGCGGCGGGCGATTCCGGACAGCGCCTCCAGCACCACCCGGTTGCCGAGCATCGCGGTGATCTCCGCGTGGTCGAACGGCGGCGACACCTCGACGATGTCCATGCCGACGACCGGAAGCTCGTGGCAGATCCGGGAGACGGCGTCGAGTAGCTGCCGGGCGGTCAGGCCGCCCGGTTCCGGCGTGCCGGTCCCCGGGGCGTGCCCGGGGTCGCAGACGTCGATGTCCACCGACAGGAAGACCCCGTCGCACTCGTCGAGGGCGATGGTGAACGCGCTGTCCAGTACCGCGTCCAGGCCGCGTTCCACGATCTCGCTCATGTGGAACGAGTTCATCCGCTGGTCGGCCATCCAGTCCAGCACGTCCGGGCCCGGCCAGTAGCCGCGCAGTCCCAGCTGGAGGAACCGGTCGCCGCGGACCGCACCGGACTCGATCAGGCGGCGCATCGGCTGGCCGTGGCCGTACAGCGAGCCGAACTCGATGTGCCCGGTGTCGGCGTGCGCGTCGAAGTGGATGACCGAGACCCGTTGCGGCGGGTGCGCGCGGGACACGCCGGTGACGTCCGGCCAGGTGACGGTGTGGTCGCCGCCCAGGATCAGCGGGATCGCCCCGTGACCGGCGACGAACGCGACGGCCTCCTCGATGGTCCGGCAGCTGCGCTCGACGTCCCCGCTGAACACCTCCAGGTCGCCGGCGTCCTTGACGGTCAGGTCGTCGCGCAGGGCGTCGACCCGCATCGCCATGTGCGGGCGGGACCCGTCGTGCGGCAGATAGTCGGTCCCCCTGATCACCTGTGGGCCGAACCGGGCGCCGGGGCGGTGCGACGTGCCGCCGTCGAAGGGCGCGCCGATGACGACGACGTCGGCGTCCGCGTACGTCTCCGGCTCCTGCCAGTCGCACGCCGGTACGCCGAGGAACGTGTAGTCCGGGCCGTACATGGGTCCGTAGCGGGTCACATCGAGCACCGTATCGTGCGATCTTGGTCCTGTGCGGCGGAGCGGCCGCCCGCTTAAGGTTCAGCGGTGTTCGAATTCTTGAAGGCCTTCCTCCGGCGGCTCGCCGGCGCGCCGGAGCGGCAGCCGGTCGAGACCGCTCCCCCCGCTCCTGAAAGGCCGGCTCCGAAGCCGGCGGGCCCGAAGCCGGCGGCTCCCCAGCCCGTGCGGCGTGCTCCCCGCCCGGTCCCCCCGCCGCAGCAGGGACGCCAGCTCGCCTACGCCCCCGATCTGGACGGCGACGCCGATCCCGGTGAGATCGTCTGGACCTGGGTCCCCTATGAGGACGACCCGGACCAGGGCAAGGACCGTCCCGTCCTGGTCGTCGGCCGTGACGCCGGCAGCCTGCTCGGCCTGATGCTGTCCAGCCAGAGCGAGCGGGACGGCCAGCGCCACTGGCTGGCCCTCGGCCCGGGGGAGTGGGACCGGGAGAACCGTCCGAGCTGGGTCCGGCTGGACCGGGTGCTGGACATCGAGGAGGACGGCATCCGCCGGGAGGGCGCGGTCCTGGACCGCCCGCGTTTCGACCGGGTGGCCGCGATCCTGCGCCGCAACTACGGCTGGCCGTGATCCGTCGGATGACCGTCACCGGATAGCGTTGCGGACATGGATTCCGACGTGATGGCCGGTTTCGGGGGAAAGCAGGCGTGGCTCGCCGTACGCGACGGCGAGCCCGCCGCCGTGCTCGCGGCGCTCGGCCTGCGCGATCTCGGATCGGCGCCCTGGCGCGACGGCCTGGACCTGGCGCACCTGACCGACGACCGGGTGGCGGTCACTCCACCGCTGCCCGGCGCTCTCGGCCACGGCTGGGTGCTGGCCGTCGGCCGGCATCTGATGCGCGCCGACCCGGACGTCGTGGCCCTGTCCGAGAAGCTGGACACCGAGGTGCAGTTCTTCGCCACGCACCGGACCACCGAGCTGCACCGGTGGCGCCGGGCGGCCGGCGGTGAGCTGCTGCGGGCGTTCGGATACGTGGGGCAGACCGGCGAGGTCACCTCGTGGTTCGGCGAGCCCGACCCGGCGGAACGTGACGCGGGGCTGCCCGGTGAGCTCGACGACGAGACGAGCGTGCTGCTCGTCGAACGGGACGTCTTCCGGGTGGCCGCCGCGTGGAGCATCGACCCGACCACCCTGACCGGGCGTGCGCCCGGGCCGCTGCGCATCGGCGCGGTGGACTGAGCCTTCGGAGGGCGTACATGCGCAAATACGTGATCATGGGGGTTCAGGGCAGTGGCAAGGGCACCCAGAGCCAACTGCTCGCCGGTGACCTCAACCTGGTGCACATCAGCGTGGGCGACATCTTCCGGTGGAACGTACGGAACCGGACCAAGCTCGGCGCCCAGGTCCGCCGGATCATGGCGGCCGGCGACCTGGTCGGTGACGACATCGTCGAGGAGGTCGTCCGCGAGCGCCTGACGCAGCACGACTGGAACTTCGGGTTCCTCATCGACGGCTTTCCGCGCAACGGCCGGCAGGCCGAGTTCTTCATGGAGAGCTACGACATCGACGCGGTGATCCATCTCGAGCTGCCCGACGACGAGGTCCGCCGCCGGGTGCTCAGCCGCCGGCTCTGTCCCGGCTGCGGCATGGACTACAACCTGATCGCCGACCGGCCCTCCCAGGAGGGCCGCTGCGACATCTGCGGGCACGAGCTGATCACCCGGGCGGACGACACCCCGGAGGCGCTGGAGGCCCGCCTGCGCGACTACCACGAGAAGACCCGCCCGGTGCTGGAGCAGTTCCGGCGCAAGGAGGTCGTGCACGACGTGGACGCGCGCCCGCCGGCCGACGACGTTCAGCAGGCGATCCGGGAGACTCTGGGTCTGCCGGCTTACAAGCCGCAGGGTTGACGCCCTCCGTAACATCCCGGTGATGACCATCACACGTGATGAGGTGGCCGGGTACGCGGTCCGCGACCTGGCCACCGACCTGGGCCGCTGGTTCGCCGACCGTGAGCCGGCGGACCTGTCCGGGGGCGATGTCCGTCCGGTCGCGCCGTTCCTGGACCGTCTGCCGCCGGAGTCGGCCGCCGCGCTGACCGCTTTCGACGCCCTGGTGCGTTCCGGGCGGTTCCCGAACGTGCTCGATGTCGCCGACTGGTCGTACGGCTTCGACTTCGCCGCCAACGGGTGCGGGATCGTCGACGCCGACTACGAGACCACGGTGACCGATGACGAGGTGTACTCGATCGGCGCGGACGGCGGCGGCAACCTCTACGTGGTGTTGACCGATGGCCGGGTGGCCGTCTGGTTCCACGAGGAGGAGGTCCTCGAGGGCGACACCCGCTTCGACGACCTGGACATGTTCCTGTGGTCGATCGTCCGGTTCGCGGCGGTTCGGGCCGGCCGGTTGAGTCGTGCCGATGTCGAGGCGGACTTCCGTGCCCTGGGGCAGGACGGCGCGCTGCACCCCGAGTTGGGACTTCTGGCGCGACTTTCTCACGGTGAGTGAGCAGAGCTAAACCCACACAACCGGGCATGACCCGCGGATCTTTGTTGATTCGCCTGGTCCATCTTGTTACTGCCAGTGTGTCCGGTATCTCGTCTGGTACCTGTTTGGTCCCTCGCGGCCGCGAAAAAGATGCCGTGTAAGGAGACTGAAATCTCTTTGACATATTGCGTTCGGGCAGAAGCGGGCGTAAACAAAGACAAAGCCAAAACGAGCCAGGCGGTGAGCACGGATGTACGCGGAGGAACGCCAGCAGGAGATAGTGCGGCGAGCCCGTGCCGAAGGGCGGGTGGACGTCGTCACGCTGGCCGAGTCCTTCGGTGTCACCGCCGAGACGATCCGGCGTGACCTGACCGGACTCGAGCGTGCCGGAGTGCTGCGCCGGGTGCACGGCGGTGCGATCCCGGTGGAGCGTCTCGGTTTCGAGCCGGCCCTCGCGACCCGCGACGCCGTGTTGATAAGCGAGAAGGAGCGGATCGCCAAGGCGGCGCTCGCCGAGATCCCCGAGGACGGCGCGATCATCCTCGACGCGGGGAGCACCACGGCGCGCCTCGCCCAGCTGCTGCCGGCCGACCGCGAGCTCACCGTGGTGGTGAACTCGCCGGTGCTGGCCGCCACCCTGGGCCTCAAGCCGAACCTGACCGTGCTGCTGCTCGGCGGCCGGGTGCGGGGCAAGACGATGGCCACGGTCGACGACTGGGCGCTGCAGCCGCTCTCCGAGATGTATGTCGACGTCGCCTTCATGGGCACCAACGGTTGCTCGGTGGAGCGCGGCATGACGACCCCCGACCCGGCCGAGGCCGCGGTCAAACGGGCGATGATCACCGCCGCCCGGCGGGTGGTGCTGCTCGCCGATCACACGAAGATCGGTAACGACTATCTGGCCCGGTTCGGCGGTCTCGCCGACCTGGACCTGCTGATCACCGACAACGGTCTCGACGGCGAGCTCGCCGCCGAGGTCGAGGTCACCGGCGTCCGGGTGGTGCGCGCATGATCCTCACTGTCACTCTCAACCCGAGCGTCGACCGGGCTCTCGAACTCGACGTGCTGGTCCGCGGCGAGGTCCTGCGGGCCGGCGACTCGCACATCGATCCGGGCGGCAAGGGCGTCAACGTCTCACGGGCACTGCTGGCCAACGGCGTGCGGTCCACCGCGGTGGTGCCGGCCGGCGGCGCCGAGGGCGACCAGCTGGTCGACATGCTCAAGGCCGAGGGCGTCGACATGCTCGCCGTGCCGATCGCCGGCCGGACCCGGTCCAACATCACCCTGGCCGAGCCGGACGGCACGGTCACCAAGATCAACGAAGCCGGGCCGGTGCTCTCCGAGTCCGAGTTCACCCAGATCTGCGAAGCGGTGCTGACCGCCGCGGGCTCGGCCGAGTGGGTCGTGCTCTGCGGCAGCCTGCCACCGGGGCTGCCGATCGAGGCGTTCACCGGGCTCTGCGAGCGACTGGTCACGGCCGGCGTGCGGGTCGCGGTGGACAGCAGCGGCCCCGCGCTGCGTGCCGGTGTCGCCGCCGGTGCCGCGCTGGTCAAGCCCAACCGTGAGGAGCTGGCCGAGGCGGTCGGCACCGAGCTGGTGGCCCTGGGCGACGTGCTGGCCGCCTGCGACAAGCTCCGCGAGGCGGGCGCCGGGACCGTGCTGGCCAGCCTCGGCTCGGAGGGTGCGGTGCTCGTCGACGACTCCGGCGTGCTGATCGGCGCCGCGCCGGTGAGCGTGCCGCGCAGCACGGTCGGCGCCGGCGACGCGATGCTCGCGGGTTTCCTCGGCGCCGGCGCGAACGGCGAGGCCGCGCTGATCGAGGGCCTGGCCTGGGGCGCGGCGGCGGTCAGCCTGCCGGGCAGCCGGATGCCGGGCCCGGGCGACCTCGATCGCACCCACATCCGCATCGATCGCGATCCGGATCCTCTGCGGCGCCTGCGCCGCGACTAGACCACCGGCGGATCCACGCCGGCGTTTGTTACAAAGTCACAAAATCACCCCATTCACCCTTCTTAGCGGGCCGGCGCTCCTCCCGAACCCGCCAACGAATGGAGACCCCCTCATGAGCTCTTCATACACCCCCGAGGTGTCCGGAGCCGGGTTCCGCGCCCGGGTCCAGAAGCTCGGTGGACACCTCGCGGGCATGGTCATGCCGAACATCGGCGCGATCATCGCCTGGGGTCTGATCACCGCTCTGTTCATCCCGGTCGGCTGGATTCCGAACGAGAACCTGGCCGAACTCGTCGACCCGATGATCAAGTACCTGCTGCCGGTGCTCATCGGTTACACCGGCGGCCGGATGGTGCACGGGCAGCGCGGCGCGGTCGTCGGCGCCACCGCCACCATGGGTGTCATCGTCGGTGCGGACGTGCCGATGTTCCTCGGCGCGATGATCATCGGCCCGCTGACCGCGTACGTTCTGCGCCTCTTCGACAACGCGATCGAGGGCAGGATCAAGCCCGGCTTCGAGATGCTGGTGGACAACTTCTCGGCCGGCATCATCGGTGGTGGCTTCGCGATCCTCGGCAAGCTCGCCATCGGCCCGGTCGTCAACGCGCTCACCAAGGTCGCCGGCAACGGCGTCGACTGGCTGCTCGACCACAGCCTGATGCCGCTCGCCTCGGTGCTCGTCGAGCCGGCCAAGGTGCTCTTCCTGAACAACGCCATCAACCACGGCGTCTTCAGCCCGCTCGGTGTGCAGCAGGTCGCGGAGAACGGCAAGTCGATCCTGTTCATGATCGAGTCGAACCCCGGCCCCGGCCTGGGCCTGCTCCTCGCGTACTTCTTCTTCGGACCGAAGTCGCTGCGCCCGACCACCCCGGCCGCGATGATCATCCACTTCTTCGGCGGCATCCACGAGATCTACTTCCCGTACGTGCTGATGAAGCCCCGCCTGATCCTCGCCCTGATGGCCGGCGGTTCGGCCGGCGTCGCGACCTTCATGATCACCGGTGCCGGCACCGTCGCCTCCCCGGCGCCGGGCAGCATCTTCGCCTTCGCCGCGGTCACCGCCAAGGGTTCGCACGTCGGCATGTTCCTCGGTGTCCTGGTCGCCGCCGCGGTCACCTTCGGTGTCGCCTCCGCCCTGCTGGGCTTCGGCAAGCTCAAGTCCGACCAGGAGCCGGACGAGACCGACGACTCGGTCGCCGAGGAGACCACTCCCGAGGTCGAGACCACGACCGTCCCGCAGCAGCGTTCCGCCGATGAGCCGGAGACCGCTGAGCCCGTGGACACCCGCAAAGAGAACGCGTAACCCCCCTCCCCAACCGGACGAAACCCCAGACCGAACGGAGCCCGGCGATGGCCACCATCAACGGCAAAGACATCAAGAAGCTCGTCGTCGCCTGTGACGCGGGCATGGGCAGCAGCGTCATGCTCGCCAGCACCCTGCGCAAGCAGCTCGGCAAGAGTGGCGTCACCGTGGAGCACACCCCGGTGAACTCGATCCCCGCCGACGCCGACGTGGTGATCTGCCACAGCGGCCTGGCGGCCCGGGCCCGTTCGGTCGCCCCCAGCACGCCGATCGTGCCGTTCCAGATCTTCCTGGGCGACCCGGCGGTCACCAAGGTGGTCAAGGCCATCCAGAACGGCAGCGACCTCAATGTCTGAGCTGCTGGACCCGCGGGCCATCCGGCTGTCCGAGACGGCAGCCGACCGGGACGAGGCGATCCGCCGCTGCGGCGCGGCGCTCGTCGAGATCGGCGCCGCCGAGCCCGGCTACGTCGACACGATGCTCGCCCGGGAGAAGTCCATCTCCACGTACGTCGGCGAGGGTGTCGCCATTCCACACGGCACCCTCGGCGGCAAGGAACTGGTGAAGCGTGACGCCCTCGCGGTGCTGCGCTTCCCCGAAGGGGTCGACTGGGACGGCGAACAGGTGACGGTCTGCGTCGCCATCGCCGCCGCCGGCAACGGCCACGTCGAGCTGCTCGCGGCGCTGGCCGAGGTGCTGCTCGACGAAGATCAGGCCCGCGAACTGCGCGAGGCCACCGAAACCGACACCGTAGTACGGCTACTGGGGTCGATCCAGGAGGACAGCAAGTCATGAAGGTCGTACGTTTCCACGCCCCCGGCGACGTCCGCTTCGAGGAGGCGCCGGAACCCACCGTCGGTCCCGGTGAGGTGAAGATCCGCGTCCGGAACTGCTCGACCTGCGGCACGGACGTCAAGATCTCCAAGTTCGGGCACCACCACATCCACCCGCCGCGGGTCATGGGCCACGAGATCGCCGGCGAGGTCGTCGAGACCGGCGAGGGCGTCGAGGGCTGGTCCGCCGGCGACCGCGTCCAGGTCATCGCCGCCATCCCGTGCGGCGAGTGTGCCGAGTGCAAGCGCGGCCGGATGACGATCTGCCCGAACCAGGTCTCGATGGGCTACCACTTCGAGGGCGGCTTCGCCCAGTACATGGTGGTCCCCAAGGAGGTCCTGAAGGTCGACGGTCTCAACCGGATCCCGGACGGCGTCTCGTTCGCCGAGGCGTCCGTGGCCGAGCCGCTGGCCTGCGCCCTCAACGCGCAGAACCTGGCCCGTGTCGGCGAGGGTGACGACGTGGTCGTGATCGGATCCGGCCCGATCGGCTGCCTGCACGTCCGGCTGGCCCGGGCCCGCGGCGCCGCCCGGGTCTTCCTGGTCGAGCTGAGCCGCCAGCGTCTGGAGATGGCCGCCAACCTGGTCAAGCCGGACGCCGCGATCTGCGCCGGTGAGGTCGACCCGATCGAGGAGGTGCTGAAGCTGACCGACGGCCGCGGCGCCGACGTGATCATCACCGCCGCCGCCTCGGGCAAGGCGCAGGAGCAGGCCATCCAGATGGCCGCCCGGCAGGGCCGGATCAGCTTCTTCGGTGGTCTTCCCAAGGACAAGCCGACCATCACCTGCGACTCCAACCTGGTGCACTACCGGGAGCTGATGATCATCGGCGCCAACGGGTCCAGCCCGGACCACAACAAGCAGGCCCTGGAACTGGTCGCCACCGGCGCCGTGCCCGTCGCCGACCTGATCACCCACCGGCTTCCGCTGGAACAGGCGATCGAGGCGTTCGGCATCGTCGAGCGCGGCGAGGCCATCAAGGTCACCATCGAGCCCTGATCGGGGATAGGGAGATAACCATGCCTACGCGCACCGTTGCCGTCGGTTCCTCCAGCGGTCTGCACGCCCGGCCCGCCAAGCTGTTCGTCGAGGCCGCCGCGGCCGCGCCGGTCAAGGTCACCATCCGGGTCGGTGACAAGAAGGCGGTGCCCGCCAAGAGCATGCTGTCGGTGCTCGCCCTCGGTGCCAAGAAGGGCACCGAGGTCACCCTCGAGGCCGACGGTGACGGCGCCGACGAGGCCCTGGACGGCCTCGCCGCGCTGCTCGCCCGGGACCTCGACGCCGAAGAGCCGAGCGATGCCTGAGCAGGCCGCCCTCTCCGGGATCGGCGTCTGTGCCGGTGTCGCCGCCGGTCCGCTGCTGCGGATCGCGGCGGTGCCGGCGCTGCCCCCGCCGGCCCCGGTCGCCGACGTCGAGGCCGAGGTGGGCCGGGCGGTCGCCGCGCTCGCCGCGGTGGTCGCCGAACTGACCCGGCGTGCCGACCGGGCGACCGACGCGACCGTCGCCGAGGTGCTGCGCGCCGAGGCCCTGATGGCCGACGACGAGGAACTGCGGGACGGCGTCCGGGAGCACATCGAGGACGGTAAGGACGCGGTACACGCGATCGACGCCGCCTTCGCCGCCTTCCGGGAGATGTTCGAGGCCGCCGGCGGCTATCTCGCCGAGCGGGTCGCCGACCTCGACGACCTGCGGGACCGTGCGGTGGCGAGCCTGCTGGGGCTGCCCATGCCGGGCGTGCCGCAGCCGGGGCACCCCTACGTGCTGGCCGCCCGTGACCTCTCGCCGGCCGACACCGCCGACCTCGACCCCGGGCAGGTGGTCGCGCTGGTGACCGAGGTGGGCGGTCCGACCAGCCACACCGCGATCCTGGCCCGCGCGCTGGGCATGCCCGCGGTGGTCACCTGCCCCGGGATCCTGGACGTCGCGGACGGCACGCTGGTGCTCGTCGACGGCGCCACCGGCCAGGTCGGCGTGGGTGTCGACGAGGCGACGGCCGAGGCCGCGATCAAGGCGGCGGAGACGTCGGCTGCCGCGGCGGCGTCGCTGACCGGCCCGGGCGAGACCTCTGACGGGTACGCCGTGAAGCTCCTCGCCAACGTCGGTTCGGCGAAGAACGTCCCGGCCGCGGACGAGGCCCACGCCGAGGGCGTCGGCCTGTTCCGTACCGAGTTGCTGTTCCTCGACCGTGCCCACGAGCCGTCGCACGCCGAGCAGGTCACGGCGTACCGCGAGGTGTTCGCCGCGATGGCCGGCCGGCGCGTCGTCATCCGTACGCTGGATGCGGGTGCCGACAAGCCGCTGCCGTTCCTGAACCAGGAGGGTGAGCCCAACCCGGCCCTGGGTGTCCGGGGTCTGCGCATCGCGCGGCAGCGCCCGGAGGTGCTCACCACGCAGCTCGCGGCCATCGCCGAGGCCCGTGAGGGCATCGACGTGGATGTCTGGGTGATGGCGCCGATGGTCTCCACCGTCACCGAGGCCGCCGCCTTCGCGGCCGCGGTGCACGACGCCGGCCTGCCCAAGGCCGGCGTGATGATCGAGGTGCCGGCCGCCGCGCTGCGGGCCGCGGACCTGTTGAAGGTGGTCGACTTCCTCAGCATCGGCACCAACGACCTGAGCCAGTACACCTTCGCCGCGGACCGGATGTGCGGTGCGCTGGCCGACCTGCTCGACCCGTGGCAGCCGGCGTTGCTGCAGCTCATCGGGATCTGCGGGGAGGCAGGGCGGCAGGCGGGCAAACCGGTCGGGGTGTGCGGGGAGGCGGCGGCCGATCCGGCGCTCGCCCCGGTGCTCGTCGGTCTCGGTGTGACCAGCCTGTCCATGTCGCCGCGGGCGTTGCCGGCGGTCCGTGCGTCGCTGGCAGGACTCAGTCACGACGACTGCAAGCGGCTGGCCGGCCTGGCGGTCGCCGCGCCGGACGCCGCAGAGGCTCGCAAGCTGGTGAGCTGATTTTCTTGTTTTTCAGGGCCCCACCATCCGGTGGGGCCCTTTTCCGCTCAGCTGAACGGGAATCCCGCGGGGAGCGTCGGGGCCTCGGGCGCGGGCATGTGCTCCATCAGGTCGATCACGGTCAGCAGCGCGGCCGGGGCGTCCGGCGTGCCGGTCATCGTGACGACCTTCTTCTTGGAGCCGTCGGCGTATCCGACCTCCAGTTCGTAGCGGTACCGGTCGCAGCACTGCTTGGCCGGCAGGTACTTCGGCCCGAGGGCGCGGAACGCCGGCGTCGAGGCGGCCTTCATCACCTTGCGGGCGTGCGGGGTGTCGCGTCCGGCGACGGCGAAGACGGCGGTGGCGCCGGTGATCCCGCCGCTGCGGGCGAGCGCGACGGCCAGGGCCACAGGGGCCGACGGCGCGGCCGGGGCCGGGGGGGCCGACGGCGCGGCCAGGGCCGGCTCGACGGCGGTCGCCGTGAGCCCGCCGAGGAGCACCGTCGCCGCGACGGCGTAGCGGGAAAGCCTGCTCATGGTCATAACCGGCACAGTATCGCCCGGAAAGCTAGTAATGCGGACAAAACGCCATAGTTCCTCCGCGTTACAGTATTGACACACGTCGATTAACAAATGACTCTGTTGGGAGCGCTCCCGCCCCCGGAGGTTCCCCATGCGCCGATCCCTCACCGCAGTCCTCGTCCTTCTGGCCGCGATCCTGCTGCCCCCGTCACCGGCACGGGCCGCGGCCGGGGACGGGTCACCCAGCGACACCAACATCAGCTTCGTCGGGCGGTGGAACAAGACCAACGCCTCCGCCTACGTGCCCTACTGGGCCGGCGCCTACCTGCGAACCGGGTTCACCGGCACCACGGTCAAGCTCAAGCAGCGCAACACCATCGAACTGTGGGCGTCCATCGACGGCAAGGCGTACACGAAGTTCAGCGGATCCGGCACGATCAACCTGACACCGACGCCGCTCGCCAACGGCACCCACACGCTGATCGTCAGCTACCGCCAGGTGGCCGGCTCCTACACCGGGGACGCCGTCTTCCAGGGTCTGACGCTCGACTCCGGCAAGACCACGGTCAAACCGGCCGCCCGCACCAAGCTCGTCGAGTTCGTCGGCGACTCGATCACCGCCGGCACCACCAGTAGCCAGCTCGCGGTGACCGACTACGGATACGTGACCGGCGAACGACTGGGCGCCGACCACACCCAGATCGCCATCGGCGGGATGTGCCTGTCCGAGACCACCGACGGCTGCTGGGCGCACGAGACCCGGTACTGGATGTCCAGCGGCGGCCAGGCCGGCACCGACGCGTGGGACTTCTCCCGCTACACCGCGAGTGCGGTCGTGATCAACCTGGGCACCAACGACAAGAGCCACGGGGTCACCGGCCCCGACTTCCAGGCCGACTACACCACGTTCCTCACGAGGATCCGGGCCAAGTACCCGAACGCCACGCTCTTCGCCATGCGGACGTTCATCGGCCGGTACGCCGCCGAGACCCAGGCCGCCGTCCAGGCCCGCAACGCCGCCGGCGACGCGAACGTCAGGTACATCGACACCACCGGCTGGCTGCCCTCGGACGGTCTCAGCGACTCGGTGCACCCCAACGACAAGGGACACCTGGCCATCGCCGACCGGCTGACACCGATCCTCTCGTCGGCCGCCGCGCTCTGTGACACCGCGTCGACTACCGCGTCGACTTCCGTGTCGGCTTCCGCGTCGACTTCCGCTTCGACGAAGGCGGCCGCCGTCAAGGTGTGGATGGCCGGCGACTCGACGATGGCCAACGCCAGCGCCTGCCCGATCGGCTGGGGCGCCCGCTTCGCGCCGTACTTCACCACCGACGTCACCGTGCAGAACAGCGCCGTCGGCGGGCGCAGCGTCCAGACCTGGATGTACGAGGGCAACGTCACCAGCACCAAGAACGCCGCCGGGGAGTGCGCGCTCAGCTCGACGGCGTACAGCTCCCGGTGGACGGCCATGCTCGACGCGTCCACCGGCATCAAGAGCGGCGACTACCTGTTCATCCAGTTCGGCATCAACGACGGCGACACCAACTGTCCCCGGCACGTCGGCTCCGCCCGCTTCCAGGAACTGCTCGGCGTGATGGTGGCCGCCGCCAAGTCCCGCGGTGCCACCCCGGTCCTGGTCACCCCGGTCGCCGCGATCACCTGCAGCAGCAGCACCGCCGTCGGCAACCGCGGCTTCGTCACCGAGACCAAGAACGTCGCCGCCTCGGGCGGCGTGCCGGTGATCGACCTGCACGCCCGCAGCGTCGCCCTGTACAACCAGCTCAAGCTCTGCCCGAACAACGGCGACTACACCTCGGGCGCGGTCGGCGCGTTCTTCTGCAACGACCACACTCACTTCGAGGCGGCGGGCGCCACCCAGATCGCCGGGCTGATCGCCACCGCACTGCGCGAGCAGGGCATCGGACTGGCCGCCTACCTCAAGTAGCGCTCAGTCGGCCTGCTTGAGGTCGTACCCCTTCTCGAGCAGCTGGGACTCCACCACATGGCAGACGTGCTCGACGACAGCGAGCCTGGCATAGGGCTTGCTGTCGCCGGGCACGACCGTCCACGGGGCCCGCTTCTTGCCGGTCTCGGTGATCATGTCTTCGACCGCGGCTTCGTACTCCGCGCGCTTGTCACGGTTGCGCCAGTCCTCGTCGGTCAGCTTCCACGACCGCAACGGGTCGTCCGCCCGGTCCTGGAAACGCCGGAGCTGCTCGTCGGGGGAGACGTGCATCCAGAACTTGACCAGGATCATCCCCTCCGCGGTCAGGGTCCGTTCGAACTCGGTGATCTCCCGGTACGCGCGATGCCACTGCTTCTCCGTCGCGAACTTCTCGACCCGTTCCACCAGGACCCGGCCGTACCAGGACCGGTCCAGCACGGTCATCCCGCCCCAGCCGGGCAGCACCGACCAGAACCGCTGCAGGAAATGGTGCCGCTTCTCGTCGTAGGTCGGCGCGGCGAACTGGGACACCCGGACGTGCCGCGGGTCGATCGGCGCGACGAGCCGTTTGATGGCGCCACCCTTGCCGGAGGCGTCCCACCCCTCGAAGACCACGGCCAGCGGCGGGCCGATCCGCTTCTCGCCGAGCTGGCCGCCGAGCAGCAGGCGCAGCCGTAACAGCCGCTGCTGTGCCGCCTCCAGACGGGCCTCGGCCTTCTTCTTCGAGATCTCGAACGGTGGAGCGGTGTCACCCAGATGAGCCATCGGACCAGCATCCCCGAAACCCGCTGTCACCCGCACGGGAGAGTGCGGGAGAATCCGAGGGTGACTTTCGTAGACGACCTGCAGTGGCGCGGACTCATCCAGGACTCGACCGACCCCGACGAGCTGCGCAAAGCACTCGACGGCGACTCGATCACGTTCTATGTGGGTTTCGACCCGACCGCCGCTTCGCTGCACGTCGGTCACCTCATGCAGGTCCTGACCGCCCGCCGTTTCCAACAGGCCGGACACAGGCCGCTGCTGCTCGTCGGCGGCGCCACCGGCCAGATCGGCGACCCGCGCGAGTCCAGCGAGCGCAGCCTCAACCCGCCGGAGATCGTCGAGGGCTGGGTCGGGCGGATCCGTGAGCAGCTCTCGCCCTTCATGAGCTACGAGGGCGACAGCGCCGCCACCATGGTCAACAACCTGGACTGGACCGGCCCGCTCTCCGTCATCGAGTTCCTCCGCGACGTCGGCAAGCACTTCCCGGTCAACAAGATGCTGGCCCGGGACGTGGTGCGCAACCGCCTGGAGAGCGGCATCAGCTTCACCGAGTTCAGCTACCAGCTGCTCCAGGCCAACGACTTCTACCAGCTGCACGTGCGCAACGGATGCAAGCTGCAGTTCGGCGGCTCCGACCAGTGGGGCAACATCACCGCCGGCGTCGACTTCGTGCGCCGCCGGGGTGCCGGGCCGGTGCACGCCTTCGTCACCCCGCTGGTGCTCAAGGCCGACGGCACCAAGTTCGGCAAGACCGCCGGCGGCGCGGTGTGGCTCGACCCGGCCATGACCACGCCGTACAGCTTCTACCAGTTCTGGGTCAACGCCGACGACCGCGACGTCAACCAATACCTGCGTTACTTCAGCTTCAAGAGCCGTGAGGAGCTCGAGGATTTGGAGAAGGCGACGGCGGAGCGCCCGCAGGCGAGGTTGGCACAGAAGGCCCTGGCCGAGGAGATCACCGCGCTCGTGCACGGGCCGGAGGAGGCGCGTCAGGCCATCGCGGCCAGCCAGGCGCTCTTCGGGCGAGGATCCCTGGCGGAGCTCTCCGCGGACACCTTGCGCGCCGCTTTGGGCGAGGCGGGTCTTTTGACGGTACGCGGTGAGCTGCCGACCGTGGGTTCCCTGCTGAAGGAGGCGGGTCTCGTGGCCAGCGCCAACGAGTCACGCCGCACGATCTCCGAGGGCGGCGCCTACCTGAACAACGAGCGGATCACCGACGGTGAGGCGGTGGTTCCGGAAACGGCACTGTTGCACGGCCGCTTCCTCGTCCTCCGAAAGGGTAAGCGCACGTTCGCCGGTGTGGAGATCGTCAAATAGTGCTCTGACCTGCGATTTCTTTATGATCGGCCCGCTGTGACCCACGTCGCGGCGGGCCGATTTGGCGTTGTGGACACGGGGCTGTAATGTTTTCCAAGCCGCCAGGGAGACGGGCGAGCGAACGGGACCTGAAGTCGAGGGCTCGGAGCGGCCGTCCTGGGGGGAAACCCAAGAAATAGTCACGGTGAATCATCGTGTATTGTTTCGCGGGGCTCGAACGGATTTCTCAGCCGATCGAATTCGCCGGAAACGCGGATT
>NZ_JZKF01000131.1 GCF_000962825.1 Actinoplanes rectilineatus
AGTTCACCCCGCAGGTCGCCGGGCCGACCGCCGCCTTCACCGGCACCAGCATGATCAGATTCGGCGCCGACAGCGACGACGCCAACACGGAATACACCAGCGTCGAAGCCTCCGGCGAGAAACCGATCACGGCTGAAAGCATCAGGGTCGGCGAAGACGTGTGGGTCAGCTCACCCGTCATGAAGCCCAATGACGGACGCACGTGGATCGGCCCGAAGACCGCGTCCTCCTGGGGCAACATCCTGGCCGACCCCACGAACGACCTCCCCGACTTCACCGTCTGGAAGCCCTTCATCCCCCAGGTCACCCGCGACGACGCCGTCCACGGCTGGGACAGCAAGAACATGGCCGACCTGGACGGCGCCCCCTACAAATACGAGATCACCTGCGGCGTCAGCACCGCCGCCGCCAACCCCGGCTGCACCCCTCCCCTGCCGGAGCAGTTGGGCGTTCTCTTCAACGTGATCGGCAACCCGATGCGTTACCAGGCCTGGCTCGACGACACCGGCCTGCTCCGCAAACTCGACGTCACCATCAGCATGGCGTACGTCCGCGAAGTCGACACCAACCCCCTGCCCGGCCACCCGCAGGGCGAGTACTACGCCCACGTCGTCTTCAACCTCGACCAGTTCGGCACCCCCGTCACCGTCACCGCACCCGACGACGCCGACATCACGACAGCCCGAGGTGTGATCCGGCCGAAATAAGGACCGGCTCAGTCGAGGGTGATCGTCGCCCCGATCCCGTAGTGGTCGGAGAGGTACGCCCGGCGGCCGTCGGCCAGGGCCACCTCGTCGGTGAGCACCAGGTCGGCTTCGGCCCGGGCGCCCCGGACCAGTACGTGGTCGAAGGCGGGCGGGTTCGGCCACTGTGTCGTGGGCCGATAGGTCGGCCGGGTGTCCCCCGCCATCGCGTCGGTCAGCCCGGCGGCCTCCCGGAACCAGGCGAGCGTCTCCGTCTTCCGCGGCAGGTTGAGGTCACCGACCACCACCAGCGGCCCGTCCGCGGGCAGCGCGGCAGCCAGGTGGTCCAGCTCGGCCCGCTCCACCCGGGTGTACCGGTTCTCCGGCGACCAGTCGTCGTCGAGATTCGCGGACAGGTGCGTGTTCACCACGGTCCACTCGCCCGCCGGGGCGGCGATGGTGGCCAGCTGGGCGCCCTTACGCATGAAGAACTCCGGACGGACCGGCCCGCTCATCGGATAGCGCACGAACCGGTGCCGCACGACCGGCAGCCGCGACAGCAGCACCAGACCGCCTCTGATCACCACCGATCCGGTGGACAGGTAGTGCCGGAACCCGGGGGCTACCTCGCGCAGCACCCGAACGTTGCGGCGGTACATGAACTCTTGAAGACAGACCACGTCATACTCCGCCAGGAACGGACCGAGCGCCCGCAACCGGAAAGCCACGTCCCCTTTGTAGAGCGTGTTGAACGTCAGCAGCCGCACCGGATCATTCTCTTTTCTCCCGCCGTCGAGACGTACCGATTGATGGGACCTCGACGGTCAGAATCCGATGTCGAAACCCGTCTCGGGATCCTGGCCCATGATCTCGCGGGCACGCCGAACGTATTCCCGATCTGCCTCTGGCGACGCGTCCATGTCGACATGGTGGAGGTTGTAGTCGGAGCCCTCAGGGTGATTCTCCGGACGGAACGGCGTCGTCGCGGCATGCTTCTCCACCCATTCCGCGTGCCAAGCGCTCAGCGCTCGACGCCGTTCCGCCGGGGTGGGCGGCGGAGGTTGCCCCGGAACGTTCCGTTCCTGAATGCGGTCCGCGCCCTGGGCGCCCGCCGATCCCACCAGTCGGCGGGCACGTTCCACCACGTCCGGCGCGACCGTCTCGGGAAGGGCGAACTCACGAGCCAACATGTGACCGTAGAACTTGTTCTCCGGATGTGAACCGGTCTCCCGTACCATGTCCACGATCGACTCGGACCACACCCACATCCCGTCGGTACGGTAAGTGCCCTCCGCGCCCGTCATGACCAGCGGCGCCCGGGTGAGGAACGCGATCACCTCCTCACGGTCCTCCACATCGAACTCCTCAAATGCGGTGCCCGGCGTCTCCTTCGCGAGCCGAAGCACGAATCCGCCCGACTCCTGCAGGGCCAGCGCTCGCCGAATCGCACCGAACTGCCACACCGCGGTCGCAAGAACCCGTCGCGGCAAAGCATCGCTCGTCTGCTCGAGCCGGCCGGGCAGCTCTCCTCGCTCGGCCCGGGCCAACATGTCCGACGGTCGCCACTGCCCGTCCCGGCCGAGTAGCTCATCCACCGTTCCGGACTCCGTAACGACCCGCCGCAGCACCCACGACGGGCTGGCTTCATGGTCGGCGGGACGCAACCGGATGAAGTACGTGATCTCCGCGCTCGCCGGCGACAGCTCAGCGTCCTGGATCCGCTCACAGCGCAGGTAGGCGAGAAGGTCATGTTGTTCCTTCTCGGGCAGCGTCGCGAACGCCTGGTATGCGGCCTGCCGGGCATGCGGTGCCTGGGTCTGCAACAGTGCGACGATCGCGGCCCACGCCATCGTCACCAGATGAAACCGGTCGTTCTGCAGTTCCGGCCGGGTGGCCAGCTCCCCGAGGGCGACGGCGGCCCGCACATCGGCGGCGGACCGATCCGCCAGCTCGTAGACCGCCTTGCCCCGGAATCGATTGCTGCCCCTAGCCAAGTCGACCAGTTCCGCGACACTCATCTCCCCCACTGCGGGGACCGGCACCCTCGGCAACTCAGGAAACGTCATTGCTCTCCCGTGATCTTCTTGTGCTCCTCCGCCAGCAGTTCACGGAGTTTCTGCGCCGACTCGTGGTCGCCGATCGATTCGGCGTAGTCAATCTCCACCTGGTAGGCCCGCACCTCACCCTGGAACCGCACCTCCATGTCGGTGAACCAGCCACGCATGCCGACCCAGCCGGCCTCCTGATCGTCTCGCATGTGCCTCAGCTCGTGCAGCAGGGCACCGTAGGAGGCCTCCGGGTCGAGGATGAGCTGACCAGGTGTACCGGGACTGCCTCCGGGACCGTAGGCGAGGCCTCCGGTCCGGGTGATCACCTCGACACCGAACGACTCCGCTTCCGCAATGGCCTCGTTCCAGGCCTCGGGGTGCGTCTCGTAGGCGGGCCCCCACTTGGCCAGCGGGTCGGCATCCGAGTGGTGGAAGTACTCTCTGCCCTCGTCCGGCCTGTGATAGTTCTCGGCCGGCTCATCGACGCTCGGAGAGTACGCGGTGTCGCCGGTGTGCGGCTGCGCCTCATCAACACCCCAGGACTGTCCCCACTGCCCCCTCATCCCGGGCAGGTTCCGGTCGTCCCGGCCCGCGTCGTCAGGCGGGTAGACCGGGGAGTCATCGTTGAAGACCGGCTTCTCCACCGTGGGCGGGTTCGGTGACTCGGCACGCAACGGCGCCTCGATGCCCCCGGTGGGCTCCTTGGCCCCATGCCAGTCGTAGCCCAACATGACCCGCTTGCCGATCCAGGTAGCGCCTGCGCCGCTCTCCCCGTCTCGCCCCACCTGACTGATTTCCTGGGGTGTGGGGAAGTCGGCATCGCCGTACGTGGAGGTCCGGTACTGCCGGTACAGCTGCTCCGCGGCCTTCTTCTGGGTGGTCAGATGCTCCTCGACGTCCACGGATTCGCCGTATCGGTGCCGCTCGCGGATCTCATCCCGGTTCTTCGCAGCGCCCCAGTCGGACAGGTCCTCGCTCAGCTGCCGGATCTCGGAACGCAGCCGGGTGAAGGCACCGTCGGCCTCCGCACCCCCCCAGTTCTGGGTGTCCCAGCCGAACCCGGCCCGGGCCCACGCGTATCCACCGACGTCCATACTGGCGTGGATGGCGATCCGGTCCACTCCGGACTCGACGTACCACTCCTCCATATGATCGTTGAAGGCCTTGGCGAACCCGGAACCCTGCAAACCTTCGTCGATCGTGAGCGAGGCGTGGGTGGCGACAAGCAGATCCTGGTCCTGCGAGTAGCTGAAACGCCGCGTGATGTGACCGACCGGTTTCGTATCATCGCCGTGTTCCCAGACGCTCATCCGGACGGAGAAACCGTCCTGTGCGGAGTATGCGTGGTCCACCTGGACGTCGAAGCCCTTGAAGTCTCGGTTGAGAAACTCCCGGTCGAACACCTTCTGGACGACCGTGCTCCAGTCCACCGTCGAACCCGTCGTCCGCGGGAAGAGGTCGCGCAGAGACGGACGGGGCTCCCCTGGTTCGCGGGGGCCGTCGCCGACATCCGGAGGTGTCGGGTCCTGGAGGTCTGGAATGTGTGACGCCTCAGGCTCGGCGTGAGGGTCGGGCTGGTGATGTGCGGCAGGTGGCTCCTGCTCGTACCGGTGTGCGGTGAAATCGTCGTGTCGCGGCACGGCGTCGTCGCCGTAGCGGGAGCCGGAGACCGGACCGGTTTCACCGATGACACCGCTGCGGCCGAGCAGACCATTGCGGGCCGGTGCCTCGGGCCTGCCCATCGGCTCGGACTGACCGATCACGTCGGGCCGCATCCGACTGCCCAGCGAATCATGCGAACCGAACGGTGACGGTCCGGTTCGCCGGCCGATGTCCTCGAAAAGGGATCGGGGCACCGGATGCCCCAGCTTCTCCAGGTCCCGTTCGACGCCGGCGATCTCCTGCCGCAGACGTTGCTGCACGTCCGGACGCGCCCACGCCTCGTTGAGCCGTCGCTGCAGGTGCACCCGCTCGTTGACGCGGGCCGCCGCGTGCGGGTCCACCCTGGTCGTCTCCGGGCGGCCGCCACCGAAGAGGTTGCCCAGCTTGGTCATCGCACGCCGGAGCATGCCCTGCGGTTCCGGGCGGGTGGCCGCCGCGTGCTGTACGGCCAGCGTCTCGGTGATCTCGTGGACCCAGACGCGGGACAGGTTGTCGGCGGAGACCCGGTTGTTCACCCGGACGATGTGCGGGTCCTGCGGCGTGCCGGAGCGAACCGTCGTCTCGGCCAGGTCGGGCATGTTGACGCCCAGCTCGGGCCGGAAGTACCCGGTGGTGCCGTCCGCCTTGTCCACCCGGATGTCGACGCCGTCCGAGGAGATCCGGACGATGCCGCCGTCGGAGAAGTCGCCCGGCAGCACGTCGTTGATCGCCTGGTGGAGTTCGCCGAGGTGGACGGGGTTCTCGTACGGTGACCGGCCTTCGGGCACGAAGCGAGTGCCCTCGATGGGGCTGGCGGTATGCACCACCGACGCGACGTCGGGGGCGGGGGTGACCCGGTTCAGGGCCTCGCCCGCGTGGCGGTCGACGACCTCGGTGATCTCGTCGGCGGTCTTCGGGCGGGCGGTGCCGTTCTGGTCGCGGTCGGACAGGTGGTCGCCCGCCCACCGGCTGATCTGTTCCGGTCCGCGAGTGGAGGTCAGCGCTTGCCGGACGGTTTCCGGCGTCAATGCCGCAGGGGACGGCGCGGCGGCCGGATCGGCCCGGTGCATGCCGATGCCGTCGGCGTCGCGTACCGGGACGTCGCCGCTCGTCAGCGGCTCCTCCAGGGCTCGCATCGCCTCCGGGCCGGAGAGATGGTCGACCGGCAAGCCGCCTTGATCGCGAGCCGGGGGCATCGGGCCGTCCGGATCGCGAGGGGTGACCGCCGGGCCGTCCGGATCGCGCAACTGCGGGCCGATCTCGTCGTGCATCGTCCGCCATGCCGCGTCCAAGGCCTCACTGACGTGCGCCGCCCGGGTGGCCGGGTCGGCCGACATGTGGGAGGACACCACCACGCCGGCCGCACTCGTCTGCTGCCAGGTTCCGTCCACCATCTCCAGGGACGGCCGGACCACCACCGCCTGCCCGGGCGGCACCGATTCGTTGACCTGGACGATCACGTCGACTTCGAGGCCGTCGCCGTACCGGACGCGCAGGGTTCCCGCGTCGGCGTCCCAATCGGCGCGCTGCGGCTGGTCCGGGGCGACGCCGTCCCGACCGGCGACCAGGTCACCCATCTCGTCGCCGATCAGCCGGGCGACCTCGTGCGGCACGTTGACCGGATCAACCGGTTTCGGACCTTCAACAGGCAGCATCCGGTACGGGTCGACGCCGCCGGGCGCCTTGGCCATCGGCGTGCTGTCGCCGCCCGTCGACGGCTGCCCTGTCCGGGGGTCCGGGCCGGTGCCGTCCTTCTCCGCCGCTCGCAGTTCGTCGTACCGGGCTTCGAGATCGCGGATGTCCGGGTAGTGCTCCCTCGCCCACTCCTTCGAGTTCTTCTTGTCCCACGCGTCGTTCATGACCTCGTGGTAGTCACCACGGTGCTTGTCGACCCCGGCCACGTGCTCCGCCAGCACGTCCGGGTCGACGCCCCGTTCGGAGAGCCGGAGGTACTCCTCGAGCCGGACCTGGTACTCACCGATCGTGTTCTGCTCGGTGGTGAGCCGGCCCCTGACCTTGGTCATCTCCTTCGGCGTGTTCCCCGGACGGTCCCGGTAGATCTCCGACGGCGGGTGCTCGCCGGGGCCGAAGCGTTCGACGGAGGCACGGACGTGCGCCATCTCGTGTTCGAGGTCGAGGTACCGCATGCCTTCGACGACCCGCACCTCCCGCTCGACCCGCAGCACCTCGTGGGTCTTCGGGTCGACGACGTGCCGGATGACGGTGTGCGGGTGCCCTTCCTGCGACGGTAGGACGGAGAATCCCTGCTCAGCGAGGGTCTCCACGGCGCGCGGATAGTCCGGGTGGTCCTCCATCCGGACGGTGCCCTGCCGGATCGTCTCCGGGGTCGGCGGCAGACCGGTGCCCGCTCCGTTGCTGGCAAGCAGGGGACTCTCGGTGCTCGCCGGATCGGGCGCCGATCCGTGCGACGGGCCGTCACCGGGTACCCGTTCACCGGCCGGGACGTCACCGTGCGTTCGCTCACCGGCCGGGCCGTTCCGGGTGGCCGGGTCTACGCCGCGTACGTCCCGCCCGGTGGCCACGTCTCCCGCTCGCGGTGCAGGCGCAGGATCTTGCTCAACGCCGCCGCGAACGGTTTGTCCGGGTTCCCGTCCGCCGGGCTGCCCTCCATCGACGTTTTGTCGATCACCAGCAGCCGGTCCGTCGTCGGGTGGCCGAAAAGATACTCCACCTGTCTCTCGTCCTCGCGAGCCTTCCGGAAGTGAACCAGAAGCGCCATCGCCGTCCTGCCTTCCCCACTTGCCGTCCAGGTCCTCGCCGGTCCGACCCGGCACGATGTCCTGCCAATTGTGCTGCTCATTGGCGTGCTGATGCGCGGTCGTGTAGTCCGCGTCCGGGTGGGCGCGCATGTGATTCGATTCGGCCAGCTCGTGGTTGAGCAGGACCAGATCCTCGGGCAGCGGGTTGCCCTCGCGCAGCCGGATCCACGCCTCGGCGATGTCCGGTGACGCGTCGAACCGCCGGTGCTCCAGCACCCCGTCGTAATCGCGGATCGGGTGCTCCTCGACCATCAGATGCTGCTTGATCTGATTGATCTCGGCCACCGAGTACCCGGTGGTCCCGTCCGCCCGCTGCACGTCGCTCAGGTTCCCGGCGATCTCCGCGACATCCGCGTCGTCCCCACGGAACCGGTCATAGGCCCGCTCAGCCCAATCGAAGGCCCGAATGTCGTCCCGCGGCCGGATAGCCCCACCGGTCGCCGCGTCCGCCGGGTGATCAGACTCCCGCCCGGCGTTGTCCGCAGCCTCATGTGTCCGGTCGGAAGAAGCCTCATGCGTCCGGTCGGCAGCCGTCTCGTGTGTCCGGTCGGGAGCAGCATCGTGCGTCGTCCGGCCGGAAGAGGCCGCGGTCCGGTCGGGAGCAGCCGTGGTCCGATCCGGCGGTGGTCCGTCCGGCGGTCCGCTTTCGCCCTTTGTGGGTACGCCGGAAGTCCCGTCCCGCCCAGCGGACGATTCCGCGCCGGCCCGTGGTGTGACCTGGTCCCCCGTCACGCGGGGCTGCTCACCGGTCGGCGTCGTCGCCCCACGGTCGGTGGCCGTCGTGGAGTGTTCGGTGGCCGCAGCCGGGTGGCCGGTGCCGATCGTGCTCTGATCGGAAGCGGTCGGACGGTGTGTCTCCGACGTCGACGTCCGCGAGTCGGACGCGGGCGTGCGGTTCCCGTCGGAGGGGGCGGTCCGGACGCTCTCCGCGGTGTTCTGTTCCGGTCGCGCGGTCGTGCCACTGTCCGGCGGGTCGCCGCCCCCGTCGGCCCGTGTGGTGGCTTCCTGCCGAGCAGCAGGCGAGCCACCGTCGTTCGAAGCGGCCCTGGTGCTGTCCGGCGAATCACCACCGCTGTCACCCCGCGTGCTGGTCTCCTGCCGAGCAGCGGTCGAACCGCCGTCGCCCGAAGCGGCCCTGGTCGTGTCCGGCGGATCGCCACCGCCGTCACCCCGCGTGGTGGCCTCCTGCCGAGCAGCGGTCGAACCGCCGTCGTTCGCGGACGTCCGGTCGGGGACCGACCGCTCGGAGTCCGGCGCCCGGTCAGCCACGGTGGTGGTGCTGTCGTTTGCGCGTACCCCATCCGGGGTTGAAGAAGGGTGACCCGGCACCGGGGCCGCATCGGACCCGCGAGAGCTCGCCTCTCCTGCGCCGCCACCACTGTCCGTGCGGGTTTCCGGGCTGTCGAAGACCCGGCTGATCCCCTCGGTCACGTCGCCGCGGCCGGTGATCTCGGTGTCGACGGTCCGGACGCCGTCCGCGCCCTGGTGGGCCACGTAGCCGTCGCTGGTCAGCAGCAGGGACTCGCCACGACTGGTCCCGGCGATGCTGAACGTGCCGTCCTCGCCGGCGATGAAGTGCACATCGCTGCCGATGCGGAGCGCTCCGCTGTCGTCCCGGGTGAGGTTGGGAAGGCCGGGCTCGAGGACGGTCTCGACGCCGGCGAAGAGGCCGGAGGCGGCGCCGTCGCGGGCGCTCAACCAGATCTCGTTCCAGTTGAGGCCCTTCTCACCGTCACTGCGGATGTAGTCGACGGTCTGCGCGCCGAGGGTGTAGCCGCCGGCTGCGAGACCACCACCGATCGTGTGCCCGGTGACCCCGCCGAACATGCCCAGGCCGGCCGCACCGCCCTGGATCGTGTTGTCCCGGACCTGAGCCCAGTCCACGCCGTCGGTCCGGTTGCCGGAGACGATCTGTCCGATCTGGCCGACCAGGTTGCCGCCGCCCATGAAACCGGCGCCGATGCCGACCCGCGTCCCCACATATTGGGCGAACTCCCGGCCCAGCATGCTCTGACCGATCCGGTCCACCGCGATCCGGGACAGACCGGAGGCGGCCGCGTCGGCGCCCTCCTTGCCGGCCCACTTCAGCAGCAGCTGATTGCGGATCTCCTTGGCCATCTGGCGCTGCGCCTCGCGGGACATCTGCCGGCCGAGACCGGCGCCGACCTGTTCGGCGGCGAGAGTACGCAGCGACTGGGCGGCGATCCGGTTGGCGACCGAGGTGGAGATGCCGCGTGCGCCGATGTTGCGGACGGTCTGGTTGAAGCCCTGCGCCCAGATGTCCCTGGCGCCCTGAGTGATCGCGGTCCGCATCGCCGGGACGTTGACCCGGCTGGCGATCGCGGGGCCGAGCCGTGTCGCGCCGTTGCGCAACGCGGTGGGCAGCGTGTGGGTCAGGGCCCCGGGCAGCCGGGTGAACAGCATGCCGATGTCGCGCATGACGATGCGCATCGACAGCGACATGATCTTGGCGATGGCCTGCCGGGCAGCCGCAAAAATAGCCGTCTTCGCTGCTGCGAACGCCGCTGGAACGCCGAGCAGGGCGGCACCCAGGGACGGGCCGGCGGCCGCGGCGATGGCGAACAGCGAGTAGGCGAGCATGACGAGGTTGATGGCCGCCATGAACTTCATCAGCTCGACCTCGAGGCCGAAGTTCTGGGCGCCCTGCCGCATCTGGGCAGCGCTCTCCGCCGACTGGCGCAGGCCTTCGAGGTAGTTGAACCAGTCCTGGGTGAACATCTGCGCGGCGCCGTCGCCGGACCAATTCTCCAGGATCGGGTTGGCCGCCTGCATGACGTCCTCGTACGCCGCGTTGAGCGAGTCGGCCAGCGCGCCCCAGTGGTCGGCCAGGTCGTACACGTCGTTGGCGTGTGCCAGCGGAAGCGGGCCGAGGATCAGCTCGCCCACCTTCGACCGGGCGCCGGGGATCCACTGCTCGATCTCCGTGAACCAGTCGAGGAGCGACGTCATGAACTCGTGCTCTTCGGCGCTCACGACGGCGCCGTCAGAGGTCCGTGCGACTGATGTCGTCGCCGCTCTGCTGATCGGTGGACTCGTACCCGGTCATCGCCTTGACGACGAAGTCGCCGATCGCGGTCAGCTTGTCGCCGCAGGACGCCGCACCGATCCGGACCGCCTCGCAAGCCGGATAGTCCTTGCCGTCGCTGGCGGTGGCGACCTTGTTGTACTCCTTCAGGAAGGCATCGGTGAAGTCGTCGTGCGGCAGGGTGTCACCCTCCGCCTCCTGACTCCGGATGGCCTGGTTCAGGCGGCTGATCTCCTCGGACAGGTCGCTGCCACGGTTCCTGATCCGGGTGGCGATCCCGATGATCTCAGCCGGGCTGGAACCGATCTGCACGAAGTTACTCATCGCGGTCCTTACTGCGGATCAGAACGTCGGCGTCGTGGGTGCCGATGTATCCGGTCATTCCGCCGTCACCCAGGTGGCGCATGTCCGCGGGCAGGCTCTCCTGGATCAGGTCACGTCCCTGGGCGCCGACCTCCTCGACGGCGGCACGCACGGTCGCCACGATGCTCGCCGACAGGGCCTGCGAGTTGGGCTGGCGCAGCAGACGCGGATTGATGTCGAGTTCCAGCAGGTGACCTCGCGGCCCGACGACCGCTTTGATCATGCCGTCCGGCGACCAGGCGGTCCCGGTCAGGCTCATCATCCGGTCTTGCAGATCAGGCAGGCCCTTGGTCGCCTTCTGCAGGTCAGCCATCATCCCGCGGAGCGCGCCCCAGTCGGGACGTCCCGGTATGTCCGCCACTTCCGTCCTCCCGGTTTCCACCCTCACGATCCGCCAAGGGGACCGTACGTCATCGGCCGGTGGCCCTTCATCGGGTCACCGGCCGATGACGTCACTACATACCCGCGGCGATCTGCTGGTCGACGCCCTGCATGCGCTCGCCGGCCTGGCCGAGCTTGGTGCCGACCTGCGCCAGCGCGACCTTGATCTCCTTCGCGCCCTGGTCCCACTTCTGGCGGGCCTCGTCGCAGGCGGTGCCGGCGGCGCCGGTCCAGTCCTGGGCGAACAGCTGGGAGAACTGCTTGTACAGGTCCTCCAGCTGCTGCTCCATCGAACCCTGGAAGGTGTTGATGGCGCCGGACACTTCGCTGATCTGGCCGAAGTTGTAGGTGATGCTCATGTGTTCGCCTCTTTCGATCCGGGTCGCGCTCAGCCGCGCAGGATGCTCATGACGCTGGAGTCACCGGTGCTCGCGGCAGCGTTCTGGATCTCCCGCGCGGCGTCCTCGTCGTTCACGCCGTACTGCGTCGACGCGTTGCTCATCTTGCCCGCGAGCTCGTCCAGGGCGTTGATGATCTTGGTCAGCCCGGAGTTCAACTGGGCGGACACGTTCTGCAGCGCCTGGTTCGCCGAGCCGTCCAGACCCGAACCGCCCAGCGCCTGGATACGGTCGACAAGCTGCGCCATACCGGTGGCGATGTTCTGGCCGGTGTCCTCACACCGCTGCGCCATCGCGTTCAGCTGTTCCTGAGTGGCATGGACCTGGCCCATACCTGGAGTCCCCGACAAGGGATCACCCCGCCTCTCGATGTCGGCTCGCTCCCCGTGAAGCGGCACACGAAATCTCCATGGAGCAGCGACGGTAACCGCGGAACTGGTGTCAAGGCCACCCGTTGTGGCCGATTAGGCTCGTCCGTCCATCGACAAAAGGGCTGCACAGGCAGTGTTCAGACACACCATCGCCTATACGGCCGTGGCCGATTACCCTAGCTGGCCAGACGGGTTCACCCAGCGAAGCCGGCGATACGGGGAGGCATGATGGGACTGGACACGGGGAACGGAACACCCTATTCGGCGAACAGTCCGTACTCGGTGGAGACGTCGGGGAACACGAACGCCGGGTGGGTCGACTCCGAGCCGCTGAAGGTCGACGTCGAGGGTCTGCGCGACTACGCCAAGGACATGGTGAGCCAGCAACTCGACCTCGCCAACCGCAAGATGAACCTCAACGACCTGTTCAGTGGGCCGTACGAGGCGTGGGGTGGCACCACCCTCGGCGAGGCGATGTACCTGCGCTCCCAGCTGGCCGCCAACGCCTCCGAACTGTTCAGCTACCTGGACAATCTCGGTCAGTCACTGTTCAACGTGGGGTCGGCCGCCCAGACCATCGCCGACATCTACGGGGCGGAGGACGCGACGCAGGCCGCCAGTGTCAACGACGTCCTCTTCGCCTTCGGTGCCCCGGGGGTCTCCCGTCCCGCGGGCCTGCCGTCGCACATCGGCCAGACCTACAGCGAGGCAGTCCGGGAAGCTTCCGCCGAGGCTGCCGAGACCCCGGTCGTCGCGAACAGCCCTGATTGGGACGAGCCTCAGACTCTGTCAGAGACGCCCTACCAGACGACCACGGTCTCCACCGACCCGAACACCGGCCAGAAGCTGCAGACCGTGACGATGAACGTCCCCGGCGGTGGGGGTGTCGTCCAGACAATCACGATCTACAACAGCAAGGGCGAGGTCCTGTCGACGACCAGCACCCGCACGGTCACGTCGTACAACCCGGCCACCAACACGGAAGTCAAGACGGTGACCAGCGGGAACTCAACCACCCGGACGACCACGGCCTACGACGACGACGGCTTGGTGGCGAACGAGAAGACGCAGAACTCCACCACCGGCGAGAACGGCAAGGTCACCGAGACCGGCAGCCGCGAGGTGACCGTCGACCAGAACACCGGCATGCAGACCGAGACGACGTACAACGCCGAGGGCGAGACGACCGGCACGACGTACACCGGCAAGGAGACCGAGGGGCAGCTGACCGTCGACAAGCCACTCAGTGCGGAGTACGACCCGACCCTGAACGGCACCCTGACGAATGGTTGATTACTGGGGCACCACCGCGGACCCGAACTACGGGTACAGCCCGTACAGCGGACGGTTGCACTACGGCACTCACCAGTCGTCGGACGAGCCGTTCACCTCCAAGCCGGGCAGCGCGGACGGCAAGACGATCGAAGAGATCCGGATGCGCATCCGGAACATGCACCCGGAGAAGATCGCCGAACTCGCCGACCACTGGCAGAACGCCTGGTCGGTGATGGACAACGTGCGGACGTACGTGCTGGGCTCGAGCAACCGCCTGGAGGCGGAGAGCTGGCAGTCCCCCAAGGCCCGCGACGCGTTCCTGGGCAAGGGGCCCGGTGAGGTGCTCGCCTACCTCGACGTCTGGATGGACGCGGCCCAGCAGAACGTCACCGCCCTGCGTCACCTGGTGCAGATCAGCATCACCGCCCGCGCCGACATGGACGCGCTCTGGGCGGAGTACGAGCGCGCCCTGCAGACCGCCCAGAACGTCGACCTGGCCGGGCAGTTGAGCGAGTGGTTCAACTTCTCCGAGCGGTACTGGACGACCGACTGGGAGGACGCCAAGCACTGGCAGGTCAAGCAACAGGTCGACGAGACGGTCCAGCAGTTCCAGCAGCGGGCTCAGGAACTTGCGTACCGCGTCGGCAACGAGCACTACGAGTACACGACCCTGGTCGCCACCGGAGTCGGGCCGCCGTACCGCCCGATGGACGCGGTACTCAACACCCCGGGCAACCCGGCGCTGGTCACGCCGCCGTCGCTCGGCGGACCGGGCGGGGTGAACGCGCCCAACCCGGTGCCGTCGGGTGGGGCCAAGCCGCCGGCGCTGGCGCCGACCCCGGTCGCCCCGCCGGCTACCGCGCCCAAACCGCCGGCCACCGCGCCGACCCCGGCCCCCGCGCCGACGCTGCCCACCAGCCCGCCGGCCGTCGTCGCGCCCCCGGCGGTGGCCAACCCGCCGACTTCGATCACCCCGCCCGGGGTGGTCCCGCCGGCCGTGGCGCCGCTGCCCGCCCCGCCGCCCGCGTTCGCCGGATCGCCGCCCGGCGTCGGCGCGGTCAAGCCGAGCCTGCCCGGTTCGGTACCGTCGCTGTCGCGTCCGCCCGGTCTCGGCACGTCCCCGGCGGCCGGTCCGGCCACCAGTGCGGCCCGGCCGCCGAACCCCGGCCAGCTGACCCGCAACGCCTTCAACCGCGGCGCCGGCGGCGCCCCGCAGTCGCCCGGCGCGGGTCAGCCGCCCGGACGCAGCCTGCGGCGTCCGACATCGACACCGGGCGACCCTGCCCGGGGCACGCCCGGTCAGCCGGGTCAGCCCGGGCGAGGCGCGCCGGGACAGCCCGGTCGTGGCGCCCCCGGCCAGCCCGGACGGGGCACGCCGGGTCAGCCGCCGAACGGCCAGCGCCGGCGCGGCGAGGGTTCGGACGACGCCGGCCGCCGTGTGCCCGGCACCACGATCGACGGTGCGGAGCAGTTCGGCCGGCCCGGCGGCACCACTCCGCCGGTGCTGAAGAATCCGACCGGCGACCGCAACCGGGTACGCCCGGGCAGCCAGCAGGAGATGCGGCCGCCAAGCTTGGGCGGGACCGGTGGCGACGCCGTGCACCGCGAGGGCACCGCGCCGCCGGTTCTGCAGCGTCCGACCCGTACCCCGGAAACTCCCGCACCGTCCCGCGGACGGCCCGGACGTAAAGACGGCCGGAAGCCCGCCGGTGCCGACTGGATCGGCGCCGACCAGGCGCGCACCGAGGCCGGCGCCCCGGTCATCGACGCACCCGCCCCGCCGCCCTCGGGCAGCAGGGTGTCCAAGCTGGAAGAGGTTCCCAAGGAGCTGCGCAGCCGGGCCGCGACCCGTGCGAGCGGTCCGGGCCGGGTCGAACGGCCCGGAACCGTCGCGCCGGAACTCAACCGGCGGCGCACCAGCGACGGCCGGGACCGGACCGAGAGGGACGACGAGGCGCGCGGTGTCGTCACCGACGAGCAGGCGTTCGAGGTGCAGACCCCGGGCGGCGGCGTGGTGACGAGCAAACGCGAGGAGCATTACGAGCCGGAGATCCGCCGCATTCTGGGCGGGCGCTGAACCGCGGATGAGAGGGTGAGCCGGTGAAGCTGGGATTCCCGCCGAACTACCACGTCCGGGTGGACTCCCTGGCGTGGTCGCTGCCGGACGGTGAGGCTGCCCTGCACGAGGGCACTTACCGGGTCGACCTGAACCGGGTCGTCGTCGTCACGTTCGTCGACGACCTGGCCGTCGCCGGCCCACCCTGGTCCGCGGATTCCCTCCCGGAACCCGGCACCGACCTGACCGATCCGGTGCAGGCTCGGCTGAGTGTGCTGCTCAGCGCGGTCTACGCGGTGACGCCGAACGCGGCGCTCGCCGGCCGGAGCGAACGCTTCGAACGGCCGTGGGCCGCAGACGGCAGCCGGGACGGCGCGGTCTTCTACACGGGGGTCGAGGAGTTCGCCGTGCTGCGCGCCGACCTGGAGGAGCTGGGCGACATCGCGGGCGGTGTGCACTCGGTCGTCCAGCGGGACGCGCTGATCGAGCATCCGGTCATCCGGTTCCTGGAGGACCGGGTGCTCGACTCACCGTGGCTGCGGGCCGATCACGCGGAGGCGCTCGGCCGGGACGGTCATCCGTAGGGATCGGTCGGGATCAGGTCGATGTCCGGGATGACGGCGGCCCGCTGCTCCGGCGTCGCGTCGAAGGACAGCATCTCCGCGCCCTCCGGGATGCCGACCCGGGAGAGGAAGATGCCGTTGCGCCCCGCATCACACCAGATCGTGGCGAACCCCACTCGGGACACCGGATCACCGGTGTACGTGATGTGCAGCTGCCCGTGATCGCCGTCCGGGCACGGGACGTCGATCTGATCGGGCCAGGCATCCCGGATCCTCGTGAAAGCGTCGAACCACGCCTCCCACCGGCGATCGGCATCGGTCATCTCAGGCATGGGCGATCTACTCCGCATCGAGTAAGTGCTTGTTCGCTTGCCACCATCGCTCCTCATGGGCATACGCCCGCACCTCGGCGGCCGCCCGGGCCGCCTCCTTCCACGGAAACGCTCGCCCCGCACGCAACTCGTCGAGGTGGAACCTCTCGTGTGCCAGAGTCCGGGCCAGCTGCTCCTCCGAGATGAAGGCGTCCCGAGCCAGTTTGATCTCACCGTTGGGCATCGTCACGCCGTAGAACTCTTTGCCTTCGCCGGAGCCCCGCCGGATCTTGTCCAAAGAGAATCGGACGTCCCGCATGTCGATGCCGAACTTCTTCGCGACGGCCATGACGTTCTTCTCGTTCATGATGATCCGGACCCCGTTACGGACGATACCGTCGCCTTCCCGGAACAGTCCGGCCTCCGGGTGGGCGCCGGTGGGGCCGGTTCGGCTGAGGCGGCGCAGCAGATTCTGAAGTCGCTGCAGGACACCGGTCAGGGCGTCCAGCATTCCGCTCAACCGTCGCAGGCTGGTGAGCAGTGACCCGATGAACTTCCGGATCCGGTTCGCCCATGTGCTCACCAACGACGCCACCTGGCTGGCCACCGCCGGCGTCGCCAGGCCCAGCGTCACGCCCTCCATCGCCAGCCACTGCGGCAGTCGCACCGCGAGCGTCGCCACGAACTGGGCGATCAGGTCCCGTACGATCTCGCGGACCATCCCGACGAGCAGCCCGGCGCCCTCCACCGCGGACGCGATAGCCCCCGATACGACCGCGATGCCCTCCATCGCCGCCGTCTGCTCCGCGGCGTGCACACGGTAGGCGTCAGCCGTCGCCCCGAACCACTCGGCGGTGTTCGCCCGGAGGTCGCTCGCGTGACGTTGCCCCGCATCCGCAACCGCCTCGGACACGTTTCGCCAGGTCGCCGCCTGCGTGGCGATCTCACCCGGGTCGCCGGCCAGCCAGTCCAACGCCTCCCGCAACGGCCGGACGTGTTCCATCAGCCAGCCGGCGCCCCACGCGGTCAGTGAGCCGAGCGGGTCCACCGCCATCGCGAGCGTGTCCAGGGTTCCGCCCAGCGTGCCGAGTGACACGTCGACCCAGCTGCCGTTCCGGATGCCGTCGGCGATCTCGGCGGCATCCTCCGCCGGTCCGAGGCCGCTGAACCACTGCGCCGGGTCCGCCATCGGTGCACCTCCCACCGACGGGTACCGCCACGGCCCGGCGGCGGTTCACGACCGGGTGGCCGCGGGTCAAGACCTTCTCCAAAATGCGCACCTGAGCACACAATTCCACTCATGAGGCATGCGGTGGTCATCGGGGCGAGCATCGGCGGGATGCTCGCCGCCCGGGCCCTCACCAGCACGTTCGACCAGGTGACGCTCATCGACCGGGACACGGTGCCGGATCGGGCCGTACCCCGCCGCAGTGTGCCCCAGAGCCGCCAGGCGCACGTCCTGCTGGCCCGCGGCAGCACCGCCCTCGAGGAACTGTTCCCCGGTTTCGTCGACGAGATGCTGGCCGCCGGGGTGCCCGCCGGTGACGCGCACGCCGACTGCCACTGGTACCTGGACGGCCACCCGATGCGCCGCGCCCCGTCGACGCTTCCGGTCTTCGGTGTGAGCCGGCCGCTGCTCGAGCACCTGGTCCGGCAGCGTCTGCGCGCCCTGCCCGGTGTCCGGATCCTCGACGGCGAGGACGTCACCGCCCTGCTGCACGACAAGCGTGTCCGGGGTGTCCGCACGACACGGTCGGAGATGCTCGCCGATCTGGTCGTCGACGCGAGCGGCCGCGCCACGCGGGCCCCGCGGTGGCTGCGGTCGCTGGGCTACGGCGAGATCCCGGTGACCACGGTCCGTTCCGAGGTCGTCTACACGACCCGTCACTACCGTTACGACCCCGGTGCGGGCGCGCCGTTCGCCGTCGTGATGGCGCCGTATCCGGGCATGCAGCGGACCGGGGTGACGATCCGGCAGGACGGCGACCGGGTGGTGGTGCTGCTCGCCGGGATGCTGGGCGAGGAGCCGCCGACCGACGACGCCGGCATGCTGGCCTTCGCCGAGTCGCTGCCCGGTCCCGAGATCGCCGCCTTCCTGCGGACCGCGGAGCCGCTGGACGCGCCGGCGAGGATGCGGTACCCGGCGAGCGTCCGGCACCACTACGAGCGGCTGCGGCGCCGGCCGGTCGGTTTTCTCGCGCTCGGTGACGCGTTGTGCAGCTTCAATCCGATCTACGGACAGGGTGTGACGGTCGCCGCGTTGGAGGCGCTGCTGCTGGCCGCGTTGATCGGCACCGCGCCGGAGCGCTACTTCCGGGAGGCGGCCCGTCTGGTGGACAACCCCTGGGCGCTCGCCTCCGCGACGGATCTCCGGTTCCCCCAGGTCGAGGGCCGGCGCCGCCCCACGGATCGGCCGCTCAACGCCTATCTGGCCCGGTACCGCGCCGCCACCGTCCACGACGCCACCCTGGGCGCCGCGTTCCTCCGCGTCTCGAACATGCTGGCCCCGCCGGCCCACCTGCTCGCCCCGTCCACGATCCTCCGCGTTCTCCGCGCCGATTCCACGATCAACATCGACGATCAAGAGCTTTTGGGGGTACGCCACACCACAGTCCCGTAGTGGCACCATGCCGACGCGGGCGGCCAAAACTAAGGCGGCCTGCGCCACCCCGACGGCGAGCGGGAACGCCCGTCGATTAACGTCGGGCGATGCTCCACGTCGGTGAGGACGATCCCGGACGACTTCCGGCCTGTCCCGTAGCCCCCACCACCGACGACTCGTTGAGGCCCGAGCCGAGCCGAGCCGAGCCGAGCCGAGCCGAGCCGAGCCGAGCCGAGCCGAGCCGAGCCGAGCCGAGCCGAGCCGAGTCGAGCCGAGCCGCGCCGAGCCGAGCCGAGCCGAGCC
>NZ_JZKF01000132.1 GCF_000962825.1 Actinoplanes rectilineatus
CGGAGTGGGTGGGTGGGTGGGTGGTTAGAGGGGCTTGGCGTAGGAGAGGACACCATCGTGGCCGGCGTAGTAGCCGAAGTCGTCGATGCGCTCGTAGCCGGCTGAGACGTACAACGCGATGGCCTCCGGCTGTTTGTCGCCGGTTTCCAGGATCACGCGTTTGCAGCCTGCGGCACGCGCCGACTCCTCCACCGCAGTGAGCAGCCGGCGGGCGACGCCCCGGCCGCGGGCTGCCGGGCGGGTGAACATCCGCTTGAGTTCGGCGTCGGAGTGGTGGCGGCGCCAGGCCGCACTGCCGATCAGTCTGCCGTCCTCGACGGCGACCAGGAACTCACCCTGCGGCAGCACGAAGTCCGCGCCGGCGATCGGTGTGTCGTCGCCGGTGCCGCCGTAGCGGGCGGACAGGTCGCGCATGTTCTCGGCGACCAGCGCCTGGACTGCGGGGGAGGTGAAGTCAGCCGACTCGATCTGAATCTGTTGCACAGACCGAAGCGTAATCAGCGGAAGTGGTCCCACCCCGTACCGCCGGTCCACTGCTTGTGGTCCACGGTGACGCCGGTCCCGTCGCGGACCGCGCCGATCTCCTGCCAGCCGTCCGGCAGGGCCGTCCCGGCGGGGAACGTCGCCGCCAGCGGGTGATCGTCACCACCGGCGAGGATCCACTGGTACGGGTCGACGCCGAGTGCCTGTGCCGCGTCCCGCATCTGGGTGGGCACGTCGAACGCGTCCTGGAACACGTCGATCGCCACTTTGCTGGCGTCCGCGATGTGCCCGATGTCCTGGAGCAGGCCGTCCGAGATGTCGATCATCGAGGTGGCGCCGGCTCGGGCCGCGACCGGGCCGGAGGCGTACGGGACGACCGGCCGGCGGTACGCCTCGACGAGCAGTTTGGGGGTCCGGAATCCGCGGGAGAGCACGGTCAGGCCCGCGGCCGCGTACCCGATGCGGCCGGAGAGGGCGAGGATGTCGCCGGGCCGGGCCCCGTCGCGGCGGACCGGTGCCGCGCCGCCGAGGTCGCCCAGGGCGGTGACCGCGATGGTCAGGGTTGGGCTGGACGACGTGTCGCCGCCGACCACGCTCGCCCCGACCAGGGCTGCTTCGGCGCTGAGGCCGTCGGCGAGCCCTTCCACCCAGGCCAGTTCGGTGCCGGTGGGGACGCAGAGCGCCACGAGCAGGGCGGTCGGTGTCGCGCCCATCGCGGCGATGTCGGCGAGGTTGGCGGCGGCGGCGCGGTGGCCGATCTCGACGGGACCGCCCCAGTCGCGTCGGAAGTGCCGGCCTTCGACCAGCACGTCGGTGGAGGCCACCACCCGTCCGTCGGCGGCCCGGACCACGGCGGCGTCGTCGCCGGGGCCGAGCAGGGTCGACGATCCGGAGCCCAGCCGGGAGATGATTCGGCCGATCAGTCCGAATTCACCGGCTTCTGCGATGCTCACGTCCAAGCCCTTCGATGGTGGCGTCCCGGTGCCGGGTCGCTTCTTACGGTAGTTTCACGACCAGGGATCACCGACGGTGACGGATTGGAGTCGATCGTGGTCCAGGCATACATCCTCATCCAAACGGAGGTCGGCAAGGCCCGTGACGTGGCCGCCGCGATCGAGAAGATACCGGGGGTGGTGAAGGTCGACGCGGTCACCGGGCCGTACGACGTCGTCGTGCTGACCGAGGCGCACACCGTCGACGAGTTGGGTGGCCTCATTGTGAGCAAGGTCCAGTACGTGCCGGGCATCACGAGAACGCTCACCTGCTCCGTGGTAAACCTCTGACATGGTCGACGTCGACACGCCAACAAGTACACCCGCGAAGGACCCGGTCAAGCGGTCGGCGGCGATCTGGGCCACCGTGGTCGCGGTTCCGGTGGCGTTGATCGTCGGCGTCGGAGCCTTCCTGGCGATTCAACCCGAGAAAACGGTTGATTCCGAAGTCGCCCAACCGGCGACGCTCCCGAGCACTCCCGTCGACATGGTCGCCCCGAGCCTCGACGCGACCACCGGCACGGTCTGCCTGGCCGTCACCGCGCAGCTGCCGGCGAAGATCCGCGATCTGGAGCCGCGGAAGGTCAGCGCCGGGCCGGAGCAGAACGCCGCCTACGGCGAACCGGCCGTCACCGTCTCGTGCGGTGTCACCCCGCCCACCATGTGCACCACGCTCGACGACCAGACTCCCGGCTGCGTCCCGATGGACACCGAGCTCCTGATCATGAACAGGGTCTGCTGGTACGCCCGGCCCGGCGCCGAGGCGGCCACCGTCACCACCATGGACCGCGAGGTCGCGGTGCAGGTCACCGTGCCGAACGCCTACGAGAATCCGGCGCAGTGGGCCAACGAGTTCTCCGACACGATCGTCAAGACGGTGAAGTCGACGACCGCCGACCGGATGCCCAGCGGCTGCGAGATCTGAGAAGCCCCGCACGGGTGCTGGCGGTCTTGCCGGGCATGCCCCTAATCTGCGTAGGCCGGAAACGGGTTCGTGGTGGCGGCGGGGCACGCAGGGGAGACAGAATTTCATGGCATCAGCACTCCATGTGATCGCCGGCCCGGGACCGGGGCAGCTGGCCACCATGGCCCACCGCACCGATCAGCCCTGGTCGGCGCAGGAGTTGAGCGCGCTCGCCCGGGCCGGCGTGCACATCCTGGTGTGCGCGGCGGCGGAGACCGGCGGCGCGGAGAGCTCCGGCATCGAGCTGATCCCCTTCCCGGTCAAGCCCGAATCGTCGCCCCGGCAGGAGGCGAGCGAGGTGGTGGCGCTGGCGATGCGCCTGGCCGGCGAGGTCCGGGCGGGACGTTTCGTGGTCACCGAGTCGGCTGCCGGTCTGGGCCGCACCACGATGCTCGCCACGATGACGCTCGCGCTGCTGGGCATCCGCCCGGGTGAGGCGCTCCGCCGCATCGGTGATCCGAGCAGTCCCCGCGTCGCGCAGGACTGGCTGCACGACTTCGTCTCCACCCACGGCTGACCCCGGATCAAACCCTTCCGGGGGGGTACGCGGAGAAGCCGCACCCGCCAGCCTGAACCGTCCCGCGATTCCCGGGCCGGCCGGAGCCGGGACCACCGCGCGAGCCCCGGGACGACCGGGGCCTGCGCGAGTGCGGGACGCCCGCTTTCGGCGTACCCCGGAAGAAGCGCGTGTCAGGCCGCGAAGGTCTGGGGAAGCACCCCGTCGTCCCAGAGCCGGTCCAGGTGGGCCAAGAATCCGGTGAGGCTGCGTTCGAGCTCGCGGCGCTCAGCGACCGACAGCGTGGCCAGCGGGTCGCTCAGCACGAGACCCTCCGGGTGTCTGGCGCGGGTGCCGACGAACTTGTCGCATCCGGCACACCAGACGTAGCTGACCAGCGTGGGGCGGCGGGCGTTCTCCGGTGCCGTGAAGTAGGCGCGGAGGCGGTGTTCGCCGCAGGACGGGCAGTCCCGTTCGCCCGGGGCGACGAAGAAGCTGTCACCTCGGGTGAGGGCCGCCACCTCGTCGCCGGTGAAGCTGTTCCAGGCGGTCACCGGGATGCGTCCAGCGCCGCCGTGACGTCCGCCAGCAGGTCCGCGGTGTCCTCGATGCCGCAGGAGAACCGGACGAACCCCGGGGCCGTGTCGTCGCCCCACTGGGCCCGCCGGTCGGCGGTGGTGTGTACGCCGCCGAACGAGGTCGCCGCGAAGACCAGCGTCGCCGCGTTCAGGAATCGCGCCACCCGCTCGGCGCTGCCCAGGTCGAACGAGACGATGCCCGGGATGCGGCGCATCTGGGTGCTCGCGATCGGGTACGACGGGTCGCCGGGCAGTCCGGGCCAGCGCACACCGTCCACGTCGGAGCGGGTCAGCAGCAGTTCGGCGAGGGCTGCCGCGTTGGCGCTCTGCCGGCCGAGCCGCAGGTCGAGGGTGGCGATCGACCGGTGGGCAAGCCAGCAGTCGAAGGCGCCCGGCACCGCGCCGGTCTGTTTGCGCCACGTCTCGACCTTGCCCAGCAGTTCCGGGTCGGTGGCCGACACGTAGCCGAGGAGCAGGTCGGAGTGCCCGGTCAGCGCTTTGGTCCCGGAGGCGACGACCAGGTCGGCGCCGAGGGCCAGCGGGTTCTGCCCGAGCGGGGTGGCCGTGGTGTTGTCCACCGCGACCAGCGCCCCGGCCGCGTGGGCCGCGGCGGCGACGGCCCGCAGGTCGCAGACGTCCAGTCCGGGGTTGGCCGGGGTCTCCAGCAGCACCAGCCGGACGCCCGCGAAGTCCGGGTACGGCCCGGCCGTCGGTACCAGGACGGTCGTGATGCCCAGGTCGCGCAGGGTGCCCTCGGCGAACGCCCGTACGGTGAAATAGCCGTCCGCGGGGAGCGCGACGGTGTCGCCGGCGCGCAGCACCGACAGCAGCAGCGCGGTGATCGCGGCCTGTCCGCTGGCGAAGACCAGCGTGGGGCCGCCCTCCAGCGCGCCGATCGCCGTCTCCAGGCCACGCCGGGTCGGGTGCTCGGTCCGGCCGTATCCGTTCTCGCCCGGCCCGGTCGCCGGGTCCAGGTGGTACGGCGCGGCGAACACCGGCCCCGGCAGGAACGGCGCTCCCACCTCGGGGGCGGGGAGTCCGGCGTGCACGGTCCGGGTGCCGTCTCTCATTCGGGCTTCATCTCCCGTGTCATCAGCAGTTTGACGGCGACCCGCGGGTCGGCGCCCTCGTGGCAGACCCGTTCGACCTGTTCCACGATCGGCATCTCCACGCCGTGTGAACGGGCCAGGTCACGGATGGACAGGCAGCTCTTCACGCCCTCGGCGGTCTGCCGGGTGGCGATCTGCGCCTGTTCCAGGGTGTCACCGCGGCCCAGGTGTTCGCCGAAGGTCCGGTTGCGGGCCAGCGGCGACGAGCAGGAGGCGACCAGGTCGCCGAGTCCGGCCAGGCCGGCGAAGGTGAGCGGGTCGGCGCCCAGGGCCACGCCGAGGCGGGCCGTCTCGGCCAGACCGCGGGTGATCAGCGACGCCCGGGTGTTGTCGCCGAGGCCGATCGCGACCGCCATGCCGTAGGCCAGCGCGATCACGTTCTTGGTCGCCCCGCCGAGCTCGCAGCCGATCACGTCGTCGCTGGTGTACGGCCGGAAGTACGGCGTGGCGAGGGCGTGCTGCACCTGCTTGGCGCGGCTCTCGTCGGAGCAGGCCACCACGGTGGCGGTCGGCTGCTCGGCGGCGATCTCGGGCGCCAGGTTGGGTCCGGAGACCACCACCACCCGTTCCGGCGCGACGCCCGCGGTCTCGGTGATCACCTCGCTCATCCGTTTGAGGGTGCCCAGCTCGATGCCCTTCATCAGGGACACCACCGTGGCGTCGCGGGGGAACGCCCCGGCCCACTCGGCGAGGTTGCCGCGCAGGGTCTGCGACGGCACCGCGATGGCGATCAGTTCGGCACCGGCGACGGCCTCGGCCAGATCGGTGGTGCCGGTGATGGACTCGGCCAGGCTGATGCCGGGCAGTGAGCCCTCGTTGGTGCGCTTGTCGCGGATCTCGGCGGCGACGGCCTCGCGGCGTGCCCACATCCGCACGTCGGACCCGGCGTCGCCGAGCACCTTGGCGAACGCCGTTCCCCAGGAACCGGATCCGATGACGGCCGATCTCATGACGCGTCCTCCTGGGTGATGGCCCGCGGAACGGGCCGGTCGTAGAGCGCCGGCGGTTCGCCGTCGCGGATCTCGCCGAGAAGGTCCCGGACGCTCATCATGATGGTCTCGGTCATCTCGTCCAGCACAGCCCGCCCCGCCTCCGCACCGGCCCAGCGACTCAGGTCGATCGGCGGACCGGCGACGACGGTGACGTCCGCCCGCCGCAGGTTCAGCCGGTTGGTCCGCGGGTCGAACACCTGCTGGGCGCCCCAGTTGGCGATCGGCACCACGGGGGCGCCGGTCTGCAGGGCGACCCGGGCGGCGCCGGTCTTGCCGTGCATCGGCCACAGGTCGGGGTGCCGGGTGGTCGTGCCCTCCGGGTAGATCACCACGACGCCACCCTCGCGGACCGCCTGGACCAGGTTGTCCAGGGACTTCGCCGCCTCCACGCTGCCACGCTCGACCGGGACCTGCCGGGTCTTGCGGAGCAGGAACCCGATCACCGGGACCCGCCAGACGCTGGCCTTGCCGAGGAACCGGGGCCAGCGGCCGGACCGGTAGACGTAGTGCGCCACCACGAGCGGATCGAAATGGGACACGTGGTTGGGGACCAGGATCACGCCGCCGACGGCCGGGATGTTCTCCATCCGGTGCCAGGTCTTGCGGGTGAGGAGGGTCACGATCGGCAGGACCAGCATCACCGCGACCCGCTGCCACAGTTCGAGCCTCTGCCGTCTCACGACTGTCCTCCCCGTTCCCGTTCGCCTGGGACGAAATGATGCCCGCTCATGGCCTGTGGTACCAGGCTGGGGTGCCGCACCGGACCCTTTACTTGATCCGTCAGGCAGACTGGCGGGGTGGTACGGAAGTGGACAGCAGTGATCCCGGTCAAGCGCCTGACCGCGGCGAAGACGCGACTGCGCGGCGCGGTTCCGGCGGTCCGCCATCCGGAACTGGCGCTCGCCATGGTGCGTGACACGGTGGCCGCGGTGCTCGGGGCGGGCAGCGTGACCGGCCTGATCGTGGTCACCGACGACCCCGAGGTGTCGGCGGCGGTGACCGAGCTCGGCGCGCTGGTGACGCCGGATCCGGGCGGTGGGCTGAACGCCGCGATGCGGTTCGGCGCGGACGAGGCGGCCGGTCTCGGCACGCACCGGGTGGTGCTGGCCGGCGATCTGCCCGCCCTGCGCCCGGAGCAGCTGGACGAGGCGCTGGCCCGGATGACCGGCCGGGGTTTCGTGCCGGATGCCGCGGGCATCGGCACGGTGCTGCTGGCCGCACCGGCGTGGACCCCGCTGGACCCGCGGTTCGGGGGGCACTCCTCGGCCGCGCACGCCGCCTCCGGCGCGGCCCTGATCACCGGGGACTGGCCGGGTCTGCGGCAGGACGTGGACACCGCGGATGATCTCGGCAGGGTGCTGTCGCTGGGGGCCGGCCGGCGTACGTGTTCACTGCTGCGTGATCTCGGACTCACCACGGAGTGCGCGCCGGCCGCGTGAGCCCGGTAACGTGCGGGTCATGCAGGGCACCGTCGCCACCTTCGATCCGGCCAACCGCAGCGGCACGCTGCTCCTCGACGACGGCTCTGAGCTGGTGTTCGGTTCCGCCGCATTCGACCGTTCCGGTCTGCGGCTGCTGCGACTCGGACAACGCGTCTCGATCGAGGCCGAAGTGGGCGGAGAAGTACACCGGGTGTCGATTCCCGGAGTCGCCTGAATTGATCATCCGGTAGTTCGTTTCACGTTCCGCCGCGAACGGCGATGATGGAGCCATGCAAACCCCGCCTCGAAGGGCCGAGAACCGCCGGCGTGGCCCGAACGGCCGCTTTCTCACCCGTTCCACCACAGATCCGGAACCGGAATCCGTGACGGTGGAGGAGGACACGACGGTGATCGAGGCAACGGAGCGGGAGATGGCAGAGGTGGCAGCCGGCATGATCGAGGCGACAGCGGCGGACGAGGTGTCGGAGATCGACGCCGAGGACGATTACGAGCTTCCGGCCGACCGTTTCCTCAACCGGGAACTGTCCTGGCTCGACTTCAACGCGCGGGTGCTGGCCCTGGCCGAGGATCCGGGCACCCCACTGCTCGAACGGGCCAAGTTCCTGGCCATCTTCGCCAGCAACCTGGACGAGTTCTACATGGTCCGGGTCGCCGGTCTGAAACGGCGGCTCAAGGCGGGTCTGCCGGTCCGCGGTGGGGACCGGTCCCCGCTGCGCCACCAGCTCGAGATGATCACCGAGCGGGCGGCCGACCTGGTCACCCGGCACGCGGCCTGCTTCGGCGACGAGGTCCGGCCGAAACTGGCCGCCGAGAGCATCGAGCTGGTCTCCTGGAAGGAACTGAACGCCCCCGAGCAGGGCCGGCTGCGCACCTACTTCCGCGAACAGGTGTTCCCGGTACTCACCCCGCTCGCGGTGGACCCGGCGCACCCCTTCCCGTACATCTCGAGCCGCTCGCTCAACCTCGCGGTGGCGCTGCGCTACCCCGGCGACGACTCCCCCGAACTGTTCGCCCGGGTCAAGGTGCCGAACAACGTGCCCCGCTTCGTGACCGTGCAGAACGACGGCCGCGGCATCCGGTTCCTGCCGGTCGAGGAGCTCATCGCCAACCACCTCAACCAGCTCTTCCCCGGCATGCAGATCCTCGAATGGCACCTGTTCCGGGTGACCCGCAACGCCGAGCTCGAGGTGGACGAGGACCGCGACGAGGACCTGCTGCAGGCCCTCGAACGGGAGCTGGCGCAGCGCCGGTTCGGCCCGCCGGTCCGCCTCGAGGTGGCCGCCTCGATCAGCGACCACGTGCTCGACCTGCTGGTCCGCGAACTCGACATGGACAGCCACGACGTGCTGCGGGTGCCCGGCATCCTCGACCTGTCCTCGCTGTGGCAGGTGTTCGGCGAGTGCGACCGGGACGACCTGAAGGACCGCCCTTTCGTCCCCGCCACCCATCCGCACCTCTCCGACGGTGAGGTCCCGCGCAGCGTCTTCAACCGGCTGCGCGAGTCGGACATCCTGGTGCACCACCCGTACCACTCGTTCTCCACGAGCGTGCAGCGGTTCATCGAGCAGGCGGCGGCCGACCCGCACGTGCTGGCCATCAAGCAGACGCTCTACCGCACCTCCGGCGACTCCCCCATCGTGGACGCGCTCGTCGACGCGGCGGCCGCCGGCAAGCAGGTGGTGGTGCTGGTCGAGGTGAAGGCCCGCTTCGACGAGGTCGCCAACATCGCCTGGGCGCGCACCCTGGAACGGGCCGGCTGCCACGTGGTCTACGGCCTGGTCGGCCTCAAGACGCACTGCAAGACCGCCCTGGTGGTACGCCAGGAGGGCAACCAGATCCGGCGTTACTGCCACATCGGCACCGGCAACTACCACCCCAAGACCGCCCGGCTCTATGAGGACTTCGGGATGCTGACCGCCGACCCGGAGGTGGGCGCCGACGTCACCGACCTGTTCAACGTCCTCACCGGGTACAGCCGGCAGACCACGTACCGGCGGCTGCTGGTGGCTCCGCACGGTGTCCGCAAGGGCCTGATCGAGCGGATCGAGGAGCAGGCCCGGATCGCCCGGGAGGGCGGTGAGGCCCTGGTCCAGTTCAAGGTGAACTCGCTTGTCGACGAGCAGACCATCGACGCGCTCTACAAGGCCTCCCAGGACGGCGTGAAGGTCGACCTGGTGATCCGCGGGATGTGCTCGCTGCGTCCCGGCGTGCCCGGCCTGTCGGAGAACATCCGGGTCCGGTCGATCGTCGGCCGGTTCCTGGAACACTCCCGGATCTTCCGGTTCGGTCCCGGCCCCGACGCGGAGTACTGGATGGGTTCGGCCGACCTGATGCACCGCAACCTGGACCGCCGGGTGGAGGCCCTGGTCCGGGTCACCATGCCCTCGGGCCGCGAGGAGATGCGCAACGTCCTGGAACTGTCGATGGGCGACACCACCGAGGGCTGGGACCTCGACGGCGACGGCCTCTGGCACCGCAACGTCGGCGCGCCCGGCCGGCCGCAGACCCACCTGCAGGCAGCCCTGCTGCGACGGGTCATCGGCAAGCGCAGCTGATGACCGAACCGGAACGCGCCGCCGGCGGCGTGCTGTACCGCCCGGCTGCCCACGGCCTCGAGGTGTGCCTGGTGCACCGGCCGCGCTACGACGACTGGTCCCTGCCCAAGGGCAAACTCCGCTCCCAGGGCCGGGAGGATCCGCTGTCCGCGGCGGTCCGGGAGGTCCACGAGGAGACCGGCACGGCCGGCATCCCGCAGTTGCGGCTGCCCGGTGTCGGTTACGTGCTGTCCGGTGGCCGGCGCAAGACGGTCGCCTTCTGGCTGATGCGGGCCGGCGACACCGGCCCGGTCCGTGACACCGCCGAGGTGGACGCCGTCGAGTGGCTGCCGCTGTCGGTCGCGGCCGCCCGGTTGACGTACGTCTCCGAGCGCCGCCTCCTCGACCATGTGGCGGTGCTGCCGCCGGTGACCGCGGTGATCGCCCTGGTCCGGCACGCGCACGCCGGCGAACGCAAGAAGTGGGCCGGCCGCGACTCGCTGCGCCCGATCGACCCGGCCGGCGCCGGTCAGGCCACCCGGCTGGCCGGCCTGCTGGCCCCGCTGGCGCCGCGCCGCCTGGTGTCCGCGCCGCCGCTGCGCTGCACGCAGACCCTGGCGCCGCTGGCCGACGCGCTGCGGATGCCGGTCATCCTGGACGGCGCGTTCGCCGAGCCGGGCGACCGGGCGGAGGTGCCGGCCCGGGTGGTGGCCGCCGCGGCCCGGCTGGGACGGCTGCGGGCCGACGAGCGGGTGGTGGTGTGCAGCCAGGGCAAGCTGATGCCGCACCTGCTGGCTCATCTGCACGGGGTGGACGATCCACACCCCTTCAAGACGCCCAAGGGCGACGGATGGTTGCTCACCTGGTCCGGCGAGCGTCTGCTGGGCGCCGAACGGCTGTGACCGGCCGGGGCGGCCGCCGGTCCGACCGCCAGTACCCGACGAGCTCACCGCTGAGCCACCGGGCCCGCCACAGCTCGTCCGGGCGCGGCTCCCAGTCACGCAGCGGCAGCGACGCCAGCCGCCAGCTCAGCAGGCCGGCCAGGTACCACCCGTAGATCGGGACGGCGCCCAGCCAGCCGTCCCGGGCCCGGTACGAGCACCAGGGCGCGACCGCCGCCACCACCGCCCCGGACCAGCCACAGGTGACCGCCCAGTCGAGCAGCGGCTCCCCGGTGCGCCCCTCGGCCATGTCGCCGAGCGTCCACCCGGGCACCACGGCCACCGCGAAGAGGACCGCGGCCAGGACCGAGCGGAGTATCAGGCCGCGAGGCATCGGTCTACGTTCCATGCCCGGACGGTAGGACGGCGGACCGGAGCCGCGCGGTCACACGGAAAAGGCGTCCACCCTAGGGTGGACGCCTTTTCTCGGGCCTGGACGGATCAGCGGGTCTTGCGGCCCTTCGCCGTGGTTCCCGTCCGGGGAGTGGCGGTCGCGGTGACCCGGACCCTGGACGGGGCCGCGGCCGCGCTGGTGGTCTTGCGCGCGGTGGTCTTCTTGGCCGCCGTGGTGGCCGTCTTGGCCGGTGTGGTCTTGGCAGCGGTCTTCTTCGCGGCGGCTGCCGTCGTCTTGGCAGCGGTGCTCTTGGCCGCTGTCGTCTTGGTGGCGGCCGCCTTGGTCGCCCCGGTGTTCTTCGCGGCTGTGGTCTTGGCGGCGGTCGTCTTGGCCGCCGCCGCGGACTTGGCGGCCGTCGTCTTGGCCGCTGTGGTCTTGGCCGCTGTCGTCTTGGTGGCAGCGGCCTTGGTCGCCGTCGCCTTGGTCGCCGCGGTGGCCTTCGCGGCCGTGGTCTTGGCAGTGGTCTTCTTGGCCGCTGCCGCACTGCGTGCCGTCGTGGTCTTCGCCGGTGCCGCCGTCTTGGCCGGGGCCGCCGCCTTGGTGGCGGTGGTGGCGGCCTTCTTCGCCGCCGCCGTCCTGGCCGTGGTCGCCTTGGCCGGCTTGCCCGCCGCGACCAGATCGCGGAAGGCACTGCCCGGTTTGAAGGCGGCGACCGATGTCTTCTTCACCTTCACCGGTTCACCGGTGCGCGGATTCCGCGCCGTGCGCGCATTGCGCACCCTCTTCTCGAACGAGCCGAAGCCGGTGAGGGCCACTTTGTCGCCCTTGGCGACGGCGTTCTGCACCTCGCTGATGAACGCGTCAAGCGCCAGGGTCGCGGTCTTCTTGTCCCCCAGCTTGACGGCGAGCGCCTCGATGAGCTCGGCCTTGTTCACGGTTTCCTCCCGGACGTGAGAACTGGCCCGTCGCAGGCCATTCTGCGCGCACGGTATGCCCTGTGACCTGGAGACACAAACATTCGCGGCAAAAAAACCGTTGTGTCCCAACGAATTCGCCCCTGCCGGTGGACATGGCAGGGGCGAATTGCACTTCGGGGACTTTCGCGGACCGAGAAAGGAGCGTCAGACGACGACCGGCTTGAAAGCCGGGCGAGCCTTCTCGTACGCCGAGATCGCTTCCTCGTGGCGCAGGGTGAGTCCGATGTCGTCCAGACCCTCCAGCAGACGCCAACGGCTGAAGTCGTCGATCGGGAATCCGTACTCGGCGTCGTCGACCCGGACCACCCGGCCCTCGAGGTCGACGGTGATCTGCTTCTCCGGCTCGCTCTCGGCCAGGTCCCAGAGGCTCTCGACGATCTTCTGGTCGAGCTGGATCGGGAGCAGGCCCTCCTTCAGGGCGTTGCCCCGGAAGATGTCACCGAACCGGGAGGCGATGACCGCCTTGAAACCCCAGTCGCGCAGCGCCCAGACGGCGTGCTGCCGCGACGAGCCGGTGCCGAAGTTCGGGCCGGCGATCAGGATGGTGGCGCCGGCATGAGCCGGGTTGTGCAGCACGAAGTTCGGGTCCTCGCGCCAGGCGCTGAAGAGCCCGTCCTCGAAGCCGGTTCGGGTGACCCGCTTGAGGTAGACCGCCGGGATGATCTGGTCGGTGTCCACATCGGACCGGCGCAGCGGCATGGCCTTGCCGCTGTGGGTGACGAACTTGTCCATGGCTGATTCCCCGATCTACAGGTCGGCGGGCGTGGCCAGCTTGCCGACCACGGCGGTGGCGGCGGCGACCTGCGGCGAGACCAGGTGGGTACGCCCGCCCTTGCCCTGCCGGCCCTCGAAGTTGCGGTTGGAGGTGGAGGCGGCGCGCTGCCCCGGGTCGAGCGTGTCCGGGTTCATGCCCAGGCACATCGAACAGCCGGCGAACCGCCACTCCGCGCCCGCGTCGGTGAAGATCTTGTCGAGGCCCTCGGCCTCGGCCTGCTCCCGCACCAGGTAGGAGCCGGGGACGATCATCATGCGGACGCCCTCGTGCACCTTGTGCCCACGGATCACGTCGGCGGCGGCACGCAGGTCCTCGAGCCGGCCGTTGGTGCAGGAACCGACGAACACCACGTCGACCGGCACCTCACGGAACGGGGTGCCCGGGGTCAGGTCCATGTATTCCAGGGCGCGCTGGGCGGCGCCCCGCTCGACCTCGTCGAGGAAGTCCTCGGGGTGGGGGACCACGCCGTTCAGAGCGGCGCCCTGACCCGGGTTGGTGCCCCAGGTGATGAACGGGCTGATCGTCGCCGCGTCCAGGATGATCTCGGTGTCGTACTCGGCGTCCTCGTCGGTGGTGAGCGTCTGCCAGTACGCGACGGCGGCGTCCCACTCGGCGCCCTGCGGCGCGCGGTCGCGGCCCTTCAGGTACGCGAACGTCGTCTCGTCCGGCGCGATCATGCCGGCCTTGGCGCCCCACTCGATGCTCATGTTGCAGATGGTCATCCGGCCCTCCATGGAGAGCTTGCGGATCGCCTCCCCGCGGTACTCCACGATGTGGCCGTTGCCGCCGCCGGTGCCGGTCTGCGTGATCAACGCGAGGATCAGGTCCTTCGCGGAGACGCCGGGCGCCAGATCGCCGACGACCGTGACCGCCATCGTCTTCGGCTTGGACTGCGGCAGCGTCTGGGTGGCGAGCACGTGCTCGACCTCGCTGGTGCCGATGCCGAAGGCCAGCGCGCCGAACGCGCCGTGGGTCGCGGTGTGCGAGTCGCCGCAGACGATCGTCATGCCGGGCTGGGTGAGACCCAGCTGCGGGCCGATCACGTGCACGATGCCCTGGTTGACGTCACCGAGCGGGCGGATCTCCACGCCGAACTCGGCACAGTTCTTGCGCAGGGTCTCGATCTGGGTGCGCGAGGTGGTGTCGGCGATCGTGAAGAGCGCGCCGCGCTGGGTGTTGAACGACGGATCCGCGTACCCGGTCGGGGTGTTGTGGTCCTCCGTCGCGAGCGTGAGGTCGGTCCGGCGGACCGGTCGGCCGGCCACCCGGAGACCGTCGAACGCCTGCGGGCTGGTGACCTCGTGCAGGAGGTGCAGGTCGATGAAGAGCAGATCGGGCTCGCCCTCGGCCGTGCGCACCACGTGGTCATCCCAGACCTTCTCGGCCAGGGTCCTGGGTTTCCCGCTCTGGGGAGTGACTCCCACCATCTGGACATCCTAAATTCTGGAATGTATGTTTCGGCTTGTGGGACACAGTATGAGCGGTGTCGGCGTTCTCGACAAGGCGGTCGTGATTCTTGCGGCCTGTGTCGACGGCGCCAGCCTGGCCGAACTCGTCGAGCGCACCAAGCTGCCGCGGGCAACCGCGCATCGCCTGGCACAAGCGCTGGAAATACACCGGATGCTGGTCCGTGACACCCAGGGTCGCTGGCGTCCGGGACCCCGTCTGGGCGAGCTCGCGAACGCCGCACCGGACGTTCTGCTGACCGCAGCCGAACCCCTGCTGTCCGCATTGCGGGACGCCACGGGCGAGAGCGCGCAGCTCTACCTCCGCCGCGCCGACGAACGGATCTGCGTCGCCGCCGCCGAACGGGCCAGTGGCCTGCGCGACACCGTCCCGGTCGGATCGGTGCTGCCGATGGTCGCCGGGTCCGCCGCCCAGATCCTGCTCGCCTGGGAGCCGCCCGAGGCGGTGATGCCGCTCCTGCCCCGCTGCAAGTTCACCGGCCGCACCCTCGCCGAGGTCCGCCGCCGCGGCTGGGCCCAGAGCGTCGCCGAACGCGAGCCCGGCGTGGCCAGCGTCTCCGCCCCGATCCGCGACCGCACCGGACGCGTGATCGCCTCCATCTCGATAAGCGGTCCGATCGAACGCCTCGGCCGCCGCCCCGGCGAACGCCACGCGATGGCCGTCGTCCGCGCCGGCCAACGCCTCTCCGGCCTGTAAAGATCCCGCCTTCGGCTTCGAAGATCTAGCTGACGAAGACCGCGCGGCCCGGGTGCCCCGCGGTCTTCGTCATTTCGTACGCGTGAAGCACAGTCCCGCGGCCCTCCCCGGCCCCGGCGTGCCCACCGGCTCGGCCGGACTACGCGGCACGCGGGATTCGCCGGACCGCTCGCCGACCTGATGATCGACCCATGGAACCCCTCGACCTGACCGTCACCCACGTCGGCGGCCCCACCACGATCATCGAGATCGGCGGCGTACGCCTGCTCACCGACCCGACGTTCGACGCCCCCGGCCGGCGTTACCCGTTCGGCCTCGGCACGTCCTCGGTGAAGACCGCCGGCCCGGCCGTCCCGGCATCAGCGCTGGGCCGGATCGACGCCGTCCTGCTCACCCACGACCAGCACGGTGACAACCTGGACGCGGCGGGACGTGCGCTGCTCCCCGGCGTACCCCGAATCCTGACCACCACCGCCGGAGCCGCCCGCCTGGCCGAATCACCCGGCCTGGCCCTTTCCCCGGCCCACTCACCCGGCCGAACCTCGGCCCACTCCCCTGGCCGGACCTCGGCCCACTCACCCGACGCCGGCCCCCGGCTCCCTCCCGCACCGGCCTCCTCGTCCGGCTGCGACCCGGCCCGCTCGTCCGGCACCGGCGGTCCGGGCGGCATCGTCACCGGGTTGAAGCCGTGGCAGTCCGTCCGAGTGGGCGACGTGGAGGTGACCGCCACCCCGGCCCGGCACGGCCCGCCGCTGAGCCGCCCGATCGTCGGCCCGGCCATCGGCTTCACCCTGCGCCCCTCACGAGCCACCTCGGTGGTATGGATCACCGGAGACACGGTCCTGTTCCGCGGCCTCCGCGAGGTGGGCGCCCGTTTCACCGTGGACACCGTCGTCCTGCACCTGGGAAAAGTGCAGTTCGGCGTCACCGGCCCGATCCGCTACACGATGACCGGCGCCGACGCGGCAACCCTGATCCGGCATCTGCGGCCCCGCCGGGTGGTGCCGGTCCACTACGAGGGCTGGTCACACTTCCACGAGGGCCGGGCCGAGGTCGAGGCCGCCTTCCCGCCCGGCACCCTGACGTGGCTGACACCCGGAGACCCGTCCCGCCTCTGAACGCCGCACCCCGCTCGTCCCACCCGAAGTCACGGTGTCCAGACTGCGTTGTCGTGCGCGAACAGGACCCGACGCGGATCCAGTTCCAGCAGCCGGCCCAGCCAGTCCGGCTGCTCGCCCACCCCCGCGTGCCGTCCCAGCACATCCCCGGTGAACGCCGTCGCGTGGTCATGACCCTGTCCCGCCACGATCACCGTCCCGTCCCCGGACCGCACCACCACCGACTGATGTCCCGCGGTGTGACCCGGCGTCGGCACGATCAGCACTCCCGGCAGAATCTCCGCATCTCCGTCCAGCACCTCGTACCGGGCACCCGCATAGTCGACCAACTCCGGCAGAGTATGAAATTCGGTGTGCCGGGCCAGCTCCAGCTCAGCCCGCTGCACGAAAACCGGCGTACCCGGAAACTCCGGATTACCCCCGCAGTGGTCGAAATGCAGATGGCAGTTGACCACGTAGCTGACGTCACCGAGCCCGTACCCCATGGTCTTGAGGGCCTCCCCCACCCCGATCCGCCGCGGTTGATAGTGAGCATCCACACCCGGGTCGCTGCCCATCCCGGTGTCCACGAGCACCAGCCCGTCCGCATGCTCGACGAGGTACCCCAGAGCCGGCTCCACCCGGGCCACCCCACTCGGCGTCTCCTCACCGGGACGCACGAAATATCCGAAGCCGACCCGGCGCACGGCGATATCGATCACCCCCGAAGTATTCCGCCGGGCCGCCGAATTCCGCCCTCCGTTATGCCACGGGCAGACCACGGCCCCGCGCCCGCAGCCGCCCACTCCGGCGCGGCGCTCCCGCGTGGGACGGCACGCCCGCATGGGGAAAGCACGCCCGCGCGGGAAGGGCACGCCCGCAGGGGAAGGGCACGCCCGCAGGGGAAGGGCACGCCCGCAGGGGAAAGCAGATCTCTCAAGCGGGAAGTCGATCTCGCATAAGCGGCAGTGACGCTCGACGGATCTGAACAGCATGCACATCAGGTCGAGCCAGGCCAAGACCCGCCGACCGGTTGGACCGGGCCAGGTCGGGTTGGGTCGGGTCGGGTCGGGTCGGGTGCACCGGAAAACGAAACGGCCCGCACCGTTTCCGATGCGGGCCGATCCTTGCTGTAGTCCCGAAGGGATTCGAACCCTCGCTACCGCCTTGAGAGGGCGGCGTCCTAGGCCGCTAGACGACGGGACCAGAACTTCCTTCGCCGCTCTTCCCGAGCGGCGGGCTGAACTCTATCAGCCCCACTCCCCCAGCCGAAATCGGCTTCCCACCGCACACGATCCGCCACGTCAACCCCGCGAAGACACCACGACCCTCACCCGAAAGCGGATCTCGAATCCATGATCAACTTAAGCTGAGTGGCATGGCGCGATCACCGGCCGTCGCCCACGGTCGATTTCGGCTCGCAGACGAACCACGGCCGACGGCCGAGCCGGCCAAGCCGTCGATCACGGCTGTTCGAGAGGGCGGAAATCAGCCGTGAGCAACGGCTCACGGTCACCCGGCCGTCGCCCACGGGCGCGGCTAGACATGTTTCGTGGTCAGGGTGCGAGGCCCGTCCGCATGGTGATTTCGGACGCGCTGAACGCCCGAAATCACCACACCGGTGGGGGTGTGGTGAATACGGGCGCGCTGAACGCCCCAAGTCACCACACCGGTGGGGGTGTGGTGAATACGGGCGCGCTGGACGCCCCAAGTCACCACACCGGTGGGGGTGTGGTGATTTCGGGTGGAACCTCAGCGCGCCCGAAATCACCACGCAGGCAGACCCTGACTGCTCATTAGGTGTCTAGGCTCGCGGGCGGACCACGGCCGACAGCCGGAACAGCCGGGCAGCCGGAACAGCCGGGCAGCCGGAACAGCCGGGCGGCCGGGCGACCGGGCGACCGGGCGACCTCTTCCGAACTCGGCGACAACCCCGGGGAGACCCCGCGTGACTCAACGGCGCCGACGCGCGAGGCGACCAGAGGCGGCGCTCGGCAAACGTGATGGCAGCCGCAGCGAAGTCGGCGGGCAAAATCATGATCGACTTAAGCTGAGTGGCATTGCACGGGCAAACGGGCACGCAGCCGGCGGCTCCCGTCCCGCGAACCGACCTTGGTGCGCTGACCGCCGCCCGAGGTGGCTAACGCACCAAGATCCGCGCGCTGACGGCTGACGGCTGACGGCTGACGGCTGACGGCTGACGGCTGACGGCTGACGGCTGACGGCTGACGGCTGACGGCTGACGGCTGACGGCTGACGG
>NZ_JZKF01000133.1 GCF_000962825.1 Actinoplanes rectilineatus
GGCCCACCTGCAAGGCAAAAACAACCCTGGACGACGGCTCAACCGACCCAGCCGTCCACCACGGCCCACCTGCAAGGCAAAAACAACCCTGGACGACGGTCGGCGGACCCGGGCCGTCGCCGGTGGTGGTTGCGGTCGCGGAGAACCGTGAGCGACGGCTGGGGTGCCTGACCGGAGCGGCATCCGTCCGGGCCCCGCTCAGTTGCCGCTCAGTTGCCGCTCAGATTTCGGTCAGTTGCCGCTCAGTTGCCGGTCAGTTGTCGGTGTAGGCGAACGTCGACGCGGCGGTGAAGCGGCTCGCCCGGCCACTGCCTGCGGTGAAGCTGACCCACACCGGGCCGGCCGCGGTGGCCGGCGGGACCGTGCAGGAGAACGTCAGTGCCGTCCCGGAGCCGAGGGTCGTACAGGTGGCCGCGTTCTCCCCGAACTTGAAGTCGGTGGCGTTCGCCAGGTCGGCGCCGGCCGCCTTGACGACCGTGGTCTTGCCGCCGGCGATCGTGTCGGTCTTCACCGACAGGCTGGTCACGACGGGTGCCAGGGTCACCGGGGTGGATTCACCGGCGACGGTGTCGTGCACGATCGCCAGGTCCGCCGTCTCCGCGGTGCTCGCCGGCATGGTCACCTTGAGGTGGGTCTCGTCGACGAAGACGGCCGCCAGGGTCTTCGAGCCCATCGCGACGCTGATCCGTTCGGCGGTGAACGTCTTGACGTCGGTGCCGATCGAGCCGCCCAGGACGGTGAGGACCAGCGGACCGCCGGACGCCTTGGCCACCAGTTCACCGCCGGTGGTGTCGATGGTCAGTGCCGCCCGGTACGTGGTCTTGCTCGCCGTGATGACCGGGCTCCCGCCGCCCGCGGACGACACCACCACGTCGGCGCTGCCGTTGGTGCCGGCCGGCGCCACCGCGGTGATCTTCGTGGCGGAGACGACGGTGACCGAGGTGGCCGGGGTGCCGCCGACGGTGACCGCGGACGCGTCGGTGGCGTCGACGCCGAGGAAACCTACGCCGGCGATGGTGATCGTGGTGCCGCCGGCGGTGCTGATCCGGGTCGGCAGGACCCCGGAGACGCCCGGCACGTAGCCGACGGTCGCGCTGGACTCCGGCCCCGGCACACCGTTCACGTAGATGATCATCGTGGCCGAGGTGGCCTTCGTGGTCGACGGCGCGACGACCTTGAGGGTGGTCGCGTCCACCCAGGTGGTCTGCGCGGCCAGGCCGCCGATCTTCACGGTGACCTTCATCGCGGTGAAGGCCTGCCGGGTCTCGCCGACGGTGCCGCCCGAGACGGTCACCGGGATGACCGTGCCGCCGGTCGCCTTGGCGGCGATGCCACTCTCGAACTCCGCGGTCAACGTGTTCTCAGCGGCTGCCCGCGACACTCCGGAAGCCGAGGCGGCTGCCCGCGACACTCCGGAGGCCGAGACGGCTGCCCGCGACACCCCGGAGGCCGAGGCGGCTGCCCGCGACACCCCGGAAGCCGAGACGGCCGAGGCGGCGGATACCGGGGCGACTCCGGCCGCCGTCACCGCCAGAGCGGCCGCGGCCGCGATCCCGGCCGTCCGGCGAGCGTGCGTCAATACCGGCATGGCAGTCACCATGGCCTCTCAGTCGATGTCGGTGTAGCTGAAGGTCGCCGCGGCCGTGTACCGGCTGGCCGTGCCGCTGCCCGAGGTGAAGGTGACCGCCACCGGCCCGGCCTGGGTGGCCGGCGGGACGACACAGGTGAAGACGACCGCCGTCCCGGTGCCGCTGGAGGTGCAGGTGGCCGCGTTCTCCCCGAACTTGAAGTCGGTGGCCGCCGCGACCTCCGCACCGGCCACCTTGACCACGACCTTCTTGCCCCCGGCGAGGGTGTCCGCGGCGATCGACAGGGCGGTGACGACGGGCGCCACGGTGAACGTGGTGGGCGTCCCGGCGATGGTGTCGTGCAGGACGGTCAGGTCCACCGAGGCCGCGGTGATCGTCGGCAGCGTGACCCGCATGTGGGTGGGGTCGACGTAGGTCGCCCCCAGTTTCGTCTTGCCCATCTGCACGCTGACCGCTTCGGCGGCGTACGCCTTGACGTCCGCGCCCAGTGTCCCGCCGCTGATGGTCAGCAGGTACGGCCCGCCGCCCGCCGGCAGTTGGGTGCCGCTGACCGACGTGTCCAGGGTGAGTGCCGACCGGTAGGCGACCTTCGCCCCGGTTGCCTCCGCGCTGGTGCCGCCCTTCGTGGTCACGGCGACCGCAGCGGTCCCGTTCGCGCGGGCCGGTGTCACGGCGGTGATCACCGTGTTGGAGACCACCTCGAACGAGGTCGCCGGGTCACCGCCGAAGGTGACCGACGCCGGGTCGGTCGTGTCCACCCCGAGGAACCCCAGGCCGGTGATCTTGACGGTGACACCGCCGTCGGTGCTGACCTTGGCCGGGGCGACGGCGCCGACGACGGCCGGGTAGAGCACCTTCGCGGTGGATTCCGGTCCGGCGTACCCGTCCTGGAAGAGTTGCACGGTCGCGCTGCCCGACGTGCCCGCCGCCGGGATGTTGATCTTCACGTGGGTGGCGTCCACCCACGTCACCGTGCCGGCGACGCCACCCACCTTGACAGTGATCTTGAGAGCGGCGAACGCCTTGGCGGTGCTGCCGACGGTGTCCCCGGTGACCTCGGCGGTGAACGCGGTGCCGCCGGCGAGCCGGGCCGTGACGTCGTTGAACGTCAATCCCAGCGCCGACCGGTACGCGTAGGTCGCATTGGGATTGATGCTCTTCCCCGCCGCATTGGACACCGTGACCTTGACCGTCCCGGCCGTGCCCGCCGGCACCTGGGCGACCAGTTTCGCATCGGTCAGCACCCGGACCGTCTCGGACGGCACGTCACCGAACGAGACGGTCGGCACGTCCGAGCTGCCCTGGGTGATGAAGCCGGACCCGAGGATGGTGACGTACCCGCCGCCGTCGACGGTGCCGGCTGTCGGCGTGAGACTGGCGAGGACCGGAACTGCGGCCGCGGCAGCCGTGGAGAGGGAGGTGGGCGTCGGTGTCGGGGTGGCGGCCAGGGTCACACGCCGGTGGCCCGCCGCGGAGTACGCGGCGCCCGGCGAGGCGATGGTCACCGCTCCGGCACCGGCGACCACGGCCGCGACGGCGGCGAGTGTGGTGGCCCTGCGGGCGGTAAGTGTGTTCGCCATAACGTAGCCACCTATCGGCAGCCACGTCACGGCCTCCAGCAGAACGGCGGATTCAGCCCGCCAGCAGCTCCGAGAGCACCTCGATGGCCCGGTCCACCGCGGCGTCGCCGAGGTCGAGGTGGGTGACCAGCCGCGCCTTGGTGGGCAGCATCGCGGCGATCAGCACGTCGCGGCGCGCCGCCTCGGCGGCCAGTGCCGGCGCGTCCAGAGAGGTCTTGGACAGGTCCAGGACCACCAGGTTCGTCCGGACCCGCTCCGGGTCGACCACCCCGAACGGCGCGAGCGCCTCGGCCAGCCGGCAGGCCCGGTCGTGGTCCTCGGCGAGGCGCTGCACGTGGTGGTCCAGCGCGTACCGCCCGGCAGCCGCGAGGATGCCCACCTGGCGCATCCCGCCGCCCATGCGCTTGCGGATGACACGGGCCCGGGCGATCCGCTCCCGGTTGCCCACGATCACCGAGCCGACCGGGGCGCCGAGTCCCTTGGAGAGGCACACCGACAGGGTGTCGAAGAGTTCGCCGTACTCGGCGAGGGGGACGCCGTCGGCGACGTGCGCGTGCCAGATCCGGGCACCGTCGCAGTGCAGGGCCAGACCGTTCGCGTCGGCGACCGCGCGCAGGTCACGCAGCGCGGACAGCGGTGCCACGGTGCCGCCGCCGAGGTTGTGGGTCTGCTCGACGGCGATCGCCGAGGTGGGCAGCGACGGGAAGCCGGCCGGGCGGATCATCGCGGCGATCCGGTCGACGTCCAGATCGGTGCCGTCCGGCGACCAGGTCCGCGACGAGATGCCGCCGAGCGCCGCGGTCGCGCCCAGCTCGTAGGTGAGCACGTGGGCGTCGGCGCCGGCCAGCAACTCGCCACCGGGTGGGACGACGAGTTGCAGGGCGATCTGGTTGGCCATCGTGCCGGACGGGGCGAACAGGGCCGCCTCGTGCCCGAAGAGCGTCGCGACGTGCTGCTCCAGCGCGTTGACCGTGGGGTCGTCGCCGAAGACGTCGTCGCCGACGGCCGCGGTGGCCATCGCCTCGCGCATGCCGGCGGTCGGCCGGGTCACCGTGTCCGACCGCAAATCGGCGACAAGCCGGTCAGCCACGGAACGACCCCTCAGAAAAGCGAGCAAGCCGGTCAGCCACGGAGCATCTCCGCCACCAGGAACGCGAGCTCCAGGCTCTGCTGGGTGTTGAGCCGCGGGTCGCAGGCGGTCTCGTAGCGGTCCGGCAGGTCGAGGTCCTCGATCCCCTGCGCGCCGCCCAGGCACTCGGTGACGTCCTCGCCGGTCAGCTCGATGTGAATGCCGCCCGGGTGGGTGCCGAGGCCGCGGTGCACCTCGAAGTAGCCGAGCACCTCGTCGACGACCCGGTCGAAGTGCCGGGTCTTGTAGCCGTTCGACGACTCGTGGGTGTTGCCGTGCATCGGGTCGCACTGCCAGACGACCTTGGCGCCGGAGGCGTGCACCTTCTCCACGATCGGCGGGAGGGTGTCGCGGACCTTGCCGTTGCCCATCCGGCTGATCAGGGTGAGCCGGCCCGGGATGTTCTCCGGGTTCAGCTTCTCGCACAGCTCGAGCGCGGTCTCCGGGGAGGTGCCGGGGCCGAGCTTGACGCCGATCGGGTTGGCGATCCGGCTGATGAAGTCGATGTGCGCGTGGTCGAGCTGGCGGGTGCGCTCGCCGATCCACAGGAAGTGGCCGGACAGTCCGTAGGCGCGGCCGTCGGAGACCCGGGTGAGCGCCCGGTCGTACTCCAGCGCGAGGGCCTCGTGCGAGCAGTAGAGGCTGACCGTACGCAGCGCCTCGCTGTCGGTCATGCCGCAGGCGCGGATGAAGTCGAGCGCGCGGTCGATCTCGCGGGCGATCGCCTCGTAGCGCTCGCCGGCCGGGGAGGCACGGACGAAGTCCTTGTTCCAGTCGTGCAGACCGTTCAGGTCGGCGAGGCCGCCGGACAGGTAGGCGCGCAGCATGTTCATCGCGGCCGCCGAGTTGGCGTAGGCCCGGATCATGCGCTGCGGGTCGGCGACGCGGGCCGCCTCGTTCGCGTCCAGCGAGTTGATCAGGTCGCCGCGGTAGGCCGGCAGGCCCAGCGAGTCGGTCGGCGCGGACCGGGGCTTGGTGTACTGCCCGGCGACCCGGGCCACCTTGACCACCGGCATCGACGCGCCGTAGGTCAGCACCACCGCCATCTGCAGCAGGGTGCGCGCGTTGGCGAGCAGGTGGCTCTCGGTGTTGTCGGCGAACGTCTCGGCACAGTCGCCGCCCTGCAACAGGAACGCGCGGCCCTCGCAGACCTCGGCGAGCCGGTGCCGCAACTGGTCGACCTCGTAGGGCGCGACGATCGACGGGACGGTGTCGAGGACCTTGCAGACCTCGGCGACCTCGGCCATGTCCGGCCAGGGCGGCATCTGCACGCGCGGCAGGTCACGCCAGCGGTCGAGGCCGAGGGCTTCGTCCTCGGCGGAGTCGGTGGACGGGCGGGACGTCTGCAAGGCCGGGTTGCCCACCCCCGGGTGACTGAGCTGATGCCACTCACGGCGCATGGGTGAAAGCCTACGGAAGCGGGGCACCCGGCTCGCGCCCGGTGCCCCGCTTCCCACTCAATGACCCACGATCAGGACCCTTGTCGCGTACGCCTAAAGGTTGCTCTTGATCGCCGAGATCAGCTCGCCGTTGGTGGTGTCGCCGGAGAGTTCCCAGAAGAACGCGCCGCCGAGGCCCTGGTTCTTGGCGTAGGTCAGCTTGCCGCCGATGGTCGCCGGGGTGTCGTAGCTCCACCAGTTGCCGCCGCAGTAGGCGTAGGCGGTGCCGCCGACGGTGCCGGTGGCCGGGCAGCTGTTCTTGAGGACCTTGTAGTCCTCGATGCCGGGCTCGTAGGTGCCCGGTGCCGCGCCGGTCGCCGAGCCGCCGGGGGCCGCCTGGGTGACGCCGGTCCAGCCGCGGCCGTAGAAGCCGATGCCGAGCAGGATCTTGCTCGCCGGTACGCCCTTGGCCTTGAGCTTCTGGATCGCCGCGTCCGAGTTGAAGCCGGCCTGCGGGATGCCGGTGTAGGAGGTGAGCGGCGAGTGCGGGGCGGTCGGTCCCTGCGGGGCGAACGCGCCGAAGTAGTCGTAGGTCATCGGGAAGACCTTGTCGAGCTTCGCGATGCCGGTGGCGTAGTCGGCCACGTCGAGTTTGCCGCCGGCGCTGCCGTCCGCGCTGATCGCCGAGGTGATCAGGTTGTTGCTGCCGAACTTCGTCCGCAGCGCGGAGATCACGTTGGCGTACGCGGCCGGGCCGCTGGCGTCGCAGGAGAGGCCGCAGGCGTTCGGGTACTCCCAGTCGATGTCGATGCCGTCGAAGACGTCGGCCCAGCGCGGGTCCTCGACCAGGTTGTAGCAGGACTCGGCGAACGCCGCCGGGTTGGCCGCGGCCTGGGTGAAGCCGCCGGACCAGGTCCAGCCGCCGACCGAGTAGATCACCTTGAGGTGCGGGTACTTGGCCTTGAGCTTGCGGAGCTGGTTGAACGAGCCCCGCAGCGGCTGGTCCCAGGTGTCCGCGACGCCGTCGACGCTCTCCGCCGCGGTGTACGCCTTCTCGTAGTCGGCGTACGAGTCACCGATGCTGCAGCGGCCGCCGGTGGTGTTGGCGAACGCGTACAGGATGTGGGTGAGCTTGGACGCCGAGCCGGACGTGTCGATGTTCTTGACGTGGTAGTTGCGGGCGTAGACGCCCCACTCGGCGAAGTACCCGACGACCCATTTGTCCCCGGTCGTCGGGGGTGTCGTGGGCGGGGTGGTCGGGGGTGTCGTGGGCGGGGTGGTGGTGGGCGGCGTGGTCGGGTCGGTGCCGCCGCAGGCGCCGCCGTCGACCCAGACGTCCCACTGGCCGCTGTGGGTGGCCGGCGACTCGTTCTGGGTCCACCACTTCGCGGTGTAGTTGTGGCCGCCCTGGGAGGCGACGTTGTCCTTGACGTAGACGGCGGAGGAGCTCCACGCGGGGGCGCAGGCGGCTGCGGACGCGGCGGTCGCCGAGGCGAGGGGGACCGCGACGCTCGCCGCGAGCACGATCGAGGCCGCGAACAGCGCTCGGCGGGGGGAAGTGGGCACGGGACGTCTCCTTATTAGTTAGGAAACTTTCCGAAGAGAGGGATGAGGAGACGGTAGTCACATCGATGAACAACAGTCAAGGAAGGTGAACAGCTTTAAGGCGTGTTTAACATTGAGGCACGGAACACGACGGCGTGCATTCGAATAGACACTGCGCGTAGTCTTTCGCCATGACCATCTTCGACGTCAACATCGGCGCTCTCACCGGTGGCCCGACCGATTTGGACCGTTACCGCGGATCGGTGGTACTGGTGGTCAATGTGGCCTCGCGGTGCGGATTCACCCCGCAGTACGACGGGCTGCAGAGGCTCTACGAGACCTACCGGGACCGCGGCCTGGTGCTGCTCGGCGCACCCTGCGACCAGTTCGCCCACCAGGAACCCGGCTCCGCCACCGAGATCGACGAGTTCTGCCGGGTCAACTTCGGCGTGACCTTCCCGCTGACCGAGAAGATCGAGGTGAACGGCCCCGGCCGCCACCCGCTCTACCGCGAGCTGACCGGCGACGGCCCGGACATCCAATGGAACTTCGAGAAGTTCGTGGTGGCCCCGGACGGGACCGTCGCCGCCCGCTTCGACCCGGGCACCACACCGGACGATCCCGGCCTCGTGGCGACGATCGAGAAGCTGCTGCCCCGCTGATGAGCATCCACGTCATCGGGGTCGACGCGTACGCGCTCGGCTGGGTCGGCGTCGAGCTGCGCGACGGCGTCTTCGGACGGGCGGTGCTCGCCGCCACGCTCTACGAGATCGTCGCGGGCAGCTCCGGCGCCGCGGTGATCGGCGTCGACATCCCGCTCGGCATGCTCCCGGACCGCTGGCGCGCCGCCGACACCCTCGCCGCCGACCAGCTCGGGCCCCGGCGCAGCAGCGTCTTCCGGGTTCCGCCGCGGGCCGTCTGGCAGGAGAACGACTTCGCCTCGGCCAACCGGGTCTGCCGGCAGATGACCGGCGCCGGTCTGAGCCGGCAGTCGTGGGCGCTGCGGGCCAAACTCCTCGAGGCCAACGCCATCTGGGAACGCCACCCCGGCCTGCTCTTCGAGGCGCACCCGGAGGTGTCGTTCCGGACCATGGCCGGCGAACCGCTGCCGTTCTCGAAGAAGACCTGGAGCGGTCAGGCCCGCCGCCGCGAACTGCTCGCCGCGAACGGCATCGTGCTGCCGGAACGACTCGGCCCGGCCGGCCAGGCCCCGCCCGACGACATCCTGGACGCGGCCGCGGTCGCCTGGACGGCACACCGGGTGGCAACCGGCGCGGCCCAGAGCCACCCGAGCCCGCCCGAGGAGGACGCCGGCAGCCGGATCGCCATCTGGTACTGACCGGCCGGCAACCGTCCCTGCCCCGCGCGTCCGGCGACCGGCCGGACCACGGGACAGGTCACACCAGGTCAGCGCATGTCGTCGGCGATCTCCCGGGCGCGGTCGCGGGCAGCCTCGAGGGCGGCACCGAGCGCAGCGCGTACCCCATGATTCTCCATCTCGCGCAGAGCCGCAGCCGTCGTCCCGGCCGGGGACGTCACGGCCTCGCGCAGCAGTGCCGGGTGCTCGCCGGAGTCCCGCAGCATCGCCGCCGAACCCACCGCGGTCTGCACGATCAGCTGGTGGGCCACCTGGCGCGGCAGGCCGAGCCGGACGCCGGCCTCGATCATCGCCTCGGCGATCAGGTAGTAGTAGGCCGGCCCGGAACCGGACAGCGCCGTCACGGCGTCCTGCTGGTACTCCGGGACGTGGACGGTCGCGCCGAGCGGGCGGAACAGTTCCTCCGCGATCGCCACGTGCTCGGCGGTCGCCCGCGCGCCCGGGGAGATCGCGCTGACCGCCGCGCCGACCAGGGCCGGGGTGTTGGTCATGACGCGGACGACCGGGACGTCGTCGGACAGGCGGGCGGCGAAGAACGCCGTCGGCAGGCCCGCGCAGAGCGAGACGACGAGCTTGTCCGGGGTGACGTGCGGGGCGATCTCGTCGAGCAGCTTTCCGGCATCCTGCGGTTTGACGCCGATCACCAGGATGTCCGCCCCCGACACCGCCTGGTCGTTGGGCAGGACCGTCACGCCGTGCCGGTCGGTCAGCTCGGCGGCGCGCTCGGCACGGCGGGCGGTCGCGACCGCCGGACGGCCGGCCCGCAGGATGCCGGCGAGGACGAGTTCGCCCATCTTGCCCGCTCCGAGAACCGCGACCGTGTGGTCCGACATGGCAGAACCCCCCTGAAACGACGAAATGCCGGGGACGCGTGCTGCGTCCCCGGCATTATCGCGTGGTCGATCAGTTGCCGAAGAAGACCTCGGCCTCTTCGTAACGCTCGAGCGGAACGGTCTTCAGCTCGCCGGTGCCCTCGATCAGCGGGATCCGGACGATGTCGGTGCCGCGCAGCGCCACCATCTTGCCGAAGTCGCCCTCGTGGACGGCGTCGATCGCCTGCAGGCCGAACCGGGTGGAGAGCACCCGGTCGAACGCGGTCGGGGTGCCACCGCGCTGGATGTGACCGAGGACGACCGTGCGGGCCTCCTTGCCGGTCTTCTCCTCGATCTGCTCGGCGAGCCACTGGCCGATGCCGCCGAGGCGGACGTGGCCGAAGTTGTCGAGCTCCTGGTTGTGCAGGACCATCTGGCCGTCGAGGGGCTGAGCGCCCTCCGCGACGACGACGATGGGCGCGTACTCCACCTGGAAGCGCTTGGTCACGTAGGTGGCGACCTGGTCCACGTCGAACTTGCGCTCCGGCAGCAGGATCACGTTGGCGCCACCGGCGAGACCGGCGTGCAGGGCGATCCAGCCCGCGTGGCGGCCCATGACCTCGACGACCAGGGTGCGGTGGTGCGACTCGGCGGTGGTGTGCAGCCGGTCGATGGCCTCCATCGCGATGTTGACCGCGGTGTCGAAGCCGAACGTGTAGTCGGTGCCGTTGAGGTCGTTGTCGATCGTCTTCGGCACGCCGACGACATTGACGCCCAGGTCGTGCAGCTTGGTGGCGACGCCGAGGGTGTCCTCGCCGCCGATCGCGACCAGCGCGTCCACACCCTGCTCGGCCAGGTTCGCCTTGATCTTCTCGACGCCACCGTCGATCTTGAACGGGTTGGTCCGGGAAGAGCCCAGGATCGTGCCGCCGCGCGGCAGGATGCCACGGACCTCCGCGATGCCCAGCGGCTTCGTCAGACCCTCCAGCGGGCCCTTCCAGCCGTCACGGAACCCGACGAACTCGTGGCCGTAGGCGGTGACGCCCTTGCGGACCACGGCACGGATGACCGCGTTGAGACCGGGGCAGTCGCCGCCCCCGGTGAGCACGCCGATACGCATGATTTTCCTCGTCCTTCCCCTGGATCGGGTAGCGAGATGCAGATGACCCGCAAGGACCCCGGGAACGGTCGTCGGCAGCGTTGCCAGGCCCGGGGCGGGCCGCACCCGAACTCTAACCGGCCCTGGTGAGGCCCTCGTCACCACCCCGTGAAGACCTGTGGGTTTCGATCCGGTTTCCGGAAAACCGCAGGGAGTCCACCGCTCCCAGTACCTGGGCCTCGCGTCCGAGGGCCGCCGGGACCACCGTCAGGCCGGCCGCCGCGCTCGGGGCGCAGTGCCGTTGCAGGGCCTCCCGGACGCCGTCGACCACCTGGACACCCGGCTCGATGAAGCGCCCGCCGACCACCACCACGGCAGGGTTGAGCACGTCGCAGAGCGGGGTGACGGTCCGGCCGATCATCCGGCCGGCGTCCAGCAGGGCGCGCTGGGCGGGACGGTCGCCGTGCGCGGCCAGGTCGAGCAGCCGGTCCTCGCCGGCCGGCCCGTCACCGGCACGGCGTTCCAGGATCGCGCCGAACCAGCCCGGGGACAGGAAGGCGGACAGGCAGCCGCGGCGCCCGCAGAGACAGAACGGCCCGACGTCGCGGACGGTCAGGTGACCGACCTCGCCGGCGTACCCGATGGCGCCGCCGTGCATCCGGCCGCCGGCCAGGATCCCGGCCCCGGCGTGCTGGTCGGCGCTGAGATAGAGCAGGTCGCGGGCGCCCCGGGCGGCGCCGCGGCGGCTCTCGGCGAGCGCCGCGAGCTGGGCGTTGTTGTAGACCCGGACCGGGCATCCGAGCACCTCGGCGACCACCTCGCCCGGCGAGAAGCCGGAGAACATCGGCAGCACGCTGTGCTCGCCGAGATGACCGGTGACCGGGTGCACCGGGGCCGGCACGCTCATCGCCACCGGTGTGCCCGGCCCGAGCCGCAGACCGTTGCGGCCCAGCAGGTCCAGGGCCAGGCCGCCGAGCGCCCGCAGGGCCGGCCGGGTGTCGCCGCTGGTCATCGGGATCGCCCGGAAGTCGGTGAACCGGACCTCGCCGGAGCCGTCGGCGACCGCGACCCGGATGCCCTCCCCCTCGAACGACAGGCCGATCAGCAGGCCCTCGCCGGCGGGCAGCCGGAAGTGCGGGGACGGGCGGCCGGTCCGGGTGCCCTCCGGGCGGCACTGCTCGACCACCCCGTCGTGCTGGAGACCGGCCAGTAGTTCGGCGACCGCGGCCCGGGGCAGCCCGGTGAGCTTCACGAGGTCGCTGCGGGACGTCGGGCCGCGTCCGCGCAGCGCGTCGGTGAGCATGTCGCGGCGGACCGCCCGCTCCCGGGAACCCAGCGGGCCCTCGGCCGCGACCCGGGCGAAGGCGCGGCTCCCCCGGGCGGTGGGCGTGGCGTTCAGCGCGGCGGCGATCGCACCGAGCAGGGCGGACCGGCCGCCGAGCGCGCTGACCAGCACCGCCGTGGAGGCGGCCACCTCCGGCTGGGAGTAGTGCCGCAACGAGTCGCGGACCCCGGCGATGATCGGGCCGTCCGCGTCGATCAGTGGGCCGTCCAGCACCACCAGCGACGGGTTGATCGTGTTGGCCAGGTCGGCGACCACCCGGCCGATCATCCGGCCGGCGTCGGCGAGCACCCGTTCCGCGGTGGCGTCGGTACGCGCCAATGCCACCGCCCGGGCCGGGGTGAGCTGCTCGCCGTACGTCATCTCCAGAGCCCGCAGGATCTCCCGGGGTGAGGCGATGGTCTCCAGGCAGCCGCGGTTGCCGCAGCGGCAGAGCGCCCCGGTCTCGTCCACCTGGACGTGCCCGATCTCGCCGGCCACCCCGGTCGCGCCGTGGTGGACCACGCCGCCGAGGAGCAGGCCGCAGCCGATGCCGGAGGCGACACGGACGTAACAGACGTCCTGGTGGCCGGCGGCGACGCCGTATCCCACCTCGCCGAGCAGGCAGAGGTCGGCGTCGTTGCGGGCGGTCACCCGGTGCCCGAGGCGGCGCTGCAGCTCCGGTCCGGGCGCGACGCCCGCCCAGCCGGGCAGCACGCTGCTGGCCTGCACGACGCCGCCGCTGATCGGGGCGGACAGTCCGACGACGGTGGACCAGACCCGGCCGCCGATCTCGGCCTCGCACTCGGCGATCAGGGTGGCCACCGCGTCGAGGGCGACGGCCGGGTCGGCGGTGCCGGTGCGCCAGGTCCGCTCGGTGCGGATCTCCCCGGTCAGCCCGGCCACCGCGACGCGGATCCCGTCCGCGGCGACCACCGCGCCGACCACACCGCCGGCCGCGGGTCCCAGGGTGAGCGAGCGGGCGGGCCGGCCGGAGCGGGTGCCGTCGGCCACCGCCTCGCTCTCGGCCAGCAGGCCGGCGGCGAGCAGATCGGTGACCAGACCGTTCACCGTCATCCGGGCCATGCCGGTGCGCCGGACCAGATCGGCGCGGCTGATCCGGCCGGCCTCGCGCACCACCGACAGCAGCAGATCGCGGCGTACCAGATGCACGCGACGGCCGGTGGGCGGGTTCATGCGGGAACCCTACGCCGGGGTTTTGCCAGATCTGGACGTTATTGACGTGGCGATGCGAGCGACCTCACACCCAGCGAAGGGCAAAGGTGGCAAAACGACTTGCCGAAAAGCAGAGACACAGGCGAATCATGGCTATGACCAGCCCTTATGACCTCTGGTTCGGTGCAAATGGAATCGATACCTTCAGAAAACAAGGCGTTAACAAACCCCTCCGAGGTGTGCGATGACCACTCTTCACCCGAGCCCCGCTTCCGCATCGCCGGCCGCTCCTCCCGCAGCCCCCGACGCGCCCACCCGGCTGATCGTCGCGATGGCCCTCGCGCAACTCGGCGCGTACCTCACGATCCTCACGCCCGTCGTGGTCACCATGTCGATCCGGGTCGCCCAGATCGCGCCGAACGACAAGTCCGCCGCCCTCGGCACGGTCCTCTCCGTCGGCGCGGTGCTCGCGCTGATCGGCAACCCGTTCTTCGGCGCGATGTCCGACCGCACCACCTCCCGCTTCGGCAAACGGCGGCCCTGGCTGATCGGCGGCATGCTGCTCGGCTTCGCCGGCCTGACGATCGTCGCACTCGGTGACACCATCGGCGTCCTGACCGCCGGATGGGCGATCGCCCAGCTCGGCGTCAACGCCACCCTCGCGACGCTCACCGCCCTGCTGCCCGACCAGATCCCCACCCAGCAGCGGGGCCGGGTCAGCGGCATCATGGGCCTGATGACCTCGGTCGCCATCCTGGGCGGCACGGCCATCGCCGCGGTCCTCACCAGCACCCTGCTGATGTTCCTGGTCCCGGCCGCGATCGGCGTCGCCACCGTGGTGCTGCTCATCGTGATCCTCAAGGACCGCCCGGCCGCGGCCGAACAGCACGCCCGGTACAGCTTCGGCGAGTTCCTGCGCACCTTCTACATCAACCCGCGCCGGCACCCCGACTTCGCCTGGAACATCCTCAGCCGGTTCCTGATCTGGATGGGCCTGGCCAGCGTCACCACCTACCAGGCGTACCTGCTGATCGACCGGTTCGGGTACACCACCGACAACGTGGCCGGCGGCATCCTGCTCGCCACCCTGATCACCACCGGTGGCCTGGTGATCGGCTCGACGTTCGGCGGCATGCTCTCCGACCGCACCGGCAAGCGCAAGCCGTTCGTCCTCGGCGCCGGTGTCGTCCTCGCCGTCGCCCTGCTGGTGATCGCGTTCGCCGGAAGCTTCCCGGTCTTCCTCGCCGCCTGTGTGCTCTTCGGCCTCGGCGAGGGCGTCTACCTCGCCGTCGACCTGGCCCTCGCCACCGACGTACTGCCCAACCCGGACGACGCGGCCAAGGACATGGGCGTCCTCAACATCGCCAACGCCCTGCCCCAGTCCCTCGTCCCGATCCTGGCCGCCCCGATCCTCGCCATCGGCAGCGGTGGCGCCAACTACGGCCTGCTCTTCGGCCTCGGCGCGGTCGTCGCCGTCGCCGGTTCCCTGCTGGTCCAGATGATCCGCGGCGCTCGCTGACGTCTCGGTTCTTGAAGGAGATCTCGATGAACACGGACCAACGGGTCACCGACCTGATGAGCCGCCTCACCTTCGCGGAGAAGGCCGGCCTGATGTTCCACACGATGATCGCGGTCAACCCGGACGGCACCCTGCACGACGGCGACGCGATGATCCCGTCCTGGGAGTTCCTGCTCAAGGACAAGCTGATCAACCACGTGAACCTCCTGACGTTCGCGCCGGTGCCGCCCCGCAAGCTCGCCGAATGGCACAACCGGATCCAGGAGATCGCCGCCGGGATCGGCCACGGCATCCCGGTCACCGTCTCCACCGACCCCCGGCACGGCGTCATCGACAACCCCGCGGCCTCGGCGTCGGCCGGCGGTTTCTCGGCCTGGCCGGAGCCGATCGGCCTGGGCGCCACCAAAGACCCTTCTCTGGTACGCGAATTCGCCGACACCGTCCGCCAGGAATACCTGGCCACCGGCATCCGGGTCGCCCTGCACCCGATGGCGGACCTGGCCACCGAGCCGCGGTGGGCGCGCACCAGCGGCACCCTGGGCTCCGACGCCTCCGTTGTCTCAGCGCTGCTGACCGAGTACATCCTCGGCCTGCAGGGCACCGAACTCGGGCCGGACAGCGTGGCGGCGATGGTCAAACACTTCCCCGGCGCCGGGCCGCAGATGAACGGCGAGGACGCGCATTTCGCGTACGGGCGGGAGCAGGTCTATCCGGGCGGTTACTGGGACTACCACCTGAAGCCGTTCGAGGCCGCCTTCGCCGCCGGGGCAGCCCAGGTCATGCCCTACTACGGGATGCCGGTCGGCACCATGTACGAGGAGGTCGGCTTCAGCTTCAGCCAGGGCGTCGTCGAGGGACTGCTCCGCGGCCGGTACGGCTTCGACGGCGTGGTCTGCACCGACTGGGGCCTGGTCACCGACGCCGAGATCATGGGCTCGCCGATGCCGGCCCGCGCCTGGGGCGTCGAACACCTGGACCGGCACTCCCGCGTCCTCAAGATCCTGAACGCCGGCGCTGATCAACTCGGCGGTGAGTACTGTCCGGAACTGATTATTGATCTGGTGGAGCAGGGGCGGCTCACGGAGGAACGGATCGACGTCTCGGTCCGGCGCATCCTGCTCGACAAGTTCCGGCTCGGCCTCTTCGACGAACGTCGCTACGTCGACCCGGCCGAGACGTCGAAGATCGCCGGAAAGCCCGTCTTCCTCGCCGCCGGACTGGAGGCGCAGCGCCGCTCGATCGTCGTCCTCGACAACCACGGCACGGTGCTGCCCCTCGCCGAAGGTGCGACGATCTACGTCGACGGCGTGGACCCGTCCGTGGCCGCCCGCTACGCCAAGGTCGTCGACGACCCGGCCCAGGCCGACGCCGCGATCATCCGCCGGGCCGCCCCGTTCGACCAGCGCGGCGGCGGCTTCGAGGCGTTCTTCCACGCCGGCCGCCTCGAATGGACGGCCGACGAACTGGCGCCACTCCTCGAAGTCTCCGGGACGGTCCCGACGGTCGTCGACGTCTGGCTGGACCGGCCGGCCGTCCTGACCCCGCTCTCCGGCAAGGCCGCCCTGGTCGGAAGCTTCGGCTCCAGCGACGAAGCCCTGCTGGACGTACTGTTCGGCCGCGCACCGGCGACCGGCACCCTGCCGTTCGAGTTGCCGTCGTCGATGGCGGCGGTGGAGGCGTCCCGCGAGGACGTCCCCAACGACACTGCGGGTCCGCTTTTTCCCAACAATCATGGTTTGTCACTCTGAGCGGTCCGCTGACGCCCTTTCAGGGGTACGCCCAGAGCACTCGACGCCTCAACCCCCGGTCTCGGATCGGCCTTCCCCGGCACGTGGCCCGGGACGAGGGGCTGGGGCGTCGGATCGGGTCGGCATCGGTCCCCGCTCAGCGGCCCACAGGAGAGCGCCTCTTCCGGCGAAGTCCGAAGCAGACCGCCAGATCTCCCACGCCGCGGCCCGTCCGCCCGCCCGCCCGTCCAGTCGTCCGCCCGTCCGTCCGCCCGCCCGTCCGTCCGCCCGCCCGTCCGTCCGCCCAGTCGTGTAGTCGTGTAGTCGTGTAGGCCCCCGAACGGACGCACTAGACACCTAATGAGCAGTCAGGGTCTGCCTGCGTGGTGATTTCGGGCGCGCGGACCACCCGTAATCACCACACCCCCACGGGTGTGGTGATTTGGGGCGTCCAGGGCGCCCGTAATCACCACACCCCCACCGGTGTGGTGACTTCGGGCGTCCAGCGCGCCCGTAATCACCACACCCCCACCGGCGTGGTGACTTCGGGCGTCCAGCGCGCCCGAAATCACCACACCCCCACCGGCGTGGTGACTTCGGGCGTCCAGCGCGCCCGAAATCACCACGGTCCACGACGGCTGTGGTGACAGTGCCCAGCGCGCCTGAAGTCACCACGCTCCCCCACGGGTGTGGTGACTTCGGGCGCCGAGCGCGCCTGAAATCACCACGCGGACGGGCTTCGCACGCTGACCACGAAACGTGTCTGGACGCCCGGCTCAAGGCCGTCGGCCCACCGATGGGCGGCATCGGGTACCTCCAAGGGCCGCGGCCGATGCACTCACGTCGCCCACGGCTGTTTCCCGGTCGCAGGCTGGAACCGGGCCGCAGGCTGGAACCGGGCCGACGACTCGGGTCCATCGGCCGCCCACCAGGGCCGCCCTCGGCTCTCGGAGGAACCATGTTTGACGGCTCGGGCTCCCCAGCCGTCGCCCACGGCCGTCTTCGACGCGCGGATGAACCATCACTGACGGCCCGAAAGGCTGAGCCGTCGCCCGCGGCACTCCAACAAGCGCGAACCCAGCCGCCGACGACGGCCCCGAGGACACAGCCGTAGTCCACGGCTCTCCAGGAGGCACAAGGCAGCCACCAGCGACGGCGGGGGCGGGTCCCATGCCACTCAGCTTGAGTTGATCATGAGTGTGACCGTCGACCCTGCTGCGGACGCCATCACGTCTGCCGGACGCCGTCCCCGGTCGCCCCGTGCGTAGGCACCGTTCAGCCACCCGCGGCCTCGTCGGGGCCGTCGCCAAGATCGGAAAAGGTCGAGTACGCGTTCCGACCACCCCGGCCGTCGCCCACGGTCCACCCGAGAGCCGAAAACAACCGCAGACGACGGCCGGGTGACCCCGAGCCGTCGCTCACGGCTGATTCCCACCCTCCCG
>NZ_JZKF01000134.1 GCF_000962825.1 Actinoplanes rectilineatus
GCCCGCCGTCGCCTCTTTCGCGGCGGGTGGGAGGTGTCGCGCGTACCCCATGAAAAAACTGATCAGGGTGCCTCGCGGCCCCCTGATCTCGACTCGCCTGCCCTGCGGGATCTGCGAACGCTTCGCGCTCCCCTACTCGGCGGTCTCCCGGATCGCCTGCTGGAACGCCTCGGAGCGGTGTTCGAAGTTGCGGAAGCGGCCGTAGCTCGGGGCCGCCGGCGACAGCAGCACCACGCCGTCGGCGGGGGTGAGTTCGCGGGAGAGGCGGACCGCGTCGGCGAGGTCCTCGGCCTGCTGAGTGCGGATGCCGGGCAGGTCGGACAGGACGGACAGGATGCGCTCGCCGCTGTCCGGCATGCCGATCACGGTGAGTTCACGGGTGGCGAGGAAGTCTCGCAACGGTGTGTAGTCGAGGCCGCGGTCGGTGCCGCCCACGAGCACGGTCAGCGGCCGGCCCTCGTACGCCTCGATGGCATGGATCGCCGAGTAGGGGCTCGTCGACAGCGTGTCGTCGACGAACACCAGTCCGGACGCGTCCGGGATCTCGGTCAGCCGGTGCGGCAGGCCCGCGAACTCCCGGACCGCCGCCTCCAGGGTGGCCCGCTCCCCCACCACGTCCACGCCCATCCCGTCCAGGACGGCCAGGGCCACGCACAGGTTCCGCTCGTTGTGCCGGCCCTTCAGCGTGAGCGCGGAACGCGGGAACAGCACGTCGTCGCTGCAGAACACCAGGTCGTCCTCGACCCGGAACCGGGAGTCGTCGGCGGCCGCCGGCACCGGCGGGAACCGGCCCGCGTCGGACACCCCGCGGAGTTCCGCGCGCAGCCGCTCGTCGGCGCCGTTGACCACGATCAGTTCCGGACTGTGGCGCAGGATGTTGAGCTTGTCGCGGTAGTACTCCCGCTCGCCGCCGTGCGCGTCCAGGTGCTCGGGGAAGAGCGAGGTGACCACGGCGACGCGCGGCGAGCGGGTCAGGTCGGCACACTGGTAGCTGGAGAGTTCCAGCACGTAGAGCTCGGCGGGCGGCATGTCGAGCAGCGGGATGCCGATGTTGCCGCCGTACGCGTTCGGCCGGCCCACCGCGGCCAGCAGATGGCTGATCAGGCTGGACGTGGTGCTCTTGCCCTTGCTGCCGGTGACGCCCACGGTCTTCGGGGCGTTCTCGGCCATCCACAGCGCACTGCCGCCGGTGACGGTCACGCCGCGGGAACGCAGCTCGACCATGAACGGGTGGGTCGACGGCACTCCCGGCGAGCGGACCACCACGTCCGCGCTGACCAGGGCGGCGAAGGCGTGCTCACCGCCGGCCAGCGGTGCCAGCTCGGCGAGCGGGCCGGTCCACTCCACGGACAGGTAGTTCGCACTGTCGTCGACGGCGATCAGCCGGCTCGGCTCGTGCTTCGCGATCGCGGTGACCGCGGCGCGGCCCTCCCGGCCGGTGCCCCAGACCGCCACCGAACGGCCGCGCAGGTCTGCCAGACGCACGTCGCCTCCCCCCGCCGTTCCCGGCTCGTTTTCCCCTCGCCCGGGCCGTTGTGGCCGGACCGCACTAATATTGCCCGTCGGCCAGATGACAGGAGTCCCCGGGTGCAGTTCGACGTCATGCGCTTTCCGTCCCGCTCGTTCGATCCCGCGACCGGGGTGGCGACGTTCGACTACGTGCTGGAGGGGCCGGAGCCGCTGCACTTCACCGAGACGATCACGCTGCCTGTTCCTGAGAATTCGGAAAAGTCGGATTTGCTGGACAGCGTTCTCGACCTGCTGCACGTCGTCGCCGGCGTCAGCTACTACAAGGTCGGCGCCCCGGCCCGGGTGATCGCCCCGAAACCCGTCCCGGCGCAGGTCCAGGCGTTCTTCACCGCCGTCTACACGCACGGACTGGCCGAGTACGCCTACCGCAACCAGCTCCCGCACGTCCTCGAGCTGACCGTCGAGACCCCCGGCGAGATCGGCGCCGCGACACCGCGGGAGACCACCGGGCGCCCGCTCTCCGCGGTCGGCGGCGGCAAGGACTCCATCGTCACGCTGGAGATCCTGCGCGCCGCGGGCCTCGACCCGGTGCCGTTCTCGGTCAACCCCAACCCGGTGATCGAGAACGTGAACGCCGCCTCCGGCCTGACCGCGATCGCCGCCCGCCGCAAGCTGGACCCGCGTCTCTTCGAGCTGAACAAGGCCGGCGCCCTGAACGGCCACATCCCGGTCACCGCGATCAACTCGCTGATCGCGATCGCCACCGCGGTCTGGCACGGCCTCGGCCCGGTGGTGATGTCCAACGAGCGTTCCGCCTCCGACCCGAACCTGATCTGGAACGGTCACGAGGTCAACCACCAGTGGTCCAAGGGCGAGGTCGCCGAGGGCATGCTCCGGGACGCCGTCGCCGCCTACGCGGGGCTCACCGACGCGTACTTCTCCCTGCTGCGCCCGCTCTCCGAACTGCACATCGCGCAGCTGTTCGCCGATCACACAGCGTATGACGACGTCGTAACCAGTTGTAACAAGGCGTTCAAGCTGCACGACCCGACGGCCCGTTGGTGCGGCGACTGCCCGAAGTGCCGGTTCGTCTTCCTGGCGATGGCCCCGCACATGACCCGCGAGCGCCTCGCGCACATCTTCGGCACCGACCTGTTCGCCGACCCGGCGCAGGTCCCCGGCTTCCTGGAACTGCTCGGCGTTGACGCGCACAAGCCGTTCGAGTGCGTCGGCGAGGCCGAGGAGTGCCTGGTCGCGCTCTCGCTGCTGACCGACGACGCCCCGGTCCTGGTCGCCCTGCGCGCGGCGGTCCCGGCGAGCGCCTGGGCCGACGCCTCGCACAGCAACGTCTTCACCCCCGGCGGCCCGAACCACATCCCGGCCACCTACCGCAAACTCCTCGACGAGGCGACGCGGCCCTGACAGCCGCCCGGTCAGGGTGCCGCGCGGCACCCTGATCAGCATTTTCATGGGGTACGAGCCACTCCTCCCACCTTCCCGGAAGAGGCACCTCCGGGGCTGGGGACACAGCGCTCACTCCCACCGTGATCCCCGGCGTCGACCGCGGAACCGTGGCCGACGGCTGGACCTTCGCGGCCGTCGCCCGCGGCTGTTCGATCTCGATTCCGGAACCCCACACGACGGCTCAGAACCCCCAGCCGTCGCCCACGGTCGCTGTCGACTCGCAAACGGACCGTGCCCGACGGCCGGGATGACTGACGGCCGGAACCGCCGACAGCCGGGACCGCCGACGGCCGGGATCGCCGGAACGCCACTCGACCTCTTCCGATCTCGGTGACGGCCCCGGGGAGTACCGCCTACACGTTCGGCCCTGCTCGGCGGGTGTCGTCCACGCGTACACGAGACGGCTCCGCGCGTACCCCGAAGGAAGCGCGAGCGAGAACGCGGCCCTGCTCACCGCGGTCCGGAAATGCGCCCGCAGGGCGCGCGGGTAACGTCGGCGACCGTGACGAACGAGATCTACGTGGGCAACGCCGACCCGGACGCGATGGCCGATCGCGGCTGGCTGCTGGGGCATTTCAAGCCGGAGGGCGACCCGCGGCACAGCACCGATGTCGAGATCAAGTGGGGCCGGCACCCGAAGGGCGACCGGCGGGCGCAGTGGGTGCGGGGTGAGGACCGGACCGCCCTGCTGGTGCTGATCAGCGGCTGTTTCCACATGGAGTTCCCGGGGCGCACCGTGGTCCTGGACAAGCAGGGCGACTACGTGGTGTGGCCGCGGGGCGTCGACCACTCGTGGTACGCCGCCGAGGAGACCGTGGTGCTGACCGTCCGCTGGCCGTCGGTCCCCGGGTACGCGGTTCCACTCGACGAGTGAGACGCCGAATGATCACTCCGGGGCGTCGTGGTGGATGTGTTCCGCCGGGACGCCCCGGTCCCGCAACGCGGTCGCGACCCGGGCGAGCATGAGCGGCGGGCCGGCCACGAACACCTCCCGGTCGCGCCAGTCGTCGCCGGCCAGCACCGCGTCGATCACGTCGCCGGTGGCGTACGGCCCGGCGTTGCCCTCCGCGATCACCGGCACCACCGTCGCGGCCGGTGCGCGCAGCGCGAGCGCGGTCAGGTCGTCCAGGTCGTAGAGCTCGTTCATGTGCCGGACCTGCCAGTACAGCGCGGCCGGGCGGGTGTCGCCGCGGGCCGCCAGCTCGGCGAGCATCGCTTTCATCGGGGCCACACCGGTGTCCCCGGCGATCATCAGGACCGCGCGTCCGGGCTCGTCCGGCAGCCGCATGTGCCCCTCGGCGCGGCTCAGCCGGACCCGGCGGCCGACCCCGATCCGGTGTACGAGCGTGCCGCTGACCCCGGTCTCGGTCTTCGCCCGCACGTGCAGTTCCAGCAGGTCGTCCCGGGTCGGATCGCCGGCCAGCGAGTACGGCCGCCACACGCCGGGCACCTCGTCCAGCTCGATCCGCGCGTACTGCCCGGGCCGGTACGGCAACGGCAGGTAGGGCCGCAGCCGCAGCACCGCCAGGTCGTGCCGCCGGCGGTCGTGCTCGATCACCTCGGCCGTCCAGACGGTCGGCTCCTGCTGGCTGAGCTCGCCACCGTGCACGATCCACTCGTACGTGTGCTGCCAGGTCCACCGCCAGGCCAGGTCGAAGTCCTGCCGCCAGGCCCCCGGCGGCATCCCGGCCCGCATCGCCTCGGCGATGGCCGCCCCGACCAGCTGCAGCTGGCTCCACCGGACGCCGCAGTCGGCGAGCACCCCGCCGAGGCGCCCGCACCCGGCCACCAGCGCGGGCGGCGAGTCGAGGTTGTGCACCAGCCAGGTGAGTGCCCGGGTCAGGTAGTTGCGCTGGCGGGCCGGGGTGCCGGGGATCACCGCGAGCAGGTCGGGCTGGGCGCGGTGCAGCGCCTTCCAGAGGCGGTCGGCCACGTCCTCGGTGCCGCCGGCGAAGGTCAGGCTGGTGGCGAGGAGCCGCTGGGTGTCGCGCAGCGCGGCGTCGTCGGCCGGGTCCATGCCGTCGGTGGCCGGACCGGGCCCGGTCCGCGCCGGGTTGGCCCCGGGCCGCCCCGGGTAGGGACCGGCACCGCCGCCCCCGCTGGTGACGCCCTGCTGGGCGGAGGGCAGCTCGGTGCCGGCCGGCCCCAGCGGGCGGATGCCGGGCGTGGCCGGGATGCTGGTGACCGGCACCGAGGTGCTGGACGGGTTGACCCCGCTGATCGGGTTGACCCGGTTGGTGGGCAGGCCGGGAACCGGGCCGGGCGACCGGTGGCCGCCGCGCGGGTCCAGCCCGGAGCGCCCCAGGGTGGCGCCCGGGTCGCCGCGCCAGAGCAGGTCGGGGCCGCCCCGCTCGGCGGAACGCCGGCGCCCGCCCGAGGAGCGGCCACCCGGCCCCGCGCCACCTGGTTGCATGCCGCCCCTTCGTCCGCGTTGATGGCCCTGAGGTGATCCTGACTGATCGCCCCGGCCGGAGGTGGCGTTCCCCGCGGATCGGGTCACGGCGTCGCCCGGATCGGGGTCGCCGGCGTCGTGGGTCTCGGCGGGCGGCTCGTCGGCGACCGCCACCGGGCGGCGCGGCACGGGCCGGCCGTACACCGGGCCGGCCGGGGTGTGCTCCTCGCCGTCGTCGTCCGGCAGGTCGGAGAGGGCCGCGGCGGTGTCGGTCTCGCCCGCGTCGGCGGCGTCCGGCGCGTTGTGCCGCAGGCGGATGGCGCGCAGCAGCCCGAGCAGGTGCGGGTCTGAGGCCGGACCTGACGACACGGGCACCCCCGGACGCTCGCGAGCGGAAAACCGTACGCTTCCATCTTCCCTCACCGGCCGCCCACCGGAACGGTAACTTTGCGGGCATCCGGTGCGGACGGTTCGTAAAGTTCACACATCGGGTCACCCGCGACCGCCCGGACGGGTCCCGTCAGAATGCCTGTGTGCCAGCGTTCAGCATCACCAGCCCCGACGATCCCCGGATCGCCGACTACCGCGCCCTGACCGACGTCGAACTCCGCACCAAGTGGGAGCCGCCGAACGGGCTGTTCATCGCCGAGGGTGAGCTGGTCATCCAGCGGGCCCTGCGGGCCGGATACCGGATGCGGTCGGCGATGGTCGACGAGAAGCGGGCCGATCAGCTCACCGGGCTGCCGGACGACGCGCCGCTCTACACCGCGCCGCCGCCCGTCCTGGAGTCGATCACCGGTTTCCACGTGCATCGTGGGATCCTCGCCTCGTTCCACCGTCGCGACCTGCCGAGCCTGACCGACCTGCTGGCCGGGGCACGCAGCCTGGCCGTGCTGGAGGGCCTGAACACGCACACCAACCTGGGTGCGCTTTTCCGCAGCGCGGCCGCGATGGGCATCGACGCCGTGGTGCTGTCGCCGAACTGCGCCGACCCGCTCTACCGCCGGGCGGTGCGGGTCAGCATGGGTGAGGTGTTCGCGATCCCGTACGTGAAGTCCGAGGACTGGCCGGGCACCCTGACGGCGATCCGGGACGCCGGGTTCACCCTGCTCGCGATGACCCCGGCGGCCGACTCGGTGGCGTTGCAGGACCTCGGCAGGGAGCAACGGGAACGTCCGGCGCTGCTGCTGGGCGCCGAAGGGCCGGGCCTGACCGAACACGCGATGCGCTCCAGCCACGTCCGGGTGGCGATCCCGATGAGGAACGGCGTCGACTCCCTCAACGTGGCCACCGCCGCGGCGATCGCCTTCTGGGAACTGACCCGTTAGGTGCGCGGCATCAGGCGGCCGCCGGTCCAGGCCAGGCCCATGCCCGCCGCCAGCAGCAGGAGGGCGCCGACCGTCGGCAGCGGGCGCAGGCCGTACGTGCCGGCGCCGATCGCGACCGCGGCGAGCATCAGCAGGACGCCGTCGGCCGGGTTGACCAGCTTGGAGCGGAACACCGCCCAGCCCAGCAGCAGCAGGCCGGTGGCGGCGAGCAGGCCGGCCCCGCGGACCAGGTCCGGCAGGTGCCCGGCGGCCAGCGGGGCCATCGCGGGCACCTCGTCGACGGGCAGGGCGGCGAGCGGGAGCAGCAGGATCGCCCCGGCCAGCGTGATCAGCAGGCCGGTCAGGGCGCACCGGCGGGTCCGCGAGCCGGCGAGCAGGCCGGCCAGCGCGATCAGCGAGACGGTGGCGAGCCACGCGGCGATCAGGCCGACGGCGAGTGGGCCGGGCTGCTCCGGCACGCCGAGGGTCAGCCAGCCGTAGAGCACCGACGCGATCGGGAGCGCCCACAGGGCCAGCCGGGCGTATCTGCGGACCGACCAGATCCAGACGGCGTCGCGTACCGGAAGAAGATGCCCGTCCGGCGACAGGCCGGTGGCCGGGGTCGGGGCGCCGACCCACGCCGGAGCGACCCGGAGGGGGCGGCCACTGGCCGTCTGATGCTCGCTGATGCTCATGGCTCCGCCTCGCTCACAGGGGCAACAAGCCGAGCGGCCGGGGGCACCGGTCGGAATCCTGTGGGGAAGCATGCCAAAGCCCGGAGACCGGGTACCGGCAATCCCAGAAATAACCGGAAAAGTCGGATCTGAAACCAGCGATTATCAGGCTTTTTCCACCTCACCCCCGTGCTGGTAGTCGGCACTGCCCAGCGCGGCGGCCGGCGGCACGCCGTCGGACGCGGTCAGCGCACCCGGCGTGGCCTGCCCGGTCGCCTCGGCCTCGGCCGCCCGCACCTCCGCGTTCACCTTCTGCGCCTCGGCAGAGGCCGCCTCGGCAGCCGCGGCGGCCTCCCGCTCGACCGCGCCCGCGTCGACACCGGCGGCCGGCACGTCACCGACCATGCCGGCCAGGCCGCCGAGCGCGCCGCCCATCCCCTCGAGGGCCTTGGTCAGCTCGGTCGGCACGATCCACACCTTGTTGGCGGTGCCGTTGGCGATCTGCGGCAGGGCCTGCAGGTATTGGTAGGCCAGCACCTTCTGCGACGGGTTGGCCTGGTGGATGGCGTCGAAGACGGTCCGGATCGCCTTGGCCTGGCCCTCGGCCTGCAGGATGCGGGCCTGCCGGTCACCGTCGGCGCGCAGCACCTGGGACTGCTTCTCGCCCTCGGCGGTGAGGATCGCGGCCTGCTTGTGTCCCTCGGCGTTGAGGATGGTGGCACGCCGCTCCCGTTCGGCGCGCATCTGCTTCTCCATCGAGTCGCGGATGCTGGGCGGCGGCTCGATCGCCTTGATCTCCACCCGGGTGACCTTGATGCCCCACCGGCCGGTGGTCTCGTCGAGCACGCTGGACAGATGCTTGTTGATCTCCTCGCGGCTGGTCAGGGCGCGTTCCAGGTCGAGTGAACCGATGACGTTGCGCAGCGTGGTGACGGTCAGCTGCTCGATCGCCTGCAGGAAGTTGGAGATCTCGTAGGTGGCCCGGACCGGGTCGACGACCTTGAAGTAGAGCACCGTGTCGATCGAGACGACCAGGTTGTCCGAGGTGATCACGGGCTGCGGCGGGAAGGAGACCACCTGCTCACGCATGTCGACCTTGGTGCGGACCGCGTCGACGAACGGAACCAGCAGGTTCAGCCCCGGAGAGAGGGTCCGTTTGTACTTCCCGAGGCGTTCGACGACGTCCATCCGCTGCTGCGGGACGATCCGGACCGACCGGACCATGGTGGTCACCGCCAGCACCGCGATGGCGATGACCAGGACAAGAATGATGGCTTCCATGACGCCTCTCTTCGTTGTCGATATCTCAGACGTCGGGAACGTCGTCGTGCCACACCAGGACGGTCGCGCCGCGGAGCTTGACGATCCGGACGCGGGCCCCCTCGGGGAACGTCTCGGCGCTGTCGGCGGACCGGGCCTGCCACAGCTCACCGTCGATCTTCACCATGCCGTGGTCCACAGTCACCTCCTCCAGCACCGTGCCACGGGAACCCTCGATCGCCTCCACCCCGAACGGGGTGTCCCCGGTCTCGATAGCCGGCCGGGCGTGCCGCACGATGATCGGGCGCAGCGCGGCCACCGACAGGCCGGAGACCACCGCGAAGACGATGACCTGAGCCAGCACCGGGGCACCGAGCCCGGCGGCCAGGGCGGCGGCCGCCGCACCCGCCGCGAAGAAGATGACGAGAATGGTCGCGGTGAAGGCCTCACCGATCGCGAGAGCGACGGCCAGGACGATCCAGAGTACGGCTTCCACCCCCCGATCGTGGCACGTCCGCGCACGTTGAGGGAGGGGCCGCAAGGCTGTACCCGTCAGTTCGCCGAAGGAGAGGGACCCCCGTGTCGTTGCTACCCGAGACCGGCCGCCGCATCGATGAGATCGCCGCCCGCGCCCAGTCCGCCGGGCAGGTGCCGTCGCTCGTCCTCGCCGTGGTCCGCGACCGCGCGGTGCGGCACTTCGCCGGGGCGGGCGAGCAGCCGCACCCGGACCCGAAGACCCAGTACCGGCTCGGCTCGATCACCAAGACGTTCACCGCGACGCTGGTGATGCAGTTGCGCGACCAGGGACGGCTCGCCCTCGACGACCCGCTCGAGCGGCACCTGCCGGGCGTCCCGGTCGGCGGCGTGACCCTGCGGCACCTGCTCGGGCACGTCTCCGGCCTGACCCGCGAACCGGACGGGGCATGGTGGGAGCGGGCCGAGGGCGGTTCGGTCGAACAACTGCTCGCCGGGCTGACACCGGACAAACTCGCCGGACCGCCCTACCGGCGGTACCGGTACTCCAATCTGGCGTACGGCCTGCTCGGTGCGGTCCTCGAACGGGTCACCGGCCAGAGCTGGGCGGACCTGGCCACCCAGCGGCTGCTCGAACCGCTCGGCATGCGCCGCACCAGCCTCCAGCCGATCGAACCGTTCGCCCGCGGCTACGTGGTGCACGCGCTCGGCGGCACGCTGCACGAGGAGCCGCGCACCGGCACCGGGGCGATGGCGCCGGCCGGCCAGCTCTGGTCGACGGTCACCGACATGGCCCGCTGGGCCGGGTTCCTGACCGATCCGGCGCCGCAGGTGCTGGCCCGCGAGACCGTCGACGAGATGTGCGCGCCGGTCGCCATCCACGACCTGGAGTCCTGGACCGGCGGCCACGGCCTGGGGCCGCAGCTGTTCCGGGTCGGCGAGCGGGTCTACGCAGGACACGGCGGGTCGATGCCGGGCTACGTCGCCCACCTGGTGGTGCACCGCCGCAGCCGGTTCGGGGTGGTCGCCTTCGCCAACGCCTACGGCCTGGGAGACCTGTCGATCCGGGAGGTCTCGCTGCGGGCGCTCACCGCCGTCCTGGACGGCGAGCCGGCCGAGATCACGCCCTGGCGGGCCACGCCGCCGCCGTCCGGCGACCGGGCCGAGCTGTGCGGGCGCTGGTGGTGGATGGGCCGGGAGTTCCAGGTCGTCCCGGACGGCGACGGCCTGCTGATGACCGGTACCGCCCAGCCGACACTGTTCACCCGGGAGGCCCCGGACCGCTGGCGTGGTGTCGAGGGCGGCAACGAGGGGGAGATCCTCACCGTGCTGCGCGCCCCGGACGGCACGGTGGACCGTCTGGACATCGCCACCTTCGTGTTCAGCCGCGACCCCGCTCACCTGGCCTGACTTTCCACTTCCCGTTCCTGGGGTACGCCCTGAGCACCGTCCCCGGGCACCCCGCGCCGGCCGGCTCCCGTGGTCAGCCCCAGGGCCAGGCCGGCGGCCACCGTGGTGATGCCGCACCACACCGCCGGGCCCGGCACCGGACCGCCGAGCACCACCCCGGTCAGCGCCGCCGCGGCCGGGGCGACGCCGGTGAGCAGACCGGTCCGGCCCGCCCCGAGCCGGGCCACGCAGGTGTACCAGAGCAGGAACGCCACCGCGGTCACCAGCACCGCCAGGTACCCGGTGGCGAGCAGGTCCCCGGCGGTCAGCCGGGTGACCGCGCCCGGCCCCTCGACGGCCAGTCCCCCCGCCGCGAACATCAGCACCGCCATCCAGGTGGTGTGCACCGACACCCCGATCGGGCCGTGCCGGCCCAGCACCGGCACGGCCAGCAGGGTGAACGCCGCCTCGCAGGCGAACGTGACGAACGCCCAGCCGAGCCCGATCGCGTCGGTCCGGCCCAGCCCCTGGACCAGGGCGGCGCCCAGGGTCACCACCGCCGCGGCGACCAGGATCCGGACCTTGTCCCGCCGCCACGGGCCGGCGATCGCCAGGACCATCGGTACGCAGGCGACCGCCACCCCCAGGACGGCCGGCTCGGCGTGCCGGGAGCCGTACACCAGGGCCACGTTGAACAGCAGCAGGCCGGTGGCGGCCACCCCGGCCAGCCACAGCCATTCGGCGCCGCGCGGCCGGTGCACGGTCAGGCCGCGGGCGCGGGCCCAGAGCAGCAGCAGGACGCAGGCCACCAGATAACGCAGGGCCTGCACGGTGAACAGGGGCGCGGCGGCGAGACGGCCGGAGACGGCGACGCTGCCACCGACGAAGACCATGCCGAGGGCGCCGGAGGCGAAGGGGAGAACTCTCACCCCTCGATGCTGCGGCCGGATGTGGTCCACTTCGAGGACCAATTCCCGGCCGAGAAGGAGGACCACTTGTCCGGCTCGGACTCCCCGCAACCCCGCCCGTCCGGCTCGGACTTTCTGCAACTCCGCGCCGGGGACGCCCCGGCCCGCGGGCTGACCGGCTGGCTCGCCGACGGCCTGCGCACCGCGATCGCCGGCGGGCGGCTCGCCGCCGGATCACGGCTGCCCGCCACCCGGCTGCTCGCCGCGGAACTCGGCATCGCCCGGGGCGTGGTGGTCCAGGCCTACCAGCGGCTGATCGACGAAGGACTGGCCACCGCCCGCACCGGCTCCGGAACCGTGGTCACCGGTCCCCCGGCCGGCCCGGCGGCGGGTTCGGCACCGGAGTTCCCGGCCGGCGACCGGCGACGCGCACTGGGCGGCCTACGGCTGCCGGCGTCCACCCCGGACGGCATCGAGATCGACCTTTCCCCCGGCGTGCCCGACCTCTCCGCGTTCCCGCGCGCCGCCTGGCTGCGCGCCGAACGGGCCGTCCTGGACCGGATCACCACCGCCGACCTGGGGTACGGCGACCCCGGCGGCGCCCCGCGGCTGCGCGGCGAGGTGGTGCGGTGGCTGGCGCGTACCCGGGGAGTGCGGGCCGCCGCGGACGACGTGGTGATCTGCGCCGGCGTAGCGCAAGGCCTCGCCCTGCTCGCGCGGATTCTGATCAGCGAAGAAGCGGTTGCGGTGGAGGACCCGGGATCCCGGGGAACCGGCGACCAGCTGGCCTTCTGGGGAATGCGGCCGGTCGGCGTGCCGGTCGACGACGAGGGCTTACGCGTGGACGAGCTGGCCGGAACCGGCCTGCGCACCGTGGTGGTCACCCCGGCACACCAGTTCCCGACCGGGGTGGTGCTGAGCCCGGCCCGCCGCCGGGCGCTGCTCGACTGGCCGGGACTGATCATCGAGGACGACTACGATGCGGAACACCGCTACGACCGGGCGCCGGTCGCGGCCCTGCAGGGGTCGGCGCCGGAGCGCGTCGCGTACCTCGGCAGTGTCTCCAAGACGCTCGCACCCGGGATGCGGATGGGCTGGCTGATCCCGCCGCCCCGCCTGCGCGGTGCCCTGCTCGCCGCCAAACACGCCAGCGACCTGGGCAACCCCGCCCTGCCGCAGCTGGTCCTCGCCGAACTGCTCGCCTCCGGGGCACACGACCGGCACCTGCGCGCGGTCCGTACCCGGCAGCGCCGGCGCCGGGACGCGCTGCTCGCCGGACTGCGCACGCACCTGCCGCAGGCCCGGTTCGCCGGGGTGGCCGCCGGTCTGCACCTGCTGGTCCAGCCGCCCGGCGACGTCGACGACACCGTGCTGGCCGCGCGGATCGCCGCGGCGGGCGTGCTGGTGCACCCGCTCTCCTGGCACCGCCGGCGCCCCGGACCGCCCGGCCTGGTGCTGGGCTACGCCGCGCACTCCCCCGACCGGCTCGCCGAGGCCGCCGCCCGCATCGGACGCGTGATCAGTCGTCCAGGACCGTGACGAAATCGATCAGCCGCTCCATCGCGTTGACCAGCGGGGTCTCGACGTCCCGGTAACTGTTCACCGACCCCAGGATGCGGCGCCACATGTCGGCCGGCTCCCGCACCCCGACCGCGGCGCACACACCCTCCTTCCACGGGCGGCCCGGCGGGATCACCGGCCACTTGCTCAGACCCACCCGCTCCGGCTTGACGGCCTGCCACACGTCCACATACGGATGACCGGTCACCATCACGTACGGGTCGGTCACCGCGGCCACGATCCGGCTCTCCTTCGACCCGGCGACCAGGTGGTCCACCAGCACGCCCAGTTTGCGGGCCGGCCCCGGCCGGAACCCGGCGACCGCCGCGGCGAGGTCGTCGATGCCGTCCAGCGGCTCCACCACGACACCCTCGATCCGCAGGTCGTCGCCCCAGATCCGCTCCACCAGGGCGGCGTCGTGGATACCCTCCACCCAGATCCGGCTCGCCTTCGCCACCTGCGCGCGGACCCCGGCGACCGCGACCGACCCGGAGGCGGTGACCCGGCGCTGCGGCGGGGCGGCCTGCGCGGCCGGACGGCGCAGCGTGACCGCCCTGCCGTCGAGCAGGAACGCCGCCGGGGTCAGCGGAAAGTTGCGCCGCTTGCCGTGCCGGTCCTCCAGCACCACCGCACCCAACTCGAACCCGATCACCGCACCGCAGAAACCCGAGTCGGCGTCCTCGACCACCAGATCCGGCTCGGCGTCCACCTCCGGAACGGTCTTCCGTCGCCGGCGGTCACCCGACAGCACATCCTCCCCATACATGTCCCGCACGGTAACGCGCGATCACGAACACACCGACGGTGACGCTCCGAGCCGAGACAAGCTTCCGTACCGGCACGTACCCTTGCCCACATGTCACCCGCAGCCGATGCGGCCATCCGCACCGCCCGCCGGTCCACGCGTTTCGTCGCCTGGGTCCGCGCCTGGCGAGCCGGGTTCGTCCCCTTCGACGAGCTGGCCGACGTGATCGCCGCGGACGAGGAACACCTCGTCGCCGACGCCCCCGGCACCTGGACCGACGTCCCGCTCGGCCAGGGCCTGCCGATCTTCGCCAAGATGCACCCGGACGAGATCCGCCTGGTGCTCCCGGCCCCCGGCGACCCCCGCGGCCTGCCCGGCCCCGGCGACCTGACCGGCGCCGCCCTGCTGGCCGGCGAAGCCGTGATGACCCCCGGTTTCGGCGTGGTCCCCGAGGTACGGCGGCACACCTCCGGCTCCGGCATGGAGTTCGAGACCGTGCTCTGGCGGGTCTTCCCGGCCCCCGAACACCGCCCGGTCTTCCAGATCGGAGCCGCCGAGGCCGAAGCGGAGCTGACCGCCGCCCTCGGCGAGGCCACCACCCAACTGACCAGGCTGGACATCGCCCAGTGGAAACCCGAGCTGGCGGGCGCCCTGCAGGCGCTGCGCCGCCCGGAGAGCGCCGAAACCCTGCCGCCCGGCTTCGACCCGCGGTCCCGCCGGCTGTTCGCCCGCGCCAGCGTCCTCGACCAGGTACTGACCCTGGCCGGGACGAACGCGCCGGGCGGCGCCGTCAACGGTCACGAGGCCCAGGCCCGCGACGCCGCCCTGCGCCCGCTGACCGCGGCCTGCCGGCAGGCACTGGTCGCCGCCTGCAACGCACCGCTGCGCGCCTGAGATGCAGGACCGGCACGCGCACTGCGCGTACTGCGGGGCCCGGTTCACCCCGGGCCAGAGCTGGCCGCGCCGCTGCACCGCCTGCGGCGAGACGACATACCGCAATCCGAGCCCGGTCGCGGTCGCCATCCAGCCGGTCGGCCACGGCCTGCTGGCGATCCGCCGCGGCATCCCCCCGGCCCGGGACCGCCTCGCCCTGCCGGGTGGCTTCATCGACATCGGCGAGACGTGGCAGGCCGCCGCGGTCCGCGAACTCGCCGAGGAGACCGGCCTGGAGGCGGACCCCGCCGCGGTCCGCCTGTACGACACGGTGAGCGCCCCGGACGGCACCCTGCTGGTCTTCGCGCTGCTGCCGGCGCTCCCCAGTGCGGGGGCGCTGCCGCCGGAGCCGGACGACGCGGAGACGCTGGGCCGCGAGATCCTGTATGCCCCCACCGAGCTGGGCTTCAGCCTGCACACCGCGGTCGTCACCCGCTGGTTCACCGCACCCGGCACTCTGACGTAAGTACGGTTTCAGCAACCGTACTTCGCCCGCAACGGGTCGATCCCGGTCGTCATCGACGAGTTCCCCACCTTGCCCGCATGAACCGGTCATCAGATGCCTCCGTGGATACTCCGGCCTTCAGGCCGGAGAGGAACCGGACTCCTGCGGAGCAGGTCAGGGGTAGCCGATTCGCCGTCAAGGCGAACTCGGCGTCTACCCGCAGCTGACCCTGGCGAAGATGGCCGCGCCGCTGGACATCGTGTGGTCCCGGCCGCTGCCCGAGGGACAGTCGCCGTCCACGGTGACGGTGTCCTGGGACAGTGCCGGGCGCTGGTTCGTGTCCTTGCTCTGCGAGGACACCATCGCGCCGGGACCGGTCAC
>NZ_JZKF01000135.1 GCF_000962825.1 Actinoplanes rectilineatus
ACTGCACTCGGGAGGGTGTGGGAGAGTAGGACGCCGCCGGACTTAACGTTGAGAAAGGCCCACCCTTCGGGGTGGGCCTTTCTTCGTTTCCGGACTTTTCCAAACCCCTGGGACACTGGGATCCGGGTCCCGGGCGTTTCCCACAGCGCGATTCTGACAGCGTTTTCCGGCTGCGGAGAATACGAGCTGGACGGTGTGGGGCGTGGGATGACCTCCTCCGGGCGGTCGGGCTCGATTCTTGTGTGAGCATTCCACGCCCAAACCTTGCCTGTCTGATCTCCCTGCAGCGCGTCACGGCCGGCCTTCTCGAGTGCGTACTCTTCCTTGCACTCATCACGGCCGTTTCTTTGAAGCCTGCTCCTCTCGCCCTTTGCCTGGGTTAAGTTTGTCGGTTTCCTCCCCTCGACACGTTTCGTGGTCAGCGTCCGTGTGGTGATTTGGGGCGCTCAGCGCGGCCGTAATCACCACGGTCCACGACGTCGTGGTGACTTGGGGCGAGTAGGGCGGCCGTAATCAACACGCTCCACGACGGGTGTGGTGACTTCGGGTGCGCAGCGCGCCTGAAGTCACCACGCGGATGGGCTTCGCACCCTGGACACGAGCCGTCGCCGAGATCGGAAGAGGTTGAGTGGCGTTCCGGCTATCCCCTCCCGTCGTCCGCGGTCCACCCGAGAGCCGAAAACGACCGTGGGCGACGGCCGGGTTCCCCCGAGCCGTCGCCGGCGGCTGATTTCCGCCTCTCGAACAGCCGTAAGCGACGGCTCGACCGGCTCGGCCGTCGGTTGCGGTTCGTTCGCGAGCCGAAAATGACCGTGGGCGACGGCTGGCGGTTGCGCGATGCCATTCAGCTTACGTTGATCTTGGATGTGAACCCGCGCTGCAACAAACGGCTGAGCTTCGCTGATGCGACTGGCCTGTCACTCCACTGGCACTGTCACTCCACTGGCACTGTCACTCCACTGGCACTGTCACTCCGCTGCCGCTGCCGCTGCCGCTGCCGCTGCCGCTGCCGCTGCCGCTGCCGCTGCCCACCGCCACCGCCACCGCCACCGCCACCGCCGACGGCCAACGCCGACGGTCGGCCGCCGACGGCCGACCGCCGACGGCCGACCGCCGACGAGACGCAGCGGCGGAGGGGATCGCGTAGTTACTGGCGACTAGGTTGATCGAATTTGGCTGAGCGGCATGGGCGGGGGTGTGCCGTGCGTGAGGGTTGTGTCGAGTCTTGGACAACGGTGGCGGTGTGGGGCGGTTAACGTCGGGTTTGGGCGTTGGGGGGCGTCTTCGAGGTGATAACCGGCGCAGGAAGGGCATAACACGACTCAGGCCAGTCAGCTGCATCTGGAGAGAGGTTGCGCTATGACCACGAACCCGACCACTTTCAGTGATTCGACTACTGACCAGCTCGAGACGACGGTTGCGGAGGAGAACGGGACCGGATCGCGGGCTCGGCAAGTGGTCGAGACGGCCCGGAACAAAGCGTCGGCGGCCCGGATGCGGGCGTCGAGTGCGGGCACGCGTGCCCGCGGGGCGGTACGGAGCAAGCCGAAGTCCAGTACGGCGGGACTGCTGGCGGTCGTCGGGGCGGCGGCCGCGGCTGTGGTGCTGTTGAAGCGCCGGCAGGCGGCCAAGACGCCACCGCGGGGGCGGATCGCCTCGCTGCTGCATCGCTGATCACGCGGCTACACCGAAGACGCCACTCCCGGATATTTCGGGGAGTGGCGTCTTTGCGTACCGCGACCTTGACAGGGGTGGGGGCGGTTCGGCATAGAAGGTAGTACGCGGGGGCCGACCGGCACAGGGAGGAACTATGCGGATCAGCGACATTCTCCGGGTCAAGGGCGACCAGGTTGTCACGGTCACCCCGGACGCGACCGTCGAGCGGCTGCTCGGCGTGCTCGCGGAACACCGGATCGGCGCGGTGGTGGTCTCGCGGGACGGGACGACCGTCGACGGGATCGTCAGTGAACGGGACGTGGTGCGGGCGCTGGCGGGGAAAGGTGCCGGGATCCTGGCGCTGCCGGTCAGCGAGATCCAGACGACGCAAGTGCGGACGGTGAGCCCGGAGGCGCAGGTCGAAGACGTGGAACGGCTCATGACGCTGCGGCGCTTCCGCCACGTCCCGGTGACCGCCGACGGCCGGCTGGCCGGAGTGGTGAGCATCGGGGACGTGGTGAAGCACCGCATCGAACAGTTGGAGACCGAACGTTCCACCCTGGAGGGCTACATCACCGGGGAGCGCACCTGACCGGCCACCACGGGAGTCGGATGCACGGCTTCGATGGGAGTCAGATGCACGGCTTCGATCATCCCGGAGTCCGGGAGGGGCGCTGGGGAGGCTTCACGAAGGGCGAGGTTGCCGGGTGCGCGGCTCGTGGGGCCCGCGGTGCATCAGGATTGCGGGCTCCGTAACGGCGTGCAGGCTCCGTAACGGCGTGCGGACTTGGTAACGGCGTGCGGGCTCCGGGAACGCCGTGGGTGTCAGGCGCGCGGCTTTGCGGGGTCGGCTATCACCTCGGTGTCGTCGGCGTCGGTGTCCACGGCGGCGGAGACCGAGACGTAGGTGTTGCCGGTCGGCTCGTCCCGCTCGTCGTCCCGCGGGCGGTCGTTGTCGGGGTGATCGTCTGCGGCGTTGTCGTCCACCGGCGGCATGGTGTCCTCCGAGGGGTCGCCGTCGGTGGTGACCGCGGACGCCGGGGAGTCGCCGTCGGCGGGCTCGGCGGGTGTCAGGGAGTCGAGGGAGACGGCGGGGGAGACCGGGATCTCGGCGTCGGGGCTGTTCGGCATCTCGGCGGCTGCGGAGCTGTACAGGGTGGGGATGCCGCCGCTCGGACCGTACACCACCGGGATCAGGTAGCGGCGCTCGAACTCGGGCGGGACGCTCTCGTCCAGTTCGGCGTGTTCCTCGTCGGGGGCCGCGGCGGCGGTGGCCGTGGCGGGGAGGGCGGAGGCCTGCGCGTACGAGAACGGGATGGTCGCCGTCGGGCTGACCTCCCGCGGCTGGGGCACCAGCGCGCCGGCCGTCTTCGGGGCGTTGAGCAGCACCAGGTCCAGGTTGTCGTGGACGACGCCGGCGAGTTCGGTGACGGCGCGGCGTACCGACTCGCGGCTGGTGCGGCGGAAGTCGCCGACGAGCAGCACCCGGTCGCTGAGGGCGGCCAGGGCGATCGCGTCGGAGACGCTGAGGACGGCCGCCGAGTCGAGGACGACGACGTCGCAGTGTTTCTGGACGGCGCGCAGGACCCGGGCGAGCTGCGGGCTTTCGAGGAGGTCGACGTGTTCCTCGGCGCGGTGCCCGGCGGCGAGCAGGCGCAGTCGCGGCACGACGGTGTCCTCGAGGACCTCGGAGACGGTGGCGTCGCCGTCCAGGAGGGTGGTCAGACCGTATTCGCCGGCGACCTGGAAGACGTCGTGCAGCCGCGGGCGGTGCAGGTCGGCGTCGACGAGGACGACCGTGCGGCCGGCCTGGGCGAGGGCGACGGCCAGGTTGGCCGCGGTGGAGGTGCGGCCCTCCTTGTCGCCGGGGCTGGTGACCAGGACCGTGGTCGGGTTGATCGGGTGCAGTTTCGGCTGGAGGCGGGCCCGCAGGTAGCGGAACGACTCGGCGGCCGGGGAGCCCGGGTCGCGCAGCATGACCGGCGGGGAGCTGACCGTGCCGTTCGGACGCTTGTAGCGGGGCACGGTGGCCAGCACGGTCGCCGCGCCGAGCTGGGCGTAGTCCTCCCGGCTGCGGATGCCGCCGCGGGTGCCGGCGCGCAGCAGGGCGGTGCCGGCGCCGAGGAGCAGGCCGGCGCCGAGGCCCAGGGCCAGGTCGGGCACGAGTGGCCGGTTCTGCGGGTCGGTGGGCAGGCTCGCCGCGGAGAGTGCGGAGATGTCGGCGTTGCGGGCCGGAGCCGTGGCGGTCGCCGGGGTGGAGGCGGCCGGGGCGGCGCTGGGTGCCACCGAGGGGTTGAGGACCGCGGTCTCCTCGCCGCGATAGTTCACGTATGCGTCGACGATTTGCTGGGCGCGGCGCTGGGCGGTGAATCGGTTCTCGTCGTCGTAGGCGATCGTCAGCACGTTCGTGCCGGGCTGTGCGGTGACCTCGATGCTGTCGCGCAGGTCGGTGGTGCTGCGGCCGGCCTCGCGGGCGACCGGGGCGAGTACGGCGTCGGAGAGTGCGATCGCCCGTTCGGTGTTCAGGTCGGGTGCGACCGCGGCGGTGTCGCGGACGACCCGGGACTCGACCAGCACGGAGGCCTCGGAACGGTATTCGACCGGCGCGGCCCGGTGCAGCCCGTAGGTCCCCGCGACCGTCGCGGCGGTCACCGCGAGGGTCCAGGGACCGTACCGGCGCAGAAGTCGCGCGGATCGTCCGTAGGTCGTCATGCAGGCCGCCTTCCCCGTTGTGCCTGTTCGTCTCAAGCCGATGATTGTTCCATCCGACGATCGGATCTGGAGTCGATCATTCGGCGATATGCGTCTCGTTGCTACGGGCGGTGAGCGTGACCGGATCGCTGATATGGCGCAGATCTCCTGGCTGAAGGCCCAGGTCAGCGCTGCGGGAAAACCGCGCGGGGTGACGGTGCCGCCGGATGGTCACGGTGTGTGCCTGCCGGGGAAGTGTCAGGCAATTGACGAAAAGCTATGTAAATTTCTGGCGAACAAGACCGACAAAAACCTTTATCGGGTACGCGCTACCCGCTCTGCCGGCCGAAAGAGGCGATTTCTGCCGTTACCTGACCACCGAGAGGACCGGCCGCCGCGGACGCCGTGCCTGACGGATCGCCCGCACCGCCACGGTGAGGATCAGGATCGAGGCGCCGTCGCGGGCCAGCGCCACCGCGGTGCCGGACAGGTCGAACCCGGACGGGTCGATGACGCCCCGCAGCACGACCGCCGTCACCGCCGCGAGCATCGCCGAGGAGATGATCCGGCCGAGGACCGCGTCCTGCTTGCGGAACCGGTCGGCCCGGCCCTGCCACCAGCCCGGCACCCAGCGGTCCAGCAGTTCGGCGAAGACCACGGCGGGCAGGATCACCGCGATCGCCGTGACCAGCGCCATCAGCATCCCGGTGCCCTGGAGCACCGCGACGACCATGGCCGTGGTGCCGAGGGCGATCACGTCGAACCGGCGCAGCCCGGCCCGGGCCTGCGCGACGATCCAGAGGGCCGCGACCGCGATCGACGAGAGGACCTCCACCGGCCCGGAGGCGGCCCAGGAGACGAGCAGGAACGCGGCCGCGAAGGCGGTGGTGCGGAGGGCGTAGCGCGCGATCGTCATCGTGGTCTGCCTCAGCGGTCGGATTCCGGTGGGACCTCGATGGTCGGCATTCCCGGCGGCGACTTGAGCGGTCAGTGGATGCCGACCTCGCGGAAGGCGGATCGGACGGTGTGCGGGGCGCCGCGCGGGACACGGCCGTCGCGGGCCAGCAGGCGGGCCTGTTCGCTCACCACGTACGCGAAATCGAGGAATCGGGCCCGTGGCCAGAGGTCGCACAGGGCGGCGTAGAAGATCCGGACGGCCGGGAACGAGCCGAGCGTGGTGGCGCACAGGTGGAACACCCGGTTCACGATGCCGCTGTTGACGTGCGGGGCGCCGCCGGGGACGTACGCCGACATGTGCGCGCCCTGCGGGTCGCGGCCGAGGACCGGGTTGTCGTAGGCGGCGCCGGGGCGGGCCATCGAGCGGATCGCCTCGCCGCGCCACTGGTCGGCCAGCACGCCCTCGCCGATCAGCCAGTGGTGTTCGCCGGCGTCGGTGCGGTGCGCGAACTGTTCGACGCAGGCGGCGACGATGTCGGAGAACGCCTCGTTGAGGGCGCCCGGCTGGCCGGTGTAGTCCAGGCCGGCGGTGTGCTGGGTGAGCCCGTGTGCCACCTCGTGGCCGCAGACGCCGACGTCCGCGGTGAAGTCCCGGAACACGGTGTCGTCGCCGTTGCCGAAGACGGTCCGGGTGCCGTCCCAGAACGCGTTGCCGTATTTGGCGCCGTAGTTGACGTCGGCGAGCAGCGGCATGCCGGCGTCGTCGATCGAGTCGCGGCCGAGGACCTCACGCAGGAACGCCCGGGTCACGCCGAGGGCGTCGAAGGCGGCGCCGGCGGCCGTGGTGGGGGCCGGGATGTCGTCCTCGCCGCGGACCTGTTTCACGCCGGTCGCCCACCGGTGGTCGTCGTCGAAGATCTGCCGGTCACCCTCGCCGGGGCGGGCCGGGGTGAGCGCCTCCAGGCCGGTGGCCGTGGCCTGCCGGGTCCGGCGCAGGGCGTGCGAGGCGAGGGCGGTGCGCCGGGCGGCGTCCGCGTCGAGACCCAGTCGGCGGGCGTTACGGGCGAGGTGCTCGACGATGTGCGCGGGCACGAAGAAGCAGACGGACAAGGATCCCCCTCGGTTCGGCAACCGGCACCCGGCCGAGACTGGCAGGGATCCGACGCCGGAACTGTCGGTTCTTGAGCAGCTCCGGCTGTCGGTTCTTGAACAGAGGGGGATGCGTCGATGGAGGAGATCAGCGGCGGGGGTGGTGCGGGGTGGGGGAGACCGGGAACCGGCGGCGGCGCGTCCCCGCGGGCGGGCTGCTCAGCACTCGGCGCGGCCGAGCCGCCAGTACCCCATGAAGGCGACGGCACGCCGGTCGACGCCGCAGCCGGCGACCAGGTGGCGGCGCAGCGTCTTGATGACGCCCGCCTCGCCGGCCAGCCAGGCGTAGAAGCCGTCGATCGCCGGGGTGGTGCCGTCCGGCACCTCCCAGAGGATCTCCTCGTCGATGTCGACGTCCTCGAGTTCGGTGGTGCCGCGGTTGGTGCAGTCGCCGATCAGCCGGGCGGCGGCCGCCTCGACGGCCGGGACGAGCAGGGTGCCGTGGGTGACGCCGGCCCGGGGCAGCCAGGTGACCCGGAAGCCCTCGGGGGCGGTGATGTCCAGCTCGTCGCCGTGCTCCGGGACCTCGAGCAGGGCCTCGCCGCAGGCGTCCTCGGGCAGGCCGCCCAGGATGGAGGCGATGGCCGGGACCGCGGTCTCGTCGCCGACCAGCAGCATCCGGTGGGTGCCCGCCGGCGGGTGGAAGTCGATGCCGCCGGAACTGCCGGTGAAGTCGGCGTTCGGGCCGAGGATGCACATGGTGGAGCCGGGGCGGGCCTCGACCGCCCAGCGCGACGCCGGTCCGTTCACCCCGTGCAGCACCATGTCCACGTCGAGCTCACGCCGGCCCTGGCGGACCTCGCGGGCGGTGTAGGTGCGGATCGGGTTGCGGCGCTCCTCGGGCAGGTCGCGCCACTGCGCATACCAGTCCAGGCCGGTCGGCAGGTGGTCGTGGCCGCTGCCGGGCAGCGGCGGGATCAGTTTGATGCGCTGATCCCATCCGTTGTCGCCGAAGCGGTCCAGGTCGTCGCCGGTGAAGGTGACGCGGATGAAGCTCGGGCTGAGCTGCGTCACCCGGGCGACCTCGACCGGGAAGAACCGGAACGGGGTCGTCTCGGTTGGCACGACTGTCTGGGTCACGTTCGCCTCCCCGGCAAGATTAGGTAACCCTAACCTAAACGCTGGGCGGGAACCTGTCACCACCGGGGGCGGTGTGGGCCGCGGCACCCCGATCGCAACGGTGATCTCCCTGTTCCGGCGGCGGACCCGGCCGATCACTGGGGATCCACGGAGAAGGAGCCGCCATGCCGCAGTCGTCCGGGTCGACCACCACCATCGCGTTCAGCGACGCCGAGGACCTCGGGGTCATGTGGCGGGTCGAGGACTGGGCGGTCGCGTTGCAACCCCCGACGGTGCTGATCGCCGACGACGACGAGAACATCCGGGAGATCATCGAGTTCCGTCTGCAGGCGCTCGGGTACCGGACGCTGGTGGCCGACAACGGGCGGACCGCGCTGGAACTGGCGATCAACGAGCACCCGCAGCTGGTGGTCATGGACGTCTCGATGCCGGGACTGGACGGTCTCACCTTCTGCTACGAGCTGCACTCGTCGCCGCAGACCGCGCGCATCCCGGTCATCATGATCAGCGGCCGGGGCCGCCCCGGCGACATGGACCTCGGCCGGACGGTGGGAGCCGAGGAGTACCTGGTCAAGCCGTTCTCGATGACCGACCTGATCAACCGGGTGGAGCGCCTGCTGCGGCACCGGTGACGGTGCTCAGCGCGTACCCGGTGACGGTGCTCAGCGCGTACCCGGAAAAGGAGATCAGACCCGGAAACGCTGGACCACGTGCCGCAGTTCGCCGGTGACCCGGGTGAGCTCACCGACCGAGGCGTCGGCGTCACCGAGCGCGGCCGTGGTGGCGTTGGCGTTGGCGGCGACCGCGCTGATGTTCTCGGCGATCGTCGAACTGCCCTGGGCGGCCTCGCTGATGCTGCGGCTCATCTCGTTGGTGGTGGCGGTCTGCTGCTCGACCGCCGAGGCGATGGTCACCTGGTAGTCGTTGATCTCCTCGATGATCCGGGAGATCTCGCCGATCGCCTCGACCGCGCTGGCGGTGTCCGCCTGGATCGCCTCGACCCGGCGGGCGATGTCCTCGGTGGCCTTCGCGGTCTCCTGGGCCAGGTCCTTGACCTCGGTGGCGACGACCGCGAAGCCCTTGCCGGCCTCCCCGGCACGGGCGGCCTCGATGGTGGCGTTGAGCGCGAGGAGGTTGGTCTGCTCGGCGATCGTGGTGATCACCTTGACCACGTTGCCGATCTCCTCGGACGAGGTGCCCAGCTTGGCGACGGTGTCGTTGGTGGCCTGCGCGACACCGACCGCGCTGGACGCGACCTGCGCGGCGTTGTTGGCGTTCTCGGAGATCTCCCGGATCGACGCGCCCATCTGGTCGCTGCCCGCGGCCACCGTCTGCACGCTTCCGGAGACCTCGTTGGCGGTGCCGGCGACCAGTTGCGCCTGGTCGGCGGCCTCCCGGGACTCGCTGTCCAGCCGGGCGGTGATGCCGCCGAGCCGCTGGGTGACCTCACCGAGGACGTCCGCCCCCCGGGTGAGCTGGCCGACCGTGTCCCGCAGACCCTCGCGGGCCCGGTTGACCGCCATCGCCATCTGGCCCAGCTCGTCGCGGGACCGGACCTCGGCCGGCACCGTCAGGTCGCCGTCGGCGACCGCGCTGAGCGCGCCGGCGACCGTGGCGAGCTGCCGTTTGATCAGCTGGATCACGCCGAAGCCGACCACGATCGCGAGCAGGAAACCGATGGCCAGACCGGCGATGGTGATCAGCTGGGCGCGGCGGTACTCGCCGGCGCCCGCGGACGCCATCGCGTCGGCGTCGGCCTCCTCGGCGGTCTGCAGGTCGTCCATCGCGGTGTTCATCGCCGTCTCGACGGTGGTGAACTCGGCGCCGACGTCGGCGGCGGCGGGCAGCGTGTAGCCGTCGGCGAGCGGCAGCGCGTACAGGATGGTGTTGCGCAGTGCCCGGTAGTGCGCGACGGCCTCGGAGAAACTGGTGAGCGCGTCGAGACGGTCGGTGGCGCCGGACGCGGTGGCGATCGCCTGGTACTTCGCCACCGCCGCGTCCACCAGCTTGTCGGCGTCGGTGGTGGTGGTGATCGCGCTCTTGAGACCGGCGATGTCGGTCTTGACGGTGATCGCGTAGATCACCATGCCGCGGTACATGGCGGCGAGCCCACCGCGCATGTTCGTGATCTGCTCCATGCCGTCGACATGGTTGCTCTTCATGGCCTGCAGGTCGTCGCGGAGCTGGGACATCCGGGTCAGCGCCAGGACGGTGACCATTACCGCGACCAGGGCCACGCACCCGGCCGCCACGGTGCTCTTGATCAGTAGGCTGCGGTCGCCGAGCAGGCGTTCGAGCAGGCCTCGCCCGGAGATGGTGGTACCCGGCTGCATCCCGTCCTCCGGATCAGTGCGTCTGTGCGACTCACTGTAGAGGCGAATACGGGTGATTTTGGGGGATTGCCTGATGATCCGGGCAGGCCGGATGCTAGCGGCCCTCAGGGGTTATCAGGCGTCCGCGGTGCACCAGCGCGATGCTGCACCGGGCCCGGTGCAGCAGATGCCGGCCGACCGACGGGCGCAGCGCGACCCGCAGCGCGCGGCGGGCCCGGGCGCCGGCCACCACCAGCTGGGCCCCGGCCGCGGCCTCGGCGAGCACCTCGCCCGGACCGCCGACCACCACCTCCGAGGTGACCGGCACCCACGGGAAACGCCGCCGCCAGCAGGCCAGCACGCCCTCGAGGCGCTCGCGTTCGGCGGCGACCGCCCGCAGGTTCGCCTCACAGAGCAGGTCGCGGCCGTCCGGCGGGGTCCAGCCGTGCACCGCGCGGACCGCGACACCCCGGACCGCCGCCTGCTCGAACGCGAAACCGAGCACGAGGCCGGAGGTGGGCGCGTCGTCGACACCGGCGACCACCGGATCCGTGGCGCGCGGCTCGCCGCGGACCACCACGACCGGGCAGCGGGCGTGCGCGCTCACCGAGGCGCTGGTCGAACCGAGCAGGGCGCGGACCGGGTTGTGGCGCGGGCCGCCCACCACGATCAGGCCGGCCTCGGCGCCGCGCTGGGTCAGCGCCACCGCGGCGGTGCCGTGCTCGACCCGGGCGCGCACGCGCACGCCGGGATGCGAGTCGGAGGCGGCGGCCAGTGCGCTGGTCAGCATCTCCCCGACGGCGTCGTCGGTGTCGGCGTCCGGGTAGACGGCGGCGGCCGGCATCATCGCCGCGGCGGGGACGTAACTGGGCCACTCGTACGCGTAGAGGAGCTCGACCGGCGCCTCGGTGCGCACGGCTTCGTCCAGCGCCCACCGGGCGGCCTTGCGGGCGTCCGGGCTTCCGTCGTAGCCCACGACGATCTTCTGGTTCGGCACGGCGAGCCTCCTTGCTCCTTACTTCACCTGATCGTGGTGCGTGGACGCCTCCTGGGCAAGGTCCTACGGCCCGCCGGGACCGGACTTCCGGCCCGAACCGGGCTCTGACCGTGGTGGATGGCATGACGGGAGTCACCGGGCGATTGATCCGGTTCGGAAACGTAGATTTGATCTTCGGCCGATAGCATCCCCTCGCTGCGCCGGGGTTTGTCCGAGATTAACGTTTAGCGACTGTTGACCGGATGGCACCAGTATCAGCGGAGTACGCACCGAGTACGCCACTTGAGGGAGAAACGACATGGCTGTCAAGGCCGAGTACCTGTGGGTCGATGGCACCCAGCCCACTGCCAAGCTGCGTTCCAAGACCAAGATCCTCGCCGACGGTGCCGAGCCCCCCATCTGGGGTTTCGACGGTTCCAGCACCAACCAGGCGCCCGGTGACAAGTCCGACTGCGTGCTGCGCCCGGTCTTCACCTGCCCGGACCCGATCCGCGGCGGCAGCAACATCATCGTGCTGTGCGAGGTCGAGCTGATCGACGGCACCCCGCACCCCACCAACACCCGCCGTGCCGCCGCCGAGGTCGCCGAGAAGTTCGCCGACCAGGAGCCGATCTTCGGTATCGAGCAGGAGTACACCTTCTTCCAGGACGGTCGCCCGCTGGGCTTCCCGGTCGGCGGCGGCTTCCCCGCCCCGCAGGGCGGCTACTACTGCGGCGTCGGCGCGGACGAGGTCTTCGGCCGTGAGATCGTCGAGAAGCACATGGACGCCTGCCTCGACGCCGGCCTGCACCTCTCCGGCATCAACGCCGAGGTCATGCCCGGACAGTGGGAGTTCCAGATCGGCCCGGTCGCCGCACCGCAGGTCGCCGACGAGCTCTGGGTCGCCCGCTGGCTGCTCTACCGCATCGCCGAGGACTACGGCGTGTCCGCCACCCTCGACGCCAAGCCGGTCAAGGGCGACTGGAACGGTGCCGGCGCGCACACCAACTTCTCCACCAAGGCCATGCGCGAGGGCTACGACGCGATCATCGCGGCCGCCGAGGCCCTCGGCAAGAAGCGCCAGGAGCACGTCGACGGCTACGGCTCCGGCATCGACGAGCGCCTCACCGGCCTGCACGAGACCGCCCCGTGGACCGAGTACAGCTACGGCGTCTCCGACCGCGGCGCGTCGGTGCGCATCCCGTGGCAGGTCGAGAAGGACGGCAAGGGCTACATCGAGGACCGTCGCCCCAACGCCAACGTCGACCCGTACGTGGTCACCTACCTGATGATCAACACGATCTGCACCGAGCTCGCCCAGAGCTGATCCACCCCGTCGTGCGGGGAACCCGGACCGGTTTCCCCGCACGACGGACCCGAAGCCCGCATCGACACGCGGCCGGACGACACCGGGACCCCGCCTCGCTCCGCCCCCACCTCGTCACAGGCCCTAGCCTTGCCACGATGAGCTTCCAGATCATCCCGGGACACCCGGACTCCCCGGTGATCCTGCACGTCCCGCACGCCTCCCGGACGATCGTCGACTCCGGCCTGCTGCCCGGCCCCGCCGCACTCGCCGACGAACTCGACCACCTCACCGACGCGTACACCGACGTGATCGCCGCCCGCGCCGCGGACCACGCCCCACTCCGGCCCTGGACACTGGTCAACCGGCTGTCCCGCCTGGTCGTCGACCCGGAACGGTTCCCGGACGACACCGAGGAGATGCTCGCCGTCGGCATGGGACCCGTCTACACCCACGGCTACGCCGGCCGGCGCCTGCGCAACGACGATCCGGCCCGCGACCAGGCCCTCCTCGACGAGCACTTTCATCCGTACGCGGCCGCGATGAGCACCCTGACCGACCAGCGGCTCGCAGCCACCGGCAGAGCGATCCTGCTCGACGTCCACTCGTATCCGGCGGTGCCCCTCCCGTACGAGATGCACGGCGACGGACCACGACCCCACCTCTGCCTGGGCACCGACCCCGACCACACACCCGGCCGGCTCATCGCCCTCGCCCGCGAACTCCACGACGACACAGCCTTGAACAGCCCGTTCGCCGGCTGCTACGTGCCACTGGCCCACTGGCGGCGCGACACCCGCGTCGCCGCACTGATGCTGGAGATCCGCCGGGACGTCTACATGCGGGAACCGGCCGGTCCGCCCACCGGGGGAATCGACACCCTCGCGGCAGGCCTGGGAACGCTGATCAACGCGGTGACCAGGCGGCACCCCGCCGATGGGATCATGACGCCGTGAGCTTTCCGGCCCGGCGGGTGACATGATGGGCCCGGCGGGCCGACACACCCGCAGGGAGGTACGGCAGTCGATGGGCAGATTCGAGGCCAGGACGTCCGCCGAGGCCGGCCGGATCACCGTCGCCCTCGCCGGGGAATGCGACCTGTCCGCCTGGGAACACCTGACGGCCATCCTGCTCGACGCGGTACGCCGTGAACGCGTCGTGCGCGTCTACATGACCCGGCTCGCCTTCATCGACTCCAGCGGCGTTCACCGCCTGGACGCCGCCCACCACGTGGCGAAACGATCCGGTGCCTGTGTCTGCGTGGTCGACGCGGCTGGGCCGGTCGCCGACGTCCTCGAACTTACCGGGCTGGATACGCTGCTTGTCGCGCCGGCCTCGTCTGTTGAGCCGGCCTCGTTTGCCGCGTCGGCTTCGTTTGTCGCGTCGGCCTCGTCTGTTGCGTCGGCTTCGTTTGTCGCGTCGGCCTCGTCTGTTGCGCCGGCTTCGTTTGTCGCGCTGACCTCGTCTGTTGCGCCGGCTTCGTCTGTTGCGTCGGCTTCGCTTGTTGCGTCGGCTGACGAGGACCGTTATGCCTGACACCACCGACAGCATGTCCTATCAGGTCGCGGACGACCTGCGGGCGGTCCGGGCGTTCGTCACCGAACGGGCGCTGGCACTGGGGCTGCCGGCGGGACGCATCGACCTGCTGACGCTGGCGGTCAGCGAACTCACGACGAACACGCTCCAGCACACGACAGGCGGCGGGCACATCCGGGTGTGGGCGGAGAACGGCCGCGTGGTCTGCGATGTGGTCGATCAAGGGGCGGCGCGGCCGTTCGGGCGGGCGATGCCGTCGGCGGAGGCGGTCCGGGGCCGTGGCCTGGCCATCGTGGAGCGGATCTGCGACGCGGTCTACACGGCGGCGGTTCCCGGGGGCACGCTCGTTCGCATCTGCTTGAACCTCTGAGGGGGAGCCGGCCGGGTCGCGGTCTGTTGACGTACCCGCTCTCCTTTCTGTTCTCGCTCCTGTTCCGCTCCGCTCTCGCGGGTTGGGGGTGCGCCACCGCCGCTGGGGGACGGATTGCTCGGGTGCGGTTACCTCGTCTGCCGGGTGCAGTGGACGCTTCCCTCGGGTTGTCCGGGGTGCTCGCCGTCAGGATCGGTGAGCCAGGGTGGTGATGGCTCCCGGTGTGGTGATCGGGTGCGCTGACCTGTTGTTTCGGGAGGGTGGGCGAACCCGATCGGTCGGTTGGGGTGCGGGCCTGCCATCGCGGGGCGGTGAGTGCACCCGATCACGGGACCGGGAGCGTCTGCCGTCTGCCGTCTGCCGTCTGCCGTCTGCCGTTTGTCGTCTGTCGTTTGTCGTTTGTCGTCTGCAGTTTGTCGTTGCCGGCGGTGGGCGTCCCCGGTCGCATGATCCGGTGCGGTGGCCCTCCGTTTCGGGGCGGTGGGGGCACCCGAACACAAGATCGGGAGCTGTCACCGCCGTTCGGGTCCTGCTCAGGTGGTGACTGCACCCGAACGAGGCGTTGGGTGCGGTCATCGTTTTGGAGCGGTAGGGCGGCGTACCCGATCACGGGACTGGGTGCGGTCACCTTCCCGGAACGGAGGGCCACCGCACCCGATCATGCGACTGGGTGCGGGTGCGGGTGCGGGTGCGGGTGCGGGTGCGGGTGCGGGTGCGAATGCGGGTTCGGGTTCGGGCCAGAAGGGTTGGCCGGCGTCCCCGATTGCGGGTCGGGAGCTGTCACCTCCGTTCGCGTCTTGTTCAGGTGGTGACTGCACCCGAACGAGCCGTTGGGTGCGGCCATCGCTCCGGAGCGGTAGGTCGGCGCACCCGATCACGGGACTGGGTGCGGTCACCGGCTCGAAACGGAAGGTCTGTGCACACGATCATGAGACTGGGGGCGGTCGCTGTTCTTCGGATGAGGGAACGGCGGGAGGGGTGGAAACGGCGGGGATGGCGCCCCCCGATCATGCGATTGGGGGCGGTGGCTCGGCCGTTTCGGGTGGTGAGTGCACCCGATCAAGCGATTGGGGGTGGTGGCCTGCTGATTTGGGACGGTGGGGGTACCCGATCATGCGGTTGGGGTGCTCACCATCCCCCGGCGGGAGTGCGGGAGTGCGGGAGTGCGGGAGTGCGGGAGTGCGGGAG